>NZ_JBWKVD010000011.1:199628-208747 GCF_059421525.1 Pseudomonas sp. GW821-FHT02H06
ACTGGCGTCCCCTAGGGGACTCGAACCCCTGTTACCGCCGTGAAAGGGCGGTGTCCTAGGCCACTAGACGAAGGGGACGCAAAACCTTCGAGCAGATTCGCCGATGACACATGACGAACCCTGGCAGAAATTGGTGGAGCTAAGCGGGATCGAACCGCTGACCTCCTGCATGCCATGCAGGCGCTCTCCCAGCTGAGCTATAGCCCCGGATTTACGCCTCTCGGCGGAGGTCAGCTAGAAAGCTTCACTCGGTAAAACTGGCGTCCCCTAGGGGACTCGAACCCCTGTTACCGCCGTGAAAGGGCGGTGTCCTAGGCCACTAGACGAAGGGGACGTAACCCTTGCGTACCGCATCGGTGCTGGTTCCGAAGCGGGACAAACTTCAAGGCAGTAAAGCAAACCTTGAAGCTTCTAATTTGGTGGAGCTAAGCGGGATCGAACCGCTGACCTCCTGCATGCCATGCAGGCGCTCTCCCAGCTGAGCTATAGCCCCACATTACACTGACAGAGAACGCCGCGTTACCGCGTGTTTCTGCGTTGCCGTGTGGACGGGGCGCATATTAAGTGCGACCCACAATGCTGTCAAATTCTTTTTCAAAGAATTCCAAAAGAATTTTCCGGGATAACAATCACTTACCGCCTCCCGGAAAACCGCCCCGCGTCGGGCCGCCGGGCAATCGCTCAATGGCCCGGTGTCGCTCAGGCAACCGCTCAGCCAATCGCGCCGAGCAATTTTTCCCACTCTTTGTTCTCTTTCTTGGACACGCCGCCCAGCATGTCCAGCGCCTGGCGCAGACGGAAACGGGTCAGGTCCGGGCCGAGAATCTCCATCGCGTCGGTCACCGAGACTGAATTCGCCTGACCGGTGATGGCAGCGAACATCAGCGGCATGGCGTCACGCAGTTTCAGTTCCAGGTGCTCGACGACCGCCTGGATGCAACCGGTGATCTTGTCCTTCTCCCACTGACGCAAGGATTCCAGCTTCCACAAAATCAACTGAATGACTTGGCGCACTTGCTCCGGCGACAGCTTCTTGTGCTCGAACAGCCTCACGTCCGGCGTCACGCCGCCGGCGAAGAAGAAGCCGCCCAGCGGGGCGATCTGGCTGAAGGTCTCGACGCGGCCCTGCACGTGGGGCGCGATCTTCATCATGTAGTCGCTGTTGAACGCCCACTTCTGCACACGGGTGGCGAACTCGTCCACCGGCAGTTCACGCAGCCACTGGCCGTTGAGCCACGACAGTTTCTCGATGTCGAAAATCGGGCCGCCGAGGGAGACGCGGCTCAGGTCGAAATGCTCGACCATTTCGTCCAGCGAAAACTTTTCGCGCTCGTCGGGCATCGACCAGCCCATGCGGCCGAGGTAGTTGAGCATCGCTTCCGGCATGAAGCCCATGCGCTCGTAGAACGTCACCGAGGTCGGGTTCTTGCGCTTGGAGAGCTTGCTTTTGTCCGGATTACGCAGCAGCGGCATGTAGCACAGCGCAGGCTTTTCCCAGCCGAAGTACTCATAGAGCAGGATCAGCTTCGGCGCCGACGGCAGCCATTCTTCGCCGCGCAGCACGTGGGTAATGCCCATCAGGTGGTCGTCGACGACGTTGGCGAGGAAGTAGGTCGGCAGGCCGTCGGTCTTCATCAGGACCTGCATGTCCATGCGGTCCCACGGGATTTCGACTTCGCCGCGGAGGAGGTCCGGCACCACGCAGACACCTTCGCTCGGCACCTTCATGCGGATCACATGGGGTTCGCCGGCGGCAAGGCGACGCTCGACTTCTTCCTTGGAGAGCAGCAGCGCGCGGCCGTCATAGCGCGGAGTTTCGCCGCGGGCGGTCTGCTCGGCGCGCATCTGGTCGAGCTCTTCGGCGGTGCAGAAGCACGGGAAGGCATGACCGGCATCGACCAGTTCCTGCACGTACTTCTTGTAGATGTCGCCGCGCTCGCTCTGGCGATACGGGCCATGGGGACCGCCGACGTCGGGGCCTTCGCTCCACTCGATGCCGAGCCAGCGCAGGGCGTCGAAAATCTGTTGTTCGGACTCGCGGGTCGAGCGCAGTTGGTCGGTGTCTTCAATGCGCAGGATGAATTCGCCGCCATGCTGCTTGGCGAAGCAATAGTTGAACAGCGCGATGTAGGCCGTGCCAACGTGGGGGTCGCCGGTGGGCGATGGCGCGATGCGGGTGCGAACGGTGGTCATGGAAAATCCCGGATAGGTCGAACAAGCCGCGAATGTTAACAGGCGCGGCCTGCGCGGCTCCAGCGCCAGCGGTGATGGGCTGCACAATCGGGGCGATGACGAGACAGGCGGCCCCGCCCTGCCGGCCCGGAACGCCTCGCAACGAATGCCCCGCCATCAGTGCCGGTCATGATCGCGACGATGGCTAGGTGCCAGACCGCCAACCCTGATAAATTTGCTGACATTCCAAAAATCCAGAACGCCCATGCCCGCCCAACTCAAGCGCCGCCTGTTCATCTTCTTCGGGGTGATTCTGCTGATCGCCCTCGCCTTCTTCGCCCAGTGGTACCTGAAAGGACGCTTTCACGAGTCCACCGACAACGCCTACGTGCAGGGTGAAATCACCCGGGTGTCCAGCCAGCTCGGCGCGCGGATCGACGAGGTGCTGGTACAGGACAACCAGCACGTGGAAAAAGGCCAGTTGCTGGTACGGCTCGAGCCGGATGACTTTCGCCTGGCCATCGACCGGGCTCAGGCGACCCTGGCGACCCGCGAGGCGGAGCGCTTGCAGGCACAGAGCCGTCTGACCCAGCAGTCGAGCCTGATCGCCGCCAGCGATGCGCAGGTGCAGGCGAATCAGGCCACCCTCGGGCGCACGCAACTGGACCTGGCGCGGCTGCAAAAACTGCGCACCCCGGGTTTCGTCTCGGAAGCGCAGGTCACGACCATGACCGCCGACAGCAACGTCGCGCGCTCCCAAGTCAGCAAGGCCCAGGCCGACGCCCAGAGTCAGCGCCAGCAGGTCGACGCGCTGAACGCCGAGATCAAGCGCCTCGACGCGCAGATCGCCACCGCTCGCGCCGACCTGGCTCAAGCGCAGATTAATGTGCAGCGCACCGAGATCCACTCGCCCCTCAGCGGGCTGGTCGGCCAGCGGGCGGCGCGCAATGGTCAGTTTGTTCAGGCCGGCGCGTACCTGCTGTCCATCGTCCCCGATGAAGACATTTGGGTGCAGGCCAACTTCAAGGAGACCCAGATCGAGCACATGGAGATTGGTCAGGTCGCCCAGCTGACGTTCGACAGCTTTCCCGGCACGCCCATCGAGGGCCGCGTCGACAGCCTGTTTGCCGCCTCCGGTGCGCAGTTCAGTCTGCTGCCGCCGGACAACGCCACGGGCAACTTCACCAAGGTCGTGCAGCGCATCCCGGTCAAGCTGACCTTCGCGCAGGACAACCCGCTGCACGGCAAGATCCGCCCGGGCATGTCGGTGACTGTTTCGGTCGACATCCGGCCGGCGAACGACCCGCAACGTGGCCGGTGACGAGCTGATCCGCCCGGTCGGCGAACCGACCCGGCTCGACTGGATTGCCGTGATGAGTGTGATGCTCGGCGCGTTCATGGCGGTCCTCGACATTCAGATCACCAACTCGTCGCTCAAGGACATCCAGGGCGCACTCTCGGCGACCCTGGAAGAAGGCTCATGGATTTCCACCTCCTATCTGGTGGCGGAAATCATCATGATTCCGCTGACGGCCTGGCTGGTGCAGTTGCTCTCGGCGCGGCGCCTGGCGGTGTGGGTGTCGCTGGGTTTCCTGCTGTCGTCCCTGCTCTGCTCCATGGCCTGGAGCCTGGAAAGCATGATCGTGTTCCGCGCCCTGCAGGGCTTCACCGGCGGCGCGCTGATCCCGCTGGCGTTCACCCTGACGCTGATCAAGCTGCCGGAGCATCACCGGGCCAAGGGCATGGCGCTGTTTGCCATGACCGCCACCTTCGCCCCGTCCATCGGCCCGACCCTGGGCGGCTGGCTAACGGAGAATTTTGGCTGGGAATACATCTTCTACATCAACATCCCGCCGGGGCTGGTGATGATTGGCGGTCTGCTCTACGGCCTGGAGAAGAAGGCGCCGCACTGGGAATTGCTCAAGAGCACCGACTACGCCGGCATCGTCACCCTGGGCGTCGGGCTGGGCTGCCTGCAGGTGTTTCTTGAAGAGGGCCATCGCAAGGACTGGCTGGAATCGAACCTGATCGTCGGGCTGGGCAGCATTGCGCTGGTGAGCCTGATCAGTTTTGTGATCATTCAGTTTTCCAAACCGAAACCGCTGATCAACCTCGGCATCCTCGGCAACCGCAATTTTGGGCTGTCGAGTATTTCCAGCGTGGGCATGGGGGTGGGTCTGTATGGCTCGATCTATCTGCTGCCGCTGTACCTGGCGCAGATTCAGGGCTACAACGCCCAGCAGATCGGCGAGGTGATCATGTGGATGGGCGTGCCCCAGCTGTTTCTGATTCCGCTGGTGCCACAGTTGATGAAGGTTATTTCGCCGAAGTTGCTGTGTACGCTGGGGTTTGGTTTGTTCGGGCTGGCGAGCTTTTCCTCCGGGGTGCTCAATCCGGATTTTGCCGGGCCGCAGTTCAATCAGATTCAGCTGGTGCGGGCGCTGGGTCAGCCGTTGATCATGGTGACCATTTCCCTGATCGCCACAGCGTTCATTCAGCCCCAGGACGCGGGGTCGGCGTCGAGCCTGTTCAATATTCTGCGCAACCTGGGCGGCGCCATTGGCATTGCGCTGCTGGCGACGTTACTGGATGCGCGAACCAAGACCTACTTCGACTATTTGCGCGAATCGATCTCCCCCGCCAATCCGCAAGTCGCCGAACGGATGGCGATGCTCACCGACCGGCTGGGCAGCGAAACCGCCGCGCTGGGCAAGCTCAGCGAGATCGCCCATCAACAGGCAGCGATCATGGCCTACAACGACGCGTTTCATTTTGTCGGGATTGCGCTGGGGATCAGCATGCTGGCGGTGCTGTTGACGCGGAAGCTGCCGTCCGGGGTCAAGGGTGGCGCGGCGCATTGAGCCGTCATGACATGCCGCAATTGCTTAGCCAACACAACCCCTGTGGAAGCGAGCTTGCTCGCGAAAGCGTCGGCACATCCGCTGCATCTTCATCTGGAGTGAAAATGCCTTCGTGAGCAAGCTCGCTCCCACAAGTCCAGCAGCGTGGCGGGGATACCAGGTTGAACACAACCCTTGTGGGAGCGAGCTTGCTCGCGAAAGCGTCGGTACATCCGCCGCATCTTCATCTGGAGTGAAGATGCCTTCGTGAGCAAGTTCACTCCCACAAAGTCCAGCGGCGTGGCCGGGATACCAAGTTGAACACAACCCTTGAGGGAGCGAGCTTGCTCGCGAAAGCGTCGGTACATCCGCTGCATCTTCATCTGGAGTGAAGATGCCTTCGTGAGCAAACTCACTCCCACAGGTCCCGCGGCGTGACCGATATCCAGCGTCGTGCCCCGGTCACTCCCACACCGCCCTCAAACCGCCAGCAAGCGCTCGCGCAGTTTGCCGATCTCGTCGCGCATCTGCGCTGCGGCTTCGAACTCCAGGTCGCGGGCCAGTTGGTACATCTTCTCTTCCAGCTGACGAATGCGTTTGGTGATTTCGCTCGGCGAGCGCAGTTCGGCTTCGTACTTGGCGTTCTCTTCGGCGGCCTTGGCCATGCCCTTGCGCTTCTTGCTGCGCGAGCCGGGCACGGTGGCGCCTTCCATGATGTCGGCGACGTCCTTGATCACGCTTTTCGGCGTAATGCCGTTGGCCAAGTTGAAGGCGATCTGCTTCTCCCGACGACGATCGGTTTCTTCGATCGCGCGCTCCATGGAGCCGGTGATGCGGTCGGCGTAGAGAATCGCGCGGCCATTGAGGTTACGCGCGGCACGGCCGATGGTCTGGATCAGCGAGCGCTCGGAACGCAGGAAGCCTTCCTTGTCGGCATCGAGAATCGCCACCAGCGACACTTCCGGCATGTCCAGGCCTTCGCGCAGGAGGTTGATCCCCACCAGCACGTCAAAGGTACCCAGACGCAGGTCGCGGATGATCTCCACACGCTCGACCGTATCGATGTCCGAGTGCAGGTAACGCACGCGCACGCCGTGGTCGGCCAGGTAATCGGTGAGGTCTTCGGACATGCGCTTGGTCAGCGTGGTCACCAGCACCCGCTCCTCGATCGCCACGCGCTTGTGGATCTCGGAGAGCAAGTCGTCGACCTGGGTCAGTGCCGGACGGATTTCGATCTGCGGGTCGACCAGACCGGTCGGCCGCACCACCTGCTCGACCACACGGCCCGCGTGCTCGGCTTCGTAAGGCCCGGGCGTCGCGGAAACAAAAATGGTCTGCGGACTGACGTTTTCCCACTCATCGAACCGCATCGGCCGGTTGTCCAGCGCCGACGGCAGGCGGAAACCGTACTCCACCAGCGTCTCCTTGCGCGAACGGTCGCCCTTATACATGGCGCCGACCTGGGGCACGCTGACGTGGGATTCGTCGATCACCAGCAGCGCATCGGCCGGCAAGTAATCGTAGAGCGTCGGCGGCGGCGCGCCGGACGGACGCCCGGACAGGTAGCGCGAGTAGTTTTCGATGCCGTTGCAGTAACCCAGTTCGAGGATCATCTCCAGGTCAAAACGGGTGCGCTGCTCCAGACGCTGGGCTTCCACCAGTTTGTTGGCGCCGCGCAGGTATTCCAGACGCTCGTTCAGCTCGACCTTGATGCCTTCCATCGCGTCCAGCAGCGTTTCGCGCGGGGTCACGTAGTGGCTCTTCGGGTAGAAGGTGAAGCGCGGCAGCTTGCGAATGACCTCGCCGGTCAGCGGATCGAAGGCAGAGAGGCTCTCGACCTCGTCATCGAACAGCTCGATACGGATGGCTTCCAGGTCGGATTCCGCCGGGAAGACGTCGATCACGTCGCCGCGCACCCGGAAGGTCGCCCGGGCAAAATCCATATCGTTGCGGGTGTATTGCAGGTCGGCCAGACGGCGCAGCAAGGCGCGCTGATCGAGCTTGTCGCCACGATCCACGTGCAGAACCATGCGCAGGTAGGTTTCCGGACTGCCCAGACCGTAGATGCATGACACCGTGGTGACGATGATCGAGTCCTTGCGCTCCAGCAACGCCTTGGTCGCGGACAGGCGCATCTGCTCAATGTGGTCGTTGATCGACGCGTCCTTCTCGATGAAGGTGTCCGACGACGGCACGTAGGCTTCCGGCTGGTAGTAGTCGTAGTAGGAAACGAAGTATTCGACCGAGTTGTTCGGGAAAAACGCCTTGAACTCGCCGTACAGCTGGGCGGCCAGGGTCTTGTTCGGCGCCAGCACCAGGGTCGGGCGCTGCACTTGCTGAATGACGTTGGCGATGCTGAAGGTCTTGCCCGAGCCGGTTACACCGAGCAGGGTCTGGTGCGACAGGCCGGCGTCGATGCCTTCAACCAACTGACGAATCGCCTCCGGTTGATCGCCGGCCGGCTCAAAACGGGTAACGAGCTGAAATTCGGACATAAGGTTCCTTTGGACGGCAACGCAATTGAGCACGGACGGCTGATCCCGTCACGGAAAAGACGTACATAGAAGAAGGTGATGGGACTACAGGTGGAGTCGACTGCGCCACCTTTCAAGCCACCCTCCGCAGATTAGTCCGCGGCACTGGACTAACGGTCGAAAAATTTCGTGAAATATCCGGAAAAACCTGCCCTCCACTGTCGCCCGCACTGGCGCGGCCCTTTATACTTGCTCCCCGTTTGTGCACCGCTCTAGTGCAATCGGCTGGAGCGACGCGACCCATTCACTCCTCCACTCAGAGCCCCCGCACAATGAGCCTGTTCTCCGCTGTCGAAATGGCACCACGCGATCCAATCCTGGGCCTCAACGAAGCATTCAACGCCGATACCCGTACGACCAAGGTCAATCTGGGTGTAGGCGTCTACAGCAACGAAGAAGGGAAAATTCCGCTGCTGCGCGCCGTTGTCGAAGCGGAAGAAAACCGGGTGGCTCAACACCTGCCCCGCGGCTACCTGCCGATTGACGGTATCGCTGCCTACGACAAGGCCGTGCAAACCCTGCTGTTCGGCGCCGAGTCGCCGCTGCTGGCCTCGGGCCGGGTGATGACGGTCCAGGCGGTCGGCGGCACGGGCGCCCTCAAAATCGGCGCTGACTTCCTCAAGCAGCTGTCCCCTGACGCCGTTGTGGCGATCAGCGACCCGAGCTGGGAAAACCACCGGGCGCTGTTCGAAACCGCTGGTTTCCCGGTGCAGAACTACCGCTATTACGACGCCGCCACCCATGACGTGAACCGCACGGGGATGCTGGAAGATCTGCAGAACCTGCCGTCCGGCTCGATCGTCGTGCTGCACGCCTGCTGCCACAACCCGACCGGCGTTGACCTGACCCTGGAGGACTGGAAGAAGGTGCTTGAGGTGCTGAAGGCCAAGGGTCATGTACCGTTCCTGGACATGGCGTATCAGGGCTTCGGTGACGGGATCGACGAAGACGCGGCGGCGGTGCGTCTGTTTGCCGACAGCGGCTTGACGTTCTTTGCTTCCAGCTCGTTTTCGAAGTCGTTTTCGCTGTATGGCGAGCGGGTCGGCGCGCTGTCGATCGTGACGGATTCGAAGGAGGAGACGGCGCGGGTGTTGTCGCAGGTGAAGCGTGTGATCCGCACGAACTATTCGAACCCGCCGACCCATGGTGCGTCGATTGTGGCGGCGGTGTTGAGCAGCCCTGAGTTGCGCGCCAAGTGGGAGGAGGAGCTGGGCGAGATGCGCCTGCGGATTCGCGGGATGCGTGAGGAGATGACGCAGCGTCTGGCGAATAATGCGGCGGGGCAGGATTTCAGTTTTGTCGCGCGTCAGCGGGGGATGTTTTCGTATTCGGGTCTGACGACGGCGCAGGTTCATCGTCTGCGCAGCGAGTTCGGGATTTATGCGCTGGATACCGGGCGGATTTGTGTGGCGGCGTTGAACAAAGGGAATATCGGGGCAGTTACCGAGGCGATCCTGGCGGTTATCTGACGGCTCTTTTTAAGATCAAGATCAGAAGCGTCGGCCTAACGGCCTCGGTTTCGCCTTCGGCGAGTTACTTGGAAAAGCACCCCAAGTAACCAAGGGTGCTTGCT
>NZ_JBWKVD010000012.1:0-149884 GCF_059421525.1 Pseudomonas sp. GW821-FHT02H06
GTTCAGGCCAAAACCAGCCTGACTCAGAGCTGGGCAAATGACGCCAGTTTGAAAGCTGTGTTCGCCACTTTTCTCAAGTCCGTTGAACGCCTGGACCTGCTGGTTCAGAAGAAACTCAAAGATGTATTGCGCGAAGCCGGCTTGCTGGAAGAAGTCGCTCGCTGCCAAGCGATCGAGGGTATCGGTTTTCTCACTGCAACCGCTTTGGTCATGGCGTACAACCGAGGCGACTTTAAAAGCGGCGATTCTTTTATCGCTTTTTTGGGCATGGATCTGAGGGTAAGTGACTCGGGCCAAAAAAATGGCCGTAGATCCTTAACTAAGCGAGGGTGCTCGGAAGTTCGTCGATTACTGCACAACGCGGCCATGTCGGCCTGCCGATCAAGTGCCTGGAAAGGGTTTTACAACGAACACCTGAGCAGCGGAAAAGCGACTACCCAGGTGCTTGTCATGCTCGGCCGTAAACTCGCTCGGATCGCGTTCTCCCTGATGAAAAACCAAAGCGAATATCAACCGAAAGGGGGGATTTTGGCTTGATGACAACCATAGAATCTCCCACAAGATCGCGGAACGGCTTGAGATTTCGAGTCATGCGCAGGACGTGTGGGAGTGAGCTTGCTCACGAAGACGGCATTTCAGCCGCTGAAGATTTAGCGGTTGTTGAGGGCGTTCTTGCTCAGGAAGCGGCCCGGATGGTCCGCAGCAGGCAAGCGACACGCGTCATAACGGCCAAACAGCTGGTAGCGGTTCAGCGCGATCTTGTCGTACAGCCAGTCGCGCAACACCCTCGGGAAAATCCGCGCCATGAGCAGCCAGTGCCACCGCGCGGGCAGGTGGGCCAGGATCTTGAACATCGCGTCCGAGCGCACATAAAAGCGGTCGTTTTCCACCAGCACGATGGTGTTGAACTGGTCCTGGGGCAACCCGGCCCATTTCAGCAGGGCCTGACCTTCGGACGACTGCACGGCCGCCAACGTCAGGCGGTGCTCGCGGTCCTGGCTGATGATGAAGGTCGCCCAGCCATTGCACAGTTTGCAGGTGCCGTCGAACAACACGACGGCCCGGCCGGTGGCAAGCCCGGAGTTACCGTTGGGCTTCACGCGAAGCCCGTGACAGCATGGGGAACGTAAGGCGCTTCAAGGCGTTTCACTTCATCATCGCTGAGCACCAGTTCCAGCGCCGCGATCGCATCGTCCAGATGGTGCGGCTTGGAGGCACCGACAATCGGCGCCGACACGCCCCGCTGGGCCAGCACCCAGGCCAACGCTACCTGCGCCATGGGCACGCCGCGCTCGCCGGCAATCTGCTCGACCACATCAATGACGCGGCCATCTTCGACTTCCGTCGCCTCGTAAAACGACTGGCCGGAGATGTCGGTTTTCGTGCGTTCAGTCTGCTGACCGTGGGGCCGGGTGAGCCTGCCACGGGCCATTGGGCTCCAGGGCATCAGGCCGACGCCCTGATCCAGGCACAGCGGAATCATTTCGCGCTGTTCTTCGCGGTACAGCAGATTGAGGTAGTTCTGCATGGACACGAAGCGGCTCCAGCCATGGGCTGTCGCGACCTGCTGAGCCTTGGCGAACTGCCAGGCGAACATCGACGACGCGCCGATGTAGCGCGCCTTGCCGGCCCGCACCACGTCGTTCAGCGCTTCCATGGTTTCTTCGATGGGGGTGTGATAATCCCAGCGATGAATCTGGTACAGGTCGACGTAATCGGTGCCGAGCCGGGTCAGGCTGGCGTCGATGTTGGCCATGATGGCTTTTCTCGACAGGCCTTGTTCGTTGGGCCGCTTCGAGCCTTCCCACATGTTGGCCGGAAAAAACACCTTGGTCGCGATGACGGTTTCTTCGCGACGGGTGAACTCCTTGAGCAGCTTGCCGACGATGACTTCCGAGGTGCCCGCCGAATAGCTGTTGGCCGTGTCGAAGAAGTTGATGCCTTGCTCGACAGCATGCTTGATGATCGGCCGGCTGGCGTTTTCATCCAGCGTCCACGGGTGCGTGCCGGCATCCGGGTCGCCAAACGTCATGCACCCCAGGCACAGCCTCGACACGTCCAGACCCGTGGAACCCAGCTTTACAAACTTCATGCTTTACCTCCGAAATCATCTGATGCCGCAAACAGGCGGCTCAGTGTTGCGATTCCGCGGGTGCCATTAAGTTCTGAATTGCATCACCAGACCGTTCAGGCCCACCGCCAGTTGCGACAGTTCATTGCTCGCCGCCGAAGTCTGATGGGCGCCGGCAGAGGTCTGCAGCGACAGATCGCGGATGCTGGTCAGGTTGCGATCGACTTCCCGCGCGACCTGGGCCTGTTGTTCAGTGGCGGTGGCGATGCTGACGTTGCGCTCGTTGATCAACACGATGGCGGTTTTGATTTCGGCGAGGGCACGACCGGCGGCACCGGCCACGTCCAGGCTGACCCGGGCGCGCTCGCTGCTCTGGCCCATGGCCGTGACCGCCTTGTGGGTGCCGCCCTGAATCGAGTCGATCATCTTTTCGATCTCGGCGGTGGACTGCTGGGTGCGGTGGGCCAGGGCCCGCACTTCATCGGCCACCACCGCGAAACCACGTCCGGCTTCGCCTGCGCGGGCCGCTTCGATGGCCGCGTTGAGGGCGAGGAGGTTGGTCTGATCGGCGATGCCGCGGATCACGTCCAGCACGCCGCTGATGTTCTGCACCTGGCCGGCCAGGCCATTGATCTCATCCGCTGTGCTGCCGACCGAGTCATGCAGCTCGTTGATCGCCGAAATGGTTTCGTTGACCCGCAGGCGGCCCTGTTCCGCCGAGTCGCTGGAATCCCGTGCCGCCGTCGAAGCCAGGGAGGCGTTGTGGGCGACTTCTTCCACCGCTGCGCTCATCTGATTGATGGCGGTGGCGGCCTGATTGATTTCGTCATTCTGACGCTGAACCCCGCGCAGGGATTCTTCGGTCACGGCGGTCATCTCTTCGGAAGTCGAGGCCAGCTGATTGGACGAGTGGCCGAGCTCCGAGAGGGTGTGGCGCAGGTTCTGTTGCATCACCGACAGCGCCTGCAGCAGGCGGCCCGGCTCATCGGAACCGTCCACTTGAATCGGCTTGCTCAGGTCGTTGGCAGCGATGTTCTCCGCGACGGCCAGGGCCTTGGCGATGGGTGCGACCAGGCTGCGGGTAAACAGCGCAGCCAGGGCAAGGGTGGCGGCGAGGGCGATCACGATGGCGCCAATGATGACATCGCGGGACTGAGCGTAACTTTCATCTGCCGCGACATCCGAGTCCTGCATTTTCTGGTTGCCCAGGTCGGCGATGGTCGCGATGTCCTTGGCGAGGGCGTCGGCCGCGCGGGTCTGTTCCCCGGACGGTTCGGTCAGCGAAACGATAATGTCATCCCGTTTCTGCGCCACGGCGTCGAGAAAGCGCGTGTGCACGGCGAGGTAGGCCTGCATGTCGCGCTCCATCTCGCGGTAGGCGTTCAGGCCACGCTCGGTGATCAGCAATGACCTCAGGCCCTGCACGTCTTTCTCCAGTTCGGCACGGCCCTGACTGACGCGCTTCATGGCGGCGTCGGTGCTGGCGGGGCTTTGTGCGGCGCGCAGGCTGGTGTTGCCGAGGCGGATGGTCAGCAGGTCATTTTTGATGTCGGCGATGGCGAGGAGGGTGGGCAGCACGTTGTCCTGCAGGGCGTCGCGGGCGTCTTTCAGCCTGGACGATTGCATCAGTGAGAACAGTCCGACGGCGGCGATCAATACGGCGAAAAAGCCGAAGCAGATCAGCGAGCGGGGAGCAATGTTGAGGCGTCTGAGGTTCATCTGGGGGCTGTCCGTAGAAAGAGGAATCCCCCTGTTATCGACCTGAATCGGTTCAGCTTGATGGCGGATTATCCTCTTTTTGGCAGAAATGCAGTGTCTGGGCCATCCTTTTGGATGGATGCGGTTGCCGTCGCAGGCTCGGACGGCAACCCCGTTATGTCAGCCTCGTGTCGGGAAGGCGTCATTTGTCTCGACGTAAATGGATGGCGCACACGCTGGCATATTCCCGGCTAAAGCCGGTCCCACTAGCACAGCGCGTATCGATGGTGGGACCGGCTTCAGCCGGGAAGGTGTCGGATGGCACGCCGCGAAATTGATGGTGCTCGCGCTGGCCGATTCCCGGCTGAAGCCGGTCTCACCAAGCAGCAGCGCGTGTATGCTTTCGGCCGCGCCCCGATCGAGTACGTCCCATGCTCCATAAAAACCTCATCCGCCGACTCGACCTGATTACCCTCAAGCTCTTCGTGGCGGTGTACGAAGAAGGCACCCTGACCCGGGCGGCGGCGCGGGAGGCGATTGCGGTGTCGGCTGCGAGCAAGCGGCTGATGGAGCTGGAAGAAGTGCTCGGCATTGGCCTGTTCCTGCGCAATGCCAAGGGCATGCTGTTGACCGCAGCAGGCGAGACGATGTTGCACCATGCCCGGCGGATGCTCTCCGATCTGGAAAAAATGGGCCTTGAACTCGACGAGCACCTGCAGGGCATGCGCGGCTATGTGCGGATGCTGGCCAACCTCTCGGCTATCATTCAGTTCTTGCCGGAAGACCTGCACGCCTTCGTGGCCACTCATGAGTTGGTCAAAGTCGATCTCGAAGAGCGGCCCAGCAACGGCGTCGTGCAGGGCTTGGTCGATGGTGTCGCGGACATCGGCATCTGCTCTGAAGACACCGACACTCAGGGCCTTCACAGCGCACCGTATCGCCGCGACGAACTGGTCGTCGTGATGCGTGACGATCACCCGCTGGCCGGGGAGCAACAGGTGGCGTTTGAGGACACCCTCGGCAGTGACTACATCGGCCTGCACGCCGCCAGCTCCATCAACATGCGTACCCAGAACGCCGCTCGCGCCCACGGCAGGCCGCTGCGGGTGCGCATCCACGTGCCGGGTTTCGACGCCATGTGCCGGATGGTCCAGGCCGACATGGGCATCGGCGTACTGCCGCGCAAGGCGTTCGACCTGCTCGGTCCGTCGCTGGGCCTCAGGGCCGTAGGCTTGAGCGATGGGTGGGCCCGGCGCACGCTGATTCTGGTGGTGCGCGACACCGCGGCACTGTCGCCGGTCAGCCAGTTGCTGTTCGAGCATCTGCAGCGCCACGGAGGCTGAGCGTTCGCGTTTTGCGAACGGTCGTTGCCAACTGACGGTTGGATTCGCCGAACCCCGTTCCTCTAGTCTTGGCGACAAATTCCAAGAAAGACTCGAGGTCACCGCTATGACAGGCCCCCTTCAAGGCGTGCGCGTCATTGAAATCGGCACACTGATCGCTGCACCCTTTGCCGCCCGCCTGCTGGGCGAGTTCGGTGCCGAAGTGATCAAAATCGAATCCATGGGGCAGGGCGATCCGCTTCGTAAATGGCGAAAGCTGCACGAAGGCACTTCGCTGTGGTGGTACCTGCAGTCGCGCAACAAAAAGTCCCTTTCCCTGAACCTCAAATCCCCCGAAGGCATCGACATCGTCAAGCGGCTGGCTGAAAGCGCGGACGTGCTGATCGAGAACCTGCGGCCCGGAGCCCTGGAAAGCTGGGTCTTGGCTGGGAGGTGCTCCACGCGCTGAACCCCAAACTCACCCTCGTGCGCATTTCCGGCTACGGTCAGTCCGGTCCTTACCGCGACCGTCCCGGGTTTGGCGCCATTGGCGAAGCCATGGGTGGCATCCGCTACACCACCGGAACCCCTGGCTCGCCCCCGGCGCGGGTCGGGGTCAGCCTGGGGGATTCGCTGGCGTCAATGCACGCGGTGATGGGCGCGCTGATGTCGCTGTTGCGGGTCAAGACCGGCCAGGGCGATGGTCAGGTGGTCGATGTGTCCCTGGCTGAAAGCGTGTTCAACGTCATGGAAAGTCTGGTGCCGGAATACGACATGCTTGGCCACGTCCGTGAGCGCAGTGGCGGCGCACTGCCGGGCATTGCGCCGTCCAACACTTACCCGACCGCCGATGGTGCCTACGTGGTCATCGCCGGCAACAGCGACCCGATCTTCAAGCGCCTGATGCAGACCATTGGCCGCGCCGATCTGGCCGAGGATCCCGAGTTCGCCCACAACGACGGCCGCGCCGCCCAGAGCGACATGCTCGACGGGGCGATCAGCGCGTGGTCGTCGGCCTTGCCCATCGACATCGTGCTCAAGGCGCTTGAGGCGGCCGAGGTGCCGGCGGGGCGGATCTACAACGTCGCGGACATCGTCGCCGATCCCCACTACCAGGCGCGCGGGATGATTCTCGACGCCGATCTGCCGGGCGGGGCCACGGTGAAGATGCCGGGCATCGTGCCGAAACTTTCCGAGACCCCAGGCGCCGTGAACTGGCAAGGCCCTGCGCTGGGGCAGCACACTGACAGTGTGCTCGGCGAGCTGGGCATGAGCGCCGATGACATTGCGCAGCTCAAGCACAGTGGGGTGGTGCAATGATCACTGACTTTTCCCAGCGCCTGATCGTGCAGGAAGTGTCGCCGCGCGACGGCTTGCAGATCGAGCCGACCTGGGTGGACACCGCTGACAAGATCGCCTTGATCGACCAACTTTCTCTCGCCGGTTTCAGCCGCATCGAAGCCGGTTCTTTTGTTTCCCCCAAAGCCATTCCGGCCTTGCGTGACGGGGATGAGGTGTTTCGCGGCATCCGGCGCCAGCCCGGTGTGATCTACGTCGCCCTGATTCCCAACCTGCGCGGTGCCCAGCGGGCCATCGAGGCGGGTGCCGATGAGCTGAATCTGGTGATGTCCGCCAGCCAGACCCACAACCGCGCGAACATGCGCATGGGCTGCGAGCAGTCGCTGGCGGCCTTTGCCGAGGTGGTCGCACTGGCCTCGGGCACTGGGCTTAGCCTGAACGGCTCCATCGCCACCACGTTCGGTTGCCCGTTCGAGGGCCGCATCGATGAAGACCGTGTGCTGCGGATCGTCGATGACTATCTGGCGTTGGGCATGCACGGCATTTCCCTGGCCGACACCACTGGCATGGCCAACCCCCGCCAGGTGTTTTCGCTGGTCCAGCGCGTGCTGACCCGTGTCCCGGCATCGGCGCTGACGCTGCATTTTCACAACACCCGCGGCCTGGGGCTGAGCAATGTCCTCGCCGCTTACGAAGCGGGGGCGCGGCGCTTTGATGCCTCGCTGGGCGGTCTCGGTGGCTGCCCGTTTGCGCCGGGTGCATCGGGGAATATCTGCACCGAGGACCTGGTGAATATGTGCGATGAGATGGGCATCGAGACAGGCGTTGACCTGGCGCATCTGCTCGTCCTGTCGCGCGGTTTACCGGAGCTGCTGGGCCATGAAATGCCGGGGCAGGTGGCCAAGGCAGGGCGCAACCGTGATCTTCACCCGGCGCCGGAAAATCTGCCCGGCTGACGCGGCGCCCGTCCCGATTTTCCCCCACAAACGCGCGCACTCCGCTGCGTACGCGTCCAGACAACAAAAACAATAGGGCTCTCTCAGGGAGTCCATCTGGAGTATTGCAATGACCGTCTCTGTTCTGACCCCGAACAGCAGCCCCGCCGAGGTTGTAAGCGCCGAAAAGGCACTGATCCGCAAGGTCGCCTGGCGGTTAATGCCGTTGATCATGGTCTGCTACCTGTTCGCGTTTTTTGATCGCATCAACATCAGCTTTGCCAAGTTTCAGCTGCAAACCGATCTGAGCCTGAGCGACACCGCGTACGGGCTGGGGGCGAGCCTGTTCGTCATCGGCTACGTGCTGTTCGAAGTGCCGAGCAACATCATGCTGTACAAGGTGGGGGCGCGGCGCTGGATTGCCCGCATCATGATGTCGTGGGGCGTTGCCACGGCGCTGATGGTCTTCGTCACCGCCGAATGGCAGTTCTATGTGCTGCGTTTCATCATCGGCGCCATGGAAGCGGGTTTCGCACCGGGCGTGCTGTTTTACCTGACGCTCTGGTTCCCGCAGACCTACCGGGGTCGCATCACGTCGATTCTGTTCCTGGCGTCGGCCTTCGCCGGGCTGCTGGGCGCACCGGTCTCGGGGCTGGTGCTCGGTCATATGGACGGCGTGATGCAATTGCGTGGCTGGCACTGGCTGTTCCTGCTTGGCGGCCTGCCTTGCATTGCCCTCGGTTTCGCTGTGCTGAAGCTGCTCAAGGACCGTGTCGCGGATGCCCACTGGCTGACCGACGACGAGAAGACCTACCTATCCAGCCGCATCGCCCGGCATGAGCCGAACAAGCAGGGCGGCTCGCTGCTGACCGCGCTGAAGATGCCGGGCTTCCTGATGCTCGGGCTGATTTATTTCCTGATTCAGGTGGCGTCCTACGGCCTTAACTTCTGGGCGCCGCAGCTGATTCGCAGCGCCGGCGTCGAAAGCCCTGTGATCATCGGGCTGCTCACGGCCATTCCGTATATCTTCGGCGCCATCAGCATGATCGTTGTTGGACGCCTCTCGGACGCCAGCGGCGAACGCCGCAAATTCGTCTGCGGGCTGATGGTGCTTGGGGCCATCGGCTTTTTCAGCGCCGGATTTTTTGCCCAGCACACCAGCCTGCTGATCGTCTCCCTGGCCATGCTCGGTGGCGGGATTGTCGCCGCCATTCCGGCATTCTGGACCCTCCCGCCCAAGCTGTTGGCGGGCGCAGGTGCCGGCGCTGCGGGCGGTATCGCGCTGATCAACACCCTGGGGCAGTTTGGCGGCATCGTCAGCCCGGTGATGGTCGGCGGGATCAAAGACCTCACCGGCACCACCACGCCTGCGCTTTACGTCATCGGCGTCAGCAGCCTGGTCGCGGCGGGCCTGTTAATGTGGGCATTGCCGCAGAAGCTGAGAACGCTGGACAAGAACGAACACTGAGGTCCGTCAGGACTGCCTGACGGTCGACCTCTTTAGCCCACGGAGCGCGCACAATGATTGATCACCTCGACCATCTGGTCCTGACCACTGTGGACGCTGAGGCCTGCAAAGATTTCTACGTTCGCGTCATGGGCATGCAGCTGGAAACCTTCGGCAGCGGCCGCCTGGCGTTTCGCTTTGGCAACCAGAAGATCAACGTTCACGAGCGCGGTCACGAGTTCGAACCCAAGGCCCACCTCCCGGTGCCCGGCGCGCTGGACCTGTGCTTCATCGTCAGCCAGCGCCTCGACGCGGTGATCGCGCATTTGCAGGCCGAGGCGTGGCCCATCGTGGAAGGGCCGGTCCAGCGCACCGGTGCCACAGGCGCGATTCGGTCGGTTTATGTGCGTGATCCGGACCTGAATCTGATCGAAATTTCCGAACTGATGGGCTGACAGCGCTGGTCGATCCCACAGATCTTCATCCACCTGTAACGGCGGCGGCGGCGTCATTTTTGATGGGCGTTCGGTTGCCCGTCAGTGTTTCGTATCAGCCCTTCGGCTCTTTCGTCCCCAGCACATCACGAATGCTGTCGACCACGTTGCTGTCCTTGATGACGTCGTTGAGCCAGCCTTCCAGCGGCATGTTGCCCCATTTGATTGCGCGTTCGATCAGGTACGGCACCGGGCTTTGTGGCTCGGTCTGTTTGAAGAACTGCGCGACGCCGGCGAGCATGGTGAAGGCTTCGTCGCGGGACAGCGGCGTGGTGCGCAGTGGCGCCGACGCGGTGTCTTTCACGGTGATGGTCATGGCAGGCCCCGCAGCAGGTTGATCGGCCGGTTCGGCGACAGGTTCGGCGGTCGGCTGGGCAGGCGCGGGATTGATTTCCACGCCACGGTCCTTGAGCAGTTTTTCAGCCAGTTGCGCGGCGCGTGAGAGGATCTCGCTCAAACCGGCAAAGCTTGGCGCCTCAACACCGAACAGGCGATCGGCCGTGGCTTGCAACTGCCGGCACGCCTGCAGGCTGTCGGTGATTTCCGAGGCCTTGCGCAGGAAGTGCTCGGTGTCGGTCAGCACCACCGAACGCTGGAAGATTTCCGCGTTGATCTTGCCTTCGTCGAGCGCGACGCGCATCGCCTGAGGGTTCTGCAGGGCCAGGTTTTCGATGTGCCGGGACTCGTCATAACGCAGCAGGCCGAACTGATCGCCCTGGGTGATCGGCAGCCCGCCGACCACATCGGCCAGGGTGGTTTTCAGCCAGGCCAGGCGTGCCGCGCGCTCTTCCAGGCCTTCGTCCAGCGCCGGGTACAGGTCATCCCAGAAGCGCTCAAGAATCCGCTCGGCCAGGGTCAGGCCGAAGGTGATGCCGAGAAAGTGGTATTTGTGCGCCAGGGCTTCACTGAGCCAGGCGACCAGCATCAGATCCTTGCTCTGCTGAGCAAGGCCTTGTGCAGCCAGGGTGATCGTCAAGTCCCAATCCGAGGATTTCAGATCGGTCTGCCAGTCACCCTGGGTCAAGTAATCAGGGTCCGCTCGACGAGCTTCCTTGACGTTGTCGAACAGCGTGGAAAAGCTCAGGTCTTCGCCGCTTCCTCCATCGATCGGCGCTGTCAGTTCGGTCAGTGAAAGGTCGTTGAGAAATTCAGACATGGTCAACTCGGGATAAGAAAAAAGAACACCGCGCCGATCCAGCCGACGCGGTGTTGAATACGGTCCGCTGCGCCAGGCAACGGACCGCTGTGACTACTCGATCAAGCGAAAACCTTGTTCGCAGTACGGTCCCAACCGCCAGTGACGTTACCGCCACCCTGGCCATCGGCACGGCTCTGCTGGGTGTACGTGGTTTTGATGCGAGCGAAGTTGAAGCTGATTTCTTCGATCGGCAGGTCGCTGACGGCTTTGTCTTCGCCATCCTGACTGCCACCGGCGACGGCTTTGACCGACGACACCACAACCTCTTCCAGGTTGATGGTCAGGTAGGTCAGCTTGTCGCCGCCCGCACGGTTGACGTTCAGCTGGATCTTGGCGATGTGAGTGCCTTTGCAGCACGCTTCGAACAACTTAGCAGACGCTTTGTCGACTGCTTTGCGGATGCTGAAATCGCTCAGTGCGACACGCTCGGAGGACGCACCGCCCGAAGAGCTGGCAGTCGCCGACGTCGCTTGGGTGGCGCCGTACTCGTAGCCGAGTACTTCAATCCAGTCCTTGTGCTTGTCATCCAGAACTTCGCCTGGAATGCCGTCGATCTGAATATATGCGTCAAATGCCATTTCTTGATTCTCCTTACTTACAGGTTGGGGCTAGCCGTCCAGCGGCCAGGTCACGCCCCTTGATTTGACCCCTCTGAAGCGTCAGAGGAATCGGTTGCCGCTGCCCGGGCCTTCATGCAACAGGGCCCTGGCGTCGGGTTCTTCAGATGCCTGCGCCCAATCAGTTGAGCGCACGCACCTCGATTTCTACGCGCCGGTTCGGCTCAAGGCACTGGATCAACTGCGCGCGCGGCTGCTGCATGTCGCACTTGACCAGCGGCTTCTCGCTGCCTTCGCCCACGGCCTCCACCAGCTCGGCGGGCACGCCCTTGCCGACCAGATAGGTCTTGATGGTTTGCGCCCGCTGCCTGGACACCTGCAGGTTGCCCTGACGGTCGCCGAGCTGGTCGGCGTGACCGGCGATGATGATTTTGCCGATGTTCGGCGTGCTCAGCAGCTTGCCGGCGATGGCGCTCAACTGGCTCTGGCCCTCGGTTTTCAGGCTCTGGAAATCGGCACGGCCGAAGGCGAACAGGGTGTCCGATTCCAGGGTGATGGTCTCGATGGAGCGCAGTGACTGCGAGAGCAGGCTGTTGATGTAATTGCGCGAACTGGAGGTCAGGAACGCGTTGTCGAGAATCCTCGGCACGTCCGGCTCGTGGATCTGGTCGCTGTAGAAATTAACCTGGCGACTGGCAAGCTCGTAGTCCGTGCCCGAGTTCGTCGCAGCGCCCGTCGCGCCGATGGTTTTGCCGGTCTGCTTGGCGATGGCCGGGTACCAATAGTCAGGAATCTTCGCCTTGAGGAACGCCGGATCGGCTTTTTCCCGTTGGGAGCGCGAGAGCTGAACGTAGGTCTCCAGGGTGGCCTTGCCAAAGTCGGCGATCGACTGCGCGCGGTTGTCGTTGGGCAGGGCGCGGGGCTCGACGCTGTCGACGCCGGTGACCGGCATCAGGTCCTTGGCGTTGCGCTGGTAGACCTTGATCGTGGTCAGCAGGTACAGCGAGCGGGTGAGGTTGTCGGCAGTCGGCTTGAGCATGACCGTTTCCAGCCGGTTGAAGTAACGCGCACGCACCAGCGGCTCGACGTTGTAGCCCTGATAAAGGCCCAGACGCAGGCGCAGCGGCACACCCTGATCATGGTGGCGCACGTAGTAATCGGCGGTCCGGACACGCAAGCGGTCAAGGGTTTGCCAATCGGTGTACTGCCCCGGCGTCGCGTTGTCCTGGGCTGCCGCAGCGGTCAGCTCGGAAGACAGCGTCTGGATCTCGGTCTTGTTGTTCCAGAACGACCAGCCCCACGCGCCGCACAGCAGCAGGGCAATCAGGCTGGCGCCGCCGACCCATGCGGCCTTGCGACGGCGTTCGCGATCGTTGCTGGTGTACAGCGCCACCAGATGCTGGTCGGGGATGATGACCTTGCGGAACAGGCTGTTGATGAACAGCGGCTGAGGCTGGGCCTGGCCGTGAGCGGTTGCCTGTTCGGCTTCCAGAGAGAATCGCTCGCTGACCTGACGGGTGTGGCCCCCCAGTTCCGGCGCGTCGGCATCCAGTGCGCTGGTGAAATAGAAGCCGCGCAGCAGCTCGGCGTTCTGATAGGGATTGGCGCGCAGCAGGGCGTCGACGAACAGTTGCAGGCGGGGCTTGAGCGCCGCGAGTTCCAGCGGGAAACGGTAGACCGCCGAGTCGCGACGGGTGATCTGGATGTCCTGCAACACCAGTTGCTGGCTGGCCACTTCCTTCCAGTAGTTGACCAGCTCGTCCATGGCCACGCCGAAACGCTGGGCCCAGTCGGCTTTTTCATAGTCCCTGTGGGGGAAGGTCTTGCCCATCACTTCGCCACGGCCCACCTCGTCGAGCTGGCGATAAAACGGCGCGAAACCGGGGACCAGGTCGCACTTGGTGAAGACCAGATAAATCGGCAGGCGCACTTCCAGCAGCGAGTAGGTTTCCTGAATGCGCTCACGCAGGCGCTTGGCCAGACGTTCCTGGTCTTCCAGCGAGGCCTGCAGGATGTCGTGGATGCTCACCGTCACGATCAGCCCGTTGAGCGGGCGACGCTGGCGGTGCTGGCGCAGCAGTTGAAGGAAACCGCGCCATTTGCCCGCTTCTTCCTGATCGGTCATGTAGCGCCCGGCGGTGTCCAGCAGCACCGCTTCGGAGCTGAAGAACCAGTCGCAATTGCGGGTGCCGCCCAAGCCAGCGACGCGCACGCCTTCACGCTCGGCGTAGGGAAAATTCAGCCCGGATTGATAGAGCATGGTGCTCTTGCCGGCGGCTGGTTGACCGACCACCAGATACCACGGCAGGGCGTACAGCGCGTCTTTGGCACGGGTGCCGCGCGGGGTGTTGCTGCGCAGGCGATCGATGCTTTGCAGCAGGCGTTCGCGCAGCAGGCTGACCTCTTCGCGGTCCGCGGGGCTGGCGTTCAACACCGCCTGATCGGCGTCGTCGCGCAGCAGCCCTTCGAGGTTGTGCTGCCGCGAAGTGCTCCGGTAGAGATACAGCACGTAGCCAATCGAAAGCAGCAAAAACACGCCGATGCCGGTCAGCAGGCTGCCCAGGGAACTGAAGTCCAGCGCGCGGCCCAGCCCCCAGACGATGAAGATCGTCAGAAAGAAGCACACCCCCAAAATGTAGGGTTGGTAACGCAGCAGGTAATACTTGAGCTTGTTCATACAGACTTCACATCCAGCGCGTCGACAAAACGGTCGATGACGTCATAAAGGGGGCGTTCGGTGTCGGGAAACTGAGGCGGGCGGTGGTGTTCGTCGAATGCCGCGAAATCCGCCAGCACGTCGTAATGCTCCGGCCGTTCGGCCGGGTCGGTCAGGGCCGTGTACAGGCCGGTGTTGCTGCGCGACGGGAAGCACAGCAACTTGGGCCGCATGAAGTCATCGGCCAGCACGCTGACCTGGGGCGACACACGGCCGGTTTTCATCCGCGTCAGCCAGTCGACCCACAGATCCGCCGTCGGGTTCTTCAAGCCGCGTTCTGCCGGCAGCGGCAGGCTGATGCCCGGCGCCTGTGCCTGATTCAGCGGGCGGCGCAGCGCATGCAAGCGGGTCAGCACGGCATTGGTGACGAACTCCGGCCAAGAGTGACCCAGCGCCGTGGCGATGTCCCGCAGGTTGAAGTTGCGCAGGAATTTCTCGTGCACCTGGCGGAACAGGGCGAAATCCTGCCCCTGCAACGGGCGCAGGGCCTTGATCCGCTCGAACAGCACTGCCGATCGCTCGCCCTGGGCACCGAGGTGAAGCAGCGGCTTGATCTGCGCGCAGAACAATTCGCTCAGGGTGAACGGGTTGACCAGCGGCCCGCCATCCCCCGCCTTCACGGACTGGAAGATGAACAGCGGGTAACGGCGCTGGCTGGAATCCATCGAACTGACCAGCCCGCCCAACAACCAGTTGCCCGAGCGCGCGCGGTACGAGAAGAAGCACAGCGGCAGGCGATCGAATTGCGCCCGCCAGTCGTCACCCGCATGAATCGCCGCCAGGGACGCCTGCAGCCAGCCGTCGAACTCGCAGACGTCATCCGCCGCGCCGTGCAGGCTGACGAAGTCCGCGCTCGATGGCAGCTTGCCGAAGCAGCCGATCATCGACGGCGCTCCCGGCCGCTCACGCCGCAGCGTGCAAAGAACAGCGCGCCGCTCATCACTTCGCCGATCCTTGCGCCACGTCCTTGGACGGCGTGTTCAGCGCGCTCAAGGATTTGACGTTAGCGAGGTCCGTCAGCTTGACCCCGCCGTAGTTGCGCACCGCGAGGCTGACCTGACCGTTGGCGGTGTTCCAGCTGAAGCGCTGCTGGATGCCGTCGAGGTCATCGACCCGGGCGCTGTCGTTCATGCGCAACAGGCCCCAGCGACCGGGGTAGTCGAACACGGTGATGCGCTCGCCCGCCAGCGTCACGACGTCCAGTCGTGCGCCCGGCGCGGTGGTGGTACCCGGCCAGGAGAAGCGGCTCCAACTGGTCTTGCCGTTGCGGTAATGCTGAACCTGACCGTCGAGGGTGAAGATGATGTCGGTGAAGAACGCCGACGGTTCCAGCATGATCTCGAAGCCGTTTTCCTTGTCCGACAGGCTGGCGATGACCTGGCCGAGGGAACTGGCTTTGTCGATGCTGGTGACCATGTTCGGGTTGACCAGCGGCGCAGTCTTGGCGCCGCTGCTCATGCCCAGGCCTTCACCGCCGGACAGGTTGCCGATCTCGTTGCGCTTGAAGTTCGGCAGCAGGCCGGACTCGGGATCGACAAAACGCTGCAGGTCTTTGACCGACGCTTCGTTGCGACTGCCGGCGGCGATCGGGTAACGGTGCGCCATGACTTGCTCCCACGGCTTGGCAATCTGCTGCGCCCAGGCCTTGGCGATCTGCTGGCCGGCCGGATCGCGCAGGGTTTCCCAGGCGAACTGGATCGGCAGGCTGAACAGGCCCTGCAACGATTCGGACAAGCCGCCCTGGCTGGTATCGACCGTGGTCTCGACGTAGTTGCGCACGTTGGTGACTTCGCTCGGCTGACCTTCCAGGGTTTCGCTGATCAGCTGCTTGCTGCTCTTGCCGACATCCTGGGAGCGCTGGATATTGTTCATCCGCACCTTCAGTTTGCGCAGCGCCGCCAAGTAGCGATCCATGATCGTGCTGTCGGCACCCTCGGCGTTCTGCGTCGCGAAGACCCGCGACACCGGTTCGAAGCGCTGGGCCAGGCTGCCGTCATCCACCGCTGGCAGTGGGGAAAGCATGGCAGCAGTCGGCACTTGCGGGCCGCTGACCAGTCCGGTGACCTTGCTCCAGAAATCATCAGCCTTCGGCGTGCCGGGCTGTTGATTGACCTGGGGCGCAGGCACGTCCCACTGGGTATTGTCGTTGACCCCGGACAACAGGATTTTCACCGGCGAGTTCTGCACGTCACTCAGCAGCGACAACTGTTGCGTGGCGTTGGCCATGTCGGTGAAGTGGCGCACGCCGACGCTGCTCAGCAAGGTGTACCAGGACTGGGCGTAGTCACGCTTGTAGCGCGCCATGAACTCGCGCATGAAGTTGGCTTTCTGGATGATGCTGTCGCCGCCGTCGCCGTCGAGCACCCAATCGGACTCGTTGCGCAGGTTGCTCGACATCAGCTTGATCAGCTCGGGTTTGACGAAACCGTCCCAACCCTGGCGGGTGAAAATCGCCGGCACCGCTTCGCTGCCGTAGAGCAACTGACGGCCGGGCAACGGCACCAGCTCGTTGAGGCCCACGGCCGGGAATTGCCGACTGGCTTCCAGTTGCAGGCGCAGGTATTCACGGTCCACCAGCGAGCTGGAAATCATGAACGACTTGAGGCTCTTGCGGGTTTCTTCGACCAGCTGATCGTTGCGGGGCAGGGCAGGGGCCTGACCGGTTTTGAGCAACTGCACGTACATCGGCACGTTATCGGCGATCACCTCGTCGCTGACCGGGCTGTCCGCCGACGCCGTGTTGCTCCAGGCGACGGGCAAGGCAGCGCTGACGAATTCCGGGTCCGAATGGGCGTTGGGTTGCGTCAGCATCAGGTACAGCTTGAGCGAATTGTAGGACTCGATGATCGACGCGACTTGCTGCTCATCCAGACGGCCGAGCATTTCTTCGGACAACGACAGGCCGCCGGTGGTGGCCGACAGTTCAGCGGCGTCACTGGCCGTGGCGGGGTTGCGCAGGTCGGCCAGGGCCGCTTCGCGGGTTTTGGTCACGTTGCTGCGCACGGCGCCTTTGAGGCGGCTACCGACATCGCCGACGCTGCGCGGAATGCTGCTCAGGCTTGGCTTGCCGGTGTTGGCGGCAAAACTGCGCACGCCGCGATCGACCAGCTTCTGGCCCTTGTCGTTTTTACCGCCAGCCTTGCCGCTTGATTTACCAGCAGTGGCAGCGAGTTCGTTCTGCGGGTCCACGGATTTGGTGAACTCGTTGAACGCGCGCATCTGCATTTGCAGCTTCAGGGCGACTGGCTCAAGGGCCTGGCTGCGCAGTTGCTGCAGATAGGCCGTTTGCGCGGCAGCAAAGATTTCGTCACCGCGATACAGGCCGGCACTCAGTTGCAGCGGCACGCCCTTGGCGCGGTGCTTCTCGATTTGCGCCAGTTCATGGCGCAGCAGTTCCAGGCCTTCGCCTGCCGCCATGCGCTGGGCGCGGTCGGGCGCATCCTGCAGCTCGGTCAGCTTGTCTTGCAGGGCGGCGATCCACTCGCGGTTGTGCTGAAACGACAGCGCCTGCCAGCCAATGAAACCGAGACCTGCGAGCAGCGCGGCGGCAATGACCACCGGGGTCATCGACCTGTCGCGGCCGTCGCGGGACTGATACGAGATCAAGTCGCGATCGGGAAAAATCACCCGGCGGAACGTGTCAGTGATGAAGTAGCTGCGGTCGCCAGTCTTCCGGCCATTGGCCTGCGCGGCATTCGCGCTGTCGCTGGCCGGCTGCAGGGCAAAGTCTTCGGCCAGATCGTCGTCGAACACCTGGCTCAGTTGCTCGGCGGTCTGCAGCGCGCTGGTGAAATACAGGCCGCGCAGCAACAGCGGGCTGCCGTGGCTGGCGGGCTGGGTGAAGTGCTCGAGGAAGGGCACCAGCGCGCCTGACAGATCGGCAAAGTAGTTCGGGAAGTTGAGCAGCGCGCTGTTGGCGTCGGAACCGAGCCTGATCATCTGCGCGTCGACGTGACGCTGAACGCCGTTGTGCAGGTTCTTCAGTTTGCTGTCGAGGACTGTCTTCAAACCCTGTGTGCGGATTTCCGACAGCGCGAAGGTCATGCCCAACGGCTGCTGGCGCTCGTTCAGGTCCAGACCGTCGAAGGCCTGATTGAAGCCCGGCAACTGGTCGGTCTTGCTCAGCATCAGGTAGATCGGCGGATGGGCGTCGAGGCTGCGGCTGTACTCCTCGATGCGTGCGACCAGCTGGATCGCCATTTCCGCACGTTCATGGGCGGTGGCTGCCAGCAGCTCCGGCAGGCTGACCACCAGCACCAGACCATTGATCGCGGTTTTCTTGCGCTGCTTTTTCAGCAGTTGCAGGAAAGCGGTGAATTCGCTGGCGGCCGAGTCCTCGGCCAGGTAACGGCCGGCGGTGTCGATCAATACCGCCTCAGGGCTGAAATACCAGTCGCAGTGGCGGGTGCCGCTTTCGCCGCTGCTCTGGCCACTGGCGGTGGTGGCCGAGAGCCCCGAGCGGGTGAGCAGCGAAGTCTTGCCGGCCGCCGACTGCCCGATGACCAGGTACCACGGCAACTCGTACAGAGCCGATGAACCGCCCCCACCTGCCGAGCGATCGGCGCGGAGCATGGTGATCGCGTGCTTGAGGCGGTCGCGCAGCACTTGCTGGTCGCGGAAGTCGCCGTCGGCCGGCAGTGAGCGGTCAACTTCGTGATGCACCAGTTTTTCGAGATTGCGCTCTTTCTGAATGCGTCGTATCTGACGGATAAAGCCGACGAAGATGTAAAACCCGCTCACGATGAGCAGGGTTTGCAGCAGGTATTCCCGCGACCATTGGCTGCGTGCCGCCATGACCACGCAGGCGACGAGGCTTATCAGCCACAGCGTGATGACGAGGAACCAGAAACTTTTTAGAGCGCGAAGTAGTGTTTTCATGTCTTCCTGACTCGCTTACCCGAGCAGTGCTCAGGCACTGAACAATTGGCTGATGTGTTCGGACAATAAGGCAACGTCCTTGCCCAGCAGCCAGTCCAGCGTCAGGTAAACCGCCAGACAGACCAGCGCGATCAGCGCCAGGTAAACCCACACCGGCACCTCGTGACGCAGCATCTGCGAAACCTGATCGGGCAGCGCCCAGTCCGGCGACAGCGCTTTGGGGGTCTTGCGATAGCGGGCGATGTCCTGACCGAGTGTGTTGGCCAGATAGCGCAATTGATCCTTGCCTTCACCGACGCTGAATTTGCCCTCGAAGCCCAGGGCCAGGCACAGGTGATACACCTCGAGCACGTCGAGGTTGCGTTTGACGTCGGCGCGCAGGGTTTCGATCTTGTCGAAGAAACCTTCGCCCGCCAGGTGCACGCCGAAGTGACGGAACTGCAGCGGCGACACTTCGATGTGCCGGCGCAGCTCGTTGACTTTCTCCGCCGGCGCCGCCAGTGCGGCGTTGGCTGAAGCGGGCGAATCCTCGGCTTTTGCCACGACCGGGGCGACAGGCATTTTGGCCCGCAGCACGCTTTCGTCGAGAAACGCGCACAAAGCGTATTGCGTGTCCTTGACCTGCTCGACGCTGTAATTTGAGGCGCGGGCTTCTCGCTCCAGGTTGGCGAAGAAGGTGTCGACGCTTTCCTCGAACGCGCTGACCGAGGTCACTTGACGGCCACGACGCAGGATCAGCGCCATGCTGATGAAATCCTGCACCAGGTCTTTGAGGGTCGGTTTTGGCTGGTCGGCGGCCATGGCGCCTTGCATTACGGCTTCGCTCATTTGAGTACTGCCATCAGTTCAAGCTTGAGGTTGGTGAAAGCGCTGGGTGCGTAGAACGAGATCGCCTGGGCGCTCATCATGCGTTCGTAGACCCGGCCATGGGGTTCGATGGAGAAGTAGTGATTGTCCAGACGCACCGGAATGGCGTTGGGCAATCGTGTCGAATGGTTGAGCGTAGCGCCGGGCATCGCGCTGTTGACCACCACTTCGATGTCTTCCGGGGAGCCGACCTTGACCGCGCGCGGCACCAGTTCCAGCAGGCTGGAGCCCGGCATGTCGGCGTGCACGGAAATATAGAAATCGGCATCGACCAGTCGCGGATCGTGCAGCTGGCCCTGCCAGTACGACGGCTTGGTCTGGGTCAGGTTGATGACGATGCACTGGTTCGGGATGACGTTGTCCAGCAGCGTGCGGATCATCTGGTCCAGCGTGACCAGCGACGCCGCCGGGTCGTGGTGGTTGTACTCGGGGATGTCGTTGAGCTCGACCTCCAGCGAGAAGGTCAGCAAACCACCGGCCAGCTCTGCGAGGAACAGGTACAGACGCTCCGGGTGTAAACGCGGGTGGGCGAGCAAGTGCGCCAGATTCGGGTACGCGCGGTTGACCGTGTTGAGCAGCCAGAACAGCGTGACGTCGCTGGAGCCGAATTCGGCGATCTGGTCGGCACGCTCGCGGCGGCGGCCCGACAGCGCCTTGCTCTTCGAATGCAGGGCGCCGAGCAGACGCTTGCCCAGACCGATCAGGGTTTCGTGGGTGCCCAGGTGCAAGGTCGGGTGCACGAAGTGGGTGTCGAGGCTGAAGCCGCCAATGTTGTTGCGCGACAGCCGCGCGATCGGGCAGTAGCTGTAGCCGTCCAGCGAGTCGCCGTCGATCAGCATGACCACGTTCAGGCGCAGGCTGGTGATCTCGTTTTCCAGATCGCCCTCGTTGAGGTCGGGCAGGGTGTCGAACTGCTTGCGGAAACGCCGCGCGCTTTTCTGTTCCTGGCCGTCCTCGACGTAATTGAGGCCGAACGGCTCCGGCAGTTTCAGGGCGGCGTAGACCTTGAAGTCATTGCCCTTGAGCAACTCGCGCAAATCCCGCGCCTCCGGCAGCGGATCGTGTGACGGCGCGTCGAACAGGCTGCCGTCGGGAAATACCAGTTTCAGCCGCTTGAATTGCAGGGATCCGCCAGCCAGCGCTTCTTCGTCGATCTGCATGGCCTGCACGCCCCAATGGAAGGGCGTGCTGCGCAGCGTCGATTCGGCCAGCTGGTGCTGATGGAATTCATCCTGATACTGGAAGTGCTGCGGCAGAAGAAACATGCCTTCGGACCACATCACGCGGCTCTGCTTACTCATGAACGCCTTCCACTAATGAATCGAACTTTGACTGCACGCCTTTCTGTGCGCTCTGTTGCGCAGAGTCCACGGCGGTGTCCTTGGCCTTTTGCACCATCGCGTCCTGCACCTGTTGGCTCAGGGGCGGATTGCCTGCATTGGCGGCGGGCTCGGCCGTGGGCATGACGTTGCTTTTGGCGAACTGCGCCTCGGTCTGCGGCTTGTTCAGCACGTCGTTGCCACGCACCGCCAGCACGTGGTTGTTGTCGAGCAGCACACGCAGGCCGTCGGAGGAAAACCAGATGCCGTCCTTGCGCAGGGAGTTGGCATCGAAGGCGACTTTCCAGTGGCTTTTCTCGTCGGAGCGGAAGAACGCAGCGATGCCGACATAACCGGTGGCCTTGTTCAGCGGCCACTGGTCGATCTGGCCCATGCCCGGCAGCAACGTGATTTCCTGGCTGTCGATGAGCGTGTTGCCGAGGGCCTGCTGCGGGTTGTCCCACAGCGAATCGGCGTCGATGGACGCAAACCGCTCCAGCGCGGTGAGCTGATAGACCCGCAGCACAACCGACAGCGGCCGGCCGCTCTCATCGGGGTTCAGCTGGTTGCCGCCGTCGGCCGTCAGGATGACTTTTTCCTTGTCGCCGAACAGCATGTCGCCGGCCCACGTGTCATCGACGCGCTTGCTGGCCCGGTCGGTGATGCCGCAGGCGGTGAGCGCCATCACGACCGTCAAAAGGGTCACACGGGTGGCCCAGCCGGCCCCGGCGCAAAGACGTTCCCTGTTTCGCATGTTCATGACTGCTACCTATGAATGCTCAATCAAATCAAGCCGGATCACGTGAGGCTGTAGGCGAAATCGCCGTCGCTGCTCAGTTCGATGTTCAGGCTCTGAATCGGTTTGTCCTGGGCCATGCGTTCCAGCACGTGCTGGGACAGTTCCGGCATGAGGGTCTTGGACAGAATGTTGTCGATGTTGCGTGCGCCGCTGTCGACCTCGGTGCAGCGCGCGGCGATGGCCTTGACCAGCGCCTCGTCGTAGCCGAGCACCGCCTGATGGTTGCGCTCGAAGCGTTTGCGAATGCGCTCCAGCTTCAGCGCAACGATGCGCTCCAGAATCTCGTCCTGAACCGGGTAGTACGGCACGATGGTCAGGCGCCCCAGAAAGGCGGGCTTGAACACCTGGTTCAGCTCGTCGCGCAGGTCTTCGACGATCTCGTCCGGCGTCGGCTGCTCGGTGGTGTTCAGGCAGCGCTGCATGATTCGATCGGTGCCGGTGTTGGAGGTAAGGATGATCACCGTGTTGCGGAAGTTGATCTCGCGACCTTCGCCGTCATCCAGTACGCCCTTGTCGAACACCTGAAAGAACAGCTCAAGCACGTCCGGGTGGGCTTTCTCCACTTCGTCCAGCAGCACCACGCTGTAGGGTTTGCGCCGCACTGCTTCGGTCAGCACGCCGCCTTCGCCGTAACCGACGTAGCCGGGAGGTGAACCCTTGAGACTGGAAACGGTGTGGGCTTCCTGGTACTCGGACATGTTGATGGTGATGACGTTACGCTCGCCGCCGTACAGGGTGTCGGCCAGCGCCAGAGCGGTTTCGGTCTTGCCGACGCCGCTCGGTCCCAGCAGCAGGAACACGCCGATGGGCTTGTTAGGGTCTTCCATGCGCGCCCGGGAGATCTTGATGCGTTTGCCGATCTCCGCCAGGGCGTGATCTTGCCCGAGTACGCGCTCGCCCAGCAGTGCCGGCAGGCGCTGCACGGTGTCGATTTCGTTGCGCAGCATCTTGCCCAGCGGGATGCCGGTCCAGCCGGAAATCACCTCGCCGATGGTGCCGCCGTCGACCAGTGCGTGGACCAGCGGCTGCTCGCCCTGAACGGCTGACAGCTCGGCGCGCACGGCGGAAATCTCGCTGACATCGGGTGTCTCGACGCTGCCCAGTTCAGCGAGTTTCTTGACCAGATCCAGCTCGCGCTGCCATTGCTGCTCCAGGGTCTCGCGGGTGTTCTGGACGCTCTGCAATTCTTCGTTCAGCGCGGCCAGACGGCGGGAGTGGTCGCTGCCTTTGGCGGCTTCTTGCTGCAGCACGGCGATCTCGGCCTGGACGTTGTCGATCTGGCGCTTGCAGTCTTCCAGCGGGCCGGGCTGCGCCGACTGCGCCAGGGCTACGCGGGCGCAGGCGGTGTCGAGCACGCTGACGGCTTTGTCCGGCAACTGACGCCCGGTGATGTAGCGGTTGGACAGGCGCACGGCCTGCACCAGCGCTTCGTCCATGACCGTGACTTTGTGGTGCTCCTGCATTTTGCCGAGCAGGCCACGGAGCATGTAAATGGCTTTGTCTTCGTCCGGCTCCTCCACCTTGACCACCTGGAAACGGCGGGCGAGGGCGGCGTCTTTCTCGAAGTACTTTTTGTACTCCGCCCAGGTAGTCGCGGCGATGGTGCGCAGCTCGCCACGGGCCAGTGCCGGTTTCAGCAGGTTGGCGGCATCGTTCTGCCCGGCCTGACCACCGGAGCCGATCAGGGTGTGGGCTTCGTCGATAAACAGAATGATCGGGTGCAGGCTGCGTTTGGTTTCTTCGATGACCGACTTCAGGCGGTTTTCGAACTCGCCTTTGACCCCGGCGCCGGCTTGCAGCAGGCCCAGATCGAGGGTGTGAATCGCCACATCCTTGAGCACCGACGGCACGTCGCCCTGAACGATGCGCAACGCCAGGCCTTCGACGACGGCGGTTTTACCCACGCCGGCTTCACCGGTGAGGATCGGGTTGTTCTGCCGGCGACGGGTCAGAATGTCGACCATCTGCCGCACTTCGAACTCGCGGCCCAGCACCGGATCGATGCGACCGTCGCGGGCGCTCTGGGTCAGGTTGATGGTGTATTGATCCAGCCCCGGCGTTTTGCCGTTGCCTTGAACAGTGCGGCCATTGGCGGCTTTCGGGCTTTCCAGCGGACTGGCCAGCCCCGATTCCGGGCTGCCTTCCACCAGCGCCGCGAGGTTGACCCGCAGGTCGTCGGCGTTGATTTTGTCCAGCTCTGGCGCCGAGGCGACGACCACGCGGTGCAGCTCGTCATCGTCCAGCAACGCTTGAATCAGGTAGCCGGTGCGGATCTGGCTCTGGCCGAATTCGATGGAGGCCAAAACCCAGGCCTGCTCGATCATCCGAGTGATGTGCGGCGACAGGGCCGGCGTGCGCGTGTTGCCTTTCTTGAAGGTGCCGAGGGCGGTGACCAACTGCGCCTGCAGGCGCTCGGGGACCACGTCGTAGTGACGAAGGATCGCCGGCAGATCGTTGTCGTTGTTTTCCAGCAGCTGCAGCAGCAAGTGCTCGACTTCAACGTCGTAATGATTTTCTGACAAGCACAGGGCGGCAGCGCCTTCTGTGGCTGTGCGACTGGTTTCGTTCAGTTTGGCGAACAGCGACTTCAGGTTCACAGTGATACCCCATCAAAAGGAATATGGAAAAGAGCACAACGGGCCGGCTCGACATCGGCGCCCGGACGTTTCAACCAGCCCAGCCAGCCCAGCGCGACGTTGCCCTGCCGGCCGATTTTCGCCAGCGGCACCGCCTCGCGCTTGAGGGTCGGCGCGATCTGGAAATCCAGGTGCGCGCCAACGTAAAAACGCACCAGCTCCACCAGCTTCTGGTAGTCCTCGGTGCCGGGCTGAAAACGCTGATAGTCGGCCAGCGTCAACGGGCCGATGTCGATGCGCACGGTGGACTGGTAATCCCAGACCCGGTTGCCGACCACGGCGCTTTGCCCGAGGGCGGCATTCTTGCGGCCCAGCTGGGTGCACTGGCTGACGTCGAGCTTCAGCCAGCGCCCGGCGAACTGCCGGACCTTGAACGGCAGTGAGAAGTAAAAGCTCAGCATCACTTGCAGGTTCAGCGCGTTGCGCGGCTTCTGCGCGAACATCCCCGAGAAATAGCTGAACAGCTCCCGACGCAGCGGTGAGCCTTCAGGGCCGAATTTCTGCTTCTGCGCCTGCGGCCCAAGGCCCACCAGATGCAGCAGGTAGCGATCGAAGTTCGACGTGCCGTTGCGCTCGTACTCGATGTAAAACTTGTACTTCTGCCAGGCCTCGTAGAACAGCGTGGTCATGCGGTGCGAGAACACGTCGAGAAACGCGTGGGCAGCGTCATCGCGGTACTGAATGTGGCGTTCCAGCAACAGCTCGGTGTACGGGCGTGGCAATACGCCGGACGGCCCGACCAGCCCCATGAACGTCACCTGCACTTCGGTCAGCGGCAGCCCGGCCGCCGACACCTTGCCCTCGCGCTCGAATTTCAGATCGCTGACTTCGCTCGCCGGGAAATTCAGCGACAGCTGCGAACGAAAGCGCAACGGGTCTTCATGGGGCCGCGTCTGCAGGTCCATTTGCCCGTTCCTGCTGTAATGCAGGCGGAGCAAACGCACCAACTGAAAGAATTCGAATCGGTGCGGCTCAGCCCGTGCCTGGTCGATCAGACCAGGGGTTGATCGCCGGTTCGCGGGGGCCATTGGACCACTCTCTTTTCGCGCTGCAAGGTGCGCAGGGTTAATTGGGTAAAGCTGTTGATCGAGCAGTACTGGCCGAAGAAATGGTCGAGGACCATGCCGAACAGAAACACGCCGCTGCCGGTGTACTGGCTTTCATCGAACTTGAGGGTGATGCCCACGCCGCGCACGAAGTTCGGACGCGGGTGGCCGATCCGCGCGACCACCGGCTCGCTGCTCACCGAGACAATGCCGTTGATCTGCTTACGGATCGCCGAAGTGTTGCGGTAGTTGTAGAGCGACAGCAATTCCAGCAGCACGTCGCGGCCTTTGCTGACCAGCGACATGTGGTTCAGCGACAGGTGCGAAACCAGGCGCCAGATCACGCCGTTGCCCAGTGGCACGCGCACCGACGCGGTGGGCTTGCGCAGGCAGCGGATGTCGTCGATGACCGAGCCTGCCGGGACGCTGAAGTCCCCGCGCGCGCCGCCGAAGGGCAGCAGCGAAGGCAGGTCCCGGTTGCTGCAGGTCAGGCGGATGCTCAAGGTATCGCTGGCCGAGTTGATCAGCTCCAGATCCCGGTCAACCACACGAATGAACATGTCGGTGCCGTCCCGTTGCCGGCTCTGGGAGGGGCGTCGGCGGGCGATCCAGAAGCTATTGCCCGGCCCCTGATCGGCGCGCGGCTCGAAGAACGGATGACAGCTGCTGACCTGCTCCAGGCCGCCGACTTTCTTGACCCGGCGCACGCGGTCAATGGACACCACCTCGGCCGTGTTTTGCATGCGCACGTCCGGGATGATGGCGTATTCATGCTGAGCATGGGTCAGGGTGATCGGCTCGGCCTGCTGGCGGAACAGGTTGATGATCGGCGTGCAGTTGAGCTTGAAGTTGGCGCGGCCGATGTTCTGGGTCAGACGGGCCAGGCGGTCGTGCAGGTCGTAGTCGGAAAAGTAGAAATTGATCTCGACCTTGCCCAGCTTCTTGCCCGCCAGAATGCGGCGGAAACCGGACAGGTCGAAGAACATGAACTTGTCCGGGAAGGTGAAGTATTCGTGCAGCAGCCGGTAGCCGAGGAACGAGCGCTCCGAATAATCCACCAGCCCTTCATCCAGACCGTAACCAACCGCTTTCAGCGCGTCGGCCGGCAGGGCCACTTCGCGCATGCGGCCTTCGTCTTCAAAGGCCAGCGTGGCTTTGGCCAGGTTGTTGAAGAGCAATTCGTACAGCTGCAGCATCAGCGTGCTTTCGCCGTCGAGGAAGAAGCGCAACGAGTCCAGCTCCATCTGACCGAACAGCACGTCGGAGGTCGCCGTCAGGCCGATGCGCAAACGCGCCACCAGGTCCGCGCTATGGCCGTTGAAAGCCGAGCGTTCCATCTCCACGAACGAGGCCTGCTGCACGCTGATCGGCCACAGGTCGACCGGGTAGCAGGTGCGGAACTTGCACACCACGCTGTCGATGGGCGTGGCATGAATCTCGGTGTGACGGGCGACACGATAGGCGTCGGTGACTTTCTCATTCTTGCCCAGGGTGAACTCGACGATGGACATCGACGGGGTAGGGCGCAGGTAGTGCGGGTACAGCACCTCAAGGAACGACTCGACGATTTCCGGAAACTCGTCATCGAGCTTCTTGTGCACCCGTGCCGCGAGAAACGAAAACGCCTCGATCAACCGCTCGGTATGAGGGTCCTCGCAGTTATCGCCCTCGATGAGCAACCGCGAGGCGATTTTCGGGTACTGGCTCGCGAACTCCTGGCCCAGAAAGCGCAGGTGCGACAGTTCCTTTTCGTAATAGGGGAGCAGGTCGTCGAGCATCAGTTGAGGTTCTGTACTGTGTATTCCTGGGTATTGACCTGCAACACCGCGTCAAAGGAAACCTGACGGGAGATGTCTTGCAGGCGCAGTACGGCGTCAACGCGAAAGGTCAGCATGCGTTGGCCGGTTTGTTGTGCGAGCAGTTGTACCTTGACGCTGCGAAAGCGCCGGTCGCCGTCGGAAATCGCTTTCTCCAGCTGCTGCTGAATCAGGTAGCGGTCCTGCGGGTCGAGCACGCTTTTGCTGGTGAAATCGGGCATGCCGTAGTCGAGGATCGTCCCGGGCAGTTGCGGGAAACCGGCGAGCTCGCCAGCCACCAGGGACTGACGGGTGTTCACCAGGATTTCCAGGTCCCGCACGATGCTGGCCTTGTAATCGGCCAGCGAACACAAGCGTTGCGCCGAGGCTTCAACGGACTGGTGCGGACGGTCGTCCAGCAACCGGTCCAGCAGTGACGGCAACAGCTTGTGTTGGCTACTCATGTTGCCTCCCTGGCAGACCCGATTCGGTTAACCGCGTGTGGATTGCGGCAGTTCGGCGACCAGTCGCAGCGACGCCGTCAGTTCATCCAGTTGGTAGTGCGGACGCAGGTACGTCACGGCCTTGTACACGCCAGGCTTGCCCGGCACTTCGAAGACTTCGGCACGGGCTTCACGCAGCGGGAACTTGGCCTTGGCTTCCTGACTGGCGGTGTCGTCGAGCAGCACGTAGCTGGACAGCCACTTGTTGAGGAACATCTCGACGTCTTTGCGCGAAGCGAAGCTACCGACCTTGTCGCGCATGATCGCCTTCATGTAGTGAGCGATGCGCGAGGTGGCGAAGATGTACTGCAACTGCGCCGAGAGACGGGCGTTGGCGTTGGCGATGTCGGTGTTGTACTGCTTTTGCTTCTGCGTCGACTGGGTGCCGAAGAACGCCGCGTAGTCGGTGCCCTTGCAGTGCACCAGCGGAATGAAACCGAGGTCGGAAAGCTCTTTCTCGCGGCGGTCGGTAATCGCGATTTCGGTCGGGCACTTGAGGGCAATTTCACCGTCATCGGTCTTGAACGTGTGGGTCGGCAGACCTTCCACCAGACCGCCGCCTTCCACGCCACGAATCGCCACGCACCAGCCGTAGCGGGAGAACGCGTCGGTGACGCGGGTGCCGAGGGCGTAGGCAGCGTTCATCCACAGGTATTTGTTGTGGTCGCGGCCATCGACGCTTTCGACGAAGTTGAATTCTTCCACCGGCGTGGTATCCGGGCCATACGGCAGGCGACCCAAGACGTGGGGCAGGGTCAGGCCGACGTAACGGGAGTCTTCGGAATTACGGAAGGACTTCCACTTGGCGTATTCGACGGTGTCGAAGATCTTCGCCAGGTCACGCGGGCCGGACATGTCGGTGAACGAGTCCCAGCCAAACAGCTCAGGCGACGCCGCCGAAATGAATGGCGCGTGGGCCGCGGCGGCGACGTGGGAGATCTCTTCGAGCAGGTACATGTCTTCCGGGTTACGGTTGAACTCGTAATCACCCAGCAGCATGCCGAACGGAGCGCCACCAAAGGTGCCGTACTCTTCTTCGTAGATCTTCTTGAACAGCGCGCTCTGGTCGAATTCGGACGAGGCCTTCAGGTCACGGACCAGGTCTTTCTTCGAGGCGTTGAGCAAGTGAATCTTCAGCGTGGTGCTGGTCTCTGTCTGGTCGACCTGGTACTTCAGGCCACGCCAGGACGCTTCCAGTTGCTGGAATTCACGGGCGTGCATGATCTCGTTCATCTGCTCGGAGAGCATCGAATCGATCTCGGCGATGCGCGCATCGAGCACGGCGATCAGGTCTTTGCTCGGCGTCATCTCGCCTTCGAGCACCTGACCTACCAGCTCACCGATCAGATCACGGGTGCGGGTGCGTTCGGTTTCGGAGCGGGCAACACGGCTTTCGGAAATGATGCTGTCGAGCAGCGAAGACTGCGGGGCGAAGTTTTCCACTTCAACCAGATCAGTGTCCTGCTGGGCCACGGTTTGTTTGTCGTTCATGGTCGTGCTCCTGCTTACTCTTTGGCGTCGGTGGCGGGAACGGCGGCTTCACGACCGAATTCCTTGCCCAGCGTTTTCAGCTTCTCGGTGTTCTGCAACACGTCCATCAACAGCTCTTCGAGCTTGTCGTTACCGCCCATCTTGTTGCGCAGGTCGGCGAGCTTGTTGCGCACTTCCAGCAGCTTGCGCAGCGGCTCGACTTGCTTGACCACGTTCTGCGGTTCGAAGTCTTCGAGGGCGTTGAAGTTGAGCTCGACGCCCAGCTGCGTGCCGTTCTTGGCCAGGGTGTTGTCGACGCGATAGGCCAGGCGCGGCTTGATGCCTTTGAGCACGCCATTGAAGTTGTCGCGGTCGATGAAGATGAATTTGCGATCCTTGAGCTTGGGCAGCGGCTCAAGGGGGTTGCCGGAAAAATCGCCCAGCACGCCGACGACAAAGGGCAGCTCTTTCTTTTCCTGAGCATCGCCGATGTCGACGTCGTAGGTGATGTGGACCCGAGGGGCGCGAACGCGGTCGAGTTTGTGCTGGGTACTTTCCTTCTTCGCCATCGTGTTCTCCTGTGCGAGCAACTCGCTGCAAGTCATTTGCGTGTCGGCTCGACGTTGAGCCGAGCGCGTTACAGTCCTTCGATCGTCATCAGCAAGCGCTGACGAATCTCATCTTTCATTTCCATGATGCTGTCCTGGCCCACCAGTTCTTCAAAACTGGCGTTGCCGGCAATCTGCGTGCTGCTGCGAATGACCGAGTCGTCCGGCAGCGTCGAGCGCACCGGGGAGCTGATCACGCAGAACGGCAGGTCGCCAAAATCCTTCAGTCGCTCAAAACTCACCGGAAACCGCAGACCGTCGAACAGACGACCCAGGCCCGGTGATTTGCTCACGCAGTAAAACAGCACCAGGTAGTGCACGACGAAGCGGTACAACTCGGCGCTGCTGCGGTTGGGGTCTTTGATGACGCTGCGAAAGCGCGCCAGATCAAATGAATTGAAACCGATCACCCAGCGCGTCGGGCTGGTGATGCGGACGGTCTGACCGCTGTCGGCCAGGACCCTGTCGTATTCCAGCGGGAACAGCTCGGGGGTGGTGCTGATCAGGTTCAGCGGCACTTCCATCTCGTTGACCAACTGGAACGGAGACGCCGAACCAATTCTGTCGTACAGCTCTTTGAGTGCTTTGAAGTGGTGCTGGGTCTCCCGGCCACTGCTGCGCTGGGCACCCTGGAGGTATTCACCGAACAGATTCTGCGGACGAATCAGCAGCGCCAGCGTGGCCAGGTAATCGGACGCCTGTGCTTTAAGCACGTCGGAAATCGCCCGGGTCTGGCTGCGCAGCTTTATGAGTGCTTCTACGTCAAACGTTTGAGTCATTGGTACATCGTCCCTGAACCCTTCTCAACAATGCGGCGAATGCGGCGAAACATAGTGAAGAGATCGCGTCGCCCGGCTGGCACACCTTCTCGAAAAGCTGATTCGGATGAACGTCATCCCGAAAACTCGATGCGAAGGTTAGGCACATGAAACGTGGCCGAACACCGATAGCTAGTAGCCAGCAGTGTCAGCTCAGGCAGTTAATTGTGTGGGAAAGTTCCTACAGACGCGAAGTTTTTCTCACATTTGATACAGCTCGCAATGATGTCTCAAGGCTACTAGGGGGCGTTATGGGGTGGTCGAAATGGCTCTAGCCCTTGTGGATCAAGGGTTGCAGGGTTTTATTGGATCCTTTCGGGTGGTGTAAAGAAAAGCGCGGAAAGGTGAACCGGTTCACCTACTGATCTGAACTAAGCGGGCAACTAAGGAAAATGAGGGGAAACGAGTGGGGCGGAGGGGGTGGCCAGTCTCGGCATTTTTTCGCGGAAATTGGATTTTTTCGGGGGAGGGGTGATGTAGTTTGCGCAGGTTCGGCTTGAGTCGTTGGCTTGGGTCGAGCGTCGTTTTTGGGGACGGTATTTATCAAGGAGCGTGGCTATGCAAATGCGAGGTTGGTTGAGGGCGGTTCTGGGGCGCGAGGGGCGGGTGGAGGAGGTTGTGCCAGGGTCGAAGTCAGAGTCAGCTTCTGCCGACGGCAAGGAGCAGGGGCAGGAGGAGCCGTTGTCGCGGGTGCAGCAACTTCTCAGCGGGTTGCCGGTTTGTCAGGCACCTGGTGCGTTCGCGACGCCGCCGCCCGTTTGTCCTTCGGTCTGGGAAAGAGACAAGGCATTACTCGCCAGGTATCACGCCTATGTGGACGACGCCGAGAAGATTGGCTGGCGAGCGCTGTCAGACGCCCCTCGGGAAGAGGGACGTGAGCTTGCAGCGCAATGGCGGTCCAGGGCGATCGACCTTTCCAGCGCTAAAGCCACCGAACAATGTGATGGAATTTACTGGTACTTCCAGAGCGCAGCCATCGCTTCACTGTTCGCGGACGGACCGGAATCGGAAGCCTTTGCCCGCTACAGGAGGGATGCGGAATCGTATCGGGGATGGCGCAGGGTGAGCGGTCAGGTGCGGTTGTTTGATGAGTATGTGAGCGTGATTGCGTCTAGCCCATAGCTCAAGCCGGGCGCTGAGTGAAGGGCTGACTGGACCCTTTGGGCTAGACCGCTTCGCGAGCAAGGCCCGACTGGTCTCATGTGGGCCACAGATCCGGGACACACTGCAGATTCTGTGGGAGTGAGCTTGCTCACGAAGAGGCCGGTGCACTCAGCAGATATCCGTCGGCTGGAATACCATTCGCGAGCAAGCTCGCTCCCACGGCATGGTGGGCTGACCCGATATGTTGGCCAGTTTCGGAAAACTTGTGGGAGTGACCGGAGTGGCGCTTCACCGTGCTCACGAAGAGGTTTTCAGATGTCCCGCTGCTCATCGACGTACAAGGATTTGTAGCGCGCCATAGCATCGGTGAGTCGGCGCTTCAAATAGTCATTGGTATGCCCAAGCGCTGCCAGGATCTGCGCAGATTCCTCGTGATAGGAGGCGCGCTTTTCCAGCGACCACGTCGATGGCGCGGATTGGAGATTGGTGATTCGGTCGCACAATTTAATGGCCGCCGCTTCCCGGGAATGCGCGGCGATTGCCTGGAAATAGCGCTCGTCCGAGAACGGCACGATCAGGTTCTTGCTCAGGCAGGCGACAGTCGATGCGGCAACGGCGCCGAACACTTCAGCCAATGCCTCCTCCGAGATCGCGGTGTCCTCGATCACGTCGTGCAGCAGCGCGGCGGGCATGGCGATGGCCAGATCACCGATGTCACTTTCGCGGTCCGCGAAAATCAACTCGTTGGCGACCATCGCAACATGGGTGGTGTACGGCAGATTCGATCCCTTCATCATCTGCCCGACGTGGGCGTGGGAGGCGAACAGCCAGGCTTTGTTGTAGAGGTGCTGCAGGTCGGTGGACGTCAATCAATTCACTCCTGAGATTGGGGAGATGGGCGGTGAAGGCTTTCCAGGGGCTGGCCGTCGGGGAGCTGGATTTTCAAGCCGCGGGCAATCTGGTCGCCAATGCTTTAGGCGGTGAACTTTGGATTCGCCGCATTGCTAGCAAGCGAAGCCTCGTTTCGAGCCTGGCTTTTGCATCAGCAACTCGTCCATCTCTCGCCGACGGCAACGGTTGACGAATTCAAGCGCTGAGGCGAGATCGTGGTGGAAGCGTTCGGACATCTGTTGGTCTATTGCGTAATATTCTTCGTACTCGATCAAGCCGTTGAAAACAGGGAAAGCCACAAAGAACTGGCCTGAGGTTTCTTCGATGCCAAGACAGAACCTTTCTTCTCGGTTTACGTAAGTGTCGCTGAATGTCATCGTTCGTAGGGCTCCAGTTTGCTGGCTAAAGCAGCTTTAGCGCTGCCTCATTATGCAATATCTGATAAAGCTCGCTGCGCAAAGCTTTACACAGGTTGGTTGTCGTTGAGCAAGGCGGTGCGAATGAGGTCGAGTTTTTGTCTGGTCAACCGTCAGTGATCGACGATGAATGTATGTGCTTATGGGCTAGGGAACGGTAATGATTGATGCGCATAATCTCAAGAAGGTCAGTTGGACATTGCTAACATTCCTTTTATCCATGATGGCCCTAGGTCCATCAAATCTTGAATTTTTCTGGCATCTGTACCTCGTGGTGGCGCTGCTGGCGATTCTGTGGACTCTCTACCTGGTTTATTTTTGTGAGAGATTTACCGTTTATATGATCTCGCTGGTCGTGGCGTTTTTAGGCGCGTTTTGTTCACCAGTCTGCTCGGTCGCGTATCTCGCAGCAGGAAGCATCTGGGGCAAAGAGGGTCTTCTGCCGTTATTGCTAGGGTGCGCCCCGGTTGGTATCACGCTGCTGACCTACTATGCACTGGCCAGAGGTAGATCATCCTTTCATCCGTTCGAATATGACGGGCTAAAAGTTCAGCCGAGGTATGAGAATAGACAGCGATCAGTTGCCTCGTATAATCCCGTGTTAGTTGCCGGGGCTACAACCTTGGCGGCAAGTATTACTATAAATTCACTCGGCCATTTAACTGCTGCAATGGTCGCTATGGTTGGACTGCAGGCGTTTTGCATCGCCGCGTTGTTTCACGCTCGGCACATCATCAGGGGGCTACGCGCGCTCCGCCTTCAAGAACAATCAATGCCTACGCCCTACACGTTCATGCAAATTGACCAAATTCGCGAAGCGCGGAGGCGCTGGTATTTGAGCAGATGGTTCACGTCGATCGCGGCTTGGAGGGTGTCGCAGGATGACTGATTGCTCGATGATTCGTCTCGACTTGGTTTGGTGGGTATCTCGCATCGCTGATTTGTGAACGGTTATAGCGACGGAAACGGCGCGGTGTGGGTTGACGTCATCCGATAGCCAGGCGGGATGGAACCGGAAGGCAGTTGCAGGGCAGAAGCCAGTGCCCATTCGCCGATGCGTGCGCGTCTAACACATTTCGACAATCCAGAGACCGTTTGGCTGCGCAGTCTTCCTGCAACGAGGCGGACTGCTGGAACTCCCAAGCACGATACTCAACGCTGCGCAAAATCGACTCACCGGGTTGACAGGGAGATGCTCAAAAGTGTCTCCTTTCTCGCGGTGACGCCTGTAACGATTCTGAGACTGTGACCTCCTTCGTAATTTATGCGCTGCGAAGATATGAGAGGTCCGACTTCCTGAATACTTTTCGCAGCCGGTTGCAAGGCTTGGAATTCAACTACGGGGACAGTTGCCGCCGATTGCAATTTTTTTGCTCGAAAAGCTATCGCTCGCTACAAGCGTTGATAGTGCGACCGGGAATTCATCACTAATGTGCAGATTGGAGTTATCTGGTTCAATGAATACGATGTATGATCCAGACCCGCGTACAATCAAACGAGGTCCCCTATTGACCTTTCTGTTTGTCGTGGGCGCAGGTGCGTTTGGGCCTGCTAACTTTCCTGAATGCACTTGGCTATATTTCGGTTTCGTGGCCTTATTCTTTTTATATATTCTCTATATGATTTACTGGTGTGAAAGTTTCACATCTTTCACGCTCGGCATGTTTTCGTCATTTGTATTCTCATTTGGCGTCGCTGCGGCGGGTCTAGCCCATGTCGCGCTTGTCGTAGATTTGCACGCTTCGAGATCCCAGGCTGCCGTTGCAAATATAGGGCTCGTGGCGTTGATGGGATTGATCTACGCATTTGTCTATTTTTCTCCTCGTAAGAGTTTTCCTTTTCAAACCGATGGGAACAAGGTTTCACGTGTCGCTATGCGAAGCAGTCATTACAGTCCCGGCCTCATTGCAGGTGTTGGTACTGTGGTATCAGCTCTTTTGATCAACTCTGTGTCATCACTGACGTCTAGCGCCGTCGCTGTGTTGGGCGTCTTTTTTTGCTGCGTTGCCCTCATGCTTTATGAACGTGATGCGATTAGCGGCCTGCGCACCCTCCGTTCTCGGGAGAAGTCCATGCCTGCTCCATTCACATTCAAGCGAATCGACGAGATCCGTAAAGCCCGCAGCCGTTGGTGGATCAGTAGATTGTTCAAGTGGATTAGTTCCCGGCACCAGTGACCAGGTGCATGATTAAAGGTAATTCTGCGCACGCTGAATTGTCTCTTCGCGTATTCACCCAAGGGGTAAAGGAGATTTACATGATCATGCACCTCGCATCGTTTCTCGCGCCGCAGAACGTACAGCTGATCGCGTCCAGGCTCTGCCAATCCGAAACCGCCGAGTTGCGCGCTGTCGACAGACGCAGGATCTCTAGCCAATCAAAGTCTGTGCTTGAGGGTATGGGTTGGGTTGGAATATTTATTGATCCATGGGTTGAGGCAAACCGATAAAGAATGCGTTGAAGCGTTGAAAGGGATACTGGCTGATGATTTTGGACTCCGATTATCTCAAGCACGGTGCTTGGGTCTCGTTTATCGCACTTGTCTTTTCCATGGCTATCGGGCTCTCTGCGGTTCCGCTCTTCTGGCCAGCCTATATTCTGGTTTTTCTCTTGAAACTTAGCTGGTTTCTCTACCTGATCTATTTTTGTGAGAGGTTTACATTTTATTTGTGGTCAGTCCTAGCCAGTGTGCTGAGCTTCTTGATCATACTAGCAGGCAGTGCCGCTTACGCTTCCGCTGCCGACGTGTGGGGCCCGGCAAGTGCCGAGGCATTCATTGCAGGATTGTTACCCGTGGCTTTAGTATTTTTTACTTATTTTATAATTGCGCGCACAAAACCGTCGTTTCATCCGTTTGAATACAGTGGAAACAAGGTAAAGGTAGTGCCGAGAATTAGTCAGAGTAAGTCAGCAAGGTATCCGGCTGCGTTGTTGGCTGGTGCCTCCACATTAGTCGCGAGTATCTTCGTCAAAATCTTTGGGGTACCCGCAGCGGGAGTTGTTGGTGCGGTCGTCCTGACGACCTGCGCTTTAGTGATTCTTTACCACCTGCGTCATTCAGTTAGAGCGCTGCGCACGTTGAGGATAAAAGAAAAAACCACATCAGGGCGCTACACGTTTATGGAAATCGACGGCATCCGCGAAGCGCGCGGTAGGTGGTGGATCAGTAGATTTTTCACCTGGGTTGGCTCTAGGTGCGCCTCGACGGACGCCTAGGCCATTCGGGGTATGGTAGCCCGTATTTCCCAGTACTTTCGGCAGGTACCCGGTACAAACGGGATTCCGGCAATCGGCTCTACAAGAATGCTGGAGTAACTATAGTTGATTTTGTTTCCCACTTGACGTAGCTAGTAGGCCGTCTGGCTCTGTAGTGCCCTCTGGATCTAGTGAATCCTCATGAAGACCTTGACCCTGAACCTGCGGCGCCGCCGCGGTAGGGTAGATCACTAAATGTGTACCTGATGTCGGGCCAAGTTCACGAGTGGCCATGGCTATGTCACCTTTAGGGATGATTTACACATGCGCCTCGACCACCTTTGTCGTTGGCATCGTAAATGACTTGGGAGAGAGTAGCCTTGCTGCTAAGCGTTTCCGGTCCTCAAGACGCTGCCATATTCGTGAATTGATTCGGCGAGTTATATAGCTTCCCCTCGTCTAGTTCCGGGCTTCTGTATGAGCAACTCGTCCAGCTGTCTATTGCGGCATTTGGTAACGAACGTCAGTGCGGCATTCAGATCACTTGGAATAGATCAAGCTGCGCGCGATCAATTTCGTAATATTCTTCATACTCAATCATGTCATTTCTCGCCGGAAATGAAGCATAGAACTTTCCTGAAAATTCTTCTATTCCTAGTGAGAAGCGCTTTTCGCGATTGAAGTAAATATCTGTAAATTTCATAAGATCCTCTGCGATAGATCAGTCTTTAAAATTCGATCCGCGGATACCTCTTATTGATGCCGGCAGGTGTCCTCGATCACGTTGTGCAGAAGCGCGGCAGGTATCGCGATGGACAGATCACCGATTTCACTTTCCCGGTCCGCGAAAAATCAGTTCGTTCACGCTCACCATGCCACCTGGGCGAACCGCCCTAAAGAGTGATATCTCAGAAGGACAAATCGATGCTGACGATCTTTTTACTCTTTTCCAACGCTTCGCTATCGCTTGTCTCGTTTGGCGTTAACCGGTTCAGGAAGTCTTCCAGACTGGAAGAAATCAAGACATATCCTCGGTCGACACCCGCCGCGTCATGTGCCCAGTAATGAACGGCCCCAGTTGCTTTAGCAATGCAAAACTGGTCGCCCGCGGGCGATTCGCCGAAGGTGTAGGTCTTGTCGGGGATTCGGCCGGAATACATGTTGTTCCTCTGGAAGATGTTGTATCCGTCGGGTGATAGGCCATAGATGATGTCCAGGTCGTAGGTCCCGGTCTGGCTCACGAACTGGGCACCTCGGGTGAAGACTACTGCTCCGCCTAGATCGGAGGAGAGATCCACCAATAGATCCTCAATCTCAATGACACATCCCTCCTGCAGAGGTTCGTCAATCTGGCGAGAGGTTGGGCTTGCGCAATGAGCACCGAATACCTCAGACATTCTTTTGCTGATTGCTCTCATGTTACCGCTCCTGACCCGATGACCCAGTGCCAATCCTTCAAATGATTATGCTCCATCAGGAACGGAGTCAGGGCAGTTAAGCTTGTCCCGGACGTGGTGTGCTGTGCGCACCAAGGGATCCCACAAGCCTGCCTCGCTGTTCCAGGCAGCGCCTGCCCAACGTTGGTCGGCGGTCAACTCAGCCCTGCGTTCGACCAAGCGTCGTTTGAGGATATCTGAGACGGCACTCAAATCAATCTTGGGCAGCGCTGCATATGGCCCGTCTGGCTGCGCTTCTTTACTCGCGAGGCAGTAGCAGTAGCACCAGATCCAGCTTTGAGCCATATAGATCGCCCGATTTTGATCTGGATAATGGTTGAGCAGTTTCAGCAAAGCCTGAACAAAACTCGCTGAGAATGAAGCGTTACGGGCGTTAAATTGCGGCATGAACAGCCGATCGAAAGCGACGACAACATTCTGAGGGTCGGCGTTGTCGTCTTTGGTCTCGAGAAAATAAAAGGGCTCGCCTGCGAGGAATCTGTCGAATTCATCGTGATGCAATGCAAGCTCAAGTACGTTGGCAGGTTCCTTGTTCATTCAGTTCTCCATCGTGAGCGTGTGGCGCGTGAACGAGGGTGATTTACGGCGTGGTCTGCACGGGCTGCTTAATTGGAGGGAGACTACATCAGTTAGGTCGCTTCGAAGGCGTGTTCGGCTTCGATTATGATAAGACCCAGTGACAGGTTGTAAGGCCACTGATCCGTAATGACTCTAGCCATCCCGAGCTTACGATGGCTGATCAGTTCCGGAATCTCGCCTCGCGAAATCAGGTGTAAAGCCTTCAGTAGTACTGCTTCGAAGCGAATGAGTTGATCCTCGGTGGTGATCTCAAAAATCGCCTGCCGCCGGTCAGTCAGTGCGCAGTCAATTGCACGAAGGGCCGCTTCTATTTTTTGTTTGGCAGTTTCTCTGCGGTTCATCTTGGTGGCGTCCTGCATGACTTTTCTTCCGTTTTCAAGATTCAGAAGCTCCCCGGCCCACGTGACCAAAACTGCTAGCAGCATACCGGTGATGGGCGCCGGTTGAGGAGAGCGGGCGTTGCTCAAGCCAACCGAACGCCATCAGCGCCTAGTGGTTTTGAGACCTGAATTCACGCATCCATTTCAGGGCAGGCGTTTCTCCCCCTGTGAGCTCAGTGCAAAAAGTTGCAAACGCCTGCTCAAGCGCTTCATACGCCTGGAGGCCTCGTTCGCTAAAGCGGTATCGCCCCGGAATCTGGCCCCACTCCCAAGGCGTCGTAATCGCCCCTTCCATGACGAGCTTTAGCAGAGGCTTCAGTTCAGCGTATAGCTCCGCTGCCTCAGCATCGAGATCGGCATACGCCTTGAGATGGGTTTCCAGGTTGAGTGCTGCAGCGTGAAGCTTGTTGTTACTCATGGTGAGTTCCTTCGCATGCAGCTGTGCGTGCAAATCTTTTGTAGATAGTGAGCTCGAACGTGTTACTTGCCGCGTCTCGCTTTGAAGGCTTTGAGAGCGTCGGATTCGCCGCCGGTAAGCTCAATGTAGAACGCAGCGTATGCTTCGGACAAATCACTGTAGCCTTGGAGATGGGTCTCCGAGAGCAGCCTGTAGCCTGGGATATCTCCGATTTCCACCGCCTGAAGAATGCTGCATCGCTCGGCCCGCTCGATAAGGTCCTGAAGCGAACCCGATAGTAACGCTGCGGCAGGGTCAACGACTGCGTATTTATCTAGCGTGCGCTGCAGCTCACGCGCCGATGCCTGGAGTTTGTTTTTATTCATCGCGGCCCTCTTCAAAACTGCCTTCCTGCGCATTACAAAAGCTGACCCTGCTGATCAGCGCTCCGCGGCAAGTTGCCGGTCTAAACGGGATTTCAGTCATCCTCTAGCCCTCGCTGCTCAAGTGGTGTTGAAGCGAGCCGCCACGGCTCTGCTGATGGTTGGGTAACCGCACCTTCGTGGCGTTCGGGCCGCAGTCCGCAGGCTGTGATCTGAGGGTGATGCGGATTCATGGAAACACGCTTCGAATCGGCGCAAATGCCAATAGACGAACGTCCCGCTAGAGATTATCAGGCACGAAGTCGGGACCTTCAAACTTGTCCCGAACGCCTAACGCCATGCGCATCAATGGCTCCCAGAGACCTTGCTTACTGTTCCACGACTCGCCTGCCCACCGCGTGTCGTTAATCAATTCAGCTTTGTTGGCCTCAAGTTCATGCTTGAGCGCTCTTGCGATGCCAGCTGTATCCATTTCAAAAAGGTCACCATACTTGCCGTTTGGATTTGACTTCTTTTGGATGAGGCAATATTGGTAATACTGGATCCAGTAAGATACAGCATAAATCGCTCGATTTTTGTCTGGGTAGGTGTCCAGAGCCTTTAACATTGCTGTTGCAAATTTGACCGCAAAGGTTTGATTCTTGGTTTTTATCCAATAGTCGAGCACTAACAAGTCGAAGGCAGCCTGCACGTTTTGTGGTTCTTGGGTGTCTACCTTGGCTTCTTGAAAATAGAAAGGCTCGCCGACGATAAATTTGTCGAGTGCGCCGTCCGCTAGCGCGATCAGCAACACATTGTCCAGGTTATCTGTCATTGGGTTCACGTCCTTGCGCAGTCAATTGCACGGATGGCCACCTGTTTTTTTTGGCGGTTTCCCTGCGGTTCATAGTGGGGGTGGCATCCGGCATGATTAATCCTTTCGTTTCCAGGGCCCAAGGCCTACCCGGGGCACGTGACCACACTCCCGCTAGCATACCGGTGATGCGCGCCGGCCGGGTAGGATGAGCTCCTCAGCTTGAAGCTAGATATTAGCTATGGTGAATTTGCTCCGCACGCAGCTGTGTTTCCAAGCCAAGCGCGTGTTCGCTGATCGCCATGGAGATGTGCCGATTTATGTTCACCTGGATGAGCAATCCGCCATTTTTTTACTCGATTCAAGTAGCGTGCAAGAATGCGATCGACCAATGACCAAGGATGCGTTTATGACACTGCCCCGCTTTCTCTACCATCCCGATCCCGTCGGTACCGGTTCGGTGCAACCTTCTTCCGTCACGTGCGTGAGTTGCAATCAGGCCCGCGGCTACATATACGCAGGGCCGGTATACGCCATTGAGGAATACGAAAACTGCATCTGCCCTTGGTGCATTGCCGACGGGAGTGCGCACCAGCGCCTGGGCGCGACGTTTGTCGATGACGAGAGCGTTGGCCTGGATGGCGATGACACGCTGAGCGAGGCGCAGATCGCCGAAGTCTGTCAGCGCACGCCTGGTTTCAGCGGGTGGCAGCAAGAATGCTGGTTCACTCACTGCGACGACGCGGCCGAATTCATCGGTAAGGCCGGCCACAAAGAGTTGATTGAAATGGGCCCGGCAGCCATCGCCGCCGTTCAGGACTCAACGGGATTGGAGGAGGGGCCGCAGTGGCAAGCGTTTTTAAATGCTCTGGATAAGGATCATGGCCCTACCGCCTACCTGTTCAAATGTCGTCACTGCGCCACGCTGGGCGCTTATCAAGACAACCATTGACGCCAAATGTTGAAGTCTATGAATAAAACCGAATGGCAAGCTCTCAAGCTCAGGCTTAAAAAGTACTTCGCGATTTTCTTCCTGGTCTGCCTCGGAGGGGCGCTTATCTATGGCTACATCCACAAACCTGAGCTTCCTCCTCAAATAGTCCTGAAGCAAAACTTCATACCAGGGGAGTGGCTTTATATCGTGGAGGAGGCGAGGGACCGTTCAGATCCCAAGTGGCTAAAGTTCTACATGGATCATCGTGAATCGACTGACGAAACCATGAAGGTGTATTTGGGCAAGACCCCGCCCTTCCTGGTCTCGGACACTGACTTGAAAGACGTGGAAATCCAACGTGTCCCCAACGGCCTGCATATCAAGCTGAGAGGAGCCATATCGGATTACCGCAGCGACCTTTACCTGAAAGACGGGGACACTTACACCACTTACCGTGTAAGCCTTGAACAAGTCGAAACCCGACCGCCCTTGCCGAGCGGCCGGTGAGCTTATTTCAATAAGGCGATCACTGCGCAGGCCAGCATGATCAACAGCGCCGGCCACTGCATCGGTATGAAAAAGAAGTGGTGGCGAACGCCATCGGGATGAAGCTCGCGATTCAACACAAAGCCCAGCACAACGTTGATGGCTGAACCAATACCTAAGCCCATCAAGAGTTGCATGAGCGATGTATTTCCGGGCTTAACGCTGGAATCCGGCCATAACCACATCATTAACAGCAACGTCGCTAATGGTGTGAACAACGTCAGCCAGCCTGCGCCTCGGTAGATCATCATCGGACGTTCATCTCAAAAACATTAGCGGCTGGTCTGCGTGCCTGCTCTTCAACTGCCAACACGACATCGAGCGTGTTGAGGAACAGGTCATGGCTCAGGATGCCGGTGGCGATGGTTGACAATACGGGCTTGCCGTTCTCGTCCTTGATCACCACGTTTTCGGTCCAGGCGCTCAGGTCTACCGTGCGCAGTGACGACACCGGCACTTTGTTGCCCTGGTACTCGAAAAAGTCCCGGCTCAGAAGAATTGGCGCCGTGGTCACTTTAAGGAAGTTGCCGGTTACTCGCTTGCCCCAGACCTGCTTTGAACTGATGCAGTTGAAGGTGACCGACTGGCCCGCCTCCAGCGCTTCGGCCACAGCCGGCAGGCGTGCGCGGACGTGTAAGTCACGGACCAGTTCCTGAAATGCCTGGAAGCCTTTCAATGTATCAACCACTCGATGAAAGGGCTCTGAGGCATTACGACGATAGGCCAGGTTTGTGATCAGGCCGGTCAATACAGTTTGCCCGGAGCTGAACAGGTACAGGTCCTCTATCTCGGCAAACGCCGTGTAGTCGCGCTGGTCTTTAGTAATGCGCACGATGCCGTTTTCAAAAACTTCGTAGTCGGTACTGCGCAGCTTCTTGTGCCAAGCGGTGGTACCCAATAGGCATAGACCGATAAGGGCCAACAAGCCTATGGTGAAACTAAACACTACGTGTTTGCCTGAGAAATTGAGGGTCATGCCGCGGGACGTGTGAAGCGTGACCGGGCCGTTATCGCCCATCGGCACAATTGTGCTCAGATAGAACACGAACGCGGCGAGGCCCAAAAACACAACGGCCAACACCAGGCCGAAAATCAAAAAGGCCTTGCCCTGGCGGAACGTTGCGATCGGCTCACCGGTGTCGGAAGAAGTGTGGGAGTTGTTTGGTTGCATGAGTGTTTGCGTCCTTGTCTTTGAATGGGTGCGCGGCCTTAGGCGCGGGGCAGGGTAGGTGGTGCTTTTTCTAGAGAGTGGAGCGGTGTAGCTGGATTCATGGCATACCCGGCGTGATTACTGTCAACGCTCCCTGTGCCCGTACTGCTTTTTTGAGCTGCCCCCAACCTTGCTGCTCGGCGGCGGATGCGACAGCGATGGGGTATAGGGATCGCTAGTGTTGCATGCAGAGCTCATATAACCGGGTGCGTAATTCGGCAAACTCATTGTTCTCGTCGATCAAGGGCTGGTCGTCATAGTACAAAACGATGTCAGTCAGGGACCCCATTCCTCCATACAATCCGATTAGCTGTGAGAGGGCGAAGTCGTAGCCGTGGGGTAGATCTGCTCGATACTGATCGAGACGCTCAGCCCATTCGTATTTATTCCCGGCGCGTAGTAACGCGGACATGCGGATCATCGTCGCGCTTATCGAAATGCTCTTTGTCATCCCAGAGGCCCTGAGCCGATTACGCGAGCTCAACTCAACTACCGGGGATTACAGGCTACGTTTCCCGGCAAGTCCCTGGTCCGAAGGTGATTTCAGTAATAGGCTCGGCCTGGCTGCTGGAGTAGCTGTAAGTGATCTTGTTTCCCAGCTCTAGCATAAGCAAATAGGCAGTCTGGCTGCACAGCGCCTTCTGGATCTGCTGAGTCAGGTAACTCTCGTAGTACACCCGTTCACCTGGGCGATTTGCATAAACAGAAAGCGTGATCTTGTAGAGCACGGTGTGATCGGCATAGCTGATATTGTCGATGCGGGTCATAGGGTCGAGCATGATGGGAAGCTGTTTCTGTTGCTCGGCAATCACGGCTTCAAGTGCTTGCTCACTGTCCTGAGCGTAGGTCGGTGTTATGCAGCAGAAGGCTATCGCTGAGGCAATCAAGCATCGGATTAAGCGGCTCAAAATAACGTTCCTTGTTGTCGTTTACACGATTGGTGATTCAGGTGTAAATCTTTCTGCATGGAGGTCTGTATTGTGAATCAAGCACAGGATGACTCGTGGCTCATAACGGCGATTACTGTGAACCATTCCGCGTGCCGTTGACTTACTTACCTCGATCGTACTCAGCTTTAGTCATCTCCTCACCATACCGAAGAGCGTCATTGAAAAGACGGTTCTCGTGGGGAACGGGCTCGCGGCTTTCCTGCTCTCCATAGAACCGCACAAATACCTGCTGTGAAGCGTGATCCCATCGGTAAGTGACGTCCTCGAATGGGTAATCTACGTAAACATCTTCCTTTGCAAAGCGCTCCCCCTTGTTGATGCCCATTACAATCCCCTCACTGTGTCGTAGTAAGCCTTGCTTTTCGTGGCAATAGCCTCGGCACCGCTGGAAGTTGGACTCATTGTTCGCCAATCCTCATAGTAAGCATGTCCAAGACCGCCCGGCACACCGGCCTTGGAGGCCACGGCGTCATAGGTGTCGCTCCCCAACAGGTTTCTGGCCAACGCCTCAGGCTCTTTAGCAAAAATCATTTGGGGAGAGTTCACTTGAATTTCACCGGGTATGCCGGCTTTGGTCATGAACGATGAATTGACCCCACTGTAGCCAAGTGGGTCTGCAGCACCATCGATGATTTTCACCTTGGCACCGCGTTGCGCCAACTCCTGAGTAACTGACGCAATTTTGTCTGCGGGCACAATGATCGTGTTACGTGCCAGGTCCTTGATCTTTGTAGGGTCACCGCCGTAGTCATTGGCGATCTTTTCCAATGCTCGCGCCCTTGATTTGATCGGTGCTTTTGCAACCGTGCCGCCGTACTTGGCAGCGATCTCATCAGCCACGGCGTCTATCTCGGCCTTAGCTGCACCGGCTTTTGCATAGATTTCTTCGAAGTTTGGGCGTGTTTTGGGTGGTTTGGTAGATTTGGAGCTCTCGTTGGGCAGCGGTGGTTCAGGCTCAGCCTTTTTCAATGGCGTCACATCTTTCGCCTGCAATTCCGGCTGAGCCAGAATCTTCTGCTCATTGCGCGCTAACCACGCCGCGAATTCCTTGTTCGAAATATCGGCCTGTAGTTTGGCGCTGCGGGTAGCGATGCTCTCCAGACTGTTCATCACGCCGGCCTTCATCTGCCCGCGTGTCAGATAAGTCACGATGGCCGTTAGCAGCAGCATCACCAGTTGCCCTTGCCCGCGGGCCAACTGCCGAGCGGCGCGTTCGGTGCGCTCCTGGACCTGTGCAGCCGAACCGCCACTCGGGTCGAGGCCTACGGGTTTCAAACCATCTTCGGCGTGCCATGCGGTGGCGAGCCCTTCCTGCAACGTCGACAAGCATGCAGGCAGGCCCTTGTAGAAATACTCCGCAATGGCCGACAGACCTAGTGCCATGAGAATCACGTTGCCCACTTGCAGGCCGATCCCCGCGCCAGCGACGGCCCCGGGTGCTGCACCAATACCAAAAGCCCACGCGCCTGCAGCGCCGCCAAGAGCGCCACCCACTGCGACGCTGCCCCCAAGGATCATCACCACTTGCTGCACCAGCTTGATCAGTACCGGCAGAATTTCCTTGATGTTGATCGACGCCCATTTGCGGGTGAGATCGGACTGCATGATCGGGTAGGAGAGGGCCATTGCCTGCCGGACGTGATCGATTCGGGCTCCGCCCATGTAGCCGTAAGCCTGGCTGACGCCGTTACTGAGCCGGCGGCTCATACCGTCCCAACCGTCGTTCGCGCTCTGCAAGCCGCTGCTGACGCCTTGGTTGAGGGCGTTGAATTGTTCGTCGAGGTTTCGCTCGATGTCGTCCCAGCTTGGCACGTTGGCTAATAGGTCCATTTACACATCACAGTCCTTGAGGGGGAAGCGCTGTACAGCGTCCCGATGAGCGTGTCTGTTGCGGCTGACCGTTATGGCTAGCACGTCGCCAGCAGTAGACGTCAAGTCCGCTATCGACCGCTAACGTACGATTTAATTTCCGGCGATGCGCATTTTTCTCAGTTTTTTTACACTCGGCAATGATGGCAGAACACCGTCATTCAACCATCTGGTGCCTATAACCCCCGGCAAGCGCCTGTGAACACGGGCACTTCGAGACATTCACCTGCCGGTTAAGAAATTTCAAATGGGATCCACAGTGCTGCGCGACCGTTCGCAAAATCGATTCACCGGGTTGACAGCGGGAGGCGCATAAGTGTCTCCTTTGCCGCTGTGAAACATCTGTAACGATTCTGAGACTGTGATGTCGTTCGCGACTTACAGTGTCTGGTGGCACTTTCGCATTGCGGCGCGGTCGCAGTGTCCAGCAATTGAATGTTTACCCGGAACCAAGTGGCGGTGCTGCCGACTGCGCACATGCGCGCGGGCCCCAACCGTCGATTCCGAGACTGTTGTTTTAAAGAAGCGTCTGTAGCTCGGGTCCTACGTGATTGTAGGAATGCCCCCACGGCTGGCGGCGAACCTGCCTCATGGCGCGTCATCCACCCGTTAGCGACGATGCAACAAGGGCTCCGGCCCCCCTTGTCGGCTCGTAACCTGTTGTTGCTGAGCATGGCGGTAGCGTTCTACCCCGTGCCATCCAGGAGATTTTCATGATGATGGACCTTGCCGCGTTGCTCTCGCCCCAGAACCGGCGCCTGTTCAAGTTCAATAACCTCGCCAACCCGGAACAGCAACTGCTGCTCGAAACCTTCAAAGGTCGGGAAGCGCTGTCCCAGGCGTACAGCTTCGAGCTGCTGCTGATCTGCGAAGACTCCGGCGTCGAGCTCAAGTCGATGATGGGGCAATTGGTCACTATCGAAATCGAACTGGCTGACAGCACGCCGCGCTATATCGCCGGTTACCTCACTCGCTTCGCCAGCACCGGCAGCGACGGCGGCATGGCCCGCTACACCGCGACGCTCAACCCCTGGTTCTCGATGCTGAAAAACCGCTTCGACACGCGGATCTTTCAGGGCAATACCGTCGAGGAAGTGGTGACCCAGGTGTTCGCCCTGTGCCCGGCATTCTCCCGCCATGAATTCCGCCTGACCAAGCCACAAAAGCGCTACACCTACATCACCCAATACCGTGAAACCGACTTCAACTTCGTCCAGCGTCTGCTCGAAGAAGAAGGGATGTTTTACTACTTCGAGCACACCGCCGAAGGCCACACCATGATCATCTGCGACGACTCCAGCATGCTGCAGCCGTTGCCAGAACAACCGCAGATCCGCTTCCACACCGCGTCCGTCACCGAGACCGCTGACTCCATCACTCAGTGGAGCGGCAACCGCCATTTGCAGGCGGGCAAGATGGCCGTGCAGACGTTCGACTACCGTCAGCCCAACAACCGTCTGCCCGTCGGGATGAACAGCCTGAACAAACAGGGCGACGTCGAGACGTTCGAGATCTACGACTTCCCCGGCCAGTACACCCACGGCACCTACGACGAAGGCGAAACGCTGTTGCGTCTGCGCATGGAAGCCCTGGAAATCCGCGGCAAGAAGTTCGAAGGCGCGAGCAACTGCCGCGCGATGAAGCCTGGTTACACCTTCGAGTTGGTGCAGCACTACGACCATGATCAGGGCTCCGCCGACGATCGTCAGTTCCTGCTGATGGGCGTCGAAAGCGAAGGCCACAACAACTACCTCAACGGCCATCAGGCGAGCTACTACAACACCTTCTCCTGCGTGCGCAAAAAGATCCCGTTTCGCCCGCAACTTTCCACGCCACGCCCGACCATCGCCGGGCCACAGACCGCCATCATCGTTGGCCCGCCGGGCGAAGAAATCTTTACCGACGAACTCGGCCGCGTGAAAGTCCAGTTCCACTGGGACCGCAACGGCAAGTACAACGACCACAGCTCCTGCTGGGTCCGCGTCGCCCAATCCGGCGCCAGCGGCGGTTTCGGCAGCATCCAGATCCCGCGTGTGGGTGATGAAGTCGTGGTGGTTTTTCTGGATGGTAATCCGGATCGCCCGTTGATCATGGGGAGTGTCTACAACAGCAAGAACACCCCACCGTGGTCGTTGCCGGCGAACAAGACGCAGAGTGGTTTTCTTACGCGCTCGATCAAGGGTAAAAGCTCGAACGCCAACTCCTTCATGTTTGAAGATAAGTCTGGCGCTGAGAAGGTCAGCCTGCACGCCGAACGGGATATGGAAACCGAGATCGAGGCGAATGAGATCCACAAAGTTGGAGGCAATCGTGAAGTTAAGGTCGGGGGCACCCACACCGAAACGATCCAGCTGCAGACAGCCATTAATGTTGAGGATGGGGCGTACAAGCTCTCCGTCAAGAAGGGTGAAGTGAAGATCACCGCCACCACATCTATCACGCTGCAAGTGGGCGCTAGCTCCCTGACCATGAAGTCCGACGGCACCATCACGTTGTCCGGCAACGTCGTGGACATCGAAGGCAAATCGATCATCAACCTGAACAAGTAGCAGACGGACAAGGAACGCCCCATGCGCACCAGTATGTATGACCGGATTTCCGAGAAACGCATTGCGGAAGAACAACGCCTGGAAGCTGAACGCCTGGAACAAGAGCGTGTAGCTAACCTGATTCCGAAACCCCACGAGCGTTTTCAGACCAACGAATTGAGCTTCGTGCGGCCGGAGAGCTTCAAGGACAAGACCTTTCACGTATTCACCTTGACGGACCTTGGGCCCAGCCCATTCTCGCTGGTGATTGGCCGCTCGGTCGTCGCAGCGGATACTGATTTAGAAACGGTTGCGCAGCAATTGCTGGCTGAACTGAATAAAACCCTCGCCCACCTGGAGTGGGTCGAGCCACTGTTCCCCACTGAGGTAGCAGGCGTTGATGCCCGACAGGTTGAATTCAGATGGCGGCAGCAGGGACAGCCCGTTCACCAACTTCAGCTGATTTTCCTGCACCGTGATGAGCATGAGCAACCGTTGCTGATGCAGATCACCGGGACCAGTAACCACCCAGGCGGGATGACGCCAGCCGAGCGTGAGGCTTTCGTCTCCATCGTGGAGACACTTGAATTACGGATGCCGCTAGATCCTGATGACGAGCGCGATGGAGAGGCCGCTGCGGTATGAGTGCGGCCGCCCGGGTCGGGGACCCGATTGAACATACATCGGCGTTGGAAGGTTTGCTCTTGGGATTAGCCGTTGGCGCTGCGGCAGTGGTGGTCGCGGCGGCAGCGGGTGTCACCATTATCGCAACAGGTGGATTGGCCGCAGTGGCTGCGGTTGGCGCGGTCATGGCGTTGACGGCGGGATTTGGGGAGCTGATTGGCAGTCTGTCTTGGTGCACCAACAAGGCCGGGCAGATATTCAAAGGATCAGGAAACGTCTTCACCAACGGCAAGCCCGCAGCACGGGCTCACCTTGATACCGCTACGTGTGACAAACATGGCTCGGTGCCGCAAGTCATTGCCCAAGGAAGTCGCACGGTTCACATCAATGGCCAGCCTGCCGCGCGCGTGGGAGATCGCACCGTCTGTGACGGGAAGATTAGCGCTGGGTCTGGCAACGTCAACATCGGTGGCGCGACTGAAAAGACTGACGACATTAATCCTGAGGTCGAGCCATGGCTTCACTGGTTGGTTGGCGGGATTGGGTTCGGTAGCGCTGTGGTCCTAACGTCGCCCCTCGTAGCGATCACTGCATTTATAGACGGTGCGGTACTCGGGGGGATTGGCAGTATCTTAGGTGGCCGATGGTTCGGGGAAGACTCGAATGAGCAGAAGGTCATGGCGTTCAGCGGGGCGCTTGTGGGAGGCTGGTTTGGCGCGCGGTATGAGGTGCAAACTCGGGGTATTGGATCGAATCTAGCCAATATCAAGGTCGTGCCTAGGACGCCGAAGGCTTCTTTTGGGAAGGCGACGTCAGATGATTATCGAGCTACCTTTTTCGAAGCCAATCCTGAGTCAAAGGGTAAGGTGGTTGTCCATCATGCTGTGGAGCAGCAGGTCCAAAAGCGGTACCCTGATTTAGTGAAAACCGAGGAACTCCACTCCCTTGAAAATCTTCGCGGAATACCTAAAGAAAAAAATTCAGAGCTGCATTTGAGTACAATACGAAAAGAGTGGAACAGGTTTTATAGGGAAAATGCTTCGCCTACGAAGCAGCAGTTGTTAGATAAGGCAACTGAGATCGATAACATGATTGGCTCTCAATTTGATCCGCCAATACGATAAATAGGAATTAATATGTTTTATTTTGTTGAGCCTGAGGTTGCTGGTGGATTGGGTGATGGTACTATCGTCGATACCAATTCTCATCCTCCGGTAGTTAGCAGTCTTGAATACCGCTTTGAAGGATGGCTTGGCGATAATCTGTTAGAAAGCTTCCCCTGCTTCATCATTACCGAGTCCCTTGCTAAAAAACTTTTAGAATCAAAGCTAACAGGCACTACGTTTGCGCCAGTGTCCGTAACTAAATCAGAAGAATTTGTAGAGCTGCATCCACATATCTCTCTTCCGAAGTTTCTTTGGCTTAAAGTGGAAGGTAGTGCTGGAATCGATGATTTCGGTCTGTCGGTCGACCACCGCCTTGTTGTATCGCAGGCAGCGTTGGATGTTCTAAGGACTGCTCAACTTGATAATGCAGATATTGAAAAGTATCGATGATTCCGCGGCGTGCGGTCTCACCAAGACTTACTATTTCTTTTTTCAGTAGTGAGGAGAAGTAGATTCAAGCATCGTGGCGCGACTTTAGAGTTAGTGGCTATATAGAAATTACGAACTATAGAGTTATGGTTCTGTGGATCTTGTCTCCTAGTGTAGAACCGCTGGGAAACCATCGACGGTCAGCCGCGTGTTGTGGAGCATTGGACCAGCGATGGCGAGCACTCTAATTTTCGCTACGACTTCCAAAAGCGCAAGTCCTGGGCAGTTGACGTCCTCGGCCGTGAGCTTGAAGTGCATTACAACGAGGATCGCCTTGTCATCGCCAGCCGCGATTATGGTGGCGAACGTTACGCCATGGACCTGGACGAAGCCGGCAACCTGATCGGCATCACGCTACCCGATGGCAATAAGCTGGCCTTCAAGTATGACGACTTCTCCCGCCTGATCGAAGAGACCGATCCGCTGGGCCGCCAGATCCGCTACAAACACCACCTCGGTACGAGGTTGGTGACCGAAACTAGCTTTCCCGACGGCAGTGTCTGGAAAGCCCGATACGACGGTAAAGGCAACCTGATCGCTGAAGTTGATGCACTCGGCCACAAGACCGAGTACCTCAACAGCGACGATGGCTTGCCGCACACCATCATCGACGCCACCCACAAATCCAAATACCTGTGGTGGAACGAGCTGGCGCAGGTGGAGCGCTTTCAGGATTGCTCGGGCAAGAACACCTTCTATACCTACGATGATCGGTCCCATCTGGTTGCCGTCACCGACGCGTTGAATCAGAAGACAAGGCTTGAGCGCAAACCCGACGGTGAAGTGGTGCGCATCGAGCACCCGGATGGAACGTCCGAATCGTTTACCTACAACGCATTGGGTCAGGTGCTCACGCACACCGATGGCAAGGGTCAGATTACGCGTCTGCTGCGCACGGCGCGCGGACTGCCTGCCAGCCGTCAGGACGCCAAGGGCCAGCGCATCAGTTACGAGTACGACAAGGCGATTCGGCTCACTGCGCTGGTCAACGAGAACAATGCGAGTTACGAGTTTGCCTACGATGCGTCAGATCGTCTGATCGAAGAAAAGCGTATCGACAACCTTACGCGTCGGTTCAGCTACAACCATGGCGGGCATCTGACGCGGGTTGATGAAGTCGGCTACGGGGACAGGGCAGAGCTGCCGCAGCGCAGTACGGAATTTGAGCGTGATGTGATTGGCCGATTGCTGGTTAAGGCCAATCAGGATACGCGGCTAGATTACGGCTATGACGAAGGTGATCGGCTTCTATCTATTTTGCGTCTGCGTACAGCGACCGGTAAAAAGCTGAGCGTTGCGGAAGAGATCCTCGACTTCAGTTATGACCTGCTAGGTTGTTTGGTTAAGGAAACCACACCCCAAGGCGCGCTGGCCTACGAATACGATCCGCTGAGCAACCTGACCACGCTGACCTTGCCGACTGGCCAACATCTCAATCACCTGTACTACGGCAGCGGGCACCTGCACCAACTGAACCTCGACGGTTTGCTCATCAGCGACATGGAGCGAGATGATCTGCATCGCGAGGTTTACCGCACGCAATGCAAACTGACCAGTTGTTTTGGTTACGACGCGATGGGACGTAAGAGCTGGTAGTTGGCATCAACCATCCCGGCTGAAAAGCTGTCGCAGATCCAGAACCCAGGCATCAACACCTCGTTGCTAGTAGATCATGCGTACAACCTGATTCATCGGCGATATGAATACGATCCGGCAGGCGAACTGACCCGCACGCTCGATAAACTGCGCGGAGAGATCAAGTACGAATACGAAGCTAATGGTCAGCTTCATAGCCGTGACACGGGCCGCTTGGTTGATAGCGAGGAGTTTCGATACGACGCTGCGGCCACCGGCTGAACTTCAATACCAGCCAATTCGATCAGGTCAAAGACAACCGCATCAAGCAATGGCGTGATCAGGAATATACCTACGACGCTTGGGGCAACCTGATTGAGAAGCGGTCGGGCTTATCCAAGCTGCAGACGTTCACCTACGACTGCGAAAACCGGCTCGTGCGTGCGGAGACGATGGTTAACAGCCAAGTGCACAGCGTCGGCACGTATCGGTATGACAGTCTGGGTCGCCGGGTTGGAAAGACGTCCGAGATTGATGGCCAGACCGAGCACAAGCATTTTCTCTGGCAAGGATTGCAGATGCTGCGCGAAGAAACACCGTGGCAGAGCAGCCTTTATATCTACGAGCCTGGTAGCTACGCGCCCTTGGCGCGAGTGGACCAAAACGAAGGCGAAGAGGAGAAAAAGCTTTATTACTTCTACACGGACCAGATCGGCACGCCGCTTGAGATGACGGATGTCGACGGTCAGATTGTTTGGCAGGCGACGCACAAGTCATGGGGGAAGTTGAGACACTTGCCGTCAGTGAGGTTGAGCAGAATCTGCGTTTCCAAGGCCAGTACTTTGACGACGAAACGGGGCTGCACTACAACACGTTCCGATACTACGACCCGGAGGTGGGACGGTTTATTACCCAGGATCCGATTGGGTTGTTGGGTGGGGATAATCTTTATGCTTACGCTCCGAATACTAATGGGTGGGTTGATCCTTGGGGCTGGGTATGCAATCGCCCCGGCGGATACAAGACCGGGGACGTAGACACTCATGGTAATTTGTCGCCAGGCGTCAACCGCGCAAGCGGTCACAAAAATGTATTTGATGATCAGCGAGTTCAATCTCACCACTTTATTCAGGATGCCTGGGCGAAAAAGAATATAGCTGGTTACAGTACTAATAAGGCTCCGGCGATTTTGTTGAAAAGCTCATCAGGAGAGTCACATGCTAATGTATCGGCGCTCCAAGCAGTTAGGCGCAGAGCTGGTGGGTTTGGAGGGTCAATCAAAAATGAATTTGGAGTAGCATACAGGGAGCTGTTGGACGCGGGAGTAAGTCCTGATGCCGCGAATAAAGTTGCAAGCAGGTCGTATAAATATTTTGACTCATTAGGAGCCTTCGAGTGATTGCGTATACTGAAACGAATCCGCCTGCTTCAGACGATAATATTACCGTCGCTTGTGGTCAGTTGAATATTGATAAGAGTGGTTGGCTCGTTGAGTTTTGGAAGGTTCACGATGGCGCAATGCTTAATGACCGTGTGCTGATATATTCAACTGCGCACATAGCAGAGCGTAACGAAACTTACCAGATAAATATGAATTTTCCTGATCATGTTCTAGTAGGAGATGACTCTGGAGGAGGTTTGATCCTGATTCCAAAAGTCGGTTCGAGTGAGTTCTATTTTATAGATTCTGGCGATCCGTTTATTGACGATGCTGAAATATATCACTCTATGGAAAGCTTGGTCGAGAATGTTATTGAAGGAGAGGATTCTGACTATGATCCGGATATAGGAGATATTGTGTCTATTTCCAAAGTCAAGGCTAAGTCATCTGAAGTTTTGGGGGTTAAGAAAGGGCTTGGCCTAGACTTTTCAATAAAGGTAGTAGCTGAAAGATTGGACATCGAAAATTTTATGCTACTTCAAGGTGTTAATGTTAGTAAGTATAGAAAAGTGTTGGCTGAGTATGGTCATTTAATTAGCTTTGTAAGTTAAAGCAGGTGTGGTGTTCTTTAATAGCTTCCTTTTCTATGATGCTCGCCCTATTGCTGTCGGGCTTCCAGGTGTCCGCACTGAGGAAATTATCTACACTAAACGTCCGCCCGCCGAAACCAGAGAATTGAGGAATGTGTTTGATCGCAAGGTGCGCCCCGATTATTTAAAGTCACTATCTGAGAATCCTGAGAATATCCAGCACATGAAAAACGCCGGCATTTATGACTCTGGTATTTCGCGAATGCAACAGGGCAAACTGCCTAGCCGTGACTGGCAAGTCCACCATGATCTACCTCTGGATGACGGTGGGACAAATAGCTTTAATAACCTGACACTCATTAAGAACGATCCCTATCATAAAGTTATTACTAATTACCAAAACACCGTGACCCGCAGCATGAAGCCCGGTGATATTCAAACGTTGGACTGGCCAATCATTGATCTTGATGTCTACCCTCCGCCCTTACTCTAGAGGTTTGCATGGAGAACTTGGAAGAAAAGATAGCATATGTAAAAAAGACGTATGAGGTGGACGGATTTTTCTTTAATGAAGGTGCGCACGAGCATGAAATCAAGTCGTTTGTCAGGTCTAGCGAGATGGAGCTGGGGTTCAGCCCTCCGAGTGATTACCTTGAGATTCTAAAAAGATTTAATGGTCTAGTAGTTGAAGGGGTTTTTCTCTATTCAACAAAACCAAAAAAACTTGTCGGCGGTAATGGATACTCTCTGGCCTTCATCGAAATGAATAAGTTATCGCGAGAACTTGAATGGATGGATCAATATGTTTTGTTTGGAGACAGCGATCAGGACGCTTACGTTTTAGACCTTGCTGAGGGACGCTACCAAGTTAGAGATAAGCAAGCGTTTGATAACGTATATGAAGAATTTGATAGTTTTTCGAGCCTGCTCGAATATATGGTGGAATTGATGGTAAGTCGTGTATAAGTCGAAGTGCGCCCTAGCTGACGTCGTCATTCCAAGGGCTGCGTCCGGGCCATCCTCCAGCCACGCAAGCCCGCCGTATCCGCCCGACAATCTAGAGACCTGAATGAATCAGGAATCTGATGCATTGATCAGTAGGCTGCTAACGAAACTCGATACGTCCTCTGCGACTAAACTGACTATGCCCTTGAGAAACCTTTTGTGGGCGACCATCACGGCCGGAGAAACATATCCTTGGCGTTTCTGGGGCAGTCCTTTTACATCTTGAACACGCGATCCGAGAATTGCTACGTGGTAGGCAGAAAGGACGGGCGGGAGGCGTCGTGCTAGCCCTCTAGCGGCTTCAGCAGTAGACCGCAGGCTTGAGGTGCCGGCTTCGGCTCTTTCTCAGTGAGTGTATCGTCCGACTAATGACGCTCAAATAAGCAGCAGGGAACAGCTGATGTTTGACACAGATCCACACCGCTTCATGTCCATCATCTTTAGCACCTGGCTCTTGTTCACGATCCAAGCGGTGTTTTCCGTAGGTATTTTGCCCAGCCTTTTATTTTTCCCAATGTGCGCGGCGGAGGTGTGGCTGAGTTGGTGGTGCTTCGATTGCGCTTACCGCACCGAAAAATTCACCCGATATGCCAATCTCAGGCTTTTTCTGAATCTCGGCTTTGCGCCAGGTTTTACATTTCTTCTGGTATTGATCGCAGCCTATAAACAGTTGAAATTAGGACCCGTCACATCACTTTTATTGGCATGCATTCCACTGCTCATCGCATTCGTCATTTACCTGGCGCTGTACAGGTGGAGAAGTCGAACGACGTTACTGGTTGCCCGGGGAAATCGGGTCGAGGTGACCGTGCCTCCGTTCCAGAACCAGTCCTTGCAGGGCGGAATAGGGGCTGCGCTTTCGACCGTGATCTACCCTATGGTCCATTCCTACGACTCTCCCGCTTTATTGCTTGCCTGTATCTTTTTCGCAATCTCACTGTTCATGCTCTTTTACCATCGGGTCAGTATTGCTTCTCTTCGCAGTTTGAAGGAGCAGGAGCTCAAGGAGCGGGTGAGCTACACGTTCATGGAGGTGGAGAGGATACGCGCACGGCGTGCTGCCTCATTCATAGGCCGCTGGTCATGATGGCTCTGTGTATCCGCATCGAAGAAAAAATCGTTAGAGTGAGTGTGGGAAGATTAGCCCGCTGCGCGATGTGCGATAGGTACACACCGGCACCACATGGAAGGAGCTAGCGTCTAAATGTCCACTATCTACGATCCTGACGCCCGAACTGTCAACGCCCTGACACGGACGCTTTTCATAGTTGCCATTGGCTTGGGTGCCGTTGGTCTCTTGCGCTCAGCCACAGACGGATGGGTGTACGGGCTGCTGTTTTTCCTGCTCTCAGGTTACACGCTGTACATGAGATATTGGTGTGAGCGTTATACGACATTCGCCCTAAGTTACTTCACTTTGATGATTTTTTTCTTGGCAGTTGCCCCCGCGTGGGTCAGTTACACCGTGGTCACGGACGACTTGGGAGGGTCTCCGGCTGAGGGACGTATAACCGCCGGGTTGTTATTGGGTTTCATCGCGACGCTGTATGCTGGCCTTTATCTAACGCCTCCTCGAGGGTTCGCGTTCGACGTATCCGATAACAGGGTTTCATTTTCCGTATCTTCCACATCCGCGGGAGCGGAAGGGTTGGTTGCCGGTGTTGGGACCTTAGCCGCAGGTGCAGTGATTAAATCAGTCACTCCGTTCACCACGGGCATTTTGATCATTCTGATTTTCCTGTTTGCCACCGTTTGCATGCTGATCCACGCTCGCGACCGTATCAGGGGGTTACGAACACTGCGCAAGAGAGAAAAGAGCAGGCTCACGCCTTACACGTTCATGCAGATTGATGAAATACGCGAAGCACGCAGCCGCTGGTGGCTGGGCAGGCTGTTCAACTGGCTTGCTTCCAGGCGCCGCTAGTCAGGCGTCAGCCTGTCGAGTCACACTTGATGTCCAATGGACGTCGGAACCCGGCGCGCCTTGCCTCGATTGGGCTCCGGCTGGCCCATCCAGCCAATTCACTCCCAGACGAGAACCATCACCCCCGAACTACCCCCTCCAAACCCTCATGCCCCTGCACAATCAGCCCCCTGACCAACCCCTCAAATTTCGCCCCCGCCCCAGCCTCTCGAACCTCAAACCCAGCACTCCATCGCACCACACACCGATCCGCCAAATCCGCTACCTCATCCACGCGAACCTGCGCCCGATACCCATCCACCGGCAACGGCCACTCCTCAAACACATAAGCCAAAGCCCTAAGCCCATCATCAGACTCAATCAACCGCTCCCGCAACACGCCACCGTCCGCAAGCGCCAGCCGCCTGACCGCACCCACCCGCAAAATCCCAGCCTGACCCTCGATGTCGCTCTTCACAATCGCCGGATGCCATGCCGCGATCCCGCCAAAGTCCCGAAGCACCTTCCACGCCTGATCCGCACTGCACGGCAAACCGGCGCTGTACTCAACTAAAACCATCACGTCTTACTCCAAAAATAACCAACGCTACGACTCAAAAAACGCTCAATACCCAGACGCTATAACCCGGCATGCAAGCCCCGAAGCCAAAACCCCAAGACCTGCGTCCATAAAAAACCGCTGTAAAACCTACCCCTCAAACTGGTGATAAACCTTCGTAATCACCTTCCAGTCCCCATCGATCGTGATCAACGTCAGGTAGTCGTTGTAATCCGCGCCAATCGCGTCCTTCTCCATATCCACCCGCACCACAGCCGTGGTCGGCGTAATCGCCAACACATCCAGCCGCGTCGTGATCTCGGCCGCCTTACCGTTGCTTTCAACAAAGTCATACAAGTTGCTGATCGGCCCGCCCAGCAATTGGCCGTTGGTAAATCCGTACATCACCGCCTCTTCATGAAAGGCCTGTTTGATCGTCGCAACATTGCCTTCGCGCAGCCCTTCAACGTAGCGGCTGGCGGTGTCGATGACGGCGTTGTAGTCGTGGGTGGGAACGGCTTTGATGTTCTTGCTCATGTTTATGACTCCAGGGTTTGAGTTAGGAAGGCGATAGCCTCAATGACCAACAGCTGCGCAATCACCAGTCCTGTCGGGTGGGTGAAATGATCAGGTCGTTGACGGTGACGTTGGCCGGCTGATTCAGCGCGTAGATCACGGCGCGGCTGATGTCTTCCGGCGCGATGGCGATTTCGTTCAGCGCTTGTGCGGCTTTGCGCCCGGCAGGGTCGGTGACATTGTCGGCCCAGCCGGTGTTGATCACGCCGGGGCTGACGGTGTTGACGCGGATGCCGTGGTGCACGCCCAGTTCTTTGCGCATGGATTCGGTCATGGCCTGCACGAAGAATTTGGTCGCGCTGTAGACGCCGGCGCCGGGGCCGACCTGGTGGCCGGCCACCGAGTCCATGTTGAGGATCTGCCCGGATTTCTGTTCGAGCATGAAGGGCAGGGCGGCGGCAATGGTGTTCAGGTAGCCCTTGATGTTGACGTCGATCATGGCGTTCCAGTCCTGGGTCACGAGATCGACCCAGTGGGAGAACAGCATCAGGCCGGCGTTGTTGACGAGGATGTCGACCGAGGCGTAGGTGTCTTTGGCGAACTGCGCCAAAGCGCGGGTCTGTTCAGCGTCGGTCACGTCGGTGACGAAGCTGCTTGCCTCGTAACCGGCCGAGCGGAGTTCGCTGACAAGGGCTGCGAGGCCTTTCTCATCCAGCGCAGCAGCCACGACGTTGACCCCTTGAGCCGACAAAGCTTTGGCCGTCGCGGCGCCGATCCCTGATGACGCGCCGGTGACGATGGCGGTTTTCTTTTCCAGGTAGTTCATCTTCATGTTTCCTCGAATTTAAGGCGTGCGGGCAGCGTCGGCCTTCCTGGGAAAGCCTTTGCCGTTTAGCCTTTATTGAATGCGGTGCTTGAAAACGGTGCGGTTGCCAGCGCTGTTAGTAAGTGCCCAGCGGCCAGTCGGTGTAGCCCTTGGCGCCGCCGCCGTAATAGCTTTCGCGCGGGGCGATGGTCAGTTCGGCGCCATGGCGCAGACGCGCAACCAGGTCCGGGTTGGAGATGAACAGGCGGCCGAACGCGACGGCGTCGATCTTGCCCTGGGCGCGGCGCTGGACGGCCATGTCCAGGTCGTAGTTGTTGTTGCCAATGAACGGGCCGTTGAACTGGGCGCTCAGGGCGTCCATGTCCACGCCTTCCGGCACTTCACGGGAGGTGGCGGTCGCGCCTTCGACGAAGTGCAGGTACGCCAGGTTGAAGCGGTTCAACTGCTGAATCAGGTAACCGTGCAACGCCATCACGTTGCTGTCTGGCGGCGTGTTGCCTGCATCCGGCGTCACCGGCGACAGGCGAATGCCCACGCGGTCATGGCCCCAGATATCGACGATGGCCTGGGTGACTTCCAGCGTCAGCCGGGCACGGTTTTCGATCGAGCCACCGTATCGATCGGTGCGCTGGTTGGTGGAATCGCGCAGGAACTGGTCGAGCAAATAGCTGTTGGCCGAGTGAACCTCGACACCGTCGAACCCTGCGCGCCTGGCGTTCTCGGCAGCGTGTTTGTACTGCTCGATGATGCCGGGGATTTCGTCGGTTTCCAGGGCGCGGGGCATCGACACCGGGACGAAGCCGTTGGCCGTGTACGTGTTGCCCTCGGCCTGGATGGCGGACGGCGCTACCGGGGCTTCGCCGTTGGGCTGCAGGTCGACGCTTGAGAACCGCCCCACATGCCAGAGCTGGCTGACGATCTTGCCGCCGGCCGCGTGCACGGCGTCGGTGACTTTGCGCCAGCCGGCGACCTGCGCTTCGCTCCAGATCCCGGGCGTCGCCGCATAGCCGCGTCCCTGGGCCGAGATGTTGGTGGCTTCGGCCACGATCAATCCGGCGGTGGCACGCTGGGCGTAATAGGTGGCGTGCAGTTCACCGGGCACGCCGTCTTCTTCGTATCGGCTGCGGGTGACGGGGGCCATGACGATGCGGTTGGCCATTTCGATGGCGCCCATGTGCACGGGAGAAAACAAGTCGGTGCTGTTACTGATATCAATCATTGAGAATTACTCGCATATTTGACCGGTCGTCTACCAATCTTTGAAAAAAAAGCGCCTGCTACCGAAGCAGGCGTTGGGTCAGGCTCATGGCCGTGTCGAAGGGCGTGGTGGACTTGTTCACTTTCACCAGAAGGGAAGCGCCCAGCCACAGTTGATAGAGGGTTTCGGCGAAGGCTTCGCTGCCTTCTTCGATGTGCAGGCTGCCGTCTGCCAGGCCCATGTCCACGCAGGTGGTGATGCGCTGGATGATCTTCGCCGTGCCGGCCTCCAGCACCCTGCGCATGTCCTCGGACAGGTCGCAGACTTCCGGGCCCAGCTTGACCACCAGGCATTTGCCTTCCGGATGATCGGTGCCCTGGGTCTCGATCCAGTAATCGAAGTAGGCCAGCAGCTTTTCGACGCCGGTGCCTGATCGCGTCATGACGGTGTCGACACGACCGAGGTACTCGGAGAAGTACTCATCGAGCAACGCAGCGCCGAACTCTTCCTTCGATTTGAAGTAATAGTAAAACGAGCCCTTGGGCACGCCCGCCGCGCTCACCACTTCTGCCAGGCCCACGGCGGTGTAGCCCTTGTGGGTCATCAGCGACTTGGCGACGTCGATGATGTGTTGGCGCATTTCCAGGTTGGGTTTCTTCATAATGCGCAGCACCTTAAGACAAAACTGACCGGTCGTCTACAAGAGGAAAGATGCGTGCGATGAACGGCGGTTACATCAACCGCATCCCCATTTCATACGCCCGCGTCTCAAACCCGAGCTCTTCATACAGCCGCCGCGCATGGGTATTGAAGCCCCACACCGACAGGCGAATGTCCTGCGCGCCGCGTTCCAGCGCCCACGCTTGCACGTGCTGGATCAGCCCACGGCCCAAGCCTTTCCCCCAGAAAACCTGGGCCACGCACACCGAGCCAATCCGCGCGAATGCCATCGGCTGCATCAAAGGCCCACCTGCTGAAAACATCCCCGCGCTGACAAACCCCGCCGGCTGATCCCCGACGAACGCCAGGAAAACCACCTGCTCCGGGTTGTTCAGAAAGCTCAGCCAGTGAGGGGCATCGCGGGTGTGATCGAGGGTTTCATCTGTGTAAATATCGGGACGCTCCGCGTGGTGAATGGCGTTGAGCAACTGCCCCAGTTCGCAGATCGCCGCCACGTCCTCGACCGTGGCTTGTCGGTAGCTGATCACTTCATCCATTGCGCGTCGCTCCTTGTACAACCGTTGCGGAAGATCGGCTCTTGTACCCGTCGCCCATCAACTCCACAACCCAGTCGATGAACACCCGCAGCTTGATGCTGATGTGCCGGTTGGGCGGGAAGGCCACGTACATCGGCATCGATTCCAGCTGCCAGTCGTCGAACAACGCCAGCAGTTCACCGCTGAGCACCGACGGCTGGGCCATGTACTGCGGCAGCCAGAGGGCGCCCATGCCGGCGAGACCTGCCGCGAGGTACGCGTTGCCGTCGTCCACCGAGAGCAAGTAGCGGCTCTGCACCTGAACCCTCTCGCCGTCCCGCTGCAGCACCATCGGGAACAGCTGCCCGGTGCGCGCCCAGCGGTAGCCGACGATGCGGTGCTGCGGGTCTTCGAGGTCACGGGGATGAGCCGGCGTGCCTGCGCGCTGCAGATACGCCGGTGCCGCGTAGACGCCCAGCTTCAGGTCGGTGATGTGCCGGGCCATCAGCGACTGGTCGGTGAGCTCGCCGCCGCGCACCACGCAATCGACGTTCTCGCCGATGAGGTCGATCATCCGGTCGCTCACGCCCAGGTCGATCTGGATGTCGGGATAGCGGGCGTTGAAGTCTGGGAGCGCGGGGATCAGCACCATGCGGGCGAACGGGCTGGGCACGTCGACACGCAAACGCCCTCGGGGCGCGGAGGAGGCAGCGGAGAGACCGGTTTCAGCGTCGTCCAGATCCGCCAGCACGCGCAGTGCACGTTCGTAGAACACCGCGCCGTCGGCCGTGACGTTGACCTTGCGCGTGGTGCGGTTGAGCAGCTTGACCCGCAACCGCGCTTCAAGCTGCTGCACCAGTTGCGTTACCGTGGTCTTGCTCATGTGCAACGTGCCGGCGGCCTTGGTGAAACTGCCGGTTTCCACCACTCGAACGAACGCCTGCATCGCGTCGAAACGGTCCATCGCGCCACCTTATTGTTTGGTTAATCCAAACAGTCTTGATCAAGGCTGCTGGTTTATCCAGCGAATCCGCCGCCCTACAGTCTGCCCATCGAAACGACGGAGCCTCCCGCTCCGCTGAAGGAGAAGACCCATGACTGTTCGTGACGTTGTATTCCCGCCCGGCCGCCACGCGTTGTACGAGCGCAATCGCTACTCACCGGCGATCAAATCCGCCGGCTTGCTGTTTGTCTCGGGCCAGGTCGGCAGCCGCGAAGATGGCTCGCCCGAGCCCGATCTGCGCGCCCAGGTCCGCCTGGCGTTCACCAATCTCAACGCCATTCTCAATGCCGCCGGCTGCACCTTCGATGACGTGATTGACGTCACCGTGTTCATGGTCGACCCGCAGTCGACCTTCGAAAAGGCCTGGGAAGTGGTGCCGGAGTTCTGGGGCGAAGCGCCGCACCCGACCATCACCGCCGTAGGCGTTACCTGGCTGTATGGCTTTGATTTCGAGATCAAGGTCATCGCCAAGCTGCCTTAGTACCCGATGCTCAAGCCGCCGGCCACAACTCAACGCAGTTGAAATCCACGCCACAGCCCGACAGACTCACGCCCCGTTTCGGCAGGTCGTGCCGGGCGGTGGCGAGATAAGGGGCGGCAACGTTGAACGAACACACATTGTCCAGGCGCCTGGAGCGGGTGGCGGCGCTGGTGCCGGCCGGCGCGCGACTGGCCGACATCGGCTCCGATCACGCCTACCTGCCGGTGGCGCTGATGCGCCGAGGGCTTATTGCGATGGCCGTGGCGGGGGAGGTGGCGCCGACGCCGTTCAGGGCGGCCGAACGTACGGTGCGCGAGAACGGCTTCGAGGAGCACATCCGCGTGCGTCTGGCCGATGGCTTGGCGGCGATTGAAGCGGAGGACGGCATTACCGCGATCAGCCTCTGCGGCATGGGCGGCGAGACGATTCGCGACATCTTCGAGGCAGGTAAATCGCGTCTGAATGGAAAGGAACAACTGATTCTGCAGCCCAATGGCGGCGAGCCTGAGCTGCGTCAGTGGTTGATGGACAACGGTTATCGCATCGTCCATGAGGACGTGCTGCGGGAGAACCGCTTCGACTACGAAATCATCGTCGCCGAACGCAGCGGGCCGGTGGTGTACAGCCCTGAAGCGTTGTACTTCGGCCCGTTGTTGATGGCGGCGCGCAGCCCGGCGTTTCTCGACAAGTGGCGGCGCCTGCTGCGTTACAGGCAGCGCACGTTGGCCAACTTGCAACGTGCGCGGCAGGCGGTGCCGGAAGACAAGCTTCGCGACACCGCGCAGCACGTGCGCTGGATCACCGAATTGCTCGGCTGAACGTGCGCGGTCTCAGCCCTCCTGTTTCAGGTCCCGGACCCAAGGCCCGGAAGCTGAAACTTCGTCTCACAGCTCTTTCTTCATGTGCTTCTCGATCTGCTCCAGGGACTTGCCCTTGGTTTCCGGCAAGCACAGGAACACGAAGATCAGCGAGCCGATGTTGATCGCCGCAAACACGAAGAAGGTCGGGTTGCCGATCGTGTCCACGGCGATCGGGAACAGGAACGCGACGGTCGCGTTGAACAGCCACTGCATCGACACCGCGGTGCCGGTCAGCAAGCCCCGGACCTGCATCGGGAACAGCTCGGACATCAGCAGCCAGTACACCGGCGAGATGCACATCTGCATGAACAGCAGGAACACCAGAATGCACGCCAGCGCGGCATAGCTCTGGGTCAGGTTCTGCGGCATGAACATCAGCACGCAACCCAGCGCCGCCTGCATCATGATCACGATGACCAGACCGGTCATCAGCAAGTGACGACGCCCGTAACGGCCGATGGCCCAGATCCCCAGCAAGGTCGCGATGACCGAGACGATGCCGTTGCCGATGGTCGCGGTCAGTGCAGCGTTGGTGCCCATGCCGGTGTGTTTGAGGATGATCGGCGTGTAGTACATGAACGCGTTGACGCCGGTGAACTGCGCGGTAAAGCCCAGCCCGACGCCGATCAGCAAAAGCTTCAACACCCACGGCTGACGCAGCAATTCGCGAGCGGCGACGCGCTTGTGGGCTTCTTTCTCCTGGGTTTTCATTTCCTCGACTTCGCGCTTGGCGGCGTCTTTGGTGTCGCGCAGTTGTTCGAGCACCTGCTGCGCTTCATCGAAACGACCTTTCAAGGCCAGCCAGCGCGGCGACGGCGGCACGAAGAACGTCCCGATCAGCAGCAAAACGCCCGGGACCATGGCGATGGCCAGCATGTAGCGCCAGATGCCGGGGGTGTGCAGCAACGCCGCGAGCACCGCGCTCAGCACGTAGGCCAGCAACTGGCCGCTGACGATCATCAGCTCGTTGCGGCTGACCAGTCGCGCGCGGCGCGAAGGACCGGCGATTTCGGCGATGAACACCGGCACTGTGGCCGAACCACCGCCAACGGCGATGCCCAGCAGAAAGCGCGCGGCGACCATGAACGGCACCGACGGCGCAGTGGCTGTACCGAGGGCGCCGACGATGAACAACAGCGACAGCATGCGCAGGGTCACGCGTCGGCCAAAACGGTCGGACAGGTAACCGCTGGCCAGCGAGCCGAAGGCGGCCCCGACGATCAGCGATGCGGTGATCAGCCCTTCGCTGACGGGGTTCAGGCCAAGACCGCCCTGATCGAGCGGCAAGGTCATGAAGGGCAGAGCGCCCGCGATGATGCCCGTGTCGTAACCGAAAGCGAGTGCGCCCATGGTGGCGACAAGGACCGAGATGAAGATCAGACGACGCGGCGAAGTGCGCTGCTCGTCTGGTTGGCCTATGGCGGCGGATGGGGTGCTGGAAGACATGGAAACCTAAACCTCTCGTGGAACTGGCGTTGTGCCGGTTCGCTGACGTCGTGCTTAGGGGCATGCCGGGCCTGTGAGTTCCGTGAGAGGGCGAAAAAACCTGACCGATCAGTCGTGAGCGAGAGCGCCAGCCTGGAGCATCTCGCCGACCTTCTGCGCGAAGACGTTCATGCCAAAGGGCTTGAGCAACACGGCCATGCCGGTTTCCAGTTGATCGCCGCCCACCGCCGAGTTTTGCGCGTAACCGGTGACGAACAGCACATCCAGGGAAGGCAGCAGGGCGCGGGCGGCGTCGGCGACCTGTCGGCCATTCATCCCGCCGGGCAGGCCAACGTCCGTCACCAGCAGATCAATCGATGCCATCGAGCGGAGCATTTGCAACCCCGACGGCCCGTCCATGGCTTCGCTGACCTGATAACCGCGTTCGCGCAGGGCGTCGCACATCAGCATGCGCACGTGGGGCTCGTCGTCGATGACCAGCACGCTTTCGCCACGGCTGTGGGGCTGCGACGGGCAGCGGGCAGTCGCTTGTTCGCGGTCACCCAGATGGCGCGGCAAGTACAGCGAGATCGTCGTGCCCGCGCCGTGGGTGGAGCGCGCCTGAATGGTGCCGCCGGACTGGTGCACAAAACCGTGAATCATCGACAACCCCAGGCCTGTGCCCTGGCCGATGGGTTTGGTGGTGAAGAACGGGTCGAAAATCCTGTCGAGGATCTCCGGTGCGATGCCGGTACCGCTGTCGCTCACGCTGAGTTCAACGAAGTCGCCTGGGGGCAGCTGCGCCGCGATCCCCGCGACGTGGTCAGCGGAGACGTTGCGGGTCTGCACGGTGAGTACGCCGCCGTTGGGCATGGCGTCGCGGGCATTGAGCGTCAGATTGACCAGCGCGCTTTCCAGCTGCGGCGCGTCGATCTTGCTGAGCCACAGGTCGCCGCTGGCAATGGTGCTGATGCTGATGGACGGGCCGATGGTGGACGCGATGAGCTGACCCATGCCCGCCACCAGCCGATTGACGTCGGTGGGCTTGGGGTCGAGGGTCTGGCGACGGGAGAACGCCAGCAGCCGCTGGGTGAGGGTGGCGGCGCGATTGGCCGAATCGTGGGCGGCATTGACGTAGCGATCCAGGCCGTCGACCCGGCCGTTGGCGATGCGCCGCTCGATCATTTCCAGGCTGCCGATGATGCCGGCGAGCAGGTTGTTGAAGTCGTGGGCGATGCCGCCGGTGAGCTGCCCGATGGCTTCCATCTTGTGCGCCTGGCGCAGGGCCGAATGGGCTTCGGACAATTCCTGCGAGCGAGCCTGCACTCGTTGTTCAAGGGTTTCGTTGGCGCTCTGCACCTGCTGGAACAGCGTCGCGTTGTCGATCGCAATGGCGGCCTGAGCGGCCAGGGCTGACATCAGGTTTTCGTGGCGTGGGGTAAATTGAGCGGGCTCGGTGTGGCCGTAGAACAGGCCGCCCAGCACGTCACCCGAGCGCGACACCACCGAGACCGCCAGGTAGCTGCGCACCGGCGCATGGCCGGCCGGCAAGCCAAAATGCGGCGTGATGCCGCCATAGCGCGGGTCCGGCAGGATGTCGTCAGAGCGCATCACGCCCTCGGTGAGGAACGCCGGTGCGAACACCGGACAGGCCCGCGGCCCTGGCAAGTGCGCCAGTTCGGACGACGGAGCGCCCGACAGCGTGAAGAGGTCAAAATGACCGCTGGTGGCATTGTGGAAATACCCGCCGATCTCCGCGCCCGTCATCTCGCGGCCGGCATCGGTCACGGTCTGCACCAGGCGTTTGAGGTCCAGCTCCAGGGCCAGCTCGGTATTGACCCGGTTCAGCGTTTCCAGGGTGCGGGTTTCCTCGCGCAACGCCGCTTCGCTGGCCTCCAGCGCGGCTCGGGAGATATGCGCCTCGGTCACGTCGTAGCCTTCACAAAAGATACCGGTGACCTGACCGGTCTCATCGAGCAGCGGCTCATAGATGAAATCCAGATAACGCACTTCGCACGGGGCGTCGGGATGACTGAGCTGGATCGGGGTGCGTTGCTGCACCAGCCGCTCGCCGGTGCTGTAGACCTCATCCAGCCATTCGTAAAACCCTTGGCCCACCAGCTCCGGGAACGCTTCGTAAATGGTCTTGCCCACGTAGTCGCGCTCGCCGAACAGCCGGGTGTAGGACTGGTTGACGAATTCAAAGCGGTGCTCGGGGCCGTTGAGCACGGTGATGAAGCCGGGCGCCTGCTCGAACATCTTGCGCTGGCGGACGAGTTCTTGCGCCCGGCGACGCTCGGCCAGAATACGGTCAGTCACCTCGTGGCCCTGATTGAGGATGCCCGCGATACGGCCGTTTTCGCCGCGAATGGGCGTGAGGCTGTAGTTCCACCAGCTTTCCTGCGCCCGCCCGCCGCGTTCCATCATCAACAGTTGGTCGAACGTCGAAAAACCTTGGGCGTCCCGGTAGGCCGCCTCGAACTGCGGGCCGACGACGTCCCAGATGGCCGACCAGACTTCCCGCGCCGGGCGCCCCAGCACGGCCGGATGGCGATCCGCCGGAATCGGCGCCCAGGCGTCGTTGTACAGCAGGCAGAAATCCTCGCCCCAATAGATAGCCGTCGGGAAACTCGAATGCAGGCAGATGCTGATGGCCGAGCGCAGGGACTGCGGCCAGCCCGCCGGCTCGCCCAACGATGTCGACGCCCAGTCGAAGTCCCGGATCAGCTGCCCCATTTCGCCGCCGCCCAGGAGAAAATCCAGGGGGGCAATTTGTACGGTGTCCGACTTCATGGGTGACGTCTCGACGCAGTGGTTCAGAGAAAGGATGGACTGGGGACGCAGGAAGAGATTTCCGCTTCTGGATGAACGGCAATCAGGCGCCACGCCGTGACCCGTGCTGCACTAATATGGCACTGAGCTATCAGGGTCTGGGCGGGCGCCAGTGTGACATCAATGCGTTCGCCTGTCTGGCCTATCGCGTGTCCGGCGGGCGATGGTGGCATATCCGCCATTGCCGGGTGGGCTGGCAGCGGGCATCATCCCCGTCCATTCGACACATGGAGGCGTCCCGTGCCCGACACCGCGCTGCACAACCGCCCGCAAGGCCGCCTGCTCGTCGGGCTTGGCGCGTCAGCGGGCGGCCTGGAAGTGTTGCAGCGCTTCCTGCGATTGATGCCAAGCGACTCCGGGATCAGCTTTCTGGTCATCCAGCATCTTGCGCCGACCACGCCCAGCCTGCTCACCGAAATCCTCGCCCGTTCGACCTCCATGACAGTCGTCGAGGCCACCCATGGCGCGACCCTCGACTCCGACACTCTGTACGTGATCCCGCCGCAGTACGCCCTGAGCGTCACGGCCAATGCGCTGGTCCTGACCCGCTACGAGGGCGAGCGCGGCCACCATCTGCCCATCGACGCCTGCTTCGCGTCGATGGCCGAGCATCACGGGGCGAGGGCAGTCGGCGTGATTCTGTCCGGGACCGGGTCAGACGGCACTGCCGGCTGCCGGGCAATCCTCGACCATGGCGGCCGAACCCTGGTGCAATGGCCGGAAGAGGCGACCTACAGCGGCATGCCCAACAGCGCGATTCAGGCGGGCAACGCCAGTCATGTCCTGAGCGTCGAGCAAATGCCTGGGGTACTCACCGGCGCCAGGGACCCGGACGGTCCTGCACCGTCGATCAGGCAGGGGGACGCCATGCAGCAGATTCTTCTGCACCTGCGCAGCATGACCGGCCATGATTTCACGCAGTATAAAAAGAGCACCATCGCCCGGCGGATCGAGCGGCGTCTGCAGATCATGCACCTCGCTGGTGAGGATGATTACCTGCGGCTGCTGAAGAACTCGGCAGAGGAGTGCAAGTCGCTGTTCAACGAGTTGCTGATCAACGTCACTCAGTTCTTTCGTGACCCTGCTGCGTTCACGGTCATGCAACGGCAGATCCTCCAGCCGATGATCGACGCCAAGGCTCCCAATGAGCCGCTGCGAGTGTGGATCGCCGGTTGCGCCAGCGGCGAGGAGGCTTACTCGGTGGCCATTGTTCTGCATGAACTGCTGCACGCGCAGGGGCAGGCCGCCGGTGTGGTGCCGGGCATTCAGGTGTTCGCCACCGACCTGGACGCCGACGCCATCAGTACCGCCCGCGCCGGTTTTTATCCGCAGACCATCGCCAGTGACGTCAGCGCCGAACGCCTGGAGCGTTATTTCAGCCCCGTTGAAGGCGGCTACCGGGTGAAGAAGGAAATCCGCGAGATGATCGTCTTCGCGGTGCAGAACGTGATCAAGGATCCGCCCTTCACCCGCATCGATCTGTTGTGCTGCCGCAACCTGATGATCTACCTGGGGCATGCGCTGCAGAACCGCCTGATTCCGACCTTTCACTACGCGCTCAAGCCTGACGGCGTGCTGTTTCTGTCACCCTCCGAGAGCATCGGCGGCCATGCCACACTGTTCACGCCGTTGCAGCGCAAATGGAAATTCTACCGGGCCGTGAAGACCCGAACCCCCAAATCCATGCCGATGGACAGCACGCTGTCGTGGCTGCCCAAACCCATCAGCCGACCTGCGGACCGCCCTGCGACCATGACCAAGGAAACCAACATTGCCGAACTGACCCGCCGGGCGCTGCTGCAGGACTTCGGCCCTGCCTCGGTGGTCACCGATCTGACCGGCAACATTCTGTACGTCCACGGCGACACGGGACGCTACCTGCGTCCGGCGCCGGGGCAGGCCAGCCTCAACGTGGTTGAAATGGCCCGCGAAGGCCTGCAGCTGGACCTGCGCGGTGCGGTGCAACGTGCCGCCCTCAGCGCCGAACCGACCTCGACCCAGCCGTTGCAGGTCAGCAGCGATGGCGCGACGCGCTGGGTCAGCCTTAGCGTGCGCCGGATGGGCAACACGGCTCAGGGCGAGCAATTGCTGCTGATCACGTTCCAGGAACCGGCCAGCGGCGTAGATATCCCGCCGGACGCATTGCCCGCCACGGCCGCACATCTGGCGCCCGAACGTGTCAGGCTGCTGGAGCACGACCTGGCTTACACGCGGGAGAACCTGCAGGCGACCATCGATGAATTGCAGCACCTGAACGAGGAGCTGGGCGCGGCCAACGAAGAGATGCAATCGACCAATGAAGAGCTGCAGTCATCCAACGAGGAGCTGGAAACCTCCCGTGAAGAACTGCAATCGGTCAATGAGGAACTGGTCACCGTGAATGCCGAGCTGCAGGCGAAAATCGAGCAGCTCGGCGACATGCAAAACGACATGAAGAACCTCCTCGACAGCATCAATATCGGGACTATATTTCTTGATACAAAGCTGATTATTCGCCGCTTCACGCGCGATGCCGTGAAGATCTACCGCCTGATTCCCAAGGATGTGGGGCGGCCACTGGCCGATATCTCTTCGTACATTCACTCCCTGGACCTGCTGGTCCCCGCACAGGAGGTGCTCGACATGCTGATCCCGCAAGAGATCGAGCTGTGCACTGTCTCGGGCAACTGGTTCCTGGCGCGGCTGGCACCGTACCGCACGCTGGACAACGTCATCGACGGCGTGGTGATGACCTTTCACGACATCAACAGCCGCATCGCTAACCAGAAGGCTGTGCAGGCTGCGCGGGAACTGGCGGAGGCCATCGTCGACACGGTGATCGAGCCGTTGCTGGTGCTGGATGAAAACCTCTGCGTCGTGTCCGCCAGTCGTTCCTATTACCGCACCTTCCCGACGACCGAGCCGTTGACCACCGGCCGCAAGCTCTTCGAACTCAACAACCGACAGTGGGATATCCCGGCGCTGCGGCAAAAGCTCGGCACGATTCTGGAAAGTGACACCAGCTTCGACGGTTTCGTCGTGGAGCATGAGCTGACCGGCTCAGGGCCGCGGGCGATCACCCTGAATGCCCGTCGGGTGGTAGGGGACGGCACGCGTCCGCACCTGATTCTGTTGGCGATGCAGCCTGAACGTTCGCAGACCTGAGGCGCGGGAGGACCATGAAGACGCCGCCCTCTGCGCCCCATATCGCCCAACCCGCCGACCCGCTCGACGACCTGGATGACAACGCCCGGCTGCTGCTTGACCTGCAATTGCATCAGGTTGAATTGCAGACTCAGAACGAGGAACTGCGCGCTGCGCAATCCGCATTGGAAGCCTCGCGCGATCTCTATCTGGATTTGTATGAGAACGCGCCGGTGGGCTACCTGACGCTGACCCCGCAAGGGGTCATTGAAGCCGTCAACCGCACCGGCGAGACACTGTTGACCTACCCACGTCATCGCCTGCTGCAGCGCCGTTTTGCCGGCCGTGTCGTCAGCCGGGACCGCGACCATTGGCAGCAGGTATTCGCCCGGGTCTGTCGCACGGGCCAGGCGCAAGAGTGCGATCTGAGCCTGGAGCGCACCGACGGTACGCACTGGCAGGCGCGGCTGAACTGCGCGCGCCCCGGCGGCGAGTCAAGTGGCATTCGGGTGACCCTCACCGACCTCACCGCGCGCCGCCAGATCGAGCAGCGACTCAACCTCGCCGCCAGCGTGTTCACCCACGCGCGGGAAGGCATCATGATCACCGACCCGGCCGGTGCGATCATCGAAGTCAACGACGCTTTCACTACCATCACCGGCTATGGACGCGAGGAGTCGATGGGCGAGAATCCGCGCTTCCTCGCCTCCGGCAGGACCCCGCGTGCGCAGTACGTCAGCCTCTGGCACAGCCTGCTCTCGGAGCGTTACTGGCAGGGCGACTTGTGGAACCGTCGACGTGACGGATCGGAGTACGCCGCGCGGCAGACCATTACCGCCATCGTCGATGCCCGTGGCGTCACTCAGCATTATGTGTCGCTGTTCACCGACGTCACCGAACTGCACAGCTATCAGCGTCAGCTGGAATACGTGGCCCATTACGACCCGCTGACCCATTTACCGAACCGCGTCCTGCTGGCCTCGCGCATGCAGCAGGCGATGGCCGATGCTTTGAGCAACGGCACCCGGCTGGCGCTGGGCTACCTGGACCTTGACGGCTTCAAGGCGATCAACGACCTGCACGGGCATGACGTGGGTGATCGGGTGCTGTCCAGCGTGTCGCGACGTATGCAGCAGGCGCTAAGCGATGCCTGCACGCTGGCACGCCTGGGCGGAGATGAGTTTGTGGCGCTGGTTGTCGATCTCGATCAAGTCTGCGACAGCGCGCCGATGCTTGAGCGACTGCTGGCGGCCGCCAGCGAAATGGTGCAGGTGGGCGCGCTGAACCTGACGCTCTCGGCGAGCATCGGCGTCAGTTACTACCCGCAGGACAACGAGATCAGCGCCGATCAGTTGCTGCGCCAGGCCGATCAGGCGATGTATCAGGCGAAACTCGAGGGCAAGAATCGCTTCCGCGTGTTCGATGCGCAGCATGACCAGGAGATGCGTGGGCACAACGCGCGACTGGACCGTATCGATCAGGCCATTCGCGAGGAGGAATTGCGCCTGTATTTTCAGCCCAAGGTCAACCTGCGCACGGGCGCGGTCGTCGGTGCGGAAGCCCTGCTGCGTTGGGAGCATCCGGAGCGCGGACTGCTGTTGCCGGGCAGTTTTCTGCCGCTGATCGAAAGCAGCTCACTGGCGGAAGTGGTCGGGGAGTGGGTGCTCGAAAGTGCCTTGAGCCAGATCGAGTGCTGGCAACGGGAGGGGCTGCGTCTGCCCGTGAGCATCAACGTTGGGGCACGGCAACTTCAACACCCTGATTTCGTGGCCAACCTGACCGAACGGCTCGCGGCTCACCCTGATGTCGGGCCGGAAATGCTGATGATCGAGATTCTCGAGACCAGCGCGCTGGAAGACGTCGAAGGGGTCTCGCGCACGCTGCGTGCCTGCGAACAACTGGGCGTGAGATTTGCCCTGGACGATTTCGGTACAGGGTATTCATCCCTTAGCTACTTGAAGCGCTTGCCGGTGGCGCAACTGAAGATCGACCAGACGTTCATTCACGGCATGCTCGACGCCCCCGGTGATATCTCGATCCTGCAGGCGATACTGGGCCTGGCCAGTGCGTTCGGTCGCGAAGTCATCGCCGAGGGCGTCAACAGCCCCGCCCAGGCCTCACGCCTTTTGCAGCTTGGTTGTGAGGTCGTCCAGGGGTTCGGGATCGCCGAACCAATGCCCGCGACGCTGATGCGCGGCTGGATCGACGCCTGGCTGGCTGACGCGCTCATGCCACACTTACAGATCAGTGACCTGATTGGGGCCGGGCACCGACCGCCTCCGTAGCGCGGGCCTGACCTCGTCGACGGGCGCAGAAGCGATCTGTCGCCAGCCATAGAAGGCAAGGGCGGTGAGCAGCGCCCCGATCCACACAATCACCCCGGCCCAGAACGTGTGCGACATGAAGTGCCAGCCCTGCAGGACGCGCGTGGTGCCGTAGATCGCGCCCAGAACCATCGACGCGTAAAGGATCGCCCGGGCGTGGCGCCACTGATGACGCCGCGCGACGAAGTACAGCGCGACCATGGTGAAGCCGCCGGAGGCATGCCCACCCGGCCAGCAGCGACCGGCGCCAGCTTCATGGAACAGGCTGAAATTCTCGAACCACTCCCTTTTCTCCATCGTCCCGCCGTACAGCGTGGTTTCCACGGGGCAGTAGATGCTGGTGTGGCTTTTAAAGAAATGGATCATGCCGGTGATGATTGCAAACGACACGACGATGTACAGGAAGTCCCGCCGGTGGCGAGCCGTGAAGCGCAGCACCGGGGCGATGCGCAATGTCTCCAGCGACCTGATCAGCCGGTCGTGCCGCCCGGGTTTGAACAGTGGCCAGATAAACGACAGGATTGAGCCAATGATCGCGGCCTCACCGGTGAGGTCGGGAATGATCCGCGGCCAGCGGTGGGTCAGGTTTTCGAACAGGCGGTTATGGCCGTAGGGAAACTCGTGATTAGGGTAGTACAGCCAGTTGCTGATCATCTCGTCCAGGGACGTGAGGTCGAAGACCACGAATATCGCCAGCGCAATGGCGATCGGTAAACCCAGGTTCCAGGCATAAAATCGTGATCGTTCGCTTCGCACGTTGAAATGTCCCGATAAGCGTAAATTATTAACTTCGCCCGGCCATTGCCGGCCGCTGGTGGAACATAGACATGCGGAGGTCAAGCGGCAGTGAAGGGAATGTGAAAACTCTATTCAGATTTGAGGGATGTGTAATTCTTTAGTTGAAGCGCGTGTAAGCGTGAAGATTTAACCATGTGCCCAGAATGATACTTCTTAATGCCACTGTTTTTTTCACCTGCCGTTAACCAAACAATCATGCATCGCTGTTTACGCTTGCTCCCATTCAAGGACACAGACTTCCATCTGCCGATGGGCTCATAGTCGGAGTAACACGATGCGCGATCATTCCAATGTCCTGCTTGCACTCAGGGCGGGCAAGTTACCTCGAAACCGTCGCACAGTTAGAGTGCTGCTGAGCGCTGCGGCCATCGGCGTGTCGCTCCTGCTGTTGACGGGTTACACCTATTGGCCGCGTTCGCCGATTGCCCTCGCCAGCGGTGAGAACATGAACAGGGCGGGGCTTTATGCGAGCTGGAAGAAAGGCGAGGTGGTTGTGCTGGTGCGCCACGGCGAGCGCTGCGACCGCTCTGACAAGGAATGCCTCGGGCCAGACGACGGGATCACCCGCAACGGCAACCAGGTGTCTGCCGAGGTGGGACGATCATTAAGCCAACTGGGGCTGGACCAGACCGATGTCATCGCCAGCCCGTCCACGCGCACGGAGCAAACCGCCGCAGCCTTGTTCGGTCATCCGGTTGCGTCACAGGACTGGCTGTTTGACTGCGAGAAGATGAACCTTGGCCGGGTCATGGCGCACAAGGCAAACGACCGTAATCTGGTGGTGGTGACCCACAGCGGTTGTATCGGCCAGATAGAAAAAGAGCAGGGTTATCCCCATGCCGATAACAGCGAATATGACAGTGCGGTATTTATATCGCTGGATAAGCGCAGTCGGCCAGTTATCCGAGGTGTGCTTAATCCCGAGGACTGGAAGCAACTGGCTATAAAAGATGGTAAGTAAGGCGACCTGCGCGGCTATTTACAAAGTTGATAGCCGACCCCATACACCGTATGGACCAGCGGGAAGGCAAAACCGTCGTCGACTACTTTTCTGATTTGATGCACGCGAGTGCCGAGACCGGTGCTCTTGTGAGTGCCTTGTTCGCCCCAGAGCATTTCGGCGATTTCTTCCTTGCTGACAATGGCGGGACTTCTCAGCATCAGCAGCGCCAGTATGTCGATGTTGGTCGGGTTGAGTTTCAGGTATTTGTCCGCGCGGAATGCCCGGTACTTCCCGGTATCCAGCACCAGATCTTCAACAACCAGCATATAAATGATCCCACCCTCGCGACAGTGGCGGGATAGTAGGGCCGCGATTGTCAAAAATTGGTTTGAGGGGTGTGAAGAACTCGTGGGACTGACGCCGGGCCCTAGTGTGGGACCGGCTTTAGCCGGGAAGGCGTCGGCCTCTACGCCATCGCACTCCCCGCGACGTTTTTGTACGGCAGCCACTGCTTCTGCGGGATCGGCAATTCGCAGGAGTCCCCACGCCCGATCGGGTAGTAGTGAAACCCGCTGCGCGCCAGCCGCTCGGTGTCGTACAGGTTGCGGCCGTCGAAGATCACCGGTGCGGCGAGGCGTTGCTGGATCAGTTCGAAATCCGGAGCTTTGAACTGTTGCCATTCGGTGCAGATGATCAGCGCGTCGGCATCGTTCAACGTCGACTCCGGCGTGCCCATCAGAATCAAATCCTTGCGGTTGCCGTAGAGGCGCTGCGTCTCTTGCATGGCCTCGGGGTCAAATGCCCGCACCGTGGCGCCGGCATCCCACAGCGCTTCCATCAGCACCCGGCTCGGCGCGTCGCGCATGTCATCGGTGTTCGGCTTGAACGCCAGGCCCCACAAGGCAAACGTCTTGCCGCGCAGATCCCCTTCGTAAAAGGCTTTGACCCGCTCGAACAGTTTGTTCTTCTGCCGCTCGTTGATGGCTTCGACCACCGCCAACAGGTCGTTGGAACAGTGGGCTTCCCGGGCGCTGTGGATCAAGGCGCGGATGTCCTTGCCGAAGCACGATCCACCGTAACCGCAGCCGGGGTAGATGAAGTCGTAGCCGATCCGTGAATCCGCGCCGATGCCCAGCCGCACCGATTCAACGTCCGCCCCCAGGTGTTCGGCCAGTTCGGCGATCTGGTTGATGAAGCTGATCTTGGTCGCCAGCATGCAGTTGGCCGCGTACTTGGTCAGCTCGGCGCTGCGCAGGTCCATGAACATGATCCGGTCATGGTTGCGGTTGAACGGCGCGTACAGCTCACGCATCACCTTGCGTACGGCATCGCTGTCGCAGCCGATGACGATCCGGTCCGGACGCCGGCAGTCGTTGACCGCCGAACCCTCTTTGAGAAACTCGGGATTGGAGACGATATCGAACTGCAGCAAGCGCCCGGCCTGGCGCAGGGCTTTGTCGATGTGTGCACGCAGGGCATCGCCACTGCCCACTGGCACGGTGGACTTTTCAACGATGATCAGCGGTTCGGAGCGGTAAGTGGCGATGGCCTCGCCAACCGCGAAAAACCCCCTCAGGTCCGCGGAACCATCGTCGCGGGACGGGGTGCCGACGGCGATGAACAACACCTCGGCGTGCTCGACGGCCAGCCGGGTGTCGGTGGTGAACTGCAGGCGTTTGTTTTCCAGATTCTCCCGCACCAGGCTGGCCAGCCCCGGTTCGAAAATATGCACCTGACCTTGCCGCAACTGCTCGACCTTGGCCTGATCGATGTCCATGCAGACCACGTCGTGGCCGATTTCAGCAAGGACGGTGGCTTGCACCAGCCCGACATACCCGCTACCGAAAACGCTGATTTTCATGAAGAAAAGCCCTGTGGAGGAGTGCTGGAAATGCGCCGAAGGTTGATGGTCAGCACGCCCATCACGATCAGCATGACGCCCAAAGTTTTCGATCCCGTGAACGTCTCGTTGAAAAATGGCAGAACCGCAGCAAGCCCATACACCAGCACGTAGCTGACGCTGAGCAGTGAATAGGCACGACTTAGGGGCAGGTCGCGCAGGGCCAGCAGCCAGGCGAGCATCGACAGGGCGTAGGCGATGATCGCGGCGCCGATCACCAGCACGGCTGCGGGCTCGATTCGCGCCAGACTCCCCGGCTCAAACCACAGCGCAGGCGAGGGCAGACGACTCATGCCCCAGCGCATGCCCAACTGCGCCGAACTCACCAGCAGCACGCTGCCCATTGCCCAGACGGTCGCACTCGGCCGGCTCATGCCTGGCGCCCGAGCAGCACAACGCCGGCCAGAATCAGCGCGACACCCAGCCAGTGCACGGCGTCGATGGATTCCTTGAAAACAAAGCGGCTGGCCAAAGTGATCAGGACCACATTGAGCCCCAGCATCGGGTAGGCGATGCCGACCTCCAGGCGCTGCAACACCAGCAGCCAGCCCAGCAAACCCAGGCCCAGACACGCCACCGCCAGCCACAGCCAGAACGAGCGCAATGCGGCGAGCACCCCCGGAAATGTGCCGTGCCAACGCTCCACCGCGCACTTCTGCGCGACCTGGCCCAGACACGTCAGCCCGCAGGTGCCCAACAGCAGCAGCCAGGTCATGGCGCCGTCTTCCCGTAAATGAGGATGATCAGGTTGCCTTCGTCGAAGCGCTCGGCGTCCTTGGGCAGCAGTTCGAGTTCGCGCAGCTCCTCGTCGCTTCTGCCGCGCATGACCACGCCGACCTGGCCCTCGCGCCGGGCCTGGGTCATCCACTCATCAATCCCTTTAAGAGTGACTTCGCGACCCTTCACGTCGGGATAACCCAAGCCGTATTCCAGCTCGTTCCAGGTGTTGAAAAACGACACGTCGGTCCTGTTCAGGCGCCAGGCCAGTGCCGAGGCAGCGCCCAGGTCATTGCTCAACAGGTGGGTGCTGGCCGCCAGTTGCGCCTGATGGGCAAGCACGAACGGGTCAGGGGTCTTGTTGTGCACGACGTGATAGGGAAGTGCTACCGGCAACAGCGCCACCAGCAGCCAACCGCCCAATGCCGGCGCCGTCCAATACTTCACCGGTTGCAGGCCTTGCAGGGCGTTGCTCGCACACCAGCCGGTCAGGACGATGAGCGCCAGGAACAGGTGCAGCGGTTCGTGGTCGTACAGCGGCTGTTTGATTTGCAGGTACAGCAGCGCCCCGAATCCGAGCAGACCAACGGCGGCGTTGAGCCAGCCATTGACGCGCAACGCGGTGAGTTGACCTTGCTTGAGGCGCTCGATCAGCCCATCGGCCATCAACAGTGCCACCGGCATAAGGCACGGCAGAATGTAGGTCGGCAGCTTGCCGTTGCTGACGCTGAGAAACGCCAGTGGCACCAGCAGCCACAACAGCAGAAAGCCGATGTCGGGTCGACGCCGGTGCTGCCAGGCCTGGCGGAACGTGACCGGCAACAACCCGGCCCACGGCAGGCAGGACACCACCAGCAGCGGCAGGTAAAACCACCAGGGTTCGGCGTGCTGGGCATCGGCCCCGGCGAATCGCCGCACGTGCTCGTGCCAGAAGAAGAACCGCCAGAAGTCGGGTTCCCGGGCATGCACGGTGAGCACCCACGGCAGGCTCACGACGATGGCAATCAACACCGCCAGCGGCCCGTACCGAAGCAGTTCCCCGACGCGCCGCTGCCAGAGCATGTAGGGCAGGGCGATCATCACCGGCAGCGCCCAGGCGAGGAAACCCTTGGTCATGAAGCCGATGCCGCAGGCCAGACCGATCACAGCCCAGGCACCCAGTCGAGCACGCCCGCTGCTGTGAACGGCGCACCAGAATCCCACCAGCGTCAGGTTGGCCCACAGGGTGAACTGAGGATCGAGGTTGGCGTAACCGGCTTGCCCGGCAATGAACGCAAAGCTCATGAACAGCAGCGCACTGGCGAAACTCTTGCGTGGCTCGTTCCACATCCGCGCGGCGAGCCAGTACGCGAGCGCCACGCTCAGACCACTGCTCAACGCCGACACGATGCGCACGCCGAACAGGTTATCGCCAAAAATCGCCTGACCCACGGCAATCAGCCAATAGCCCGCAGCGGGTTTTTCGAAATAGCGCAGGCCCATGAAATGTGGCGCGGCCCAGTGACCGCTGTGCAGCATTTCCTGGCTGATCTGGGCGTAGCGGGTTTCATCGGGAATCCACAAACCGTGGAACCCCAGCGGCAGCAGGTAGAACGCGGCGAAGGCCAGCACCAGCAGGGCGATGTTGCGCTGTTCGGCTTTGATCATCGCTGCACCCCCAGCCAGCCTTCGCGCCCGCGCAAAGCGCCACGCACCAACTGGCCTGAAGGCAGGTGATCCAGTGAAGCCGGCAGCAGCGCACCGAGGGGCTGAAAATCGATCCCGCGGGTTTTCGCCTCACTCAACAGCGCGCGAAAAGCCGGGGCCATGACGATGCCTTCGACCTCGGCGTGAACGGTGTAGATGTTCAGCTTCGAGGCTGCGAAGCGCCCGAGGATGTCGTCATTGAACGCCCGCGCGTCCAGCTGGGGCGAAACCAGTTCGTCGTAGGTCGGCAGGTCCACCGGAATCTGCGGCGTGCCCAGGGTGCCGTCGGCCAGCATCGGGCGAAAAATCGACGTCCCCCGGCAGTCACTGTTGTAGCGAAAACCGAATGCCTCTTTCGCCTGCACCACGCGTTCATCAGCGCGCCAGCCGGCGGCGGCGGAGCAGCTCACCGGTTGGCCGAGAATATCGCTGAGAACGTCAACGCCGCGCTGGATCTGATCACTCAGTTGAGCCTCGCTCCAGCGACCGGCATCGGCCTGCCAGGCATGGTGATCCCAGGCGTGCAAGCCCACTTCATGACCGGCGTCCCGGGCGCGGCGCATCAGCGGCCCGAGGTCGCGGCCAATCGGTTTACCCGGCCACGCGGTACCGGCCAGCAGAATGTCCCAGCCGTACAGACTGGCCGCCCGGGAGCGCAGCATTTTCCAGAGGAATTGCGGACGCGCCAGGCGCCACAAATGGCGGCCCATGTTGTCCGGGCCGACGCTGAAGAAAAACGTCGCCTTGACCTGCGCTTCGTCGAGCAGGTCCAGCAGTCGCGGCACACCGTCGCGAGTGCCGCGCCAAGTGTCGACGTCGATGCGCAGGCCGGCCTTCATCAGCCGCGCGCGCCGGTGGTGACGGTCAGTTCGGCCTTTTCCGCCATGGCTTCCCGCAGGAAGAAGTCCAGGGTCTTGCCGATGGTTTCGCTCAGCTCGATGGTCGGTGTCCAGCTGATCAACCGCCGTGCATTGTCGATGCTCGGTTTGCGGTGGCTGACGTCCTGATAGCCCTTGCCGTAGAACGACTGGCTTTCAACCTCACGGAACCCGGCGAAGGGCGGGAAGTTGTGGCGCAGCGGGTGGGCTTCGAACTGGCGCAGCAGCTCGGTTCCCAATTGGCGAATGCTGGCCTCGTTGTCGGGGTTGCCGATGTTGATGATCTGGCCGTTGCAATGGCCGCCCTTGTTTTCGATGATCCGCGCCAGGGCTTCGATGCCGTCGACAACGTCGGTGAAGCAGCGTTTCTGCGCGCCGCCGTCCACCAGCCGGATCGGCGTGCCGTCCACCAGGTGCAGAATCAGCTGAGTGATGGCCCGCGAACTGCCGATGCGCGCGGAGTCCAGGCGGTCCAGCCGCGGCCCCATCCAGTTGAACGGGCGGAACAGGGTGAACTGCAAACCCTTCTGCCCGTAGGCCCATATCACCCGGTCGAGTAACTGCTTGGACACCGAGTAAATCCAGCGCTGTTTGTTGATCGGGCCGACCACCAGGTTCGAGGTGTCCTCGTCGAAGCTGGCGTCCTGGCACATGCCGTACACCTCGGACGTCGACGGGAAGATCACCCGCTTGTTGTATTTGACGCAGTAACGGACGATTTTCAGGTTTTCTTCGAAGTCCAGCTCGAACACCCGCAGCGGGTTGCGCGTGTATTCGATGGGCGTGGCGATGGCGACCAGCGGCAGCACCACGTCGCACTTCTTGATGTGGTACTCGATCCACTCGGAGTGGATGCTGATGTCGCCTTCGATGAAGTGGAAATTCGGCCTGGCGCGCAGGCGTTCGATGGCGTCCGAACCAATGTCCATGCCATAGATTTCGTAACGGTCGTCCTGCAGCAAACGCTCGGACAGGTGATTGCCGATGAAGCCGTTGACCCCGAGGATCAGCACGCGGGTGCGCCGGACCGGGCGGCGCGGGTCAATGCCCTGCAAGCGCGAACCCTCCACCAGACCGAACTCGCGAGCCAGTTGCGCGCCGCTCAGGTACAGGCCGTCGTCGCCGCGCTGACCGGCACTGATCACCAGCGAGCCTTCGCCGCACGCAATGCGCAACGGCTCGCAACCGAGCACGGTGCCGGGCGCTTCGCCGGTGTAGCCGGTCTCTGCTCGCGCGGCCCAGACAATCAGTTTGTGCTCGCCCACCGGGCAGAACGCGCCAGGGTAGGGCTGGGTCACCGCCCGCACTAGATTGCCCAGCCGCGTCGCCTGCAGCGACCAGTCGATCAAGCCGTCGGCAGCGGTGCGCCGGCCGTAACAGGTGGCGGCGGATTCATCCTGGGGTGTCCCCGACAACTGACCCCGGGCAAGCAATAGCAGGGTTTCCGAGAGCAGGTCCGCCGCGGCTTCACGCAACTTGCCGTGCAGGGTCAGCGCCGTTTCTGTCGGGCTGATGGCGATGCGTTGCTGGGCGAAGATGGGCCCTGCGTCGGCGCGCTTGACCATCTGATGCAAGGTCACGCCGGTTTCGCTTTCGCCGTTCACCAGCACCCAATTGGCCGGCGCCCGGCCCCGATACCTGGGCAGCAGCGAACCGTGCAGGTTGAACGCACCGTCTTTTGCGCAGGCCAACAGCGGTTCGCTGAGCAACTGGCGGTAGTAGAAGGAGAAGATGAAATCGGGGGCAAGCCGGGCGATGCGCTCAAGCCACAGCGGGTGGTTGGGGTCTTCCGGGGCGTGCACGGCAATGTCGTGTCGAGCGCACAGCTGGGCCACCGAGCCGAAGAAGGTTTTTTCCTTGGGGTCGTCGGCGTGGGTGAACACCGCAGCGATCTCATACCCGGCGTCGAGCAGGGCCTGCAGGCCAGCGCAGCCAATATCGTGGTAAGCAAAAACGACAGCTTTCTTGTTCATGGCGCAACCTTGTGGGCGTAAGCGGGGGCAGAAGCGGGGGCGTCGAGCGCAATCACGGGGGATCCGCGCACGACTTTTTCAATGAAGAAACGCGGCCGTGCGCGCACGTCGCTGTACATGCGGCCGAGGTATTCGCCGAGCAGGCCCATGCCGATGAACTGCCCGCCGGTGAACACGAACAGCACCGCAAACAGGACGAAGGTGCCGTGCCCGGCCCACGGCGCGCCGAAGATCAGCCGCAGGGCGACCAGCGCCAACGCGAACAGCACGCCGAGCAGCGCCATGCCAAAACCGACAATGCTCAGCAGGCGTAGGGGCGTGGTGGTCATGCAGGTGATCAGGTCGAACATCAGGTTGATCAGGCGCATGGGGCTGTATTTGGAATCGCCGTGCTCGCGCTCGGCGTGCTCGACCAGGATTTCCGTGGTGTGCCGGGCGAAGCTGTTGGCCAGAATCGGAATAAAAGTACTGCGCTCCCGGCAGGCGAGCATGGCGTCGACGATGTTGCGTCGGTAGGCGCGGAGCATGCAGCCGTAGTCGTTCATCGCCACGCCGGTGGAGCGCTGCACGGCCAGGTTGATCAGTTTCGACGGCCAGCGCCGCCAGGCGGAATCCTGCCGCTGGTTGCGCACCGTGCCGACCACGTCGTAGCCCTGTCCGGCGAGGCGCACCAGACGGGGAATCTCTTCGGGCGGGTTCTGCAGGTCGGCGTCCAGGGTGATCACCACGTCGCCCTTGCACTGCTCGAACCCCGCCATGATTGCCGCGTGCTGACCGTAATTGCGGTTGAGAATGACCGCCACCACGTGGCTGCCTTGTCGCTCGGCGGCTTCTTGAAGCAGCTCGGCCGAGGCGTCTCGGCTGCCATCGTCGACCAGGACGATTTCGTAGGCGCAGTTCAACAGGGCGCAAGCCGCCTCGGTGCGGCGCAGCAACTCGGGCAGGCTCTGCTCCTCGTTGTAGACCGGGATCACAACGGACACACAGCGGACGGGATAGGCTTTCAAGGGCGCGCTCCGACGATGGATTCAATGGCACCGACGACGCGCTCGACATCGTCGCCGGTCATGTCCGGGAACAGCGGGATCGAACACAGCCGCGACGAATTCCACTCGGTGTTCGGCAGGTGCACGTCCGGGAAACGCTGGCGGTAATAGCGGTGCAGATGGGTGGCGATGAAGTGAATGCCGGTGCCAATGCCGCGCTCTTGCAGGGCTTTCATGAACCCGTCGCGGTCCAGACCGCAGCGCTCGGGGTCGATGCGCAGGATGAACAGGTGCCAGGCGTGTTGTTGCGGGTAAACGGGCTGGGAGAGCGGCATGACCGGGCTGTTTCCCAGTCGCTGCAGATAGTGCTCGGCGAGCCGGCGGCGTTGCGCGTTCATGTGATCGAGCCGGTGCAGTTGCACGAGGGCCAGGCTGGCGTTGATGTCCGCCAGGTTGTACTTGAAGCCGGGCTCGATAACTTCGGCCTGGGGTTTGCGGCCCAGCGTCAGACGGTCGTAGGCATCGACGCCGAGGCCGTGGAATTTCAGCTGACGCACCCGATCTGCCAATACGGCCAGATCGGTGACGAACATCGCGCCTTCTGCGCAGGTCATGTTCTTGATCGCATGAAAGGAAAAAATCGCCGTGCCACGGCTGCCCACCGGCCGGCCGTTGTAGGCCGTGCCCGCCGCGTGGGCGGCGTCTTCGATGACGGCGATGCCGTGGCGCTCCGCGAGGGCATAAATCGGGTCGAGGTCACAGGCCGCGCCGGCGTAATGCACCGGGACAATGGCTTTGGTGCGTGGGGTGATGGCCTGTTCGATCAGCGCCGCGTCGGTCATCAGCGTGTCGCGGTCGACATCGACAAACACCGGGGTGGCGCCCAGCAGGCAGATCATGTTGGCGGTCGAGACCCAGGTTTGCGAGGGCGTGATCACTTCATCACCGGGGCCGACGCCCAGGGCGAGCAAGGCGATGTGCATGGCGCCTGTCGCCGATGAAACCGCGACGGCATGCCGGGCACCGACCCGTTCGGCGAACTGCGCTTCAAGCTGCTGGCATTCGGCGCCCGTGGTGATCCAGCCGGAGCGCAGCACGCGGGTCACCGCCGCCACTTCTTCATCGCCGATACTGGGGCGGGAAAAAGGAAGAAAAGCCTCATTCATAAAGAGGACGTCCCACTGAAGTTCAAGGTTTGAACACACCCGTCCGCTGGCGCCACTGTGCACCGGCTGGAAAGTCATTTAAATCGCGTGCAGGTATTCATCACAGTGCCGTAATGGGCACCGCGTCATATAGACGACTTGTTCATCAGATGACCAGATCTGATCAAGTAGTTCGGGTATTGCGTTATCCGGAGGTTAATCTCGCCAATATGAAAATAACGTGGGCGCTGCGTCAGTTTTCCGTGTGTGTTCTTCAGTACGCCATAGCCAGTCGCTACGGGGCTATCAGCTGAATGTGACGGTTGTTCGAGTATTGTTTTTGTTTCGGGTGACGTATTAACAAACGGGCTGTTATTTAATGTTCAGACAGCTTGGGTTCAGCATTTCGATAGTTGTCGACAGAGGGCTATAAACAGCCGAATTTGCCAATGTTTTTTAACCGCTCCATCCAAGTTATTTGGCACTCACAGATGCCCGTTCCGCTAAGTTAGCGCCCGGATACTTAATCGGAGCTGAACATGAAGCATGCTCTGGCGAGGCTGCAGGTCACCGCACTGGATGCATGCAATGCTTTTTAGTGGGACCGGCTTCAGCCGGGAATAGGCCCGTGCATTCACCCTCAATTTCGCAGCGCGCCACCTGACGCTTTCCCGGCTAAAGCCAGTCCTACAACCGGGAAGAGGGCGGTTCAGGCGCCGTCGATTTCTGTGCATCGATTGCTCAGCGCATCAACCGACCTGAGTCCAGTGGGTTTTCGGCGGTTCTGACCCCGGAACGTGTTCGGGCAGGCGCACGAAAATGCTGTAGCGGGTCTTGTTTTCGATGGCCTCGAAGGCCGCCAGTTTGTCGATCAGCGCGGCGTTGACCACCTTGCCCGCGTTCAGCAGCAGCATGCCGTTGTCGGCGTTCAGGTTGCGCACCAGAATCATGCCCGGCACCAGCTCGCGGGTAGTCACGGCCTTGACGGTCGGGTCGTTGAGCACCGCATCGTCCAGGTACGCCGCGCAGGCCTTGGCGAAATCCTCGATCAGGCCGGGGTCGTAGAGCTTGCCGGCGTAGCGGCGGATGAACAGCAAGGCCTCGCCGCTGCTCAGGTGTCTTTCCAGAATCAGCCCGCGCTGCAGTTCGATGAAGTCCACGGCCAGCTTGAGCAGCCGTGCGCCGTAGGGAATCGCTTCACTCTTGAGGTGCGCCGGAAAGCCGCTGCCGTCCCAGCGCTCCTGGTGATGCAGAATCAGACTGGCAGCGTCCTGGATGGGTTCGAGGGTCATCAGCAACGATTCGCTCTGCCGCGGGTAACTGCGCCAGGTGTCGCGGTCGGCGTGGCTGACCATGTCCGACGGCGTGTTGATCAGCGCGTCGCTCCAGCCGAGCTTGCCGATGTTGTACAGCGCGGCGGCCATGCACAGGTCGCGGCGGGTGGACTCGTCCAGATTGAGTTGGCTGCTGCACGCATTGATCAGGTCGATGACGTCGCGATTGGTCTGCTTGTCCACGGGCAGGCGCTGATTGACCAGCATCGAAAACACCTCGGTGCCGGTGGCGTAACTGTGCTTGAGCTCGTCATAGGCCAGATCAAGCATGTCGGCGGTCTGCTGCAATTCGGCGGTGCGTGCCAGTACACGTTTTTCAAGGGTGGCGTTGAGGCTTTTCAGCTCATCGTTCTGCCGCTGGGTGAGCTGTTCAAGGCGCTGTCTTTCGCGTTCGGAAAACTGGAATGCCAGGGACTGACGCAGGGTCAGCACCAGCTCTTCGTCGGTCCAGGGCTTGGCGATGTAACGATGCACATGGCCCTGGTTGATGGCTTTGACGATGGTTTCAAGGTCGGCGTAGCCGGTCAGCAGGATACGCGTGGTGTCCGGGTACAGGCTGTAGACCCGCGCCAGCAGCGCCGCGCCGTCCATGCCCGGCATGCGCGCGTCGCTGACGATCAGATCAACCGGCTTTTCGGCCATGATCGCCAGGGCCTGTTCGCCGCTGGTGGCCAGCAGCAGGTCATAGGGCTGCTCGCGAAGCAGGCGGCGCAGGCTGTTCAGAATCGACTCTTCATCGTCCACCAGCAGGACGGTGGGGCGTTGCTGCAACGAAACACTGGTTGAGGCTTCCATGATTGACCCCCGTTCGTACCGACATCGTGCCCGTGCCCTGGCTGCCACCCCGACTGGCATCATCACCGACAAGGACAGCTGGATGCCGCAAGATTAGTTGAGATATCGCGACTCTTCGCGGCTTTCGCGCAATATAAATCGCCCCCTCAACTTCACCTTCGGCAGGCCGACACAAGGGCATGAGTCCACGGATTGAGGCGCTTGGTCGATCATGTTGCTCCTGCAGATATTCTCGATCATTTCCGTCTGCCTGCTGGTGCTGCTGGGTCGCTGGCTGCTGCACAGTTATCAGGTGATCAACCGGGTCAACGAGGACCTGCGGGCGGCCAACGAAGGACTGGAGCAGCGCGTCGAGGAGCGCACCCGGGAATTCAGACAGGCCAGTCATGCGTTGCAGGTCGAGATCGACGAGCGCAAGCAGCTGGAGAGCCAGTTGATCGGGGCTGAAAAGCTCGCCTCACTGGGGCAGATGGCCGCCGGAATCGCCCACGAGATCAACAACCCCATCGGTTTCATCTCGTCGAACCTCGGCACCCTGGCGGTCTATTTCGGCAAGATCCAGGAAGTGCTTGAGGCCTACAAAGCGGCCGAGGATCAGCTCGGAGTGGCTGAGGTGCTTGAATCACTCAATGCCCTGAAAACGCGCCTGGACCTGGCCTTTGTCGAGGCGGAAATCCCGTTATTGATTCAGGAGTCGCGGGAGGGGGTGGCCGGCGCCGCGCAGATCATCAAGGACCTCAAGGACTTTTCCCGGGCCGACACCCACCCGCAATGGCAGTGGGCGAGCCTGCAGCGGGGTATCGATTCGACGCTGAACATCGCCGCCTATGCGGTCAAGTGCAAGGCGGACATCGTCAAACACTATGTGCCGTTGCCGGACATCGAATGCCTGCCGGCGCAGCTCAATCAAGTGATCATGAATCTGGTGGTGAACGCGGCCCAGGCGATTGGCCCGGAGCGCGGCACCATTACCTTGCGCAACGGCGTGCAGGGGGAAAGCGTGTGGCTTGAGATCAGCGACACCGGGAGCGGCATTGCCCCGGACGTGCTGCCGAAGATTTTCGACCCGTTCTTCACCACCAAACCGGTGGGCCAGGGCACCGGGCTGGGACTGTCGCTGTCGTACGGGATTGTGCAAAAGCATCGCGGAACGATCAGCGTGCGCAGCGTGGAAGGGGTCGGCACGACGTTCCGTATCGAGCTGCCGATTCAGCAGCAGCGCCCTGAAGAGGGCGCATTGAACTGAAAGTCAGACGTGCGCCATTCCGGGCACGTCCATGTTGATCCGGCGCCAGGCGGCTTCGGCAAAGCTGTACACCGAAAATGCGATCAGCCCCAACGCCATGACCATCAGCACCACGCCCCCGGCGGGCAGGTTTTGCAGGGCGTTGAGCGCGTCTTTCAGACCGGGCGGGTGCATCGCCTGATAGCTCGAACCGCTGATGGCCAGCAGCACGCCCATTTCGACAAACGCCACGCCGCGCGCGATCAGGCCGAAGCGGGACACCGGGGTCACGTATTTCATGACCTCTTCGTCGGCCTCGAAATACTTCTCGAACGAAGCTTTCCAGCCCTTGAAGAAATGCGCGATGCCGACGCCAAGGGGCACCAGCGCAACGAGGTAGACCACCAGGTTGGAGTGTTTCCACGACAGCAGGGTGGCGAGCAGGTCCTGGGTCTGACCGCCGCCACCGCCGGAACTGCGCAGGCCGTCGATCAGCAGGCCCAGGGCAAAGAACGCCAGCGCACCGTTGACCAGCCCACCCGCGAGCAGCCCGCCACGGATCACCAGGCCCTTGAATTCGCTGCCGTGATGGTCCACGTCCCGCGTCGCCTGCAATACCCGCCAGGCAGCAAACGCGAGCAGGCCCGCCACCACCAGCCCCACCAGAATGTGGCCGAACGGTTGGCTGAACAGGGCTTCGAGGCTGCTGTGGCTGTCTTTGGGGCGTGACGAATCGCGGGCAGCCAGCAAGGCGAAAATGCCGATGATCAGGTATAGAACGCCGCGGGCGGCGTAGCCCGAACGGGCAAGCAGGACAAGGGTGTGATGCGGGGACATCGAAGGTTCTCCGGTTAAGCAATAGATGAGCAGACCCGGGAGCGCGCAAGGGGTTCGATCAGGTTGCTTATTGCAGGACCGGCATCAGCGGGATCCCGATGGCTGCACTCGATGCTTTTAGCGGAACCGGCTTTAGCCGGGAAGAGGCAAGTGTGCACGCCATCAATTTTGCGGTGTGGCCGCAGACGCCTTCCCGGCTAAAGCCGGTCCCACTAAAACCAAAGCGATCAACTTGCCGCAGATTGAATGCGCTGACGAATCCAGGCGCGGCTGTGCTCCAGCACGCGGTCGGCCATCGTGGTCGGGAAATGGATGAAACCGTGGGGCGCGTCGGGCAACAGGTGCACTTCGACGCCGGCGGTTTTCGCCCAGCGATCCGCCATTTGCAGGGTGTCATCGCGCAGCGGGTCCAGTTCGCCGACCCACATCAATGCGGCCGGGAAACCGGATAGATCCCCATACAGCGGCGACAGCGGCGGCGCCTGACGCTGGGCATCGCTGATGTCTGGCGTGAGCAAGCGCAGGGCGGCAACCATGCCCGGTCCGTCCAGCACCAGCGTGTCCTTGCCTGCCGCTCGCACGCTCGGCGTGCCGGTCAGGTCATAAACCCCGTAATAGAGCAGGGCGCCGCACACCCGCTTGAACATCTCGGGCCAGGCCTTGAGCTGCAACAGCGTCGTCGCCGCCAGATGCCCGCCTGCCGATTCACCGACGACGATCACCGGCAACCCTGCGAACTCCGGGCAACCGTCACCCAGCAGCCATCGCGCCGCGACCAGGCAGTCTTCCATCAGCCCTTCGACCGGCGTTGACACCGCCAGCCGATAATCGACCGAAACAACGGCCACATCGCACGCCCGCACCATGGCCATGTTCAGGTCGTCGTTCATCTGCGCGTTGCCGATGACCCAGCCGCCGCCATGAATGTCCAGCACCACGCCTTTGGCCTTGCCCTTGGGCCGGATGATCTGTACCGGCACGCGATGACCGTCGATAAACGCCGTGGTGCGTTCGGCGTGCAGGCCATGGCGGGCCAGTTTCGCCGCGCCATTCAGCTGACCGACGCGCAACAGCGACTGAATCAAAAGCGGGGTGAAGCGGTTGCGGATACGAAAGCGCGGCAGCCAGGCCAGCTTCTGGTTGAAGCGCCGTGCCTGCGCCAATTCGTCGTCGGGAAAATGCAGACCGTCGTTGCTGTCCAATTGCGTGCTCTCTCTCGGGCTCATACCCGCCAGTGTTGGGTACTGTCTTGGTGTGCGCGGGCGGCTTAGAGTTTCACGGGCGCGAGTAAAGCAATTTCAGGCCCGCCGTGGCGTAAACCAGGGCGAGAGTGCCTTCGATCCAGCGGCGCGTCCTGCGGTATGCACGGATCATCGGCGCGGTCGAAAACACCAGCGCGTAGCCACAGAAGATGGTCACGCTGAGTACCGCGCAACCGGCAAGGATGACCGCGACGGTTTGCGGCGTCGCTTGCGCACCCAACCCCAGCGTCATCGTCGCCACCCAGCCCAGCAGCGCCTTGGGATTGGTGAGGTGCATGAGCAGGCCGCGCTGGTAAAGGCGCCAGCCAGAAAGCGCCAGTGCGTTAGCGATCTCGCGTTCTACCTTTTCGGTGGAGGTTAGCGCGGAGCGGGCCGCTTTGAAGGCGAGAAACAGCAGGTAGGCGCCGCCGAGGATTTTCAGCAGCGTGAGCGCTTCGGCGTATTGCGTGAGCACGGCGGAAACACCGGTGGCCGCCATCGAACCCCAGAAAAACGACCCGCTGATCACGCCTGCCGCCAGCATCAGCGCCGGGCGTCGGCCCCGGTGCATCGCCACGCCCATGATGCGCATGTTGCTCGGCCCGGGACTCGCCGCGCCGACGATGTAGGCCGTATAGACGAGCAGAAGGTGATGAAGATCGAAGGGCATGGGCCTCGGTCCTTTAAGGTCGTGGTAAGCGTTTCGTTTGAAAACCTGTTTTACCACGGCCCTGCGGATTGCCAAGCGCACAATCACTTCTGATGCTCGTGCCCACGCTCTGCGTGGGTATGCCTCCCGTGACGCGCCGCGTCATCCCGCCCCCAGGCCTTAAACAGCCTCCAGCGAACGGACGCGGAGCGTCCGGGGCGGCATTCCCACGCGGAGCGTGGGAACGATCAACAAACTACCGGCTACCCATCGGCGGTGTCGGCTTGATCAGCTGCAACTGCTGGCGATAGTCATCGGTCACTTGCCGCGCCTGGCTGTTGCTGGTGATGACCCGTGGGGTGATCAGCACGACCAGTTCGGTGCGCTTCTTGCTCTTGCTGGTATTGCCGAACAGCCAGCGCAGGCCCGGGATGCGGCCCAGGTACGGCACGGCGGACACGGTGTCGGCGTTGTCCTGTTTGATCAGGCCGCCGAGCAACACGGTCTGACCGCTCTGCACCGCCACCTGGGTCGACACCGAGCGGGTCGAGATCCGCGGGTTGCCGTTGGCGTCAGTCGACGTGTCATTGGCGTCGCTGACCTGCTGTTGAATGTCCATGTACACCAGGCCGCCCGGATTGATGCGCGGCACGACGTCGAGGATGACCCCGGTCTGCACGTATTCGACGCTGCTCAGGGTAGCGGTGGTGGCCGAGGTGTTGACCGTGGTCTGGCTGATCGGGATGTTGTCACCGACCTGAATCTGCGCCTGCTGGTTGTTCATCACCACCAGCGACGGCGCCGACAGCACTTGCGTGCGGCCGCTCTGTTCCAGCGCGTGAAGGGCGATCTGCAGGTTATTGCTGACGAACGAATAAAACAGCGAATCGGTGGCGCCGAGCCCAGCACCGCCGCCGCCCAATGCGCCCTGACTGCCGGCAGTGTTCGCCACGGTGGTGTTGGTGGAATTGCCGGCCAGACGGCCGAGGTACCACTGCACGCCAAGGTCCAGCTCGCCGGTCAGGTTGACTTCAAGAATTCGCGTCTCGATCTGTACCTGCATCGGCGCGTTGTCCAGGCGCTTGATGGCGGATTCGATCTCCGCCCACTGGGCCGGACGCGTGCGGATCAGCAACTGGTTGCTGCTCTGCTGGGCGGTGATGCGGGTGCTGTCGTCCAGACGCTTGCTGGCGCCAGAGCCGCTGGCCGCGGCGTCCGAGGTGTCGCCCTGACCGCTGCTGTCTGCGCTGTCTTCGGACGTCTCGCCGTCCTGCTCTTCATCGCCTTGCTGAGTGCCGGTTTGCAAACCACCATTGGCGCCACTCATCCCTGAACCCATGCCGCCACCGATCCCGGAGGAGCTGCTGTTCAGGCCCTGACCGCTGCCGCTCAGGCCGCCGCTGCTGCCGGTGCCACTGCCGTTGAGCGAGGACAGCGAACGCGTGCGCAGACCCGGTGCAACCTTGGCCGCGCTGTCGTCCTTGATCTGGCCGTTGCCGTAGATCTGCCGCAGGTATTTGGCCAGGTCCGAGGCCTTCATGTTGCGCACGTCGTAGACGTACATCTGCGGCTCGTTGCCGCCGCCTTCGTCGATGGTGTGAATCCAGTCGCCGACTTCGCTCAGGTAGCGCGGCTGGGAAGAAATCGCCACCACCGAGTTGGTCCGCTCGATCGGCAGAAACTTGACCATGCCCGCCAACGGCATACCGCTGTCCGGGCCGAACATCTTCTGCAGCTCGGGCATCAGCTCGCCGACGCTCGCGCGTTGCAGGCCGTAGACGGCGATGGACATGCCCTTGAGCCAGTCGACGTCGAAGGTGTCGATGGTGTCCTGGTAATTGGCCAGTTCATCCGGCGTACCGGCGAGGCTCAACACGTTGCGCGCCGGATCGACCAGCAGGAACGCGTTGTCCCGGGCGAAGGGCTTGAGTAGCTTCTGCATCTCGGTGGCCGAGATGAAACGTAGCGGGAACAACCGCGCCGACAGCCCGGTGGACGGTCGCGCCACCGGCATCTCCGGCACCAGCTTGCCGGCAACGGCCTGATTGGCCGGCAGGATCACGTAACGGTCGCCTTGGCGGATCATTGCGTTGTCGGTCCACGACAGCAGCGTTTCCAGAATCGACAGCGCCTGCTGCTTGTTCACCGGCTGCGAGGTCGAGAAGCTGACGTCGCCTTTTACGCCCTGATTGATGCTGTAGTTCTCGTGCAGCAAATCGCCGAGCACGGTGTTGATCACCGCTTCGATGGGCTGATTGGCGAAGTTGAACGTGATGTCACCGGCCGCCGACGCGCCTTTTCCACCCGCGCCGGTCTGGGCCGGGCCCGCACCGCGCACGAAGGTCTGGTTGCCACGAATGATCTGCTGGCGCGCGGGCGCAGGCTTGGCGCCGGGGTTGTTCGGGCTCGGCGCCTCAACCGGATCGCTGACCGGGCCTCGCTGCGAGCCGGTGCCATTGAGTGCTTCCTGCATCAGGGCCGGATCGTTTTCGAAACGTTCCGGAGTGGACGCGCATCCGGCCAGGGCCACGGCGGTGGCCAGGCACAACAACGGGCTGCGCAGACGGGAAAACTCAGGGGTGCGATTGTTCATGGTGTGGGTACGTTTGGAAGAGTAATAGGGGGGACTTTCGACGGCGGCGGAAGGCGCAGAATGGGCAGACGCAGTTCCCGGGTCTGGCCCTGATGGCTGAAAGTGGCGTGTTGCGGCGTGACCGAATCCAGGGTCCAGCCGTTGTCCAGGGTGCTGCCGACGGCCAGCTTCAGGCGGCGCTTCTGCGGCAACTGCAGCAGCACCCACTGTGAGGCGCCGTCGATGATCACGCCGCTCAGGCTGATGCCATCCAGGGACGAGGCCTGGGATTTGCCGGTGACCAGATCAGGCTTGCGGTCCGGGCTGAACATCGATTGCTGCCACGTCAGCGCGAGGGCCTGGGCCGGCAGGGCAGGCAATGCCGCAGGCCCGGCGGTTGGCGTGGCTTGGCGCGCTTCGCCGGCCGGCAACCAGTCGATGTCCTGACCGGCGCCCATGCTCAGGCTGACGGCGACGGCCGCGAGGGCAACCGTCGCCGCGCCGAGCGCGAGGGTAAGGGAGTCGAACTTCATGCGTCAGGCTCCTCGGACGGTGTCGGTGGTTCAGGCTGTTCATCCAGATCGGCTTGCTCGGCGGGATCAGGCTGCTGCCGGGATTCGGTCGCTGGCTCGGCGGCGGGGGCTTTGGACGGCAGCGCCTTATGCGGCGCGGCCTGCTGCAGATAACCGCGCAACAACAGATGCACCTGCAAGCGTCCGGCGCCGCCAGTGGCGGGGGCCGTTGTGGTGCGGCGAATGCTCAGGTTGTCGATGAACAGGAACGGCTGGCCGTATTCCAGTTCGTGCAGCAAGCCCACCAGCGGCTCCATGGCGCAGTCCAGGGTCAGGCTGACTTTGACTTGACGATAGGGCTCGGCACTGTCGCGCTCGGGGGTGATCGGCATGCGCTGGGTGACCTGGCAACCGGGGCCCTGATCGGCGTGGGCCTTGACCAGATCGAGGCTGCGCTGCATCAAATCGGCCGCCACGGCGCTCGGGTCTTCGCCGGGCAACAGGCTGCTGCGGCTTGACGGGTCGCGGCGGGCCGCCTGCAATTGCTGCTCAAGGCTGTCGCGCTGGGCGAGGGCGCCGGCGTAGCGTTGTTCCTGTTGGCGCAGAGTGTCGGCCTGGTCCTGCAGGTCGCTCAACGGATCGAGAAACCAGCTTTGCACCAACAGCCACCACGCCGCCCAAAGGACCAGGGCCAGCGCGATGAGCGCGGCGCCGCGACGTTCACGGGGGGTCAGTTCACGGCGCATCGGCGGACTCCTTGCGCAACTGGGCGCGCAGGGAAAAGCGCTCTTTGCCGGTCTGCGCGTCGGGCTGAATGATCCCCTGGAACTGCGCGTCGGTGAGGGTGCGGCAGTCTTTCATGCGGCTAATGAGGGCGCTGGCCTTGGCGCTCTGGCCGGTGATCGACACGCTGCCGCCGTCAGAGATTTCCAGCTGCTCGACCCACGTGTCAGCGCCCAGGCAACCGGTGAGGTCGGCGAGCACGCTGGAAGTGGTCGGCTGCGCGGCTTTTTGCTGGGCCAGATAGCGCGCGGCGCCCTGGGTGTTGATCAGCTCGCGGCGCAGGTTTTGCACGGCTTGCACCTGGCTGCGTTGCTCGTCGACGTGCTGTTGCATCGCTTCGACCTGGGCCGTGCGTGCATTCAGCCAGAGCACCATGCAGGTCAGCAGCAAGGCGCCACAGACCACGGCGAGGAAACGCGGCAGGCGCGCGGAACCTGTGGCCGCCGGCTTCAACTCGGCCGGCAGCAGATCGACATTCAGCCGTTCGCCCTTGGCGTTGCGCGCGTCCACGGCATACAGCGGCAGGCCGCGTGCCGTGCAGGTGTCGATGACCGGCTGCAAACGCTCGCGCAGCACCGCCACCAGCAGCACCTGCGCCAGGGTTTTGCCCTTGGCGGTGACGCGCGCGACGTACTGCATCTGCTCGCGGGGGTAGGGCGTGTACTTGTCCAGTTCGAAACCGACCACGCTGTGCAGATCCCGCAGCGCCGCCAGCGGCAGTTGCAGCGGCTGCGCCAGGACCATGCCGGCGGGGAGCATCAGGATCAGTCGTTCGCCGCTCTCGTGGGTGATGTGCTCGGGCAGCGGCCAGTCAATCAGCCGCTCACGCACCTGGGGCATCAGCCGGGCGCGGACGCTTGCGGGCAGCAGCGCCTGCAACTCCTCGAGCCAGGCCTGCCACAGATGCTGCGCCGGGCTGTCACGCCACTGACTGCGCACCCGGGCCTGCAAGGGCGCCAGCTGCTGTAAAAGTGATTGCTTCATTCTTGCCAACGCAGAACGCGATACGGTCGCGCTCCCTCCTTCGATGGGTTCAATAACAACGTGACGTTGAGCGTCGTGGTGTAACCGCCGGGCAATGTCGCCTGGCTTCGAATACTGACGACCGGGCCGGCGTCTTCGGTTGCGGGGCCCGCTTGCGGCAGCCCCAGCGCTTGCCGCAGCCAGGGCGATGCCATGCGCGGATCGGGCGCGGTCAGGCCGCTCCATAACGTGACGTGCGGGCTGGCGCACTGGTACAGCGGCTGGCCGATGCCCGGCAGTTCGCGCACTTCCTCGACCATCCGCAGCGGCGCCCGGCCGCCGCCGCGACGCTGCTCCAGGCCCTGGGCCACTTGCCGGGCCAGGTCCGGACTCGCCCCGCACGCCACCAGCAGGCGGGCGAAGGATTCCGCCGGTGCCGCGTTGAGGTCCAGCTTGCCGGTCTCGCTGCCGAGACTCACTGCCATCGCGGCCTCATCGAAACGCAATCCATGGGGCTGGTTGTCGGCTTTCCAGTGCCGTTGCGGGTCGCGGTCCAGTTGCGCCAGCACCGCCATGCCGATACCGGCTTCTGCGGCGAGTACCGCCTGGGTGTGCTGGCGTTGCCACAGGGCCTGACGGTTCTGCAGGTGCACCCAGCCCAGCAAACCGGCGAGCAGGGTACTGAGCAGCGCCAGCACCCACAACACCAGGAGCAGCGCGACGCCCTTTTGCCGACGGCCTGTCATAACGTGTGCGCCTCGCCGGACAAATCCAGGCGCAGATTGATGCTTTGCAGCGGCCACGGCACGGGACCGGCCAGTTGCGCGTCGATGCGCACGCTGACGGGCAGGCGTCCCGGCCATGGCCAGTGATCCAGCCACGCCGTGGATTCGCCGGTGGGCGACACACCGCGGTAACTCAGTTGCAGCGCGCGCACTTCATGCAACAACACCTGGGGCTCTTCGGCCGGCAGCAAGGCCTGACCGCGCAAGCGCTCCAGGCTGATCTGCAGACGCTGACCGGCCGCCAGCGTCACGCTGTGCCGGTACAAACCCCCGCCTAATGTGGCGGGCAGCGGCGCATAAAAGCTCATGGCCTGGGCGTCGCCCTCGAACACCGGCGCCTGACCGGGCTCGGCCCCGCCGGCCGCGAGGGGCAGCGCCTGACCGATGGCGCTGCGCAGGAAATTCTGTGTCGAACGTATTTCGTCCAGCCGCGTGCTGTAACGCTCGGCCTTGGCCATGGCGCGATTGGCTCCGGTGATCGCCGCGCCGACCATGGTCAGCAGCACGCCGAGCAGGCTCAGCACCACCAGCACTTCGAGCAGGGTAAAACCCCGAGCGCTGCGTTTCATTGAGCGGCACCCGAGTCAGCACTGCGCACTTGCAGGCTGCTGTAATGGGCGCGGCGCGCTCCGTCCCTCACTTCGAGATCCAGCCGCCATGCCGTCGCCGGGCTGTTGCCGCGGGGCAGCGCGCTGACGTCCATCTGCCAGTTCACGCCGCTCCACTTGCCCTCGGTCCGGCCCGGCTGCAAGCGACCGGCGCTGGCTTCATCGATCAGCGAACGCGCGGCCAGGCTTAACCGGTCACTGCGTTGCGCCTGTTGCAAGGCCCGTGCGCTCTGCCCGAAGGCGACTACCAGCACGCTGCTGCACACCGCCAGCACAGCCAGGGCGGCGAGCATTTCCAGTAATGTGAAACCGCGCTGACGCCTCAATTGAGCGTGCGCAACTGAACGTTGCCGGTCAGCCAGTTGATGTCGACGCGCCAATGTTTGTCGCCCCGGGCCAGTAACAGATGGCCGCCGCTGGAACCGCCGTCCGGGTAGAACTCGAACGCCGGGCCGAGGCCGTCGGCGGTCTGCAATTGCACGTTCATGTCGGTGGGCAATTGCACCGGCTTCAGGTGCGGGCCTTGAAGCCGCCCGCTGCGCAGATCAAAGCGCGTCTGCGCCGGTTGCCCGGTGACGATCGCCTGCACCCGCGCCGCCCGCAGCGATTGCACCACCTCGCTCAACGCCCGGCGCTCACTGGCCGCGTGCAAACCCCGCCCCACGCCAAAGCTCACCAGGCCGACGCTGATGCCGATCAGAACGATCACCACCAGCAATTCGAACAGGGTGAAGCCGCGGGCGCGGGGCAGGGCGTGCATGTTATTCCCAGTTACCGATGTCGGCCTTGTAGCCGTCGCCGCCGGGTTGGCCGTCCTGACCGTAGAAGATCAGGTCAAAGCTGCCGTGCTCGCCGGGGTAGCGATAGCCGAACGCGTGGCCGAACGGGTCTTTCAGGTCCGAAGGCTTGGCGTACGGACCGGCCCAACCGGTGGCATTGGCCGGCTTGGTCACCAGCTGCTGCAGATTGGCCGGTGGCGTGCCGACGTCCAGGCCGTAGCTTTCGACCTTCATGCCGAGGCTGGCGAGTTGCGCCTTGCCTGCGCCGTATTTGCCCTTGTCGACGTTGCCGCCGACCTGACGCACGACGATGGTGGCGACGATGCCCAGCAGCACGATCACGGCGAGCATTTCCAGCAGGGTGAAACCGCCCTGGCGACGGCCTTGGGCAGCGTTGAATCGGGACATGTCTATTTCCTCAAATGTTACTGGTAAGGCTCATCAGCGGCAGCATGATGGCGAGCATGATCACCGCCACCATCACCGCCATGACAACAGTCAGGCTCGGCACCAGCGCCGCGAGCAGGCGGTCGATGCCGCGCTTGGCCTCGACGTCGAACACGTCGGCGACCTTGAGCAGCATGCCGTCCAGGTTGCCGGCCTGTTCGCCGACTTCGATCATCTGCAGGGCCAGCTCCGGCAGCAGCGGTTGCTCGCCGAACGCCTGGGCCAGCGTGCCGCCACCCTTGACCCACTCGGTGGCCTGCTCGACCTGGGCGCGCAGGGCGTAGTTACCGCAGACCTGACGGACGATGGTCATGGCCTGCAGCAGCGCAACGCCATTGCTCAGCAGGGTGCCGAGGGTCCGCGCCAGACGCGCGGCTTCGATCCGCTGCAACAGCGGGCCGATGACTTTGACGAACAGCAGGCGCCGGTCATGACGCTGACGCCGTTGCGGATCGCGGCGCAGCACGGCGACGGTCCAGATCAGCCCGACGATCGCGCCGAGCAGCAGTAATCCATAGGCGCTGAGAAATTCACCCAGCCACAAAATGGCCTGGGTGATGAAAGGGATCGGTACGCCCAAGTCGCGAAAGATCGGCACGAACTGCGGCACCACGTAGGCCAGCAGCAGGGCCAGCGAACCCAGCACGCCGACCACCAGAAAGATCGGGTAGATCAGCGCATTGATGACTTCGCCGCGCAGCATCTGGCTGCGTTCAAGGTAATCGCTGAGCTGGCGCAGGGTGTTTTCCAGGGACCCGCCGGCTTCGCCTGCGCGGACCATGCTGATGTACAGGCTGGAAAACTGGCCGTGCTCTTCTTCCAGCGCCTGGCTCAAGGGTTTACCGGCCTTGACCTGTTCGCGAATGCGTTCGAGCAGCGCCTGGCGCTTGGGCTCGTGGGTCTGCTTGAGGAGGATGGTCAGGGCGCGCTCCAGCGGCTGGCCGGCCCCGAGCAGGGTCGCCAGTTGTTGGGTGAAACTCACCAGCGCCGCGCCGTTCATCGCACCCCGGCGCATGGCCGCGCGCAGGCCGCTGTTGGCACTGGCTTCGAGGCTGAGCAGCAACAGGCCGCGCTTATGCAGAATCGCGGTCGCTGCGGTTTGATCGGCCGCTTCGAGGGTGCCGTGTTGGGCGACGCCGTCGGCGTCCAGTGCGCGGTATTTGAAATGGGCCATGGTCAGTCGCCACGCGTAACGCGCAGCACCTCTTCAAGGGAGGTCACGCCGGCCACGGCCTGACGCAGGCCTTCCTCATACAAGGTGCGCAGGCCCCCGCGACGGGCCGCTTGCTCCAGCGTCGAGGCGTCGGCCTGGCGCATCAGCAGGCCGCGCAACTCTTCATTCATCACCAGCAATTCGGTGATGGCGCTACGGCCGTGATAACCGCCGCCGGGCAATTCGCTGGCGGGACGATAAAGAGTAATCGGGCGCTGATCGGTGAAGCGATCCAGCCCGTGCTCGGCGACCAGTTCCTGCGGTGCTTCAAAGGCGATGCGCGTGAGCGGATCCAGCCTGCGCACCAGCCGCTGGGCCAGAATGCCTTTAACGGTGGACGCGATCAGGTAGCTTTCGACGCCCATGTCCAGCAATCGCGTGATACTCGCGGCGGCACTGTTGGTGTGCAGGGTCGAGAGCACGAGGTGACCGGTCAGCGACGATTGGATGGCGATGCGGCAGGTTTCCAGGTCGCGCATCTCGCCGATCATGATCACGTCCGGGTCCTGGCGGACAATGGAGCGCAGGGCGCCGGCGAAGTCCAGGCCAATGGCCGGCTTCACTTGAATCTGATTGATGCCCTCAAGCTGGTACTCGACCGGGTCTTCAACGGTGATGATCTTGCGCTCGGCGGTGTTGAGCCGAGACAGCGCGGTGTACAGCGTGGTGGTTTTGCCGGAACCGGTGGGGCCGGTGACCAGCAGGATGCCGTGGGGGTTTTCCAGCACGTCGAGGAAGTTCTGCAGGCGCTCGCCGTCCATGCCCAGGCTGGGGAAGTCGAAACTGACGGTCTGCCGATCCAGCAGACGCATCACCACCGACTCGCCGAAACTGGTGGGCACCGTGCTCACCCGCAGGTCCAGCTCTTTGCCCTGGATGCGCAGCATGATGCGGCCGTCCTGGGGCAGGCGACGCTCGGCGATGTCCAGCCGCGCCATGATCTTCAGTCGCGAAATGATCGCCGCTGATGAACTGGACGGTGGAGCCTCGGCTTCGTGGAGCACGCCGTCGATGCGATAGCGCACTTTCAGCTGGCTTTCGAACGGCTCTATATGAATGTCCGAGGCGCGTTGCTCGACGGCTCGCTGCAGGATCAGGTTGACCAGTCGAATGACCGGCGCCTCGGACGCCAGGTCCTTGAGGTGCTCGATGTCTTCTTCGGCGCCGCCGTGTTCGTCGAGGGTTTCGATCAGCGAGCCCATGGCCGAACGGCCCTGGCCGTAATAACGCTCGATCAGCCCGTCAACCTCACTGCCAGCACCCACCGACACATACACCGGCGCCTGGCAGGCGTAGGCCACGGCGTCCAGCCCGTAGGCATTGCCCGGGTTGGCGGCCAGCACATGCACGCCATCGGCATGGGCGCCGATGGGCAGCAGGCGATAGTGGCGCAGAAAGCGCTCGCTCAATTCCGGCAGCGGTTCACCCGACAGCGTCACGTTTTCCGCCAGCAGCAAGGGCGCTTGCAGCGTCGAGGCCCATGCCTTGGCCAGGTCCAACTCGGACACCAGCCCCAGGCGGGTCAGCAACTCAGTCAGCGAGCTGCCCTCGGATTCCTGAGCCAGCCGCTGTGCCCGTTCCAGATCACCTGTCTTCAGCCCGGCATTGGCCAACAGCCACGCACACAGCGCTTCGGCCGAGTGCGCGGTCAGTTGTTGGCTATTGATAGGGGACAGTTTTATGGACACAACGGGGATTCAAATAAGTGAGGCCTCTGACGAGACCTCGGGGTGATGTATAAACAGCCGTAATAAAACAGTAACTAACGGAGTGCGTTAGTTTGTCGCAGACGACGTATTAGCGGTCGGACGGCCACGCTTGTTTTCATCAGCCTGATTCTGTTTGGTGGCTTTCACGGTGGTGGCATCTTTTCGTGTTTGCGTCATGACAGTGGAATCTGCTGCGCCGGAAACAGTTTCCTGAGTATCGGAGTCAGCGGCCATTGTTGCAGTTGCAAACGACAGGGTCAGTGCAGCGATGGCGCCCAGTACTGGCAGTTTCATGTGATGTTTCTCCAATGTTTGTCATGTGTTTGAAATGATCGCAACGCTGGCTTCAGCGTGGGCCCACCGCTCGTTTCAGGGGTGAAACCCAGTGTTTACGGGGTTTCAGGCAGTGAGCGGTGAAAATTGCTAAACCTACAGACCTGTAGGTTTAGCAAGAGTTCAGATGATGTATCAAAAAATGTCGAGTTTGTTGAAGATTGATTTTTTTGTTTGACATCAATTGAAAACAATTGCCTTAATTTAAACGTCTCGGGCAACGCTCGTGCAGTTCGGTGGCTCATCGCCATTAACGTTAGTTACAGAAGATCAAATTGCCCACACTCATCGTCACGTTGTAACGCCACTTTCCCGTTCACCGATGTTCTTTCGAGAACTTCGGTATAGGCCGAGTCATGCCTGAATTAAAGGCTTGTGGCGTGTCAACTGCGACAAATGAGCGCGGGTGATACTTGGAGAGCGTCCCCTATGCGAAACCGTAAAACTTTCGGTGCCCACTCGGCACTGGCTTTGTTGAGCCTGGCTATCTGCCACGCCAACGCAGCCGACACCACGACCCAAGAGCAACTGGCGGCCAAGGAACTGCGCGCTGACAAAGCGGCAGAAAAAACCCTGGCGAAGATGACTCAGGAAGAAAAGCTGGCCTACATCGGCGGCATCGGTGGTTGGGACGTCAAGCCGCTGACCCAGTACGGCGTGCCACAGATCCACGGCGCCGACGGTGGCGCGGGCATCCGTTACACCAGCGAAGGCAACGATCCGGGCGTGGTCTATCCGTCCGGCCCGAACCTGGCGGCCACCTTCAACCCGCGTCGCGCCATTGATTTCGGCCGCGCCCTGGGCTACGACACTGCCAGCGGCGGCTACCAGTTCGTCACCGGTCCAGGCATGAACCTGTACCGCATGCCGTGGAGCGGCCGTGCCTTCGAATACCTCTCCGGTGAAGACCCGTTCCTCGGCGCAAGCCTGGGCCCTGCGGTCATCAACGGTATCCAGCAGCGTCGCGTCTGGGCGGAAGCCAAGCACTACGCCGGTAACGACCAGGAAACCAACCGCTTCATCCTCAACCAGGTCATGCCTGAGCGCGTTCTGCGCGAGATGACCCTGCCGCCGTTCGAGTCCGCGACCAAAAACGGCACCGTGGCGATGATGATGTGCTCGTTCCAGAAAGTGAACGGCGAGTACGCCTGCGAGAACAAGCACCTGATCGCCGACATCCTGAAGAAGGAATGGGGCTTCAAGGGCCTGGTGCAGAGTGACTACAACGCCGTCGTCCACGGTCTGCCAGCGGCACAAGCCGGCACCGACCTGGACATGATGGGCGGCCAGATGAACAGCAAGGTGCTCAAGCCTTACCTGGACAGTGGCGAGCTGGACATGGCGACCATCGACGACAAGGTCCGCCGCATCCTGAAGAACATCTACCTGTATCAGTTCGACAAGTTTGCACCGCTGACCACGCACAACATGAACAGCGCCACCAGCAACAAGGTCGCTCTGAACATCGCTCGCGAAGGCATCGTGCTGCTGAAAAACCAGGGCGACGTGCTGCCACTGGACAAGAACAAGGTCAAGCGCATCGCCGTCGTTGGCGATCTGGCCAAGTACGCGCCGCCGACCGGTTTCGGCAGTGCTCACGTTGACGCCACCCGTTACATCAGCGAGCTGAGCGGTCTGCGTCAGATCGCCCCGGGCGCTCAGGTCGAGTTCCTCGACACGCTGTCCCTCGATCCAACGGCCATGCACTGGACCACCACCGACAGCAAAGGCAACAGCGTCGCTGGCATGAAGACCGAGTACTTCAACAACGCCACCTGGTCCGGCGACCCGTCGGCCACCCAGATCGACACCTACGTCAACCTGGACTGGTCCACCGACAGCGTGCCGAGCAACGGCGACACCGCCAATACCTCTATTCGCTGGAGCGGTCAGGTCACCCCGACCATCAGCGGCGACCAGGTCTTCAAAGTCCGTGCCGACGGCGCCGTGCGTCTGTGGGTCAACGGCGAGAAGATCATCGACAACGGCGACGGTGAGAACATCACCAACAAGAGCATTCCGCCAACCATCCCTGTTTCCGGCAAGATCAAGCTGGAAGCCGGCAAGGCTTACGACGTGAAGCTTGAGTACTCGCGCCGTGACGGTTACCTGTCGACCATGGGCGGCCTGGTGGGCGTGCAGATGTCGACCGCTTCGCTGACCGCACCTTCCGACCTGTCGCAATACGACGCGGTCGTGGTTGCCGTGGGTAACAGCGCCGAATACGAAGGTGAAGGTTTCGACCACAGCTTCGATCTGCCTGAGTACCAGAACGAGCTGATCCAGAACATCGCCAAGGCCAACCCGAACACCGTGGTGACCATGCACGGCGGTACCGCGCTGAAAATGAGCGACTGGATCGACCAGGTGCCGGCTGCGCTGCACGCGTTCTACCCGGGTCAGAACGGCGGTCAGGCCCTGGCCGAGATTCTGTTCGGCAAGGTCAACCCGTCGGGCAAACTGCCGATCAGTATCGAGCGCAACATCGAAGACAATCCGCTGTACAAGGATTTCCCGGCCTTCGATAACACACGCACCAAGGTCAAGGAAATCACCTACGCCCACGACCTGACCATGCTCGGCTACCGTGGCTACGACAAGACCAACACCAAACCGCTGTTCGCGTTCGGTCACGGCCTGTCGTACACCCAGTTCACCTACAACAACATCTCGGTCACCCCGGGCGTTGCAGTGGGCAACACGCCGATCAAGGTCTCGTTCGACCTGACCAACAGCGGCAAGCGTGCCGGTTCCGAAGTCGCCGAGCTGTACGTCGGCCAGCAGAACCCGAAAGTCGAACGCGCCGTCAAAGAGCTGAAAGGCTACAAGAAGGTCTTCCTGCAGCCGGGCGAAACCCGTCACGTCACCATCGAACTGAACGATCGTTCGCTGGCGTACTTCGACGAGGCAAGCAAGCAGTGGGTGATCGATGCAGACACCTTCAACATCAGCCTGGGCGCGGCTTCGGACGACATCCGTCTGAACGCCAAGCTGGTCAACCCGTTCCGTCAGGAACTGTCGACCACCACCAGCAACCCGCTGCCACGTTCGGCGCTGAACTCGGTCAAAGTGACCCTGCCAGCGGTGAAGACCGGCGGTGTGCTTGATCAGACCGAAGACACCGACGCAGCCAATGGCAACACGGACTACGACGGCAACACCGAGTACTGATTGATCGCAACGGGAAAGGGCTGAGCAACAGGTCGGCGCCGGGGACTTGATCCCGGCGCTGGCTGAGGCCTGAACCCGAGTGACAACCTGAGCTTGAGAAACAGAGAATGAGGCGATCCGGCCAGCCCGGATCGCCTCATTTTTTATGCGCGGATATCGCGCTCGACCTGTGCCATGTAACTGTCGAAACGCTGCACCAGATCCACCGTCTCGGGGAAGCGCAGCCATTGCAGCTGCAGCCCGTCCATCATCGCCAGTATCTGGTGAACGATCGCGTCCAGATCCACATCCCCACGCACTTCGCCGGTGGCCACCAGATGGTCGAGCCGTGCGCGCATGCGTCCGTGAATCGTCACGTAGCGGGACTGAAACCATTCCCACCCCGGATGGCTGTCCACCAGGCTTTCGGCGTTCAGCATGCTGAACGCGCGGATCACGCCGGGTGCCGTCGCGTTGGAACGGTTGATCTGCCGAAGGCCGCTGACGAAGCCCTGCAGCGTCGGCTCGCTGTGCAGGCTGCTGATCACTTTGTGGTTGACCTCGTCGCGACGGGCGAGCACGCCCATCAGCAGGGCGACCTTGTTCGGGAAGTGATGCAGCACGCCCGCTACCGAGATGCCGACAATGTCGGCGATGCGGGCAATGGAGGCGCCGGTGTAGCCCTCCAGCGAAAACAATTGCAGCGCAGCGTCGAGCAGCTCTTCGCGGCGCTTTTCACCCTTGGGGGCGCGACGGGTGCGGGGGAGTGTGTCTGACGTATTTCCTGTCATCGGGTTTACCTGGCGTCTCCATGATTTGCAGGTGTCTGGGCGTTTCGGCAGGCCTGTCCCGACGCCGGAGTGCGAGGGCGCAACGGGCAGAACGGGCGCGGCAAGTCGTCGCGGGTGCTGAAACGGCACGCTCTGTTTAAGGGCGCGACCGGGTTTTGGCAAGCGAAAACTGATATTCAGGACCGTCGGCAGGCGGGTGCCACCGTTCGGGTGAGCCCTGTCCAGAAAGTGGGAACTCCCGCCGCGCGTGCCTCTCCTTTGAAGTAACTGACATGCAAGGAGGATCCACTGTGAACGAACAAGCCAATCCGGGAATTGCCTATCTGATCGAATGCGCGGAGGAGACGACGATTGATTCGCGGCTGTTTGCCATTTACGAAGCCCTGGCCGAAGCGGGCGGGCTGATCCCGCAGGAATACTTGATCAAGGTGGCCCGCGAGACCACCGCAGGCCCCAAACAGCAGTTGTTGATTAGGCTGATCGGCAGAGCCAGTCGCGCCCAGGTCCACTGATCAGGCGCGGCCCCCCGTATTGGCCCTCTGACGCCGATTGAACCCTTTCACGACCCGGAGCGCTTGCCCCGTCGGCAACGCTCCGAGCAGTAACGCACCTCGTCCCAGCAGCGCGCCCATTTCTTCCGCCAGGTGAACGGCAGCCCGCACACCACGCAGGTCTTTACCGGCAGCTCGCTCTTCTTCAAATCGCCTCTCCGGCGTCGAGCTTGCCCAGCAGGGACTCGCCCCTTTGCCACAGCGCGTCCTGCTTTGCTTCAGTCATCCGGTCGAGGTTCTTGTAAACCATGCCCATCCGTTGATTGGCGCGCAGCAGGTTGCTGTGGCGCATCACGAAATGCCAGTACAGCGAGTTGAAAGGGCAGGCGTCCTCCGTCGTGCTTTCCTTGACCTTGTACGCGCAGCTGCCGCAGTAATCGGACATCCGCTTGATGTACTGGCCGCTGGCGCAATAGGGCTTGGAACCCAGGTAACCGCCGTCGGCGTGCATGACCATGCCGAGGGTGTTGGGCAACTCGACCCAGTCGAAGGCGTCCATGTAAATCGCCAGGTACCACTCGCAGATCTCTTTGGGCGCGATGCCGGCCAGCAGGGCGAAGTTGCCGGTGACCATCAGCCGCTGAATGTGATGAGCGTAGGCGTGTTCAAGGCTCTGGCCGATGGCCTGGCTCATGCAGTTCATCTTGGTCTGCCCGGTCCAGTAGACCTCCGGCAGCGCCCGGTTATTGCCGAATGAGTTGCCCTCGGCGTAATCCGGCATCTTCAGCCAGTAAACGCCGCGCACGTATTCCCGCCAGCCGATCAGTTGGCGGATGAAGCCCTCCGCCGCGTTCAACGCGACACCTCCCGACCAGTAGGCCGACTCGACGTCGCTGCACAGCTGGCGCAGATCCAGCAGGCCGATGTTCAGCGCCGCACTGATGCGCGCATGGAAGAGGAAGGGCTCGTCCATGGCCATGGCGTCCTGATAGTCGCCGAAGGCCGCCAGCCCATAATCGAGAAAGTACTGCCACAGCGCCTGGGCGTCGGCGTGGGTTACCGGGTAGTCAAAATTGTCCAGAGAGCCGTAGTGACTGGCGAATCGCTCACGCACCAGTTCCAGCACGTCGCGGGTGATGGCGTCCGGTGCGAAGCGCGCCGGGTAGGGCGCCGAGACCCGCTTCGGCAGCGCCTTGCGGTTTTCCGCGTCGAAGTTCCAGGCACCGCCTACGGGCGTGCCGTCGCTGTTGAGCAGCAGGCGCTGCTTGCGGCGCATCTCGCGGTAGAAGAATTCCATGCGCAGCTGGATCTTGCCGCTGGCCCATTTGGCAAACTCTTCGCGGGAGCACAGAAAGCGCGTGTCGCTGTGCCAGACCAGCGGCAGGGCGCATTCCCTTATGGACTGCTCCAGACGCCAGTCGCCGCATTCGGTGGCGTGGACTTCTTCGGCCTGCAAGGACGCATGCCAGAGCTGCAATTCAGTCGGCACCGAGCCGGTGTTCAGCGGGTCGTCCAGCGTCACGTACTGAACGATGATGCCGCGCTCCTGCAGCGCCTGGGCGAAATGGCGCATGGCGCTGAAGATCAGGGCGATCTTTTGCGGGTGATGGGCGACGTGGGTGGCTTCTTCCATGACCTCGACCATCAGCACGGCGTCGCGCTCGGCGTCGAGTTCGGCGAGGCAGGCCAGGTCGAAGGACAGCTGATCGCCGAGGACCAGGCACAGGCGGCGGACAGGCATCATCGATGGGCACCGCGTGACGCGTCGGCACTGCGGGCTGTTGGCGTAAATCGACGGAGGACAGATGAGAGAAGGTTGGGCACAGGATTCCTGAAGAGCAGGGAGTAATGGCGCCGAGCATAGCGGTTTGCCCGGCGCGCGGTCATGGGGCTAGCCGGACACGTGGCGCCGGACATACTGCATCAGGCCCTGCAACGGACCGGATTCCACCGGAGCGGGAACGCAGACTGTGCGCTCCCGGTCGCCTTCGCTGATGGTCAGCGTGTAATGCTGCATCCCGCGCAGCGCACGGGCGGGGTGTCGACCTTCCGGCAATGCGAAGAATTTGGACGCGTCGACCAGTTGTCGCAACTCCTTCTGGTCGCCCTCCGGCAGGGCGTCCACTTCAATGGTATTGGGCTTGTTCAAGCCCGGAAAATAGGCGACCCCGCCGCTTTCGCTGAATGAGATACGCATGTGGGTGGCTCCTTCTTTTGCCAGATGGCCATGGCGGATCATTGCGCATTGATGCCCACGGCCGCCCAACCTTCTTTTACCGCGATTTGGGCTTCCTCGCCTACACCGTACAGCCGACCGGCCACATCGTGGGTGATCCGCGCAAAGCGCACGAAGCCGGCATTGGGTCGCAAACGTGAATCGCGCAACGCGTCGTACCAGATGCGCCCGGCCTTTTCCCAGGCATGGCCGCCAATGCGCGTCGCCACTTGATAAAACGCATGGTTGGGGATGCCCGAGTTGATGTGCACGCCGCCGTTGTCGTCGTAGGTGTGGACGAAGTCGTCCATGTGACCCGGTTGCGGGTCCTTGCCCAGCACCTTGTCATCGAACGCAGTGCCGGGGGCTTTCATCGAGCGCAGGGCGCTGCCGGTGATCTTGTCGGTGAACAGGCCTTCGCCGATCAGCCAGCTGGCCTGCTTGGCGGTTTGTTTCAGGGCGTACTGCTTGATCAGCGAGCCGAACACGTCGGACATCGATTCGTTCAGCGCGCCGGCCTGGTTGAAGTAAACGAGCCCGGCTTCGTCTTCGGTGACGCCGTGGGCCAGTTCGTGGCCGATGACGTCTCGGGCGATAGTGAAGCGGTTGAACAGTGACTGGTCGCCGTCGCCGAAGACCATCTGCGCGGAGTTCCAGAAGGCGTTGTTGTAGCCCTTGCCGAAGTGCACGGTGGCGTCGAGGGCCATGCCGGCGTCGTCGATGGAGTTGCGGTCGAAGACGTCGAAGAAGAAGTCGAAGGTGGCGCCGAGGCCGTCGTAGGCTTCGTCGACGGCGATGTCGCCGCTGACGGGCTGGCCTTCGCCGCGGACGAGGGTGCCGGGCAGGGTTTCGCCGCCGTCGGCGGTGTAGATGGAGCGTCGTTTGCCGGTGGGGGCTACGGCGGCGAGGTGAACGAGGCGTCGATCGGGTTGTGCGCTGAGGCGCAGGGAGCGGAAGGTGTTGTCTTTGGCGCGCGTGCGCAGGGCCGCTTCGCGCTGGGCTTTGTTGCCGTTGCGGGCGATCTGGTCGAGCAGGTACGGGGGGATGAGGCAGAGGATGGGGTTACGGGTGTGGTTCCTGCACATGGGCAATGCTCCTTTTCGATTAAGCGACGCGTCGCGGTCTTGCTTTAATCGACAAGCCAGGGGGATCTCGCGTTCCCCACCTGCATTTAGTGGGACCGGCTTCAGCCGGGAAGAGCGTCTGCCTAACGGCAGACATTTCGCCTTCGGCGAGTTACTTGGAAAAGCACCCCAAGTAACCAAGGGTGCCTGCTCCTGGCTTGGTTCCTCCTACGTCGGAATACCCTCACTCCGACGACGCTCCGTGGGCCCGCGCCGAACGGACATCCATGTCCTGACGGCGCTCTCGCCGCATCCATGCGGCTCGACCCACTGCGCGTCGTCTACGTTCGGCCAGCGCCCAAGTCGCGATTGGCGGTGACTGGACTTTTTGCGTAGGAAGATCAAGAGCAGATCAAGAGCAGATCAAAAGCAGATCAAAAGCAGATCGAGGACAGAGCAAACGCTAAGGACTTGTGGGAGTGAGCTTGCTCACGAAGGGGGCGGTACATCCGACAGATATCTGGTGTTTGTGATACCGCATTCGCGAGCAAGCTCGCTTCCACAAGGAGGGGGACTGTCAGCAAAAATGTCGGCGCCTGAGCGGGCCTCTTCCCGGCTAAAGCCGGTCCCACTAAAAGCACCGCATACACCCTGTGGAATCGCCTCCGACTGTAGCACCGGCTTCAGCCGGAAAGCCGTTGATCTGCTTTAAAGCGCTTTTGATCTTCGTACACAAAAATTCCAGTCACCGCAAAACGCGACTTTGGTGCAGGCTGAACGCAGGTTTCGCGGAGTGGGCCGAGCCGCATGGATGCGGCGAGAGCGCCGTCAGGACAGGGATGTCCGTTCGGCGCGGGCCCACGGAGCGGGACCGGAGTGAAGGAACCCCGACGCAGGAGGGGCCCAACCAGGAGCACAAGCCCTTGGTTACTTGGGGCTTTATCAAGTAACTCGCCGAAGGCGAAACAGTCTGCCCCCAGGCAGACGCTCTTGATCTCCCCTCAGTCCCCTCCAAACCGATGCCGTGCCGGGTTTTTCAGCCACAGTTGCAGTTCGGCTTCGGCCTGTTCCAGCGCCGTGCGGTTGAGCAGGCGGCGGAGCAGGGCGACGTTGACGGCGCGGGCGCGGAGGTTGAAGGCGGTGCTGCGTTCGCCGGCCGCATCGGGCTGGTAAACGCCGAGCTTTTCGTACAGCTGCTGCAGCCGGTTCTGCACGCTGCGCAGCGACAGGTTGCGGCGGGTGGCGATGGTGCGGTCGGTGAGGCCTAAGGCGATGTCCTGCAGCACTTCGTATTCGCCATCACTCAGCCCGGACAACTGATCGTGGGCCTTGAGCTGCACGCCGCGAATCTCGCGGTCGATCACGCACTGCTGCTCGATGAACAGCCCCCGCAAGGCCAGTCGCAAGCGCTCTTCCGAGGCCGTCTTGAGGATGTAACCGTAGGCCGCCCCCTGGGGCACGATCCGCGCGATGCCCCGCACGTAGGCCTCGTCCGAGTAATTCGACCAGAACAGAATCGACGTGTCCGGCTGCTGCCGCCAGATCGTCTTGGCCGCTTCGACGCCGGTGCGGCACGGCATCTGCAGGTCCATCACCACGGCATCCACCGGGCTCTCGCTGAACAACCGCTCGCCGATCTGGCCGTCTTCGGCCTCCAGTAAACGCGTGCATTCCGGCAGGGCCACTTCGATGACTTCGCGCAGGAACGCCCGGTGCACCGGGTCGTCTTCGATCAACAGGATTTGCATGGCACCTCCGTTTCAACGGACGGCGCAGGCTCAACGATAAGCGGCAGATCCGCCAGCGGCAGGCACACCCGGACCCGGGTGCCGCGCTCATAGGGCCCGCGTTCGATAAACAACTGCGCCGCCATCAGTTGCGCGCGCACCTGCATGTTCTGAATGCCGCCGCTGTTGAACCGGTGGCCGACGTCCAGCCCAATGCCGTCATCGTCGACGGTCAGCTGCAACAGGGCGCCTGTGTGGCTGATGTGGATGACAATGCTGTCCGGCATGGCGTGCTTGATCGCGTTGTTCACCGCTTCCTGAATGATGCGGAACACCGCGACCTTCACCGACTCCGGCAAGCGATCGCCCATGCCGTCGGTGCTGTCCTGCAGACGCGTTTCGATGCTCAGGCCGCTGTCTCGAACGCTGCGCCGCAACAGGTCTTCGACGCCCTCTTCGAAGCCGAACAACTGCAGCACCGTCGGCTTCACTGCATCGATCAGTTGCCGCAACTCCTGCATGCTGTCCTTGAGCGAGCAGGCGATGCCGCGCAAGTCCTCGCCCGGCACGCTGGGCAGGGTTTGCAGGCGGGCGATGCGCCGGTGCAGGCGGGTCATGTCGGCGAGGGTCTGGTCGTGCAAGTCCATGCCGACCCGTTGCCGTTCACGCTCCAGTTCCTCGGTCAGGCGCAGCGCGCCCTGGCGCAGGCCTTCTTCTCGGGCACGCACCTGGGCTTCGGCGATGGCCAGTTGTTTGGCCTGTTCGGTCTGGCGCAGGGCGTACACGTACGAGGCCAGCAGATCGGCGACGTGCTGGGTGTGGCGCACGTCATCCAGGGTGTAGAAATGCTCGGTGTGTTTCGAGCAGCTCAGCGCACCGATGATTTCACCCCGGGCGCGCAAGGGCACGTGCAGGCGACTGCGCAGGCGGGCGTCGAAAATAGGGTGGTTGGCGGCGCCGGGGAAGGCGAAACGTGCGTCGTTCATGGCGTCGTGGGTCAGCAGAAACGCCTGCTCGCCCAACAGCACCGCTCGAATGGGGCTGGTGTGCACCGGCATCGGTTGAGCGACATCGCCCCACAGCGTGTGCACGCCGCTTTCATAGGTGATGTGCTCGCGGCCGTCCAGGATAAACAGGCAGACGTCGAGGTGGTCGTGGGGCAGGATCGGGCTGATTTCCCGGGAGACGGCGTCGATCATCGACTGGAAATCCAGCTGGCCGGCGAGGGCGCGGGAAATACCGAGAAAATGGTGCAGCACGTCTTCGGCGAGGGTGTGCGGTCGCTGTGCCATGGGCTTCAACCTGTTTTTATTGTATGGATCGAGCGCTGTTTGCAAATCAACACTGTTTGTCAGTGAGCAGGGGGCAGCCCGGTCATTATGGCCCCTGTGCGCTAAAAAGAACGCTGGATCCTGCAGGTCGCTTGCGGGATCCCGCATCAGGTCTGCACGATTGACCACTGACGCTCCGCGCCGGCCAGTGCAGACTCGCCGCGTACTGTTCGTAATAAGGTGCAACCGACGCCGTCGGCCACCCTGCAGCCCCCATAAAAATAACAAGGGTTCAACTATGAAAAGTCGTCGTCATCCGCTACGCCGTTCATTGCTCTGCGCTGCACTGGCCGTGGCGCCCCTGATGGCCCTGCCCGTCGCATCCCACGCCGATACTTCTGACAAGAAGATCGCGCTCTCCAACAATTACGCCGGCAACTCCTGGCGCCAGCTGATGCTCGCCAGCTGGCAGCAGACCACTGACAAAGCCGTCAAGGATGGCCTGATCGCGTCGGCTGACAGTTTCACCACGGCGGAAAACCAGGCCACCGAGCAAGCCGCGCAAATCCAGAACCTGATCCTTCAGGGCTATGACGCCATCGTCATCAATGCCTCGTCGCCGACCGCGCTCAACGGCGCGGTGAAACAGGCCTGCGACGCCGGCATCATCGTCGTCTCCTTCGACGGCACCGTCTCCGAGCCTTGCGCCTACCGCATCTCCATGGACTTCAAACAGACCGGCATCGAGCAGATGGACTACCTGTCCGAGCGCTTCCCCCAGGGCGGCAACGTCCTGGAAGTGCGCGGCCTGGCCGGCGTGTCGGTGGACGAGCGTATCCACTCCGGCATCACCGCCGGCGCGCAGAAGCACCCGAACCTGAAAGTGATTGGCGAAGTGAACGGCAACTGGTCACCGACCGTGGCTCAGAAAGCCGTTTCCGGCGTGCTGCCGAGCCTGCCGAAAGTCGACGCCGTGGTGACCCAGGGCGGTGAAGGCGTCGGCATTGCCCAGGCCTTCGTCGCGGCAGGCCGTCCGTTGCCGGCGATCATCTTCGGCAACCGCGAAGAAGAACTGACCTGGTGGAAAAAGCAAAGCGACGCCCAGGGCTATCAGAGCTTCTCGATCAGCAGCGGGCCGAGCATTTCCAGCCTGGCGTTCTATGTCGCGCAGCAGTTGCTCGACGGCAAGCAGATGCCCCATGACCTGCTGTCGCCAGCGGTCACCGTCACCCAGCAGACCCTCGACGCCAGCCTGAAGGACTTGCCCAAGGGCGGAATCGTCAGCGAGACCTACAGCGTCGACGACGTCGCCAAGCTCAAGCCCGCCGCTTCCCTGTGAGCTTTTCCATTTGAGCACCGCGGGCCGCGCTGCCTGCGGCCCGCCAAGGAATTCTGACCATGAACGCAAATGGACCTGTGCGGGTGGCCTTCGTCGGCGCCGGTAAATCGTTCGGCGCCGTGCGTGCCCTGAGTGACGTCGACCTGAACGTGCGCGCCGGCGAGTGCCTGGGCCTGATCGGCCACAACGGCGCGGGCAAATCGACCCTGATGCAAGTGCTCGCCGGCACCCTGGCCGCCGATTGCGGCCAGTTACTGATCGAAGGCCGCGACCTGCGCGAAGGCTATTCGGTACAAGTGGCGCGTCAGCACGGCATTCGCTGCGTGTTCCAGGAACTGTCGCTGTGCCCGAACCTCAACGTGGCAGAGAACACCCGGCTGATGTCGTCGGCTCTGCGCGGCTTCGGCTGGCGGCGTCGGGCCGGTGCGCTGATCGAAGCGATGCTCGAGCAGATTTTCCCCGGTCACGGCATCGACGCCGATGACATCGTCGCTGACCTGTCCATCGGCAAGCGGCAGATGGTGGAAATCGCCCGGGCGTTCATCAACGTCGATGAGCGCCTTGATCTGATCATCCTCGACGAACCCACCTCGTCCCTCGACGCGCGGGTCGCCGAGCAGCTGTTGCGCCATGTGCGGCGTTTCGTCGAGGGCGGCGGCAGCATCGTGCTGATCAGCCACATCCTCGGCGAAATGCTCGGCACCTGTGACCGCATCGCGGTGATGCGTGACGGCAGAATTGTTGAAACCCGAGCAGCGCAAGCCTTCACCCACGATTCGCTGGTGGAAGTCATGGGCGGCACGGCACGGGAACAAGCGCAGGCGACACAGGATTTCGCCTCCCGACGTGAGCAGGGCAGCCCGCGGGTGCAACAGCGTCCGGCGCGACAAACCGATGAGCGCTCGGTGCAGGCGTTTGCCGGGGAGATCGTCGGGCTGTCCGGGCTGGCCGGGCACGGCCAGAGCCAGTTGCTGACCCAAGTGCTGCGCGACTGCATCAAGCGCGGCACCGGCGCCAGTTTCGTCGCCGGCGACCGCCAGACCGACGGCGTGTTTGCGCTGTGGTCCATCGGCGAAAACATCACCATCGGCTCCCTCAACCAGCTCAAGCGCGGCCTGCTGTTGAACCCCGACGCCGAGCAGGCCATGGCCGATGACTGGATGAAGCGCATGAGCATTCGCACCCCGGACATGGGCAATCCGATCCTGTCGCTGTCCGGCGGCAACCAGCAAAAAGCCTTGTTTGCCCGGGCCCTGGCGTCTGACAGCCAGATCATCCTGATGGACGACCCCATGCGTGGCGTCGACGTCGGCACCAAGCGCGAGGTGTATTCGATTCTGATGGAGGAGGCGGCCCGCGGCCGCACGTTCATCTGGTACACCACCGAACTGGAAGAGCTGACCTATTGCGATCACGTGTATGTCTTCCGCGACGGCCAGACCGTGCTCGACATGCCGCGCAGTGAATTGAGCGAGGAGCGCATCCTGCGCAGCTCCTTCGCCGAGGAAACCCCATGAATGCCCCGTTGAATTCCGTTGCCCGCGCACCCGTCGCGACGCGCAACAACGCCGCACGCCGCGCCCGCATGCTCCGCGCTGCCTTGCCGGCGGTGTCGCTGGTGGTCTTGCTGGCGACCATTTTCATCATGCAACCCCGGGCCATGAGCTACATGGGCCTGAACCTGATGCTCAACCTGGCGGTGCCGATTGCCCTGGCAACCATCGCGCAGATGCTGATCATCAGCGTCAACGACCTTGATCTGTCCATGGGCAGCTTCATCAGCTTCGTCGCCTGCGTGGCCGTGACGCTGCTCGATCAACACCCGTTCCTCGGCTGGCTGGCGCTGGCCGGGTGCGTCGGTGTGTATGCGCTGCTCGGTGCGTTGATTCACAGCCGCAACCTGCCGTCGATTGTCGTCACCCTGGGCATGTCGTTCATCTGGGTGGGTGGCGCGATTCTGCTGTTGCCGTCACCGGGCGGGACGGCGCCGCAGTGGCTGCAAGCGCTGGTGCGGATCAAGCCACCGCTGATTCCGCTGGCGATTATCGTGTGCATCGTGCTCGGGCTGGCCATGCACTTTTTCCTGATGCGCTCCACCGTCGGTGTGGTGTTGCGCGGCGCTGGCGGCAATCCGCTGGCGATCGCCAAGGCCGGCTGGTCACTGCTGCGCATCAAAGTGGCGATGTACGCCATGGCCGGGGGCTTCGGCGTGTTGTCCGGGCTGTTTCTGGTGGGGCTGACCACCTCGGCCGACGCCAACGTGGCGTTGCGTTACACCCTGTTGTCCATCGCCGGAGTGATTCTTGGCGGCGGCGAATTCGTCGGCGGGCGCGTGTCACCCATGGGTGCTGTGCTTGGCGCGCTGACCCTGGTGCTGGCCGGTTCGCTGCTGTCGTTCATCCGCATCTCGCCTGACTGGCAGATCGGTGCTCAGGGCGCGATTCTGATTTTCGTGCTGGCGCTGCGTGCGGCGGTCAATCGTCTGGAGGTACGCCCGCTATGAGCACTTCAACTATTGCAGCGCTGCGCGGCAAGCCATGGCTGTGGTCATTCCTCGCCGCGTTATTGATCTGGGTGGCGACCCTGGTGTTCACCGGCGGGCAGGGCGCAGGCGCTTTACTGTCTGGCGCGCTGGCGTTCTCGACCTTCTTCGCGATCGTCGGCATCGGCCAGATGTTCGTCATCAGCACGGGGCCCGGCAACATCGACCTGTCGATCCCGGCCAACATCGCCCTCAGCGGCGCCCTGGGCATGAAGCTCATGGACGGCCAGGATGCGAACATCTGGCTGGGCGTGGTCGGCGTGCTGGGCATCGGTGTGCTGGTGGGCTGCGGCAATTTCGCGTTGATCCGCCTGCTGCGCATTCCGCCGATCATTGCGACCCTGTCGGCCAGCTTCATCCTGCAATCACTGGCCATCGCCTATGGCCGGAGCGTGCGGGTGCCGCCGCCGGACAGTTTCTACACCTTCGCCACCGGCCGCGTGTTCGGCGTGCCGTATCTGGCCCTCGTGGTGATCGCCGTGGCGGTGCTCATGGGCTACGTGCTGACCCGCACCCGCTACGGTCGCTCGGTGCTGGCCATCGGACAAAACGCCCGCGCCGCTGAACTGGCCGGCATCCGGGTTGGACGCATGCGCTTCGCCACCTACGTCCTCTGCGCCGTGTTCGGCAGCCTCTGCGGTCTGACCCTGGCCGGTTTTTCCGGCGGCGCGTCGCTGGGCATGGGCGAGGAATACCTGCTGGCCTCCATTGCCGTCGTGGTGATCGGCGGCACCTCCGTGGCCGGCGGGTTTTCCAACGTGCCGGGCATCTGGGGCGCGTCGCTGTTCCTTTACCTGCTGGTGAGCATGCTCAACACCTTCGGCGCCAGTGCCGGGGTGCGGCTGATCCTCACCGGCCTGATCATCATCGCGGTGATTACCGCTGTCAGCGGCCGCAAAAATGCCCGCGCCTGAATTAAGGATCGAACCTGTGTCCGACGACCTCTACGAATGCCATGACAAGCGTTTCCACCGCCTGATCCTGCCCAACACCCAGCTCGAGCGCCTGTACGACCAGTGCCGCTGGGCCGAAGGGCCGGTGTGGTTCAACGACGGCGGGTATCTGTTGTGGAGCGACATCCCCAACCAACGCATGTTGCGCTGGACCCCGGAGCAGGGCGTGTCGACGTTCCGCACCCCGTCGAATTTCGCCAACGGCAACACCCGCGATTTATTGGGACGGCTGATCACCTGCGAGCACGGGACCCGCAGCGTCACCCGCACCGAACCGGACGGCTCTATCACTGTGCTGGCCGAGCGCTTTGAAGGCAAACGGCTGAATTCGCCGAATGATGTGGTGGTGCACCGCGACGGCGCCGTGTGGTTCACCGATCCGAGCTACGGCATCCTCACCGATTACGAGGGCTATCAGGCCGACGAAGAGCAGCCGGGCCGCCACGTCTACCGCATCGACCCGGACAGCGGCGAGATCGCCTGCATGGCCAACGACTTCGTGCAGCCCAATGGCCTGGCGTTCTCCCCGGACGGGCAGACCCTGTACATCGCCGATTCCGGCCGCTCCCACGACCCCGATGGCCCCCACCACATCCGCGCGTTCGAGGTCATCAATGGGCGTGAGCTGGGGCAGTCGCGGGTGTTCGCGGTGATCGAACCGGGCGTGCCGGACGGCATGCGCGTGGATGTGCAGGGCAATATCTGGACCAGCGCCGGCGATGGCGTTCAATGCTTCGCCGCCGACGGCACCTTGCTGGGCAAGATTCGCCTGCCGGAGAAGGTCGCCAACCTGACCTTCGGCGGGCCGCGCCGTAACCGCCTGTTCATCGCCGCGAACACGTCGTTGTACTCGGTGTACGTGGCGGTGGCGGGGGCTCAGGTGCCTTGAGCGATGAACGGGCAGGGCGCGCGGCGTTTGACACCGCGCGCCCAATCCTTAGAGTTTGAAACGACCGACCACGGTGCGCAGCTCGCCGGCCAGCAGCGACAGTTCGTCCGCCGTTACCGCGTTGTCCTCGATGCCTTCCATCAGCATGAACGTGCCGTTGCGGATCTCGGTGACGTTGCGGTTGATGTCCTCGGACACGGCGTGCTGTTGAACGGCAGCGCTGGCAATCTGGGTGTTCATGCCGACGATCGATTCCACGCCTTCGTTGATCGCGTTCAGGCTAGAGGACGTCTGATCGGCCGACGTCAGGCAATCCTGCGCCCGGTCCTTGCCCGCTTTCATCTGCTCTACGGCAGCGCTGGTCGCCAGTTGCAATTGCTGGATGATCCGCTGGATTTCGGCGGTGGAGTTTTGCGTGCGCGAAGCCAGGGTTCTGACTTCATCCGCGACCACGGCAAAGCCACGGCCTTGCTCGCCGGCACGGGCGGCTTCGATGGCGGCGTTGAGGGCCAGCAGGTTGGTCTGGTCGGCGATGTTGCGGATGACTTCGATGACCCCGCCGATTTCTTGGCTGTGCAGCGCGAGCGCCGCGACCTTTTGCGCGCTGAGGTCGACTTCGCCGGCCAGCGCCTCGATGGTCTGGCGGGTCTGCTGCATCACGCCCAGGCCTTTGCCGGACGCCTGACTGGCCTGTTCCGCCGCACGCGCCGCGCCTTCGGTGTTCTGGGCGACGTCGGCGACACTGGCGGTCATTTCGTTGATGGCGGTGGCGACCTGTTCGGTTTCCCCTTGCTGGGCGTTCATCGACACCTTGGCGCGGTCGATGGATGCGCTCAGGCGAGTCGCTGCGTCGGACACCGAACTCGAACTGCGCTCCACCTGAGCGAGGGATTCACCGAAGGCCTGGACCATGTGGTTCAAACCGGTGCCGATGTCGGCCATTTCGTCTTTGCCGGCGACGTTGACCCGTGCGGTGAGATCGCCCTGGGCGATGCGGCGGGTGGCGCTCAACATGTCTTCCATGGCCCGACGCATGGCGCTGTAGATCCCGCTGAAGGCATAGATCAGCAGCAGGCCGGCAATGGCGAACATGGCCAGCATGGCGGTGCGTTCGGCCGACTTGTCCTTGACCCGTTGCTCCAGCACGGCGGACAGCGCGGCTTGCAAAGCGTCCTGCGCCTTGTACAGCTCGGCGACCACAGCGTTGCCTTTGGCCGGCAGGCCCTGCATGCCGGTGATGGTGTTTTGCGAGGAGCCGATCAAGGTTTCCAGGTCGGTGCGAAAGCTGTCCAGGCTCGAAAGCCCGCTGCTGACGGGGGACTGGATGCGGTCGGCGAGGGCCGGTTCCTGACGACGCAGCAGAGTGAGGCTCTGCAGCAACTCCTGGCGAATCTGGGCTTCTTGCTTGAGCAGCGATTTAATCGTGCCACGGGTGGCGTCTGTCAGCGGCTGGCCTTCATGCAGGCCGCTGGCCAAACCTCGCAACTGGCCGACCACGTTGATCTGGCGCGGCAGACGCAGGGTGCTTTGGTCGATCAGGAACAGCGAGGCATAGTCTTCGTCGAGGACCATTCCGGAGGTGGCGGAGATGAAATAGATGAAATTCAGCGTTTGAGTCATCTGATCGCTCCAGGCGTCAAACAGGGTCGCCTGATCGGCCCCGGTTTTGGTCTGGCTGATCAACCCTTCGGCCCCGGAGCGCAAGCGTTGTACGCGATCTCCGGTTTCAAGCCCCGCACCGAGCTGGCGGTCGGTAGTTTCCAGTTTGGAGTACGCATCCAGCAGTTTGGCCTGGTTGGCGGCGAGGTCAGGTTGGGCTGTTTGATCCCCGCTGAGCAGGCGGTTGGTCAATGCTCGTTGCAGCATCGACAGGCGCAGTACCGGGGTAACGTCCATCAGATAGCGCTGGCCGACTTGTTCGAAATGGATGTTATCGATGCTGGTAGTGAGTTGATGCAGCAGGCGCGCGCCGAGCAGGGCCAGCGGCAAAAGCACAATGATGGCCAGCACCGCGAATTTGGCGGGAAAGCGCAGGCGGTTGGTCAGGTAAACGGCAGGGGCAAGAATGTTCATACTGTTCTCAAAGCCCCGGAGCGGGGCGCTTGGGTTGTTGTCGATGAGAACGGTCCTTTTTCTCGGGATTCAGTGGCGTTGACGACGTTCTTGCAGGAAGCGTTGTGGCTGGCTGCGCGTCGTTCTGCTCCATCTGTCGGCGCCGATCCTATTAACTTTATTAAAACTTGTACAAAAATATATTTCTGTATAGCTTTGGAACTGAAACGATTAACTGATGTCTTTGTGATATCACTTTTCTCAGCTCGCCCGAAGTCTGTTTTTTACCCCGTATCGCGGTCACCGACCTTCTGTCATGATCAGGTGCGAGGAGTAGTGGCTATGAGATATCATTCAACCTGTATTTTCAGAACCGAGGGCGGATGCCATGAACTGTTCGCTGGAAATTGAGCAGAAGCGCCTGTCCGCGGTTCACGCTTTGCAATGGCTGGAAACCGCCCATAGTGAGGATTTCGACCGCCTGTGTCGCCTTGCTGCTGCGCACTTTCGCGTGCCGACGGCGCTGGTCTCGCTGGTGGAAAAAGACCGTCAGTGGTTTCCCGGTCGAGTGGGTTTCGAACCCAGCCAGACGCCCATAGAGCAGTCGTTTTGTCGCTACACCATCCAGAACCCCGGGATCATGGTGGTTCAGGACGCCCAACTCGATCCGCGCTTTTCCCACAACCCGCTGGTCACGGCGCCGGGTGGCATTCGTTTCTATGCCGGTGCGCCGTTATGCAACCAGCACGGCGATGTGCTCGGCAGTTTTTGCCTGATCGACCAGGTGCCCCGTACGCTGGAATCCAATGAACTGGCAGCCCTTGAAGATTTCGCTCAGTTGGTCATGGGGCAGGTCGAGCAATGTCAGCTGATGCGCTACCGTCACCCTGTCAGCCGCTTGCCGAATTTGCAGCAGTTCCTGCTCGATACGCAGGGCTTTGCGGTGACCGGGAGCGAGGTGCGATTGATGGTGGTGATCCGCATCCAGCCGGTGGCGAGTGCGGCCGATCTCAGCGTGAGCAGTCATCTGGATGCGCAGCAGTCGCGCTGCGATATGGCCAACTCCCTGCGCCGGCGTCTGGATGGTATCGCCGAGCTTTACCATGTCAGCGAACTGGATTTCTGCCTGCAGGTGAGCTGCGACCGGCTTCGCCGGGACGATTTGATTCGCATGCTACTGGCGCTGATTACCGAGCCTTTCCCGCACCAACAGGTGGCGGTGGGGCTGGCGTGCTGTGATGACGGTGAACATTCCGCCTCGACGCTCATGGGCAAAGCGACCCACGCGGCGGGGAGAGCGGTTTATCGACAGGTGCCGTGGGCGGCCTATGACGAAGCCGAGGATTGCGCCCAGCGTCGCGCGCTGACGCTGCTTGGTGAACTCGGCGAATCGCTGATCAGCGGCGACATCTATCTGGAGTACCAGCCGCGCTTCAGCTTGCAGAATGGCCGCCTGCTCAGCGTCGAGGCGTTGATTCGCTGGACCCACCCGATGCTGGGCAAGATCTGGCCTAGCGAATTCATTCCGCTGGTCGAGAGCGCCGGCAGGATCAGCACGGTGACGCGCTGGGTGATCGATCGCGCGCTGACCGACCTTAGCGGCTGGATCGACGAAGAGGTGCGCCTGTCCCTCAATCTGTCGCCGCTGGACTTCGCCGACATGGACATCGCCTTGACGCTGCAAAGCGCCTGCGACCAACACGGCGTGCATCCCTCACGGCTGGAAGTCGAGATCACCGAAGGCGAGTGGATCCGTGCCGACAAACGCGTCATCGCGCAGCTCACCCGAATCCGCGAGCTGGGCGTTGACGTGGCCATCGATGATTTCGGCGCAGGCTACAGTAACTTTGCCTACCTGCATGAGATTCCGGCCAACATCCTCAAGCTGGACAAATCCCTGGTCACCGATCTTGAGAGCAACCCGCGCAACCGCATCATCGCTCGATCCGTGCTGCACCTGGCCGGCGAGTTGGGCTATCGCACCGTGGCGGAAGGTGTCGAGACGTTCCGTTGTATGAGCCTGGTGAGGGATTTCGGCTGCGAGGAGGCCCAGGGGTATTTCCTGAGCCGGCCGCTTAAGTTGCAGCAGCTTAAACAGCAGTGCGAGAACATCGCGCTGACGTTCACGCCTGAACCGTCGAACGCGCAGGTTTATGCGGATCTGACTGATGCGGATCAGGTGATAGAAGCGGCGTGACGCCTGACGCCTTCCCGGCTAAAGCCGGTCCTACGGTCGGGGATATTGCCGATATCGCTGGATGCACGCGCTGCTTTTAGTGGGACCGGCTTCAGCCGGGAATAGGCAATTAGATCCTCTGCATCTTCAGCGGCAGAGACGCTGTCTTCGCGAGCACGCTCGCTCCCACCTGTTCATCGTCGACCCGTGATCTCGGCCACTCTGAGGAACGTGTGGGAGTGAGCTTGCTCGCGCATAGGCTTATTCCTGGCTAAAGCCAGTCCGACTCGCTAGACGCGATTACTCGCCCGATACCGGCGTCGGCTGGATGATTTCGACCCAGTAACCATCCGGGTCCTTGATGAAGGCCAGGCTTTTCATGCGGCCATCGGTCAGGCGTTTCTGGAAGTCCACGCCCAGTTCTTCGAAGCGCGCGCAGGCAGCCTTCACGTCCTGCACCGAGATGCAGATGTGACCGAAGCCGCGCGGGTCGGTGTTGCCGTTGTGGTAGGAAAACGCAGGGTCTTTTTCGGTGCCGTGGTTGTGGGTCAGTTCGAGCACGCCGGGGATGCCTTTCATCCAGACGTTGCGCGCAGCATCGTCCTGCGGAATCTGCGCTTTATCCACCAGCGCCAGGAAGTACAGGCTGAATTCCGCTTCCGGGAAGTCGCGCTTCTCTACCAGACTGAAGCCCAGCACGCGGGTGTAGAAATCCAGAGAAGCGGTGGCGTCCTTGACGCGCAACATGGTGTGGTTGAACACGAATTGTGCGGTCGAGGCGTCCGGGGTGGCCGTGACGCCGGGGAAGGTGTTCAGGTCGTGCAGACTCATGGTTGTCTCCGGGTTAACGCTAAAAAGTTGCGTAATGATACGGGCTCATGGCCGACGCGCCAAACCGAAGGCGCATAAAGCGCGGCTTTCGACTTGTGGGCGATGGATGACCGGCTCACACTTCGCGGCTCGACCTTCAGGTACCGCCCATGCATCTCTCATTGCGCCCATGCGCCCGCGTTGCTTTCTGTTTCGTGCTCATGATTCCTGGCGTCGCCTCTTCGGCGGACGCCATGATCATCTGGCCCGAGGGCTGGGAAGTGGAAGCGCTGCCCCAACCGCCGGCGAGCGAGGGTCAGCCCGCCGTGCAAATACGACAGCGTGCGGTTAAAAACGATCAGAACGGTGATCCGGCCATGGTGGTCGAGCTGACCCAGACGCAGCTGCAGCCCGGTCACTCGGTCAACGTGCAGAGCGTACTGCTGGAAATGCGCAAGGCGGTGCAGGTCAATTTTGCGCGCGGTGGCTTCCAAAGCGTCTGCACACACATGAAGGACAGCACGCTGAGCGACATCCCCGCCATGGAGACCACGTGCACGATCACCCAGAACGGCAATCACGTCATGACCCAGACGCTGGTGGCGGCGGCCAGTCCGCAGTTGGCGTGGTCGTTGTCGTATGCCGGTTCGGCGGAAGGCTACGCGGCCCTTAAAGACGAAGTGTTGCAGATCAGGAATGGCCTGCGCCTGGGATCGGCGCCTTAGGTCGAGGCGGGGGGTTACACAAATCGCGGGCATAAAGAAGCCCGCCGAAGCGGGCATTGGGGCACTAATCCTTTAGTAGCCTCCATCCTGTACAAGCCGGTGTGAAAAAAATGTGAAGCATGCGAGCCGTTGGGCCGCAGAGGCGTAATTTATCTGTTGATGCGTGAAGGCTCATAGCCAGCTTTGCCGCGCACACTGGCCATACTTAGTGGAATTAACAAGCGGAAAATCATCGGCAATTGAGCATGCTATAAGCCTGCCGCCTATTGAAAGCGATATATCACACTAATACGAATCTGTTCAGCTAATTGTCAGGTTGAATATTCAACGCTGGTGCTACACCAGCACTCATTATCTAAACTGCCTAAGACTTCGCTCGCAATCAGCCGCGTTTAAAGCACTTGTTTCACTGCGATACCCTACACTTTCAGAGAAGCCCTGCGAGCAGAGCTTCTTCTCGACACTGCAAGGGATACAGGACTAGCGGCCGCGCAACCAGGAATCAACGGTTTCGGCACCGTATTGTATTTTCCAGTTTTTCAAACCGCGATGGTTGCCGCCTTTGGTCTCGATGACTTCACCGGTGTGGGGGTTTTGATAGACTTTGACGACCCGCGGGCGGCGGCGTTTCGGGGCCGCTGGCGCAAGGGTGGAAGCGCCGGTGTGAGGGTCGAGGATCGCGATGATGTCGCGCAAGGTCTTGTCATACGTGCTCATCAGGGCCTGCAGCTGCTGCTCGAACTCGATTTCCTTCTTCAGTCCGGCGTCGTTCTTCAGATACTCCAGCTGGGCCAGCTGCTCCTGAAGGGCTTTTTCTGCTGCGCGAAATTCGGCAAGTCTGGACAAAATGATACTCCGGCAATTAATGGCTGTTGTCAGCTCAATGCAAGCAACAATGCGAGTAACAAGGACGCGCATCTGGGTCTGCTGCTGTTGGTTTCACCACTTTCTACCGTGTCCTTGACATCAGGATCAGCCGTCGACACTAACTTCTTGAGGGTGAAGGTTGGTATCAATACGGGGTAGTTCAGTTGCGGCGCGAGTAAATAATGCACGTTTTTTACGCGTTGTAAAATAGGGGATGACTAATTGTTAACTGAAAGATCCCGGCGACGATATGCCGGTCTGACAAAAAAACAATAACAGTCGCAAACCGTTGTAAGTCATTTCTTATACTTTAGCGCTATCGGAAACTATGCCGTTCTAGAGCCCTTGCTGCAGCGCCGGATCGTCGGCGTTGAGCTGCTCCAGTTCAGCCAGCAGCACCTGCACTTTTTGCAGCTGCCCGGCCTCGGTCCAGTAGCGAATCAGCAGAATCCTCGCGCGACGGTCGGCGGGTGCGCGCTGAAGGATGTCCTCCAGCTGACGCTGCGCGGCTTCGAGCTGATCCAGATCGTGAAGCGCGACGGCGAGGTCGTAGCGGTAACCGGTGTTGTCCGGTTCCAGCTCAATGGCTCGGGTCAGCGGGAGCAGGGCGTATTCATTTTGTTTATGACGCAGCAGCCATTGGCCGAGTGCGTGTTGCGCCAGGGACGACTGGGGCTGTTTCTCCAGCCACTGGGCGAGCAACTGGCGCGAACGATCGGCCTGGCCCTGGCGGTCGAGCACCTGCACCAGCGCCAGCCCGGTCTCGAGGTTGTCCGGTTCCAGTTTTGCGGCCAGTTCCAGCGCATCGATCGCCTTTTGCGGGGTGCCGTTGTTGAGGTAGAGCTGCGCGAGCGCGAGCTGACGTTGCCCGCTCGGCGGCTGGGCACTCAATGCCTGCTCATACTGTTGAGCCGCCTCCTGCAACGCGCCGTAATACAGGCCCAATTCATCCGGGCCCAACGGCAGCAAGGCGCGCACCGCACTGAAGCGCACCTCATCGTCGGCATCGTCCAGCAGCGGGCCGATCAGCGTGCTGCGTTGTTCCTCCGGCAGCATGGCCGACACCGTCTGGATGGCCGCCTGCTGAACCAGCGGCGCGGGGCGCTTGAGATCGCCGCGCAGAATTTTCAGCGCCTGGGCCCCCGGGTAATTAACCAGCTCGGCGAGCAGACCGGCACGGCGAATATCGGACAGGTCGGTGCGACTGAATTGCTGATACAGCACACGCGCGGCGCCGGGCTTGCCGCCATGGGCCTGCTCCAGTGCTTCGGCGTAGCTGTGATTGACCTGCGGTGCGGCTGGAGGCGCGTGCCAGTTTCGCACCAGCATCGCCATGGCGATGATCAGCAGCAATAGCGCCAGCGCAATTGCCACCTGCCAGCGACGTCGAGCCTTGAGCTGGGCGGGTGTGCGCCGGGAAGACGATTCAGACATATCGGTTTCCGTGTTTGCGTGTGCAGCAGCTTCGGGGAGAGACCGCCGAGTGTCAAACGCTGTGGGGATGGATTCGGCCCCTGGGCGCTCGCAGGGGATTTCTTCAGTCCAGAAAAAAGCCCCGAACCTTGTGGGTCCGAGGCTTTTTCAGGGCGGCAGATCAGGGCTACAGAACGGCCGCCGGTTGAGCGATCCCGCTGTTCAACCTGCGACGTCAGGCATTCGGCTGCCAGCCACCGCCAAGGGCTTTGTAGATGGCAACGATGCCGCGGTACAGATCGATTTCAGCCAGGGCCTGGCTGTCTTCGGCGGCGAGACGTTCGCGTTCTGCGTCCAGCAGGACGAGGAAGTCCGCCGTGCCTTCGCGGTACTGGATGTTCGCCAGATTCGCTGCCGAACGGCTGGCTTCACTCTGCCGTACCAAGGACACCAGACGCTGCTGACGCTTGTCGTAGTCGCTGAAGGCGTTCTCGGTTTCTTCCAGGGCCAGCAGCACTTGTTGCTCGTAATTGGCCAGCGCGCCTTCGGCATCGGCGTTGGCGCCACGAATCCGCGCCCTCACGCTGCCCAGGTCAAAGGCCGCCCAGGTGATGCTCGGGCCGAGACCCCACGCCTGCGCCGCGCCGGAACCGATCTGCGAACCACGGCTGGCCGTGAAACCCAGGAAACCGCTGAGGCTGACCCGTGGGAACAGGTCGGCGGTCTGCACGCCAATTCGCGCGGTCTGCGCCGCCAGTTGCCGCTCGGCGCTGCGCACGTCCGGACGGTTTTCCAGCAGCTTGGTCGGATCACCGATCGGCAGGGCCTTGGAGATCGCCGGCAGTTTGGCCGGGGCGAGGGTCACGGTCATGGCGTCCGGACGTTCGCCGAGCAGGGTAGCGATGCGGTTGCGTTCGCGCACCTGTTCGGCCTGAAGCTGCGGAATGGTGGCTTCCACCGCCGCCAGACGCGCGTCGGAACGGACCACGTCGAGTTCATTGCCCACGCCTTCGTCACGCAACTGGGCGGTCACCCGGCGAGAGTCCTGCTGGTTTTTCAGGTTGTCCCGGGCAATGTTCTCGCGCAATTGGGCGCCACGCAGCTGACCGTAAGCGTCGACCAGCTCGGCGATCATCGTTACCTGCAACTGATAGAGGTTGGCCTCGGCAGCTTGTTGATCAGCGTCACTGGCTTCCAGCTCGCGCTGGATGCGGCCGAACAGGTCCAGCTCCCAAGCCATGTCCAGGCCCAGGTCGTAACGTTCCTGATTGACCCGGTGCTCGGTTTCACCCGGCACCTGAGCGCGGCCGACCTGGCTGCTGGCGCGGCTGGTCACCACCGGCATGGCGTCGTTGCTGATGTCGTCCCGGATCGCACGGGACGCTTTCAGACGGGCGAAGGCAACGCGCAACTCGCGGTTACCCTGCAGCGATTCGGCGACCAGTTTGTTCAGGGTCGGGTCGTCGAACTGCTGCCACCAGACGGTCTCGATGTGGCTGCGGTCATAGGCCCGCTGGGTGGCGGCCTGAATGTTGGCCGCCGCGGTTTCCGGCTTCTTGTAGTCCGGGCCGACGGCGCAGGCCGCCAGCGCCAGCACCAGCAGGCTCGGCAGAAAGAGTTTTGCAGCCTTCATCAATGAGCCTCCGCAGCGTTGTTCTGGATGCGTTGCGCCTTGGCGGCCTTGCGAGCCTCTTTGCGTCCAACGTAGTTACGAATCAGTACATAGAACACCGGCGTCAACAGCAGACCGAAGAAGGTCACGCCGAGCATCCCGGAGAACACCGCCACGCCCATGGCATGACGCATTTCGGCACCGGCGCCGCTGGACAGCACCAGCGGAACCACGCCCATGATGAACGCGAAGGAGGTCATCAGGATCGGCCGCAGACGCAGACGGCAGGCTTCAAGCACAGCCTCCAGCGGGGTCTTGCCCTTGTCCTGCTCATCCTTGGCGAACTCGACGATCAGAATCGCGTTCTTGCACGCCAGGCCTACCAGTACGATCAGGCCGATTTGGGTGAAGATGTTGTTGTCGCTCCCGGCAATGATCACACCGGCAATGGCCGACAGCAGGGTCATCGGTACGATCAGGATCACCGCCAGCGGCAGGCTCCAGCTTTCATACAGCGCAGCCAGTACCAGGAACGCCAGCAGCACGCAGAGCGGGAAGACCAGCAGTGCCGTGTTGCCCGACAGGATCTGTTGGTAGGTCAGGTCGGTCCACTCGTAGGTCATGCCGTTGGGCAGTTCTTCCTTGAGCAGTTTTTCCATCGCCACCTGCGCCTGACCCGAGCTAAAACCCGGACCCGCCGCGCCGTTGATCTCGGCGGTGATGAAGCCGTTGTAGTGCATGACGCGGTCCGGTCCCGAGGTGTTGGTGACTTTCAGCAGCGTCGCCAGCGGGATCATCTCGCCGCGGTTGTTGCGCACTTTCAACTGACCGATCTGTTCAGCGTCCTGACGGAACTGCTGCTCGGCCTGCACGTTGACCTGATAGGTCCGGCCGAAACGGTTGAAGTCGTTGGCGTACAGCGAGCCGAGGTAAACCTGCAGGGTGTCGAAGATGTCGCTGATCGGCACACCGAGGGTCTTGGCTTTTTCGCGGTCGATGGCGGCATCGACCTGGGGCACGTTCACCGTGTAGCTGGTGAACAGCGCGGCCAGTTCCGGCACGCTGCGGCTCTTGCCGATGATGTTCATCGTCTCTTTGTACAGCTCGTCGTAACCCAGGTTGCCACGGTCTTCGATCTGCAGACGGAAACCGCCGATCGTGCCCAGCCCCTGTACCGGCGGCGGCGGGAAGATCGCCATGTAGGCTTCCTGAATACTTGCGTATTTGCCGTTTAACGCACCGGCGATCGCACCGGCCGACTGGTCGGCTGCCGTGCGATCTTCGAACGGTTTGAGCGTGACGAAGACGATGCCGGAGTTCGGGCTGTTGGTGAAACCGTTGATCGACAGGCCCGGGAAGGCCACGGCGCTTTCAACGCCCGGTTGCTTCAGCGCGATGTCGGACATGCGCTTGATCACGTCTTCGGTACGGTCCAGGCTCGCCGCGTCCGGCAATTGCGCGAAGGCCACCAGGTACTGTTTATCCTGGGCCGGCACGAAACCGGTCGGCGTGGTGGAGAAACCCAGCCAGGTCATGACGATCAGGCCGGCGTACACCACCAGTGCCACACCGCTGACGCGAATCACCCGACCCACCGTGCTCACATAACCGTTACTGGCCTTGACGAAGAACCGGTTGAACGGTCGGAACAGCCAGGCCCCGAACAGTTTGTCGAGGAAGCGCGAGAAGCCATCCTTCGGCGCGTCGTGGGCGCGCAGCAATACGGCAGCCAGGGCAGGCGACAGGGTCAGGGAGTTGAAGGCCGAGATCACCGTCGAGATGGCGATGGTCAACGCAAACTGTTTATAGAATTGCCCGGTCAGTCCGGAGATGAACGCCGCCGGGATGAACACCGCACACAACACCAGCGCCGTGGCGATGATCGGGCCGGTCACTTCACGCATCGCGATCTGTGTGGCCTCCATCGGTTGGTGGCCGAGCTCGATATTCCGCTCGACGTTCTCCACCACCACGATGGCGTCGTCCACGACGATACCGATCGCCAGTACCAGCCCGAACAGCGACAGCGCGTTGAGGGAGAAGCCGAACAGGTGCATGACCGCAAAGGTACCGATCAGCGACACCGGCACAGCAGCCAGCGGGATGATCGAAGCGCGCCAGGTCTGCAGGAACAGGATCACCACCAGTACAACGAGGATCAGCGCTTCGAACAGGGTGTGAACCACTGCTTCGATGGAGCCGCGCACGAAGATCGTCGGGTCATAGACGATGCTGTAGTCCATGCCTTCAGGGAAGTTCTTCTTCAGCAGTTCCATTTCGCCGCGCACTTCGTTGGAAATGTCGATGGCGTTGGAGCCTGGGCGCTGGAAGATCGGGATCGCCACCGCCGGCTGGTTGTTCAGCAACGAGCGCAGCGCGTACTGGCTGGAGCCCAGTTCGACGCGGGCGATGTCTTTGACCCGGGTGATTTCGCCATTGTCGCCGGCGCGAACGATGATGTTCTCGAACTCTTCTTCAGAGACCAGACGGCCTTGGGTGTTGATCGACATCTGGAAGCTGGTGGCGCTCGGGGAGGGCGGTGCGCCCAGTTGACCGGCGGCGACCTGGCGGTTCTGCTCGCGAATGGCGTTGACCACGTCGGTCGCCGTGATGTTGCGCGAAGCGGTTTTGTTCGGATCGAGCCAGACACGCAGCGAGTAGTCGCCCATGCCGAACAGCTGCACGTCGCCGACACCGTTCAGGCGCGCCAGCTCATCCTTGATGTTGAGGACCGCGTAGTTGGACAGGTACAGCATGTCGTAGCGCTGATCCGGCGAGGTCAAGTGGACCACCATCGTCAGGTCAGGCGACGCCTTGTCCACGGTGATACCGATGCGCGTCACTTCTTCCGGCAGCTTCGGCTCGGTCCGGGTGACCCGGTTCTGCACCTGCACTTGCGCGGTGTCGAGGTTGGTCCCCAGCGCGAACGTGATGGTCAGGGTCAGCTTGCCGTCGGCCGTGGCCTGGGAGGACATGTAGAGCATGTTCTCGACGCCGGTGATCGCCTGTTCCAGTGGCGCGGCGACGGTTTCGCCGATCACTTTCGGGTTGGCACCGGGGAAGTTGGCGCGCACGACAACGGTCGGCGGCACGACTTCGGGGTATTCGCTGATCGGCAGCTGGAACAGCGAGATCGCGCCGGCGATCAGGATCAACAGCGAGAGCACCGCCGCGAAGATCGGTCGCGTGATAAAGAACTTGGAGAAATTCATCGTGTGTGTCCCTTAACCGCGTGGCGTGGCGGAAGCAGCCACCTTGGCGTCCAGCTTCGGCTGGGCCTTGGCCTGGTTGCTGGCTTCGAGCGCCTGGCGTTGTTGTTGCAGTGCGGTGAGTGTTTCGGCGCTGGCCATCGGCGTGTCTTGCGGGTCAACCGGCGACCCCGGACGCACGCGCTGCAGACCGGTGACGACGATGCGGTCGTCTTTGCCCAGGCCGCTGCGCACGATGCGCAAGCCCTCAAGCTTCGGCCCCAGCTCGACGCTGCGGTAGATCGCCTTGTTGTCCTTGTCGACCACCAGCACGAATTTCTTGCCCAGGTCGGTGCCGACCGCTTCGTCCTTGATCAGCATGGCCGAGTAGGTGCCGCTGCCGACCAGCTTCAGGCGTGCGTACAGGCCCGGGGTGTATTCGCCCTTGCTGTTGTCGAATACGGCGCGGCCACGGATGGTGCCGGTTCGCGGATTGACCTGGTTATCGACGAAGTTCATCTGACCCAGGTGCGGGTTTTCCGCCTCGTTGGACAGGCCCATGTACACCGGCGTGGTCGCGCCGCGTTTGCCGTCGCGGGCCAGCTGGTTGTACTTGAGGAACACGCGCTCGTCGGCGTCGAAGTAGGCGTAGACCTTGTCGGTCGACACCAGGCTGGTGAGGATGGTCTGATCGGCGGTGACGATGTTGCCGGCGGTGATTTCGGCGCGGCTGACCCGGCCGGTGATCGGCGCAGTGACGCGGGTGAAGCTCAGGTTCAGGCGCGCCAGATCAAGCTGTGCCTGGATGGCGGCAACGGCCGCTTTGGATTCCTGGGCGGTGGTGGTGCGCGAATCGGCGAGTTCGGCGGAGATCGCGTTGTTGGTGCGCAGGCGTTCGCCACGCTGGGCTTCATTGGTGCTGCGCTGGGCAGCAGCCTTGGACTGCTGCAGTTGCGCTTCCAGACGATGCACTTCCGCTTCGAACGGGCGCGGGTCGATCTGGAACAGCAGGTCGCCTTTTTTCACCAGCTCGCCGTCAGTGAAAGCCACCGAATCGATCTGGCCTGAAACACGCGGGCGCACCTGAACGGTTTCCGGCGATTCGAGGCGGGCGGTGACTTCGTCCCACTCGTTGACCGGTTGCTCGATCACCTTGGCCACGTTGACTTTCGCCGCCGCCGGCGCAACGGTCGCTTCAGGCGTCCGGCCGCACGCGCTGATGACCACAAGGGTCAACGCGGCGAGGGGATAGCGCAAAGGAGTTAAAGACTGAAGCATGGGAGAATCCGCCGATGTTATTGAGATGGGCGGATGATGTTCTCGGGGGTGTTATTGCACGAATCGAATGACGCGAAGGTAACTATCAGTCGTAATGATGTTCGGCGTGATAAAAGGTCTGCAATCGATTCGTCGCACCGTCCTGATGCGCTTTAAGATAAATCCATTATCTTGGGTCTTATGTGCGTTAAACGAAGATAAGCCCCATTAAAATGGATTTATGTAGGTTGAGCTTGAGGGTGGTCTGACTCATACTTGCTCGCGTCACAGGCACACAGGCCACTCACGCTCATGTTGGATTTAAGCTTCAGCAAGCCCGATGAAATCGTCGATCGCCTCTGCGCCCGGTTACGCGCCGAGCGCCTTGCGCTGCAGATGACCCAGGCCGACGTCGCCAGCCGCGCCGGCGTAGGCGTCAATACCGTTTCAAATCTCGAAGCCGGGCGCAATGTCAGCTTCGAAAATCTGGTGCGCGTGGCCATGGTCCTCGGCCGAACCAAGGAGCTGGAAGGGCTGTTCATGCCCAGGCTCGACAGCCTGGATGACATTCGCCGCTACGAGGCCGCTGCCGAGCGCCAACGTATAAGGAAGTCGGGCGATGCTTGAGCAGGTCGAAGTGTATTACAACGGCTGGGACGAGCGCTGGCTGTGGGGTACGTTAGTGTCGACGACGGCCATCACCGGGCGTCCGCAGATTGTTTTCGAGTACAGCGACGAGGCCCGGTCCAGGGGCCTGGAACTGTCGGGTTACACGCTGCCGCTGGAGGGTCCGCGCCTGCGCCGTGGCTTCGCCGCCCACCAACTCGGTCTGCCGGGGCCGGTCTACGACGCGTTGCCGGATGGTTGGGGGATGCTGCTGATGGACCGCTTGTTCAGGCGTCGTCAGCTCAATGCGGCGCGCATCGGACCGCTGGAGCGGCTGGCCTACATCGGGAATACGGCCATGGGTGCAATGTCATTCGAGCCAGTCGCGCCCGAGGGACTGGAGCCCCAGGCCCATGTGCCCATCGAGTTGCTGGCCGCCGAGATTCTGGAAGTGGTCCAGGGTGACGGCGGAGAATTCCTGCACACGCTGATGCGGGTCGGCGGCTCGCCCCAGGGGGCGCGACCCAAGGCGCTGGTCTACCGCGATCCCGAAACAGGCGCCTTCACCACCGCCGCGACACCGGGTTTCGAAGCCTGGCTGATCAAGTTTCCGGCCAAAGGCGAACACGCCGAGGTCTGCGCTATCGAGATGGTCTATGCCCACTGCCTGCGTCTGTGTGGCATCAAGACGCCTGACACTCAGCATTTCATCTTGCCCGATGGCCTGGCGGCGTTCGCCAGCCGACGCTTCGACCGGATCCAGGGCAAGCGAGTGCCGATGCAAAGCCTCGCCGCGTTCACTGGCGCGGACTACACCTCGCCCGGGTCGCTGGACTACGTCAACTTCCTGCGCGCGACGCAACTCTGCACCAACGACGTCCGCGAGAAAGCTATCGCCTTCGAGCGTGCGGTGTTCAACGTGGCGTTCAACAACCGCGACGATCATCCGAAGAACTTTGCCTACCTCATGTCGGCGTCCGGCACCTGGACCCTGGCGCCGGCCTACGACGTGACCTTCTGCGAAGGGCCGGGGGGATATCACCAGATGGACGTGCTGGGTGAGGCGCTGTCGATTGAGCGTAAAGCGATGCTTCGGCTTGCCGATGAGGCCGAGGTGTCAGCGGAGAAAGCGGGCGGGATGATTGACGGGATTTGTGATGTGGCGACTCAGTTCGCCGCGATCGCCGAACAGACCAGCCCGGGGCTTATCACGCCGGAAACCCTGGCGATGCTTCAGGCACGGATTGATGAAAACGTCGCGTTATTGCGCGGATAAATAGTCCACTCGACATCAGCTGTCCGGTGTGAAGTCTGACGCTTTCCCGGCTGAAGCCGTTCCTGCCGGGACACGCGGTGCTTTTAGTGGGACCGGCTTCAGCCGGGAAGAGGCCGGCATGAACACCCTCACGTTTGCAGCGTGACCAGTGAATTCCCGGCATAAGTCGGTCCTGCCAGGTAGCCCCTTTAAAAGCCGATCACGAGCGCGTGGCCGCCACAATCAGCATCATCGGCCGGTGAATTTCGTCAGCCAGGGCGGGGCGGTCGATGAGGTCCTGGGCCGAAGGTCCCCATTCGTTGACATTGTTGAGGGTAAATCCGCTGGCGATGAGCAGATTGAGCAGCGTGCCCATTGTGCGGTGTTGTTTGATGACCCCGGGACTCAGCCAGTCGGTGCTTCGCGGGCCTTCCGCCTGGTAATGATCCACCGGCCAGACTTTGCGGCCCTGGGAGTCGACGACCCACTGCGGCTGCAAGGACGCCATGAACACCGGGTGCTCGATGGAAAACACCAGACGGCCACCGGGGATCAATGCGTCATGGATGCTGCGCAGCAACGCACCCAGGTCAACGATGTAATGAAACGCCAGCGAGCTGAACGCCAGGCTGAAACGCGCCAATGGGAGCTGCACATGCTCCAGGTCTTCCCGCCGGTAACTGATGCGTTCATGGTGGCCTGCTTCAATGGCCCGCTGCAGCATCATTTCCGAGAGGTCCAGTCCGAGCACGCTGCGTGCACCGTGCTCGGCTGCCCAGCGCGAAAACCAGCCGTAGCCGCAGCCCAGATCCAGCACGTCGTGGCCTTGCAGATCAGGGAGCAGCGCGCGTAATGCCGGCCATTCCGGCGCGCCGGCCAAGCCGTCGATGGAGCGAGACAGCTGGCTGTAGCCCTCAAAGAAATCCGGGTTGTCGTAGATGTTCTGCGCCATATTTTTCTCACCTGTCCATTGCCCACATTCAACACGCCGGCAGCCGTCGACGCCATCCCCTGATACACCGTCACGTCCGGCCGATTTTTCCACTCTAGCCGGGAACGACTATTCAACAGCGGTTAAACAGTCTGTGGCTGGGCAGACAGACTCGCATGTCCGGCGCCGTTATGGCCCGGTATTAAATGACCTTTTTCCAAGGCCTCACCCGCAGATCAGCCGTGGCATGTTCGCTGCATTGCACACAGGGAACACGCGGTATCAAAGGTCCGCAAAACGAGGCAAGCGCCGGATGAGCAGCGTATGAATAAAGGAGTCAGCGCAGTGCCCAAGCAACTGCATGTCAATCTGTTCGAAATGAACTGCGTCAGCCACATCGTCCACGGTTTATGGGTGCACCCGGACAACAACCGGCACCGCTTCAATGATCTGGACTACTGGACGGAGCTCGCCCAGTTGCTGGAATACGGCACCTTCGACGGGGTGTTTCTGGCGGACGTGATCGGCACGTACGATGCGTTTCGTGACGGTCCGGAAACGGCGTTGCGCGAAGCCATGCAGATCCCCAGCAACGACCCGCTGCTGGTGATTCCGGCCATGGCCGCCGTGACCAAAAACCTCGGATTCGGTGCGACGTTTTCCACCACCTACGAGCCGCCATTCGCCTTCGCCCGGCGCATGAGCACCCTCGACCATCTGACCAAGGGGCGGGTGGGCTGGAACATCGTCACCTCCTACCTGCCCAATGCCGCGCGCAACTTCGGCCACGACACGGAAGTGGTTCACGACCACCGCTACGAGATCGCCGACGAGTACCTGGACGTGCTGTACAAACTCTGGGAGGGCTCCTGGGACGACGACTCGGTGATCCAGGACCGTGAGCGGCGGATCTACACCGACCCGAGCAAAGTGCGCTACATCGATCACGTCGGGGAGCATTTCAAAGTCGCCGGCCCGCATCTCTGTCAGCCGTCGCGACAGCGCACACCGGTGCTGTACCAGGCCACCGGTTCGCCAGCAGGCATGGAGTTCGCCGGGCGGCATGCTGAAGTGGTGTTCACCGGCGGCATGGACACGGCGGCGGTGCGCGGGAATATCGAGGCCATGCGCCAAAAAGCCCTTGCTCACGAGCGTGATCCCGCCGGCCTGAAATTCATCGTCATGGCCGGCGTAATCGTGGGCCGCACCGATGCGGAGGTCAGCCAGAAGCTCGACGACTACCGCAAATTAATGAGCGTCGAGGCGTCACTGGCCCATGCACAAATGGCAGTGGACCTCACCGCGTACCCGCGCGACACGCTGATCAGCGAGCTGATCGAACGCGAGGTCAAAGGCTGGCAAAGCCTATCCCGCTTCAAACCCCACCTGCGGGTGGGTGACGTACTCGGTCAGCTGGAAGGTTTCAACCGCGAACGCTTCTTTGTGGCTGGCACACCGACGGTGGTCGCTGACGAAATCGAAAAATGGCTCGACGTCGATGGCATCGACGGCATCAACTTGCGCCAGTACCTGTCCTTTGAAACGGCCCGCGACTTCATCGAACTGGTCATCCCGGAATTGCGCCGCCGGGGTCGTTTCCGTGAGTCCTACACCGAAGGCGAAACCCTGCGCGAACGCCTCTTCGGCGCGGGGCAGTCACGCCTGCCCAACGACCACTTCGGCGCCCGCTACCGCGACCCGGCCGCATTGAGTCACCCGGCGAAGCCGTTGCGGTTTCCGGGGTGACCGTTCCATGCGCGACCCGAGTGAATCGGATACCGCATTCGCGAGCAAGCTCGCTCCCACAAAAGCAGCGCTGCGTCCCGAAAAATACCGGCGCCTGAACTGGCCTCTTCCTGGCTAAAGCCAGTCCTACAAAAGCACGCGTACAGTCAGTGGGACCGGCTTCAGCCGGGAATGGACGCGGAGCATCCCGGGATGCATGCCCACGCAGAGCGTGGGTACGATCAAAGCTCGCTCCCACAAAAGCAGCGCTGCGTCCCGAAAAATACCGGCGCCTGAACTGGCCTCTTCCCGGCTAAAGCCAGTCCTACGAAAGCACGCGTACAGTCAGTGGGACCGGCTTCAGCCGGGAAGCCGTTGATCTGCTTTTGATCTGCGTACACAAAAAGTCCAAGCGACGCCAATCGCGACTTGGGTGCAGGCCGAACGCAGACGACGCGCAGTGGGCCGAGCCGCATGGATGCGGCGAGAGCGCCGTCAGGACATGGATGTCCGTTCGGCGCGGGCCCACGGAGCGTCGTCGGAGTGAGGGTATTCCGACGAAGGAGGAACCCAACCAGGAGCAAGCACCCTTGGTTACTTGGGGTGCTTTTCCAAGTAACTCGCCGAAGGCGAAATCGAGGCCGTTAGGCCGACGCCCTTGATCTTGATCTCGATCTCGCGGCGCAGCCAAAAAAAGAGCCGAGCTGTTGCCCCACCAACACCCGCCACACAAATTGCCCCGCCAGCAACCCGAAACCCGCCTGACACACCGCATTTACCGCTGGAAAAACCCGGCATGCCTTGTGCAATGACCCTGATCCCGGACCAAAGGCATCAGGACCCATGCGAGAACGCGCCCCCACATTGCGACTGCCCGACCCTCGGCCCCGGTCGTGGACCCAACCCACCGCCATCCTCGGCGTGGCCACCCTCTGCAGCCTCATGCTCGGCTGCGGACAAAGCACCTCCACCGTCACCCGCAGCGAACAACCCGTCAAAGGCGGCACACTCGTCTATGCCACCGACCGCGAACCGACCTGCCTCGACCCCCACGTCGCCGGCGACATGCCCCAAGTGTTCATCGGCCAACAGTACCTCGACTCACTCGTCTCCATGGACGCCGAAGGCCGCATCGGCCCCTGGCTTGCGAAAAGCTGGGAAATCTCCGACGACGGCCTGACCTACACCTTCCACCTGCGCAACGACGTGCACTTTACCGACGGCACCCCGTTCAACGCAGCCGCGGTCAAAGCCAACCTCGACCACATGGCCAATCCCAAAACCCAGTCCAGTACAGCGGGCGGCTACATTCGCCAATACCGCAGCACCGACGTGATCGACGCCGACACCGCCGTCGTCCACCTCGCGACGCCCTATGCCGCCTTCCTCGAAGTGCTCGCACAGGGCTTCCTCGGCATCGAATCCCCGACGGCCCTTCAGCGCCCCCGTGACACCAACTGCGAAAGCCCGGTCGGCAGCGGCCCCTTCAAAATCGTTCGCTGGGACCGCCAGAGCCAGGTCGAACTGGTGCGCAACCCCGACTACAACTGGGCGCCGCCCACCGCCAAACATCAGGGCCCGGCCTGGCTGGACCGCGTGGTCTGGAAATTCATCCAGGAGCCCTCGGTGCGCTTCGCCTCGCTGCAGGCCGGTGAAGTTGACGTCATCGAGGCGCTGCCCCCGGAATCCCATGAAGCGGCCCGACGCAATCCCGACCTGCAACTGATCATCGCCCAGCGCCCCGGCAACCCCACCAACGGCACGCTGAACATCACCCGCGCGCCGTTCAACGACCTCAAGGTGCGCGAAGCGTTCGTGCGCAGCGCCGACATCGATGGCGCCCTGAAAAGTGTGTACTTCAATGAATTCCCTCGCGCAGGCGGACCCTTGAGCCCGGCCACCCGCTTCTACAGCCCGGACTTCCAGCACGCCCAGGATTATGACCCTGCCAGGGCTGCACAACTGCTCGATCAGGCCGGCTGGACCCAACGGGACAGCGACGGCTATCGGACGAAGGAGGGCAAGCGCCTGCAAGTTCACGTGGTCATGGGCAACCGCACGCCACCCTCCGAATACACCCTATGGGAACAGGTCCAGGCGACCACGCGGCAAGCCGGCTTCGAGCTGATCATCGATCAGATGAGCGACGTGCAGGCGACCAAGCGCCAGGCCGATTGGGACTACGACATTCGCCTCGGCTACTGGAACACCAACACCGCCGACGTACTGCGCATCATCTTCGGCAGCGAGTTCATTCGTCCCGCAGGGGTGGGTGGCTACCACCAGAACACCGCCGGCTTCAGCGACCCGGCGTTCGACTCGCTGGTGCAGCAGGCCCTCGCCACCCAGGACGCCGAGCAGCGGCGGGCGCTGTATTACAAGGCGCAACAGATTGCCTCCCGCCAATACCTGCAACTGACCACGTACCCGCAGAGCACTCGACTGGGCATCTACAAAACCACCCAGGGCGTGCGGCTGGAAACCTCGCTGGCGGTGACTTACCTCTATGACGCATGGGTGAACAAATGACCAATACAGCGTCGAGCAACGGGCTGACCAACGCGCTGGACAACAACCCTGAGGCCGCCCCTCAGACGCCGTCCGCGAACCCGCGACGCGAGCGATTGCAGCGGCTGGGCAAGCGCGCGTTGTGGCGCCTGGCGGGCGGGATTCTGGTGCTGTGGGCGGTCGCGACATTGACCTTCTTCGCCTTGCGCCTGATGCCCGGCGATCCGGTGCTGGCGATCCTCGGTGGACCGAGTGGCAACCCGACCGCCGAAACCATCGCCGAGGCCACCCGCGAATACGGCCTGGATAAACCGCTGGCCGTGCAATACGCGCTGTACCTCGGGCGGCTGGTGCAAGGTGATCTGGGGATGTCCTATTCCCAGCATCTGCCGGTGACCCGCGTGCTCGCCGAGCAATCCTGGCCGACGCTGGAACTGACCTTCACCTCCCTGGCGCTGGCGTGGCTGCTGGTGCTGGCGTTGACGGTGCTCACCGCCGGGCGCCGCCGCTGGGTTAGCACCCTCGCGTCGCTGGCAGAAACGGTATCCGCCGCGCTGCCGCATTTCTGGCTGGGGATTCTGCTGCTGGCCGTGTTCGCGTTTGGCTTGCGGCTGTTTCCGCCGGCGGGCAGTGACGGCTGGCGGACACTGGTGCTGCCGTCTTTCGCATTGGCGATTCCGCTGGCCGGTTTCATCGCCCAGGTCACCCGCGAATCCCTGGACCTGACCCTTGAACAACCCTTCGTGTTGACCGCCAGAACCCGCGGGCTGAGCGACTTCAACGTGCGCTTCAAACACGCGCTGCGTCATGCCGTGCTGCCGGGCATCTCGCTGTCAGGCTGGGCCATCGGCGCGCTGATCAGCGGCGCCGTGGTGATCGAGGTGATCTTCTCCCGCAAGGGCCTCGGACGTCAGTTGTACCAGGCCGTGCAAGCCCAGGACCTGCCGCTGACCATCGGCATCAGCCTGGTGGTGGCCGCCGGTTATGTGCTGGCCAACATTCTGGTCGACCTGCTTTACCAATGGGTCGACCCTCGCCAACAGGAGAACCCGTGATGAGCGACCTGATTCTCGACACGCCGCTGCCCGCGATCCGGGTCCAGCGCACGCCGCGCACCTGGCGAATCGGCCCGTCGCTGGCCCTGGCCTTTTTGCTGCTGGTCATCCTCGCCGCCCTGGCGCCACAGTGGTTCGCCCACAGCGATCCGCTGGCGATCGTGCCGCGCGATGCGTTTCATCCACCGGGCTGGGCGCACTGGTTCGGCACCGACCAGTCAGGGCGGGACATTTTTTCCCGAGTGATCTACGGCACGCGCCAGTCGCTGTTCATCGGCCTGGCAGCGACCGTCATTGCCATGAGCATCGCCATCGTTCTCGGCCTGCTCGGCGGATTGGGTGGCGCACGGGTCGACCGCGCCGTGGGCTGGGTGCTTGAAGTGCTGTTTGCCTTTCCCAGTCTGATTCTGGCGCTGCTGTTCGTGGCGATTGTTGGCAGCGGCATCGGCCCGCTCATCGTTGCCACCGGTCTGGGCGGCGCCCCCGGTTATGCGCGCATGGTCCGCGGCCAGGTGCTGGCGGTGCGCAATGCCGGCTATATCGAATCGGCGAAGGCCCTCGGCCATCCACCACTGCGCATCATCACCCGGCAACTATTGCCCAACGCCATGCGGCCGCTGATCGTGACCCTGACCATGGGCGTCGGTCAGGCCATCGTCTGGGCGTCGGCGCTGAGCTTCCTCGGCCTCGGCGCGCGTCCACCGGCGCCGGAATGGGGAACCATGTTGTCGATGGGCCGCGACTTTATCGCCAACGCGTGGTGGCTGACGTTTTTCCCCGGCTTGTTCATCGTCCTCACCACGCTGTCGACCACGGTCGCCGGTCGTTACCTGCAACAACGTCTGGAGGGCCGACTGTCATGAGCGAGCCGAAACGTTTGATCGTCGAAGGCCTGTCCATCGAATTCGCCGGGCAGTCGGTGGTGCGTGATCTGTCGTTCACCCTGGAACCGGGCAAGACTCTCGCGCTGGTCGGCGAATCCGGCTCGGGCAAGAGCGTGACGGCGCGCAGCCTGATCGGCCTGGCGGGCGAGGGCGCGCGGGTCACGGCGCGCCGGCTGAGTTATGCCGGACGTGATCTGCTGGCGCTGTCGGAGCGCGGATGGCGTGACTTGCGCGGCCGGGAAATCGGTTTCGTGCTGCAGGATGCGCTGGTGTCCCTGGACCCGTTGCGCCCGGTGGGCAAGGAGATTCTCGAAGTGCTGCAGACCCATGGCTGGGGCGATCGCGTCAGCCGGGGCGAGCGGGTTATCGAATTGCTGGAGACCGTCGGCGTGCCCGAGCCACGGCTGCGCGCACGGCAGCGGCCTGACCAGCTTTCCGGAGGATTACGTCAGCGCGCGCTGATTGCCAGTGCCTTGGCGATGAATCCCGGACTGGTGATTGCCGACGAGCCGACCACCGCGCTGGACGCCACGGTGCAGGCGCAGATCCTCGACGTCCTGCAACATATCCGCCAACGCGGCGACTCGCTGTTGATCATCAGCCATGACCTGGCCGTGGTTGCGCAACTGGCCGATGAGGTGCTGGTGCTGCGCCACGGCGAAGTGGTCGAGCAGGGGCCGATGGAGCAAGTGCTGCGCAACCCGCGTCATGCCTACACCCGCTCATTGCTGGATGCCGTGCCCGCCGAACATGCGCGCGGGACGCGGCTTTCATCGGCGCAGGGTGGGTCGGGGCAGGGTGCGTCAGCGCTGCAGGCTCGGGCGGGGGTGGATTCTCCGGTGTTGCTCAAGGCTACCGGGCTGGGCAAGCGCTACGTCGGCCCCGATCAACAGGTGCGGCAGGTCGTCGATGGCGTCAGCTTCGAGCTGCGTGCGGGCCGCACCCTAGGCATCGTCGGCGAGTCCGGTTCCGGCAAGACCACTGTGGCGCGCATTGTGCTGGGCCTGTTGGAGCCCGATGCCGGCGCGGTGCAGTTTCTCAATGTGCCGTGGACGGGGGCGGGCAGCGGGCGCGTCGAGGAGAAAACCCGGCGCCTGCATCGGCGCGACATCAGCGTGATTTATCAAGACCCCCTCAGCTCGTTCGACCCGCGCTGGAGCGTCGGCCAGATTCTCGCCGACGCCCTGGATGTGGCCGGCATGCCGTTCGAGCAACAGCGCGCGCGGATTGCCCAGCTGCTTCATGAAGTTCGTCTTCCGGTTGAGCTGTCGAGCCGTCGGCCGTTGCAGTTGTCCGGCGGACAGCGTCAGCGCGTGGCCATCGCCCGGGCCATCGCCAGCAACCCGAAAGTGATCATCTGCGACGAGCCTGTCTCGGCGCTGGACGTGTCCGTCCAGGCCCAGGTGCTCGATCTGCTGGCGGATCTTCAGGCGTCGCTGGGCCTGGCGTATCTATTCATTTCCCATGATCTGGGGGTGATTCGCCACGTCAGCGATGAAGTGCTGGTCATGCGTCACGGCCAGGTGGTGGAGCGCGCGCCGGTCGAGACGCTCTTCGACAGCCCCCGACACGAATACACCCGACGCCTGCTGGGTGCGGTTCCGCGTCTGCCCGGTACCGGCGCCACACTGGTGGTGCCGCCGCTGGAACCGGAAAGCGCGGTGCTGCTGTTTGATGAATCCCGGCTGTGGAAAATCGCCATTTAGGTTCGAATTCAGAACAAGGATCTGCCATGAGTACGTTGTCTGCTGTACCCAAACCTGCGGTCGTCACCGTCGCAGAACTCAACGCGCGACTGGACCGCCTGCTGCCGGACATCGCCGCAGGGGCGGCCCGGCGCGAACGTGATCGGCAATTGCCCTATGAGGCCGTCGCGCAGATTGCCAAGGCTGGTGTGTTCACTGCGCGCATTCCCGTGCGCTTCGGTGGCGCCGGGGCGACGGTCAGGGAAGTCATCGCGCTGCTGATCCGCATCGCGTCCGCTGATTCCAACGTGGCCCAGGCGTTGCGCCCCGGATTCGGCTTCGTCGAAGGCCTGCTGGCCTCCCGGGCTGAAGACGCCGAGGCTGAGCGCGAGCGCTGGTTTGCCCGCTACCTGCAGGGCGCGGTGGTGGGCAATGCCGGCTGGGAAGTGGGCGGCGTCAACGGCGCGATCAGCGCGCGTATCGTCCGCGATGGCGACGATTACCGGGCGAGCGGCAGCAAGTATTACAGCACCGGTTCGCTGTACGCCGACTGGGTCAGCGCGGTGGCGCTGGATGAGAACGATCAGCCGGTGTCATTCATCCTGCCTCGCGACCGTCAGGGCCTGGAGTTGGTCGATGACTTCGACGCCATGGGCCAACGCCTGACGGCCAGTGGCACCACGCATTTGCACGATGTGCAGGTCAAGGCGGAGGAGATTCGCACCCGCACGGTGGAGGAGGGCAAACGCACCATCGTTACGCCGTTTCTGCAGGTGTTCCTGGCGGCGGTCAACGCCGGCATCGCGCGCAATGCCTTGAACGACGCGGTGAGTTTCGCCCGGGACCACGCACGGCCGATCAAGCACAGCACGGCAACGCGCTCGGTGGATGATCCTTACGTCGAGCTGAGCGTCGGCGACATTGCGGCCCGCGCCTTTACGGCGGAAGCGGTGGTATTGCACGCCGCCGCCTCGATCGACCGGGCGTGGGCCGCCGAGCTGGACGCGGTGGCGGTGGATCAAGCCGCCGTTGATGTGGCTCAGGCGCAGTACATGGCTGCCGAGTCAGCCTTGAAAGCTGCAGAGCTGGTGTTCGATGTAGGCGGTGCTTCGACGACGGGGCGGGCGCACAATCTGGATCGTCACTGGCGCAACGCGCGCACGGTGTCCAATCACAATCCGCGGCAGTGGAAGGCGGCGGCGGTGGGGGCCTGGCAGCTCAAGGGGACACCGCCGCCGACGTCCGGGTTGTTTTAAAGGCGGTAAACGCGAGATCAAGATCAAGATCCAGATCTTTAAGATCAAGAGCGTCTGCCTGGGGGCAGACTGTTTCGCCTTCGGCGAGTTACTTGATAAAGCCCCAAGTAACCAAGGGCTTGTGCTCCTGGTTGGGCCCTTCCTTCGTCAGGGTTCCTTCACTCCGGTCTCGCTCCGTGGGCCCGCGCCGAACGGACATCCATGTCCTGACGGCGCTCTCGCCGCATCCATGCGGCTCGGCCCACGGAGCGAGACCTGCGTTCAGCCTGCACCCAAGTCGCGATTCGTGTCGTCTGGACTTTTTGTGGAGGAAGATCAAAAGCAACGGCAACGGCAACGGCTGAAGCCGGTCCTACGGTCGGAGCCAATCCCACTGGATGCATGCGCTGCTGCTAGTGGGACCGGCTTTAGCCGGGAAGAGGCCAGCTCAGGCGCCAACAATTTTGCTGATCTCACACCCATCCTGTGGGAGCGAGCTTGCTCGCGAATGCTTTATCTCAAACACCAGATATGTGTTGGATGTACCGACCCCTTCGTGAGCAAGCTCACTCCCACAAGTCCTTGGCGCTTGACCCGCCCTTGATCTGCCTTTGATCTTCATACGCACAAAGCCCAGACGACGCCAATCGCGACTTTGGTGCAGGCCGAACGCAGACGACGCGGAGTGGGCCGAGCGGCATGGATGCCGCGAGAGCGCCGTCAGGACATGGATGTCCGTTCGGCGCGGGCCCACGGAGCGTCGTCGGAGTGAGGGAACCCGACGAAGTCGGGCCAAACCGAGAGCAGGCACTTTTGGTTACTTTTAGTGCTTTTTAAAAGTAACTCGCCGAAGGCGAAACGTCTGCCCCCAGGCAGACGCTCTTGATCTTCTAAACAGTCATTTAGCCGTAATCACCGAAAGCTTGGTGATCCCGGCCTTCTCGATCGAGGCCATTGCCCGCGCCACTTCGCCGTAATTCACGCCGTTGTCGGCCTGCAACTGCACGCGCACGTCGGCGTTCTTGTCCTTGGCCGCCCTGAGGTTGCTTTCCAGCAGATCCGCCTGAATCTCGTCCTTGTTGATGAACAGCTTGCCCTTGTCGTCGATGCTCACCACCAGCGGGTCCTTTTGCTCCACCGGCGCCACCGCTTCGGTTTTCGGCAGGTTGATCGGGATGGAATTGGTCAACAGCGGCGCCGTCACGATGAATACCACCAACAGCACCAGCATCACGTCCACCAGCGGCGTGACGTTGATTTCGCTCAGCACTTCGTCATTGTCTTGTGTGGAAAAAGCCATCTCAGGACGCCTCCTTCACTTTCTGGCCGGCAGCCGTTGTGCCAGCCGCGGCGCCCGATTTGTTCAGCACCGGATGCAGCAACACGCGGAACGAATGCTTCTGCGCCAGGCTGTAGAAGTCGTGGGCAAAGTCGTCCAGGTCAGCGGCGGTCAGCTTCAGGCGACGCAGGTAATAGTTGTAAACCAGCACCGCCGGTACGGCGACGGCGATACCGACGCCGGTGGCCACCAGTGCGGCGCCAATCGGACCGGCCACGGTTTCAAGGCTGGCCGACCCTGCCGCACTGATGCCTTTGAGCGCTGACATGATCCCCCACACCGTCCCAAACAGGCCGATGAAAGGCGATGTGCTGCCGATACTGGCGAGGATGGCCAGGCCGGTTTCAAGCGACCGCCGCTCGCGCACGATTTGCTGACGCAGGGCGCGTTCGAGTCGATCCTGATGGTTGATCGCCTGGCTCAAATCAGCGGCGTGGCCACCTTCCGGCACTTGAATCGCCGCGTAACCGGCCAGGGCGACGCGGGCGGCGGCACCCGGCCGGGTGTGCGCGAGCTCAGCGGCCGAGTCCAGGCTCGAGGCTGCCCAGAATTGCTTGTGGAATTTCCGGTCCTGCGCCTTGAGGCGAGCAAACTGCAGGCCCTTGAGCAGGGCTAGGCTCCAGGTGGCGACGGAGAAGAGGATCAGCACCCAGATGACGGCGTGTTCAATGGAATCGAAAGGTGAGGCGATAAGGTTCATGTGCGGCTCCAACAAGGCAAATAAGCAAGGCAAAAAGGGGTTAAGCGATGCGCCTTTTGTCAGGTAGCCCGCGATGTTGCGACCAGATGGTCGATCACCTGATCTTGAAGTCGATGGGCACGCTGACCCAGCCGTCGATGGGGTCATTGCCCCGTTTGGCCGGGACGAAACTCCAGCGTTTCACGGCCGCCTGAGCGGCATCGTCAAGTTGCTCATGACCGCTGCTTTTTTGCACCTGGATCTCACTCGGTTTACCGCTGCCCAGCACGTGGACGCGCAGTAATACGGTGCCTTCCCAGTTGCGGCGCATGGCCAGGGCCGGGTATTCCGGCGCAGGGTTGTGCAGGTAACCGGCATTGGCCGAAGCCGGTGTGACCGGTGCAGGCGCGGGTGGCGCAGGCGGTGCGGGCGCGGCGACCGGTTGCGGTGGAGTCGGCGGTGCAGGTGGCTGCTCCGCCGGTTTGGCGACAGGTTTGGGAACGGGCTTGGCGACCGGCTTGGCCTTGGGTTTCGGGACGGGCTTGGGCGGCGGCGGTTTCACGGCCAGTTCGTCTTCTACCGGGGGCGGAGGCTCCTCCACGGGTTGCGCGACGGGCTGGGGCGGTGGCGGTGGCGTCTCGACAACCGGAGGGGCAGGCTGTGAAAACTCGATGGTCATCGGCGGGATTTCCGGCGGGACCACGGGCAGGGTGGCGGCGGGCGAACTATTGATCCAATAGATCACCGCAGCGTGCAACACCAGGGCGAAGACGCCCAGCAGCACTGCTTCGCGACGGGTCAATATCTGCCGGGGCGTGGTCTGCAGACGCGACAGCGCCAAAGGGCCTCGGTAAACCCGGCCCAGGTCGAGCAACTCCCCGCCCGGCGCCTGGCGCCACAGCACATTCAGTGCGTTGGCGGATTGGGCATTGGCCATTGATTAACTCCCAGCTGTTTAACGTAACAATGCGGAACCGAAGTTCCTTGATCCTGTTGATGCCGGTGCCACGTGCACCGGCTTAGTTCAGGGAGCAAGAGCCATACCAAGTGTCCATCCGCCGCAAAATGACCGGTCTAGAGCGTTGCACGACAATTGCTGTTGTGCCATCAGCATTGTTTTGTCGATCAGGTGTTGCGTCAGAAACAGTAGAGGTTATGAGGCGCTTTCATCCGGTTATAGGGTTTTTTCGGGGGGAAGTCATAAACAGGGGTGCAACACCTTTATATGCCTGGCAAGTGTTGGTCACCCGACAGAGTTGCAGCAAAGTGTCGCCTGCCCAACGTTTTAGATAGTAAACGCCGGATAAACAGGGCCAATAACACGTGGCATGAACTCTGCAAAGTCACTGCCGAGCGCGACTATACGAATAGATGCTCCCACTGACATTTAACTGCGGAGACTCTTGTTTTGACACAGCACTCTTTTAATACGCGCGCTCGGCGCTTCGATCCCTTGGCAACGGCGTCCAGTCTGGGCGTCCTGTTAATGCTGGTCCACGGACCATTGTTCGCCACTGAGGGTGACGCCGAGGGTTCCCAAGACCCGCGACTGGCGACCGTGACGGTGACCGGCGCGGCGGCAAGCGAAGCGCAGAAGGCGGAGCAGCAACTGGCGAACGTACCCGGCAAGACGGCCGTCATCGATAACCACGAGATTGAAAAAGGCCGCGCTTCCAACGCCGAAGATGTACTGGCCTTGCAGCCCGGTGTATTCGCCCAGGCCACCAGCGGGTCAGCGGCCAACAAGATCTCTATCCGAGGGTCAGGACTGAACACCTTCTATCAAGGCTATGTGCTGGGCATCAAGTTTCTGTTCGACGGCCTGCCGCTGACCGGCCCCGGCGGTACTCAGGAAGACATGCTCGACATGGCCGGTGTTGACCACACGGAAGTGTTATACGGCGCCAACGCCTTTAACTATTCGGCGTTATCGCTGGGCGGGGCGATCAACTTCGTCAGCAAGACCGGCCGCACCGACCCCGGCAGTTACGCGCGCTTCGAAGCCGGAAGTTATGGCTATCGCAAGCAGGTATTAAGCACCGGCGGCGTAGAAGGTAACGCTGATTATTACGTCAGCCTGCAACATAACGAGCGTGATGGTTATCAGGACGACACGGCGAATAAAGGGCAGGGCATCGTCGCCAACTTCGGTTATGTGTTCAATCCCAAGCTGGAAACCCGGTTCTTCCTGCGTTATCGAGAGGAGACCCTCAGCCAGGGCAACACGCTGACGAAGTACCAGATCAAACACGACCCGAAAAGCAACGCCGTGCCATTCGGTCGCAAGAAGGACGGCACGACACTGCTTGGCAGCAAAACCACTTACACCTTCGACGACAATGCCAAGCTGGAAGTCGGCCTGGGCTACAACGATTACCCGCTCTATAACGGCTGGCGCTACTCGGCGACGCCCCAGGACTGGCGCTCGAAGGACATCAACCTGACCTTGCAATACCTGCGCACAGGCGACACTTTTCTGGGTTTGAACAGCGACAGCACCGCCACCTTCAGCACCACCCAGGCGTACCTCGCCGACGTCAAATCCCACAGCAAGGCGACCGGGACCAAACAGCAGGAAGCGAACTATACCGGCTCGCGTGACACGGTTTTCTCGCTGGGCAACGAGCTGCAGTTGACAGATGACCTCTGGCTGTCGACCGGGCTGTCGTTCATCGACATCAAGCGCAAGGCGGAAATCGAATACACCACCGGGGTCAATACCACCGCGTTTCCCAACGGCGTCGAATACCAAGAGCATGACCTCGCGCCGCGTATTGGCCTGCGCTACAAAATCTCCCCCGAATTCGAGCTGTTCGGCAACGTCAGCCGTTCCATTGACCCACCCGTGACCTGGCAACTGGGCAGCACCGGGACGCCCTACATCCAGGACGTTCGGCCGCAGAAGGCCAACACGGTTGAGCTGGGCATTCGAGGAGCGCACGGGATTTTCGACGGCAGCCTGACGCTGTATCGCTCGTGGGTGCAGAAGGAGTTGCTGTCGGTGGTGGTGCGTCAGGCCACCGCGACGCAGGACCCGTTGATCGCCACCTCAAACGGCAGCGGCACGATTCATCAAGGCATCGAGGCCGGTCTGAACGCGTTGTTGTGGGAAGGACAGGGTGACACCCTGACCTTGCGTCAGGCGTTCACGTACAACGATTTCCATTACCGCAATGACGCGACTTTCGGCGACAACGAGCTGCCGGGTCTGCCGCGTCAGGTCTACCAGGCCGCACTCGAATATCGGCAGGCCAGCGGTTTCTATGCCGAAGTCAACGCGCGTTCTGCTTCCAGCTACTACGTCGATTTCGCCAATTCGTTGCATGCGCCTTCCTATACGCTGTGGGGGGCGAAAGTAGGGTATGAAGCGCCAGGCCGGAAATGGGAGGTGTTCGTCGATGCCCGCAACCTGACCAACGAGCGCTATGCCACGGCGTCCAATACGGCCTACGACGCACGAGGGCAGGACTCGGCCAACTTCTACGTCGGTGATCCGATCAACGTGACCACGGGTGTTTCTTACCGCTTCTGATCCGGTCACGCAGGCCTGCCATCCGGCGGGCCATCATCGGAATCTGCCGCCATCGACTAGAGACATTGCATGCGCTTATACGTCGTACGTCATGGCCAGACCCAGGCCAACGCCGAGCACCGTTACCTCGGCGCCCTCGATCCCGGCCTGACTGCGACCGGTCGCGAACAGGCGGCGGCGTTGCGTCTGGAATGGCCGGACTCGATCCGCCGCATCGTCACCTCGCCCTTGCAGCGCGCCCGGCAGACTGCCGACATTCTTAACTACCGATTGAACCTGCCCTTGCAGGTGATTCCGGCGTTTCGCGAGAGGGATGTCGGCGTGTTCGAGGGCCTGACCCAAGCCGAAGCGCAGGCGCGCCATCCGGAGGTGTGGCAGCGCAACATCACGCGCCAGTGGGACAGCGGGCCGGCAGGAGGGGAGTCGATTGCTGAAGTGGTCACGCGCGTCCACGAGGGTTTGATTGCCCTGATCAGCTTGCCTGCGTCCGGGGATCTTCTGCTGGTAGGCCACGGCTTTGTAGCGAAAACCATTCGGGCGCTGGTGAACCGGGATTTCTCGGACTTTTTCGACTGGCAACTGGGCAATGGACACTGGCTGGTGTTGGACCATGTCGAGCGGGTTGCCGATTACAGAGTGCCGGTGGCAAGTCCGTTGCCAGGTGCGTGACGGGGCTTACATTTGCGGCGTGACGCCTGACGCTTTCCCGGCTAAAGCCAGTCCTACCAGGATGCACCGGGCTTTTAGTGGGACCGGCTTCAGCCGGGGAGAGGCCGGCATGAGCACCCAAACATTTGCAGCGTGACCACTGACGCTTTCCCGGCTAAAGCCAGTCCTACCGGGATGCACGGTGCTTTTAGTGGGACCGGCTTCAGCCGGGAAGAGGCCGGCATGAGCACCCACACATTTGCAGCGTGACCACTGACGCTTTCCCGGCTAAAGCCAGTCCTACCGGGATGCACGGTGCTTTTAGTGGGACCGG
>NZ_JBWKVD010000012.1:149981-160130 GCF_059421525.1 Pseudomonas sp. GW821-FHT02H06
CGGCTTCAGCCGGGAAGAGGCCGGCATGAGCACCCTCACAGTTGCAGCGTGACCCCCGACGTCTTCCCGGCTAAAGCCGGTCCTACTAAGGCGTGCGGTATTTTGGTGAGCCCGCGTTTACGCTCGGTTTTCCCATGAGACCTGGCCGCGTTGCAAAAACCGCAATGGTGAGTTGAGTTTCCTGGTGATTCACGACCGTTGCAGCAGCCAATAGGATTCAGCATGAACTCACTCATGCAGGTCTCCTAATGACTACTTTCGATTCGGCCAACGCCTCGAACAGCAAACCCGGCGTCAGTCGCCGCGGCATCTTGCAAGCGTCTGCGGTTGGAGCAGCGTCTGCGTTGGCTGCTTCACTCGTGAGCGCTGCACCCGCCAGCGCACGTCCTTCTGCCCGGCACAGTAGCGTCGAGTTCGATGATGCCTTCCGGGTCACGTTCCACACGCAAAAGGTCGGCGATGTCGAAGTGTTTTACCGCGAGGTCGGCGCGAAGGATGCGCCAGTGCTCTTGCTGCTCCACGGCTTCCCGACCGCTAGCCATATGTTCCGTAACCTCATGCCGCTCCTGGCCAGCCAATACCGCCTGATTGCCCCGGATTTGCCCGGTTTCGGCAACACCCTGGCACCGCCGCGAGGCCAGTTCGATTACACCTTCGACAACCTCTACAAAGTGGTCGAGGGCTTCACCGAAGCCCTGGGGCTGACTCGATACGCGCTGTACATCTTCGACTACGGGGCGCCCACCGGCCTGCGCCTCGCGGCCGCCAACCCGGAGAAGGTGACGGCAATCATCAGCCAGAACGGCAACGCCTACCTGGAAGGTTTCAGCGATCAGTGGGACCCGTGGCAGGCCTATTGGCGTGATCCTTCGCCAGCCAATCGCGAAGCCTGTCGCCCGTCGCTGTCGCCCAAGACCATCCGCGAGTGGCAATACGGCACCGGTGCTGATCCCGAGAAGCTCTCGCCCGACGGCTACAATCTGGACATTTTTTACATGGCCCGGGCCGGCGCGGACGAAATACAGCTGGACCTGATTCTCGACTACCGCAGCAACGTCGCGGCGTATCCCACGTTTCAGGGGTATCTGCGCAAGCATCAACCGCCATTGCTGGCGGTGTGGGGCAAGCATGACCCGGCCTTTGTCCCGCCGGGTGCCTTAGCGTTTCGCAAGGACATCCCGACTGCCGAAGTGCATTTTCTTGAGACCGGCCACTTCGCCCTGGAGACCCATGCGGCCGAGATTGCGCAGTACATTCGGGATTTCCTGTCGCGAACGCTGCAGGCGTGAAGATGCCGGTCATGCCACGTCTGAGGTGCAATGACCGGAGCATTTCGCGGATCAGCTGTGGGGCAAGAGGGCTGACGCGATCGCCAATCAGCCTTCACCCAACTCGCGCATCACGGCGTACAAGGCGGACTTCGCTTCAAAGCCAACCCCAGGAATATCCGGCAATCCGACGTAGCTGTTTTCCACCTTGATCCCGTCAGCGAAACCGCCGAAGGGCTGGAACACGTCCGGGTACGATTCGTTGCCGCCCAGGTGCAAACCGGCGGCGATGTTCAAGGACATCTGGTGACCACCGTGTGGCACCACGCGGCGTGACGACCAGCCCATGTCTTCCATTACTTTCAGGGTTCGCATGTATTCCACCAGTCCGTAGGACAGCGCGCAATCGAACTGCAGGAAGTCGCGATCAGGGCGCATGCCGCCGTGGCGCAGCAGGTTGCGGGCGTCCTGGTGGGAGAACAGGTTTTCACCGGTGGCCATGGGCAGTTCGTAGTGATTGGCGAGCTCGGCCTGAAGCGCGTAATCCAGCGGGTCACCGACTTCTTCGTACCAGAAGAGGTTGAACGGCTTGATGGCTTCGGCGTAGGCAATGCCGGTTTCCAGATCGAAACGGCCGTTGGCATCGACCGCCAGACGACGGCCGTCACCCACCACCTCCAGCACCGCCTCGATGCGGCGGATATCTTCGTCCAGTGGCACCGCGCCGATCTTCATTTTGACCACGTCATAACCGCGATCCAGATAGCTCTGCATCTCTGCCTTGAGCTTGGTCTGGTCCTTGCCGGGGTAGTAATAGCCGCCTGCCGCGTAGACCCAGACTTTGTCATCGGCCACGCCGTTACGGTAGCGGTCAGCCAGCAGGCGATAGAGCGGTTTGCCTTCGATTTTGGCGACTGCGTCCCACACCGCCATGTCGATGGTACCGACGGCGACCGAGCGCTCACCGTGACCGCCCGGCTTTTCGTTGGTCATCAGGGCTTTCCAGATGGCGAACGGGTCCAGGTTATTGTTTTCGTGATCGACAAGGGTGTCGGGGTCCGCTTCGGTGATGCGTGCCAGAAAGCGATCACGCATCAGCGCGCCCTGGCCGTAGCGACCATTGGAATTGAAGCCATAGCCGATAACCGGTTTGCCGTCGCGAATCACGTCGGTGATCACTGCAACGACCGAGCAGGTCATCTTGGAAAAATCGATGTAGGCGTTGGCGATGGGCGAGGCAATGGAGACGGTTTTTTCACGGATGTCGACGATGCGCATGGCGGGTTACTCTTGTTGTTCGTGCTGTTGTTAGTGGCCCCACGTTAGGCTTTGCGACGCCAACCGCCCAATGCTATTAATGCCGCACCCTATGCACAGGAGGCATGGCCCCTTGGAACTCGTGTGGCTCGAAGATCTGTCAGCGCTGGCGGAGTACGGCAGCTTTGTCCGTGCCGCCGAAGCAAGGCATGTTACCCAGCCGGCCTTTAGCCGCAGGGTTCGCTCGCTGGAGAACTGGATGGGGGTGGAGTTGTTCGTGCGCACACCCCAGGGCGCGACGCTGACGGAAGCCGGCCGGCAGATTTTGCCCAGCGCTCAGGAGGCCGCCCGGCACCTGTACCGGATGCGCAATGAGGCTCAGGAAGTGGCCGGCATGGCAGCGCGGTCACTCAAGTTCGCGGCGACGCATTCGCTGTCGTTCACCTTCTTCCCCAAGTGGCTGCGAAGCTCGGAAAACGGCGCGCTCATCGAAGCCGTGCAGCTGCACTCCGACAGCATGGCCGTCTGCGAGCAGATGCTGATCCACGGTCAGGTGCAGTTCATGCTCTGCCATCGCCACCCCGACGTCCCTCCGTTGCTCGCCCCTGATCAGTTCATCAGCAAAAAAGTGGGTGAGGACGTGCTGGTGCCCCTAGCGAGCACATCGACTCGATTCGGCTCCGCGCCGGCGGCGTTGCCGTATCTGGCTTACACCCATGAATCCGGGCTGGGACGTATCGTCGCGCACCGACTGCGGGGCAAGGAAGATTACCTTCACCTCAAACCCCTGTTCAGCAGCCACCTTGCCGCGGTGCTCATGTCCATGGCCCTGGAAAGCAAAGGCGTGGCGTGGCTGCCGAAAAGCCTCACCGAACAGGAAGTGCTGGAGGGGCGGTTGGTCAGAGCGCTGGATGAAAGCTGGGATATTCCGCTGGAAATCCACCTGACCCGGCCGAAGGCGCAGTTGAGTCAGGCGGCGGAAGCGTTTTGGGGTGAGGCGGGTGGTGACGTGGGCCTGCCTGTGGGCGGACGGGCTGGCTGATGCGATCCGCTGTCGAAACTCTTAACCAAGACTCGAAAATGTTAACGAGAGGGGGGTGGTACTCGAAAACGTTAACCCGATGGCGTGAAAGTATTCTTACATCTGAAGGCGCCATACCAATTTATGGTTCAACGCTCAATCTCTTCGGCAGCGAATAGTGCTTGATGCGGCAAGGATAAGCATTACCGTCGCCTTTACATGTGCCGTCCAGGTACCGGTAATCAAAGCGCGCCACTTGCCCTTTCTTCGGCCAGCTTCGGCGTGGAAGCACCGCCTGATAGTCCGACGTTTCCGGCGTAAACATGAGAGTCGTCCCTTGCTCCGGGCAGACGACAGTGGCCGCCTTTGCGCTTACTTTCAGGATCTCGGCCTGCAACTTGGGAAATGGGTTTGTCACGACATCAGTAATGCGCAACTGCATCCTGCAGATTTGCCACGATGATGCCAGGGCGGGTAGGCATAACAGTGAACACATCACAGTAAACAGCACGCAGTAGGGGGCCCGATTTTTCATGGTTGGGATTGCTCTTCAATCAATGTGTCGGGCCATTCATTACAAACTATCCGGATCCCCAAAAAACATCTGAATCCGCGACCTTAACCATCTTTCCCCAGGGTCGTTATCCTGCGAGCCGCGCCAGGCCATGTGCAGCTCAAACGTACGCGATTCAATCGGCAACTCTTCCGAGCGCACACCACCCGCAGCCGTCAGCACGGCAGCCGCGTAATCCGGCACGGTCGCAACAATGTCAGTCCCGGCAATCAGTGTCGCCAGCCCGTTGAACTGCGGAACCGCCAGCACGACGTGGCGCTTGCGGCCGATTTTTTCCAGGTGTTCGTCGATGAAACCGCCCAGGTCGCCGGCGAAGGACACCAGTGCGTGGGGGCGGGCGCAGAAGTCGTCCAGGGTGATTGGCCCCGGCATGGTGTCGGCGCGCAGCAGTTTGGGTTTGCTGCGGCGCAGCACTTTGCGCTTGGCATTGGCGGGGAGGTCGTCGGTGTAGCTGACGCCGATGGAGATTTCGCCGGAAGACAGCAGCGCCGGCATCAGGATGTAGTTGGTGCGGCGCACCACCAGCACGATGCCGGGCGACTCCGAGCGCAGGCGCTTGAGCAGCGAGGGCAGCAGGGCGAACTCGACTTCATCGGACAGGCCGATGCGGAACACTGCCGTGCTGGTGGCCGGGTCGAAGTCGGCGGCGCGGCTGACGGCGGTGGAAATGGAGTCCAGGGCAGGGGACAACAGGCCAAAGATCTCGATGGCCCGCGCCGTGGGCTCCATGCTGCGCCCGGTGCGCACGAACAGCGGATCGTCGAACAGCCCGCGCAATCGCGACAGCGCCGCACTGATCGCCGGCTGACCGAGGAACAGCTTCTCGGCAGCGCGGGTGACGCTGCGTTCGTGCATCAGTGTTTCGAAAACGATGAGCAGATTGAGGTCGACGCGACGCAGGTCGTTGCGATTCATGACGGGGGTCTCGGGGGCATTGGTCGATACATTGGCGGCCCAGACGCGCGCCACGTGTTCAGCTCAGGCAGGGATATTACGGGTAAATACCGGTTGTCTGCATCGTTGAATTTACCTACATCCCTGTAAATGAGCTTCGTACCATGCCGCTGACAGGCGCCGATGAAACCTTGACGAGTGAAAATACACCAATGCCTACATACTGGCCCTTTGTAATCCGGGCCGACGCAGCCAGCCTGGAACAAGGGATTCATCGATATTTGGCCTCCGGGTTGCAATGTCGCGGTGCGCACCCAACAATGAGCGCCCTGCAGGCCCGGGACGGCCGCTTGAGATTCAGCGCTGCCTGCACCATCAGAATCGATGGCAGGCATGTCGACTATTAATAGCCACTGATAGTGTTACCGGCGGCGCCCGGATAGAGTTCATGGCATCAAGGTTCATAAGGCGAGGTTCGAAATGTCCCGCACGATCCGTTTTCATCAGTTCGGTCCGGCCGAGGTGCTCAAAGTAGAAGAGCTGCCGGTCGCGTTGCCTGCACCCGGTGAGGTGCAAGTGCGCGTCCAGGCGATCGGCGTCACCTGGTACGACGTGCTGTGGCGACAAAATCTGGCTTCATCCCAGGCTCGCCTGCCGGCCGGTCTGGGCTCCGAAATGGCGGGCGTCATTACCGCCATTGGCGATGGCGTAACCGATCTGAAAGTCGGCGACAAGGTTGCCAGCTTCCCTTCGGCTGACGTCAATGTGTACCCGGTCTACGGCGAGTTGATCCTGTTGCCTCGCACCTCCGTGACTCATTACCCGGACGTGCTGACGCCCAATCAGGCGGCCGTTCACTACACGCCGATGCTGGTGGCGTACTTTGCTTTCGTTGAACTGGCACGGTCCAAACCCGGGCAAACGGCGCTGGTCACCGATGCCAGCCACTGCGCGGGCCCTGCGTTTCTGCAACTGGGCAAGGCGCTCGGCATCAAGGTGATTGCCGCGACCAAGACCGACGCGTGCCGCGAATACCTGCTGAAAATGGGTGCGGACAAGGTGATCGTCACCGAGGAAGAGGATCTGCTTCTGACGATCAACCGCTACACCGACAACCGCGGCGTGGACATTGTCCTCGACGGTCTGGGCGGTCCGCAGATGTCGATCCTGGGTGATGTGCTGGCGCCACGTGGCAGCCTGATTCTCTATGGCCTGCAAGGCGGCAACCAGACGCCATTCCCGGCGTGTGCAGCGTTCCAGAAGAACATTCAGTTCTTTGTCCACTGCGTTGGCAACTTCACCGGCAAGCCTGAACTGGGCATCAAGCAGGACGAAGAAGCGATCAAGCGTGCATTGCGCGACATCAACCAGATGACGGCAGATGGCATGCTGGTGCCGCAGATCACCAAGGTGTTCCCCTTCGATCAACTGGTCGAGGCGCACCGTTTGATGGACGGTTGCCCAGTGGGCGGTCGCGTAGTGGTTGAGGTTGATCCATCCTGAGTGCAGACCATCGCGCTCATTGAATGCTCGACGCTTTTGACCTGGCGTCGGGATTGAGGTGTCGGAGACCGGGTTCCAGGTAACCGCCCTGTCAGTCACGGGTCACGTTGTATCACTCAAGCCTTCCCGAATGTTCTGGAAGGCTTTTTTGTTTATTGGATGTTTAATTGAATGATCAATCCGCCAAGTGTGTGTGATTGATAAGTCTTTTCGAATCAATGGACTGTTCGTTTTAATAAACCCTTATTTAAACATCCTCGTTTAATGCTTGTTCGGACTTGTCGAAAAGAGAACCTTCACGTGTCGGCAGTAGCTGGCTTGTAATTGTTTCGGATGCGTCGATAATAGTTTCAATAATTACATGCTCAAGGAACGAGTCGATGCCTGTTGACCTGCCGCCCTCTGCTTTGTCTGATAACCGGCCCGCTGCACTCATGACTATCGGAACTCCCTTATGTATGGATATCAAGCCAGCAATAGGGAGCAGTGTTACCGTGCTGATCAGTCGTCGGGTATTGAAGCCATGAGTTCAATGCACGAACAAGCCATGAACTACGTCTATCAGCAAGTGCTGCAACGCCTCTCGGGTTATTTAAATCGCAACGAACGAACCGCCCTTCAGTTATTGATCCAGCGTTTGATCGTCGCTGCGGGCGGCATAGACAGGATCGGCGGCTATAAAGTGCTGGTGGCATTCAGCGGCGGCAAGGACAGCGCCTATACCGTGGCCATGTTGCGTGCCGCTCAACTGAGCATCGCCGCACGGGGGCCGGCAACGTTCAGGCTGCGGGTCGCCAATATGCGCCATGCAGGTATTACTTCGGCGGTGATGGGCAACATCGACCGCTGTTATTCGGCGCTGTTTCTGCACGACGACCCGAGGGTCGAGCTGTTGGTGATCGATCACCAGTACGTGCAGATTTTCGAGCCCGATTTGCCTTTTTCGACCGCGGGTCGTGAGCAGAATCGCTCCGACGTGCTGCTGGGCGGGCATCTGACGGCTGGCGATGCGCGGACTACCTTCTGCAACAGCTGCTACCTGGGCATGGCGGACTTCATGGTTCGCGCTGCTTGTTGGGGTGGCGGGGTGAATGCGGTCATCAGCGGCGACTCGCTCAAGGAGCAGAAGCAATACGCGACGTAGATCATGCGTCTGGCGCGCCATGGCGGGCAGAAAATCGAGCCCTGGCACACCTTGGGTTTCAGCGGGGCATTAAGCGTCATCGACAGTGTCGGGCGCGCCTATTACGAGGAGCTGTACGGCGAGTCGGCGGAAGCGTCGGGCTGCTGCCGGCCCCCGGTCTACCCGAACAGAACCATTGCCCCGACCTTGCTGACCGCCGCGGACCTCATCGGCTTTCGCACGGAGGAACACTGGGGGTTGCTCACTGATTTTCTGGGCTTTCGCTTTGATGACCTGGCGTTCAGCTTCAGTGAATCGGACTGCGCCAATCCGCTGCTGATGGCCCATCTGCGCGGGCTCAAGGCCGAATTTATTGAAGGGCGTGCCTACAGCGATGGCATCGCCGAGTACCTGGAGCTGGCGGCGGCCGTGATGCGCCGCAAACGCATGCCTGCCCGATTGATCGCCCAAGCCCTGGCCGCCTACGACAGCCCGGAAAAAATCGACGATCGCCGGCAGCTTGCCGAAGGCTACGGTCAGGAGGCTTTCGGCCTGGGCGAGACCCAATGGGTGTGCCTGCTGTTCTCGCCATTTGTGGACGCCGGCGCACGGCTCGAGGATTTCCTGCGTCGCTATCACCCCGGCATGCTGGTGGGGCTCAGTGATCTGCACAAGACCCTCGCCGGGCAACTCGTCCCGGACCTGGTGCCGCACTGGCTCGTGGAAGTCAGCGGCCTGAGCCTGAAGGGGCTGCAATCGCTTTACGCCAAGCGCCACGTGGACTTCAACGACGACCGTTCGATCATCGCCCGGGTCCGTGCCAGCGATCCCGACAAGCGCCGGGTGGCGACGGTCGATCCGCATACCGGCGCCCTGACCACGGAACTGATTTCGGGGCGTTGAACGCTGCGAGGTGAACTGACGCGACGTGCTGCGTTGAGCCTCGGGTGGTCGACGGGGCGCTTTCTCAATGACCCTGCGCCTGGCGCACGGATGGGGTGTTCGATGAATAACAACAAGACCGACTTTGCCTATCAGATGGTGTACCGCTACCTGCTCAGGCTGACCAACGAACTGTCCGCCGGACCGGCCGTGCGCTTGCCCTCGTTGCGCCTCCTGGCACGACGGCTGCGAGTATCGATTTCCACGGTGAAAAACGCCTATAGCCTGCTCGAAAAAGAAGGGCGCATCTGCGCCGTGCCCAAGTCCGGTTATTTCGCGCTGCCCAACCCCTGCAACGACATGCCGCTGGAAGGCGATGACGTGTTCACGCGTTTTCATGCCAGCGCCCGGCGCCCGGACATGTTCGTCTTCGGCGCCGATGAGCCGACGCTGTTGCTGTCGCTTCACGGCGCGCTGTTGAGCGTCGAGCGCGACCTCATGCGTCATTATCCCTGCCAGCCCGACCCGCGATTTCAGCCCTTCGGTGATGTCGAGTTGCACACGGCGCTGGCCGGCCACTACACCTCGTCCACCGAGCATTGCTGGCACCCGGACAACGTGTTTATCGGGCCGGACAAGACCGGCGTGCTGAAGACGGTGATTGAAGCGCTGCAACTGCGCGACGGCGCCGTGCTGGTGGAGTCGCCGTGCGGCTGGAGCATCCTGCGCACGCTGCAGACGTACGGGATTCGGGTGATTGAAGTCTGCACCGACGCCCAGGGGGCAATCGACGTCGATGAGCTGAGCGCGGTGATCCAGCGGGAAGCGGTGAAGATGGCGATTGTGTCGTCGCAGATGGACCCGATTCGCGGGCAATTGATGCCTTCCGCGCAGCGGGCGCGGTTGGCAGAGGTGTTGAATCTGCATGGGTTGTGGGTGCTGGAGAACGATACCCATGGGGCCCTGTGTTTCGAGGAGGACCGTTCGCCGTTTCGGGATTTGATTGATCCGGAGCGGCTGTTGGTGGTGGGTGCGTTCGACAAGATGATCGGGCTGGAGGCGCCGTTCGGGTATTTGTTGAGCCGGCATTCGCGGGCGCTGTTGCATCAGCAGTGGGTGTTGCGTTCGTTCCGTTTGCCGCCGGTTCGGCAGAAGGCGATTGCGCGGTTGTATGCGTCGGGGCAGCTTGATCGGCACATGCGGGAGTTGCGTGGCTGTCTTGAGCAGCGGGTCGGTGAGTTGGCAAGCGGGGTGGAGGCGTATCTGGGGGATGAGGTGGCGTTTGTGCGTCCTCGGGGTGGTGCTTCGCTCTGGCTGGAGAGTGTGCATCGGGTGGATACGGCGCGGGTGTTCAATCGGTTGCTGGAGCAGCGGATTGTGGTGGCGCCGGGGGAGTTGTTCAGTGTGCGGGGGTTGCATCAGCAGTGTTTGCGGATCAGCGGGACGGTGGATTGGGATCAGAATATTGAGTCGATGCTGGTGGTTGTTCGCAATGCGTTGGTCCAAGAGCGGCTTGTTTAACGGTGCGGCTTATGCAGATCAAGATCAAAATCAAGGGCGTCGGCCTAACGGCCTCGGTTTCGCCTTCGGCGAGTTACTTGGAAAAGCACCCCAAGTAACCAAGGGT
>NZ_JBWKVD010000013.1:0-157469 GCF_059421525.1 Pseudomonas sp. GW821-FHT02H06
TGCCACCGACCGTTTACGAACGGACGATGGCCTTGAAACCACCTATCGAGGTGTCCGGAATTAGTTGACCACTACAGCCTTCCCGGCTAAAGCCGGTCCTACAGTCGGATTTAACCCCGGCCCACCACCGAGCAAGCGATCGGGTGCAGACCTTTCTACTTGGTCTTCATCAACGCCGAACACGCCGCTTTGTACGCCTCGTGCTGATACTTGTTCAGTGCTGCGGGCAGTTCAAAGCTGTGCTTCTTCATCTGAGCATTAATGGTTTGGGGCGACAGCAGGATGACGTCGCATTCTTCCAGCAGCTGAAAGATAGTCTCGATCTTGAAGGTCGTCGGGCCGCCGGCGAATTCGCCTTTCTTGCTGCGCTTTTTGATCGCGATATGACCAATGCCGTTATCACGCACGAACGCCTCGATCTGGCGGGCGAACGCTTTCACGTTGACGGCTTCATCGTCGTCTTCGAGTGCGATCTTTTTGGTCGGCAGTGGGATGTGTTCGAGCGCGCCAGATGCGCGAGTGGCGACAGCGAAGATGGCCTCGCTGCCTTTGATTTCTACGCCGCAGATGTTCATGTGCCTACCTTGAGCTCGGGAAGGGCGTCAGGGTAGCGCATTCGGGATCACTCAGACTGCGCGACGGTGTCCAGATACTCCGATCGTTCGTCACTGGCGCGGGTCAGGCAATCGTTCTGATCGATATTGAATTCCTTGGTACCCGGTTTGGCGGGAAACACTTCCACTGCGCAGTCCGCGTCACGCAGTTTTTTCCAGGCTTCCTGAGCGGCCTTGAGTTTGGTGGCGAATTCCTCGGCCTGGGCCTTATTCGCCCCGAACTGCGTCTGCACACGCTCAAGCACGTTCTGCACATTCTCGGTCAGCAACTTCTCCGCCGTATCGCGGGTGTATACCGAGCACTCAAGCGTCTGCTGATCTTCTTCAAGGCCCTCACAGGGGTCGGCGGCCGGAGTGGCTGCTGCGTGTGCGCCTGTCGCGAATAGAGCCAGAGCCAGAAACATGGTTTTCATTAGGGCTTTCCGAGTCAGAGATGGATTGGATTCTCGCCCAAGCGCGAGGCAATGAACAGGTATCAAATGCGGCGACCGTCTGGACGCCGTGAGCCGGCGTCGCTTGTTGACGGTTTCGACACTTTTCCAGTCGTTTTATCTCGCGATGCTTGGCCTTTTGATGCGTCAAGAAAGGAGTTTTGTCGAATCTCCACTGGGTAAAAGAACCGTCCTACGGAAAAGTCTGAAATTTTCCATCAGGGTTTTTGTAGCGAGTTTCTTTGGGTAGGATCCAATCCGCGCCGTTAACCGGCACACGCAAATAACCCAGCAACTCAGGGAGAGAACTCATGGCGCTCGACGCATTTATCCAATTTGACGGCATTCCGGGTGAGAGCCTCGACGACCAACACAAGAACTGGATTGAAATCCTCGGCTATAACTTCGGTACCCATCAGAGCGCATCGGCGACCGCAACCTCGGCGGGTGGCGCCTCGTCGGGCCGGACCACTGTCACCACATTCAACTTTTCCAAGTTCCTTGATTCGGCAAGCGCCAAACTGATGCAAGCGAGCTGCGCAGGCCAGCATTTCAAAAAAGTAACCATCGCGGTGCACCGCGCTGGCGGCGAAAAGCTCAAGTACTTTGAGATCGTGCTAGAGGAAGTGATCATTTCTGACTACAGCCACAGTGCCACCGACGGCGTGCCCCGCGAAGTGGTGCAGCTCGATTACGGACGTATCAAAACCAACTACGTTCAGCAGCGTCGTAGCGATGGTGGTGGGGGCGGCAACGTGACGGGTGGCTGGGACCGTATCAAAAACACGATTTACGCGTGAGGGTCGTCTATGTCGCGGCCTTACAGCTTCATCAATGATCAGATGCAGACCTATTTTTCTATCAAGGCAAAACTGCCCTTGGGACGCCGCGCGGCTGATAAATTCGATGTGCTTAATGCCCACATCCGCAATTCCACCGTAGCGGCGGGAGAAATCGTCATCGTCCCCGATGATCTAACCTCTGCGTGTACGTCTGAAGAAGCCGAACTCATGAGGCTTGCTACGATGACCCATCAGGGCCTCATCGATAACGACGCAGGAGGCGACGACTTCATCGTGGCCAACCACGAACTCATCACGCGGCTACTTGGCAATACCTCAATCGGTATCGGAATGGCTGCTGACGCTTGGGAAAAGCATCTGGAGCAGATCAAGACCACGCTCGACAGCATCGATGCCCTGCATAAGCAACACATGGCCTCGGGAACCCTGATCGAACGAAATCTGTTCTATACCAAACGCCGCCAGCTTTTCGACAAACTCGAAAAGCTGCTGAAAGGCTTTCTTAGTCTGGGAGCAGGACTGCGGAACACAGGCTCAATCCGGCGAATGCTGGGGATCTCAACTAAAAGCTACCTGCACACTGGCGAGATCAGACACTACGCCGAAAAAACGAGCGGCATTGCCAAAGCGGCGAAGCTAATAAAAAGAGGAGCTTATGTGGGGATAGTTCTCGATACAGCTTCGACGGCGGTTGATATCAAGACGGCTTGCTCGACGGGCCGGGAGGATGAGTGTACGAAGGCGAAGTATGTTGAGGGGAGTAAGCTGGTTGGTAATTTGGGGGGCGCTGCGGCCGGCGCGGGAGTGGCTACTGTGATTTGCGTTACCGGGTTGGGGCTTACAACAGGTCCGGGTGCACTCGCCTGCGGTGTCATCACTGCTGGGATATTGGGTTGGTTGGGGGGCGAGATAGGAGGTAAGGGAGGCGAGATGACGGGCGAGTTACTCTATGAGGTCTCTCAATGAAAGATATCGTACCTGGCCTAGTTGCAACTTCGATAATGATCCCTGGAATCCTGAACTTATTGGTGCTGCTATTCATCACCTGGTGGGTAAGGGACGAGGTGGACAGCCGTCTTTCTCGATGTTCCATAATTGTAGATATCAAGGCCACTTTTGGTGGCTTGGGATTTATCGGAGATGTCTATAGGGTAGGCACTGTGGCGTGTATCTTAATTTTCCCTAAGCTGTTCCTCAAGCGAGGAGTCATTGATGTTCGGCAGGTAGTGGACTTTCCAAAAAAATGGAAACTATTGATCGTGGTGCCGTTTTTTCTAAATATCATTTTTTTTACGGCCATGTTGGTGTTTCGTGCCTGGCTCTACTTTTATGATTTCTAACGACTTCATATGCTTTGAAGAATATCTCCATTGGCACCGAAATAGCAGCCGACGCTGGTGAGAGCTATTTTCAAAGGGTGGCATCATTAATGTAAGCATATAAGTATTTTGGTTGTATTTGCAGGGTGCGTGAAGCTATTAGTAGCTGGCAGCTTTTTTGCGATCGGCCCGGAGGTCATTATGATAATTAGAAGCGGACACTATCGTCATGGTGGCGCCATTCATTCTGCGGATCATGACTTTATCGTTTTGACGATGTGTATCCTTTTCGTAGTCACTCTGTTGTATACGGTGTTGATAACGTTGTATCTGCGAAACAAGATCAATAAATCACTGGATAACTGTTTAGCGGTCACGGACTCTAGTTTGTTCCAGATCGGGACCGGGTTTCTAGGAGATATCAGAAAATTAGCCATCGTAAGCGCGATGTTCCTTCGGCCCCGAATGTTCCTGAAACTGGGCGCCATCGACTTGGAGCAGGTCGATACATTCCCAAAAAAATTCAAATACATGATGTTGGCTCAGGTGGCTCTAGTCACATTGACGACGTTAGTCACCCTCGTTTTTTTTGTTTGGGCGTATCTTCCCGACTTCTGAATTCCGCCCCAGAGCGCCCCCCTGCCTGAATGCCTGCATCATCGTGAGGACCTGCTGCGTCGTCATGCCTATGCCCTTTGTCGTTTCTTGACGCTTTCGGCAATTCCCCTGTCGTTTTTGCACCCGGCTCCTCCGACCCTCAGGCATATGCTGACCCCAAAGCGCCGGCAGACCTTCCGGCCATTAAAGAACCCCAGGGGACCGCCTGATGAGCCCAGCCGAATTACACGCCGACAGCATCGTCATTGACGGGTTGATCATTGCCAAATGGAACCGTGAGCTGTTCGAAGACATGCGCAAAGGCGGCCTGACCATGGCCAACTGCACAGTCTCGGTGTGGGAAGGTTTTCAGCAGACCGTCAATAGCATCGCGTCCAGCCAGAAACTGATTCGTGAAAACAGCGACCTGGTGATTCAGGTGCGCAACACGGCCGACATCCGCAAAGCCAAGGAGCTGGGCAAGACCGGCATCCTGTTCGGCTTCCAGAATGCCCATGCTTACGAGGATCAGATCGGCTACGTCGAGATTTTCAAACAGCTGGGCGTGGGCATCGTGCAGATGTGCTACAACACCCAGAATCTGGTGGGCACCGGCTGCTATGAGCGCGACGGCGGCCTGTCGGGTTTCGGGCGTGAAATCGTCGCGGAAATGAATCGCGTCGGCGTCATGTGCGATCTCTCCCATGTGGGATCGAAGACTTCTGAGGAAGTCATCCTCGAATCGAAAAAGCCTGTCACCTACTCCCACTGCCTGCCTTCGGGTCTCAAAGAACACCCCCGCAATAAGTCCGACGCCGAGCTGAAGTTCATCGCCGATCACGGCGGCTTTGTTGGTGTGACCATGTTTGCGCCGTTTCTGGCCAAGGGTATCGATTCGACCATCGACGATTACGCCGAAGCCATCGAGTACGTGATGAACATCGTCGGCGAAGACGCCATCGGCATCGGCACTGACTTCACCCAGGGCCACGGCCAGGAATTTTTCGAATACCTGACCCACGACAAAGGCTACGCCCGGCGCCTGACCAACTTCGGCAAGATCATCAACCCGCTCGGCATCCGCACCGTCGGCGAATTCCCGAACCTCACCGAAACCCTGCTTAAACGCGGCCACTCCGAGCGCGTGGTGCGCAAGATCATGGGCGAAAACTGGGTACGCATCCTGGGCGATGTCTGGGGCGAATAAGCCTCCGGATTCACTCGCCGAACACAGAATTTTTCCCTCTCCCATCGCGGAGAGGGCTTCCACACGAATTTCCCGGAGTTAAGTTTCCATGGCCAAGATCGCCCCGCAATTGCCAATCGAAGTCGACAGCGAGACCGGTGTCTGGACCTCCGACGCCCTGCCGATGCTGTACGTGCCGCGCCATTTCTTCGTCAACAACCACATGGGCATCGAAGAAGTGCTGGGCGCCGAGGCGTACGCCGAAATCCTCTACAAGGCCGGTTACAAGTCCGCCTGGCACTGGTGCGAGAAAGAAGCCGAATGCCATGGCATCGAAGGCGTTGCGGTGTTCGAGCACTACATGAATCGTCTGTCCCAGCGCGGTTGGGGCCTGTTCAAGATTCAGGACATCGATCTGGAAAAAGGCACCGCCAGCGTCAAGCTCGAGCACTCGGCGTTCGTTTACGTCTACGGCAAAGTGGGGCGCAAGGTCGATTACATGTTCACCGGTTGGTTTGCCGGCGCCATGGACCAAGTCCTTGAAGCCAGCGGCAGCAACATCCGCACCGTGGCCGAGCAGGTTTACGGCGGATCGGAAGAAGGCCACGACGACGGCCTGTTTGTCGTCAAGCCGTTGTAAGTCGAGGTTTCCGTCATGGCTTTCGAAGCGATGTTTCAACCGATTCAGATCGGTAAATTGACCATACGCAACCGCGTATTGAGTACCGCGCACGCCGAGGTCTACGCCACCGACGGCGGCATGACCACCGACCGTTACGTGAAGTACTACGAGGAGAAAGCCAAGGGCGGCATCGGTCTGGCCATTTGCGGCGGCTCGTCCAGCGTGGCCATCGACAGCCCGCAGGGCTGGTGGAAATCGGTCAACCTGGCGACCGACAAGATCATTCCGCACTTCCAGAACCTCGCTGACGCCATGCACAAGCACGGCGCCAAGATCATGATCCAGATTACCCACATGGGCCGTCGCTCCCGCTGGGACGGCGATCATTGGCCAACGCTGCTGTCGCCTTCGGGCATCCGCGAGCCGGTACACCGCGCGACCTGCAAGACCATCGAGCCGGAAGAAATCTGGCGCGTGATCGGCAACTACGCCAGCGCGGCGGCGCGTGCCAAGGCCGGTGGTCTGGACGGCGTTGAGTTGTCCGCCGTGCACCAGCACATGATTGACCAGTTCTGGAGCCCGCGGGTCAACAAGCGCACCGATGAGTGGGGCGGCAGCTTCGAGAACCGCATGCGTTTCGGCCTGGAAGTGATCAAGGCAGTGCGCAAGGAAGTGGGGCCTGATTTCTGCGTGGGCCTGCGTATCTGCGGCGACGAATTTCACCCGGATGGCTTGAGCCACGAGGACATGAAAGAGATCGCCAAGTATTACGACCAGACCGGCATGATCGACTTCATCGGGGTCGTGGGTTCGGGGTGCGATACCCACAACACCCTCGCCAATGTCATCCCGAACATGAGTTATCCACCGGAGCCATTCCTGCATTTGGCGGCCGGGATCAAGGAAGTGGTCAAGGCGCCAGTGCTGCACGCGCAGAACATCAAGGACCCGAATCAGGCGACCCGTATTCTCGAAGGCGGCTACGTCGACATGGTCGGCATGACCCGCGCGCACATCGCCGACCCGCACCTGATTACCAAGATCAAAATGGGCCAGGTCGATCAGATTCGTCAGTGCGTCGGTGCCAACTACTGCATCGACCGTCAGTACCAGGGTTTGGATGTGCTGTGCATTCAGAACGCCGCGACGTCCCGCGAATATATGGGCGTGCCGCACATCATCGAAAAGACCAGCGGCGTGAAGCGCAAGGTGGTGATCGTCGGCGCAGGGCCCGCGGGGATGGAAGCGGCGCGCGTCTCGGCCGAGCGGGGCCATGACGTGACCTTGTTCGAGAAGAAAGACGCCATCGGCGGACAGATCACCACGGCGTCGAAAGCGCCGCAGCGCGACCAGATTGCCGGCATCACACGTTGGTTCCAACTGGAGCTGGCGCGTTTGAAAGTCGATCTGCGTTTGGGCACGGCGGCAGATATCGCGACCATCATGGACCTGCGGCCTGATGTGGTGGTGCTGGCGGTGGGCGGTCATCCGTTCATTGAGCAGAACGAGCATTGGGGCGCGGCCGAAGGGTTGGTCGTCAGCAGTTGGGACATCCTCGACGGCAAAGTTGCGCCGGGCAAGAACGTGCTGGTCTACGACACCATTTGCGAGTTCACCGGCATGTCCACGGCCGACTTCCTGGCGGACAAAGGCTGCCAGGTCGAGATCGTTACTGACGATATCAAGCCTGGCGTTGCCATCGGTGGTACGTCGTTCCCGACCTACTACCGCAGCATGTACCCCAAAGAAGTGATCATGACCGGCGACATGATGCTGGAAAAGGTCTACCGCGAGGGCGACAAGCTGGTCGCGGTGCTGGAGAACGAATACACCGGCGCCAAAGAGGAGCGGGTAGTCGATCAAGTGGTGGTCGAGAACGGCGTGCGTCCTGACGAAGCGCTCTACTACGGGATGAAGGAAGGTTCGCGCAACAAAGGCCAGATCGACATCGACGCCCTGTTCGCGATTCAGCCGCAGCCGTCGTTGAGTCAGCCGGGTGACGGGTATCTGCTGTTCCGCATTGGCGATTGCGTGGCACAGCGCAATACCCATGCGGCGATCTATGACGCACTCAGGCTGTGCAAGGATTTCTAGCGGCCGGCACACAACCCTGTAGGAGTGAGCTTGCTCGCGAAAGCGGCGGGTCTGTCGGCATCCATGTTGAATGTCAGCAGGGCTTCGCCAGCAAGCTCGCCTCACGGGAAACGAGTCAGGCATCCCGACGTGCAAGACCCTGAGTCTTTGGGAGCTCCACATGTTAAACACCCTTCTTCCCATCCTGCTTTTCGCTGCCCTGGGCCTCGCGGTCCTTGGCGCGTTGCGGCGGGTGAGCCTGTGGCGCAACGGGCGTGCCGCCAAGGTCGACCTGCTCGGCGGATTGCTGGCGATGCCCAAGCGCTACATGGTCGATCTGCACCACGTCGTTGCGCGGGACAAATACATCGCCAACACCCACGTGGCCACGGCGGGCGGCGCGGTTGCGTCGATCATCCTGGCGATTCTGGTACACGGCTTCGGCTTGCATAACCGCATCCTCGGTTACGCGCTGTTGCTGATGTCGGCGGTGATGTTTGTGGGCGCAATCTTCATGTACCTGCGTCGTCTTCAACCGCCAAGCCGGTTGTCGAAAGGCCCGTGGATGCGCCTGCCGAAAAGCCTGCTGGCGTTCTCGGGTTCGTTCTTTATCGTCACGCTGCCCGTCGCGGGCGTGCTGCCGGCGAACTTCGGTGGCTGGTTGCTGGCGAGCATTCTGGGCATCGGTGTGCTGTGGGGTGTGTGCGAATTGTTCCTCGGGATGACCTGGGGCGGCCCAATGAAACACGCCTTCGCTGGCGCGTTGCACCTGGCGTGGCACCGCCGCCCGGAACGCTTCGGCGGTGGCCGCTCTACGGGGCTGAAACCCCTCGATCTGACGGACAAAACCGCGCCGCTGGGTGTAGAAAAACCCAAGGACTTCACCTGGAATCAGCTGCTGGGTTTCGATGCGTGCGTGCAGTGCGGCAAGTGTGAAGCCGCGTGCCCGGCCTTCGCTGCCGGCCAGCCGCTGAACCCGAAAAAACTGATTCAAGACATGGTCGTCGGGCTGGCGGGTGGCACCGATGCCCATTTCGCCGGCAGCCCTTACCCGTCGCTCGACGGCCAGGGCAAGCCTATCGGCGAGCATGGCGGCAATCCCCATCAACCCATCGTCAACGGGCTGGTCGACGCCGACACCCTATGGTCGTGCACGACCTGCCGGGCCTGCGTGGAAGAATGCCCAATGATGATCGAGCACGTGGACGCAATCGTCGACATGCGCCGGCATCTGACCCTCGAAAAAGGCGCCACCCCCAACAAGGGCGCCGAGGTCCTGGAAAACCTCATCGCGACGGACAACCCGGGCGGCTTCGCGCCGGGCGGACGCATGAACTGGGCGGCCGACCTGAACCTTGACGTCATGAGCCACAAGAAAACCGTGGACGTGCTGTTCTGGGTCGGCGATGGCGCGTTCGACATGCGCAATCAGCGCACCTTGCGCGCCTTCGTCAAAGTGCTGAAAGCCGCCAAGGTCGACTTTGCCGTGCTGGGTCTCGAAGAGCGCGACAGCGGCGATGTGGCCCGTCGCCTGGGCGATGAAGCTACCTTTCAGATGCTCGCCAGACGCAATGTTCAGACGCTGGCCCAGTACGACTTCAAGCGCATCGTCACCTGCGACCCGCACAGCTTTCATGTTCTGAAAAACGAATACGGTGCGTTCGACGGTCACTACGTCGTACAGCATCACAGCACATATCTTGCCGAGCTGATCGGCAACGGCGCATTGCATCTGGGTACGCACAAAGGCGCCAGCGTCACCTATCACGATCCTTGCTACCTCGGGCGTTACAACGGCGAGTACCAGGCGCCGCGCGATGTGCTGCGTGCGCTGGGCATCGAGGTCAAGGAAATGGTGCGGTCCGGTTTCCGCTCACGTTGCTGCGGCGGCGGTGGCGGCGCGCCGATCACCGACATTGCGGGCAAGCAGCGGATCCCTGACATGCGCATGGATGACATCCGCGAGACCGGCGCCGAGCTGGTGGCTGTGGGTTGTCCACAGTGCACCGCGATGCTTGAAGGCGTGGTCGAGCCGCGGCCGATGATCAAGGACATCGCCGAACTCGTTGCTGATGCACTGCTTGAGGAAACCGCACCTGTAAAACCGGCAGCGGCCCGACGTGAACCTGCGGAGGCGCATTGATGAGCGACATTATCCGCCGTGACCCACGCGCTGAATGGATTGCACGAAACCGGCTGCATCCCCTGCACGCCGCCATGCAACCGGCGCAAACCAGCTGGATGGGCCCCAACGGGGTGCTGCGTAAAAATGTGCATGGCATCGGCTTTATCGGTCCCAACGGCGTCAAACGCATCGACCGAAGCGGGGCGCAGCAAGGCGGCGCGGTCAAACGCTCGGCATCGGTGGACGTGCAATTGCCGCTGCATCGGATTGCGACGCCAGCCTTCTACATCGCTGTGGTGCCCGACATGGTCGGTGGCCGTTTGAGCAGCCACGACCGAGACCTGCTGGGCTTGGCCCATGGGCTGGCGGGCAACGAGGGCGCCGTCCTGGCGGTCATTTTTGGCGAGCACAAAGAAACGGCGTTCGACACCGCTGGCGTCGATCGTCTGTTGATATTGGAAGGCAATGCGTTCACTGGCTATTCCCCCGAGCAACGTGTGCAAGGTTTGCGGGCTGTGGATAACCAGTTCGACCCCCATCACTGGTTGCTGCCTGACAGCCGAAACGGCGGGGGAGAATTGGGTCGTCGTTTTGCGGCAAGTCTGGGAGAGCGGCCGTCGACACGCGTCTGGCAAGTGGCTGGCGAACAGTGCATCGGTCGTGCAGGCGCTGGTGCGCAAGACCTGTTGCGTCCCGTGTCACGCTTGATCCTCGCCCAGGCGGAATGCGCCGAACCGGTCAGTGAGACCCGGCACGAAGTACTGCCCGTCGAGTTATCCACAGCTGTCGCGCGCAGTTTGCCGCGCATCGAAGACCTTGGCGCTGTGGCGGTCGATCCGGCACTTATCCCCATGTCCGAAGCTGAATTCATATTTTCGGGTGGTAACGGGGTCAAGGATTGGTCGTTGTTTCACCGCACCGCCGTCGCGTTGGGCGCAACTGAAGGCGCTTCCCGTGTGGCCGTCGACGATGGCTTCATGACCCGGGATAGCCAAGTCGGTGCGTCGGGCACTTGGGTCACTGCCCGGGTGTACGTGGCGGTAGGGATTTCCGGCGCGATCCAGCATTTGCAGGGCATTGGTGCCTGCGACAAGGTCGTGGCGATCAACCTCGATCCGACCTGCGACATGATCAAGCGGGCCGATCTATCGGTGATCGGAGAGAGCTCCGCCATTCTCGAAGCGCTGATTGAAGCGGTCGACAGTTACCGGGATGGGGCAAAGCGCGATGCAGCCTGAAATGGAGGTCTCTGTGGATAAAGGTGCGCTGCACGTAATCAGCCTGGTCTCCGTCGGTGCGCACCCGACGTCGGGACGGCAGCGTCGTGCCGAGCAGGATGCCCGTGCCGTTGAGCTGGGTTTGCAACTGGCTGGGGATAACTTGCACGTGTTGCATGCGGGTGATGCCGAAGAACCCGCATTACGTGGCTATCTGGGCATGGGCGTGGATGAGCTTCATGTGCTGGCTCAGCCGCCGGGTGCGGACGCGTTGCCTGGGCTGACGGATTACATCCGCGAGTCGGGCGTGCAGCTGGTACTGACCGGCAGTCAGGCCGAGACGGGCGAAGGTTCCGGCATGCTCCCGTATTTGCTGGCTGAAACGCTCGGCTGGCCGCTGGTGGTGGGCCTGGCCGAGGTCGAGTCCATGAGCAACGGCAGCGCCCAAGTGCTGCAGGCGCTCCCTCGAGGTCAGCGCCGTCGACTCAAGGTCCGATTGCCGTTCCTGGCAACAGTGGATAACGCCGCCCCGAAACCGCGGCAAAGCGCTTACGGACCGGCGCAACGGGGTCTGCTGGATGTGGAAGAGATCGAGGTGGTCATCGACGAAGTGTTCACCGGCGCAGAGCTGACGCCCGCGAAACCTCGGCCAAAACGCCTGAAGGTCATCAAAGCGAAAAGCGGCGCTGATCGTATGAAAGCCGCCACGGCAAAAGCGAGCGGAGGCGGTGGGCAGGTGCTCAAAGGGGTGACTGCTCAGGAGGGGGCTGCGGCGATTTTGAAGTTGTTGGTGGAGGAGGGGGTGGTTCGCTGAACACCGAAAGGCGCCACAATGGCGCCTTTTCTCCGTTCACGACTGAGGCGTATCGGGCTGCATTTTTCGACTTGTGGAATCTGCATCTACAATCACAACGTCGAATACCTGCTCAATGACCTGACGTGGTCCCTGTTTCAAACTCCATGCAAAGAAAACGAGGCACCCAACGAGTAAAGTGAACAAGCCCGAGCCAACGAGGCTCTGCGCAGCCCCCTTCCAGAACCCTGGCCGCGCCATTCGGATGTCGTTGGCGGCTCTTGAAGAGTAAAACGCTGCCAACTCCTCCGTTTCGGTACTCAGTGAGGACTCTAGGAAGTTTGTCGCCAGCCGGGTCGCTTGGGTTCGATAGGCTTCAATTTGCGAGCTGCTGTTGCTGATGTCGTGGAACGCAACGAGATCGCAGTCTAGCGGATCAGTACCGTTTCTCTCTTTGAACGCGTGGATATACTCGATTTTTTGACGTTTATACACCGAATAGGCCAGTTGGCCGAGTATGTCGTCCTCATCGCTTACTAACTCGCTGAAGATGTAGTTGTAGCGCTCTTCGATCATATGAAATCACTCCTGCCGGAGCCTGCGGGAGGCCGATCGGAATGCTTCCCTGATTTCTTCCGTAGTCTTAGGTTTAAAGCTGATAATGCCCAATAATTCTTTGGGCAGAGCGAACGAGGCTCCTTGCTTACGTTTGGATAGCCTGTTGTTCGCCTCGATGACGACTTTGCGTGAGAACGGTGTCCAGTGATGCATGAGCGTATTCCCTGCTGACGGTTGATGTGCGCTGAGTGTAGCGAGCGGTCCGGGACTTGGATGTCAGACGCTTCCTAAACGTACCGGCCCAAACGTCCATGTACATATACCCACAATCGCTGTTGATCCGCCTGTGGATAAACTGTTCGGCCATTGCTACAGACCATGTTGACTGTGGCTTTCAGGCAGGTGGTCAATTTTTGATCGCTCTATCCCGCGGATTCTTATAGGTGTTTTCCACAAGCCAGGCCTCGCGGTCCGTGTTCTTACCCACATTCTCTGTGTGCGGGCGTGTGGATAAGATGTTTGTGATCCGCTGTAGCCCCTGTAATCCGTGGCCTGTGGAATGGTGGCCAAATTTTAACCAATAACAGCTCTAGCGCGTCCGTTTGCGTCTCTGACCGTCATCATCACGCCCATTGCACGCTTTTCCACAGCGATGGGGAGACTTACGCACATAGGCTGTTGGTGCTTCTGTGGATAACATGTTCGCGGTCAGGGATGGGCCCCTGAATCCGGCGCGTTGAGCGATATGCTCAAAAAATGATCAACGATTCCCGCTCAATAATGACGAAGCGGCATTGAATCGGGCTAATACCCCCAAATCCTCAAACCTGATGGCGTTGTAAATCTCCTCAATCGGCACGGAGGTGAGGAGCCTCGCCGTTTGGTTCAACAGCCTCGTATCTACGCCAGCGCCTGCGCAACGACCCCGTCGTTTTGCAATTCGCTCCAGGGGCCGTCTGCAATGACCTCGCCGTTTTTCAACACAATCACACGATCAAAACGGGACAGCGCAGTCATGTCGTGGGTAGCGCACACCAGCCCCCTTTTATGGAAGTGCTCGAACAGAGTGCTCCACACACCCAAGGCAGTTTCCTGATCCAGAGCCGATGTTGGCTCGTCGAACAAGTTGAAATCTCCAGGGCGATTGATTAGCCGGAGCAGTGAAAGTCGCTTTGCTTCGCCTCCGGAAATGTTGACTGCGCCTTCAGCTATTGATCGGTAGGCGGCCAGGTGTGCCACGCCAAGATCGTCAAGGATTCGGGGGAGGTGGTCTGACATGGGTTGATCAAAGAGCACAGAGTGTTTGAATGTGCCTTCAAGAAACACTGGGTCTTGAGGACAGTAGCGAACCCGATCCAGATACGTCTGAATGTCGCACCCTCGTAATGTCCTGCCGTTTATGGAAAGGGCGTGGCGGAGTGTTTTCAGCGTTCCGGCCATCGTGTCTAAAAGCGTGCTTTTGCCGGCACCACTGGGCCCGATGATCGCAACGGATTGGTCAGGCGTGAAATGGAGCTTAAAGTTCGTTACCTGAGCAACTGCGACCAATTCCAGTCTTGATAAAGGTTCAGGTAAAGGTTCTTGCGGTACCTCTACAAGATCCTCCAGTGACAAGATTTGCAGAAGCCTCTGTCTGTCTACCGAAAACTGATCCAGTGCCCGATAGGCCTCTGCCAAAGCGCTGCAATTACTGAGAAACATGCCCGCCAGCGAAAATACCGCGACCAGCTCCCCAACAGACAAACGTGGGGATAGGGAAGCCTGATCACTGACGCCCCAGGCAAGCAGCCCGGCCGTGGACAGCCCGATGTACAACACTTTGATCGAGCTGAGAACAGCACCGGTACTTGCCACTCGTGTTGCCGCGTGTGCGTACTCCGTGTAACTCTGACGAAGCGGCTTCATGGCGAGGCCGCAAGCCTGTTCGAGCTTCAGGATTTTGCCGGCTTGCAGGGTTTCGAATAGCTTGGACGACACCCTGTCTTCTTCATCATTGACGGCAACCAGATAAGGACGCCGCCAGCAGATCAGCTGGTGGTATAGCAGTATGTAGCCAACAGAAATACCCAGCAGGGTGGTGAACATCAGTGCGCCGCCCAAGTAGGCAAAGATGATCGCGATCAAAGCCAGTTCAATCAGCAGCGGGAACCCTGATGTGATGAAAAAAATCAGAAACTTCTCGTGGGCAGTTATTCCTCGCTCCACGGATTTGATGAGGCCGCCAATCCGTAGGGACGAAAATTGCTCAAACTCTTTGCCCAGTATTTTTTCAGACCATTCGGTGGAGAGGTCTGCCAAGGTTGTCTGCACGAGCTTCACCAGTTGATAAGTCTGAAGCGGGTGCAACACGGACTGCAGCAGCACAGCGCCACAAAGAACAATCAGTAAATCGCTAAGTGTGAGTGAAGCGACATCTTCTGCGACAGAGAGGTTATCAATAATCTTCCCCAGCAATAGGGCTGGCGCTAGGGTGGACAGCTTCAATAGAACGGTAAGTGCGGTGGCGCTTATGAACAGTCTTTTCCTGGAGCTTAGTGTTTCACTGATAAAATCTATCATCCGAAGGTTTACCTCATGGATAGCACTTATTCGCGTGGAGAAGATGTTGGGGTACCACTGGAATACCTGCCCTTATTAGGTTGAATCGCTCCAGTCCAGGTACATAAACCTGCGCCACGACACACCCGTTTTCGAAATCCAGCAGCGTTCTTTTGAACGCATGTAAACCAGTTGCTGCAAACCTCTCAAGGATGAACTCTACTTGCTCCTGCACAGATAAACGCTTCGGTGGGTCTAAACGTCTGCAGCTGAGCTCGGTGTTCCGGAGTACCTCAAGATTTATCAACGGCCGTAAGGTGGATGAGAAGCTAGCTAACGCGATGGCACTATGGTCAGTAGCTTTCTCAACTTCATCATATAGCGCCATGGTCTGATGAAGTTCAGTAGCGGCGCGTTCAATGGCGATTCGCGGGTCTACAGAGCATCCGCTGCCAAGCGGGCAGATTACGTATCTGCCGTCAGGTCGCTTGGGAATAGCCATAGCGAAATATACGCCCTGAATTGTTTGGGTAATGAGTATCTTCATGCGAGCGGCTAGGGTGCGAAATCTCGAGCCATCGGGAAATACTTCTCTCATTGGGGCCGCGTCAACTGACCGCAGCAGAATGGGATCGTATTGGCCGCAGAGGGACATGAGAATTTTAGACAGCATGTGCCGCTCAAGCACTTCGTTGAGTCCATGAAGGATTGCTTCACTTTCCGAGCAGCCGAAGGCAATCCCCGAGTTTGTCGAGTAGCGGCTTAGGTACGCGATTTCGGTTAACGAGGTATTGTGTTCCACCAGAGCTTCGTCTGGAAGTTGCATGATAGCGGGGACAGTGATGAGACGGCTATTCAAGATATCTTTGAATTCGACGCAGTCTATCGGTGCCTCGCTATCGGGCAAGTTAGCGAGGACGCCATCAAGCTTAATGGATGCCTGGTGACGTACTTCGTTGATACGGCGTGTAACCAGGCCCTTGGATGAACAGTGTTCCAACGCGTAGTGCTCAATACTTTCTGCCAACGCACCTAATTGGCAATGCTGACCCTTGCCTGCGCCTTCGGCCACTGCCGCGCCGCTGTCATCAATGAGTGTGCAGGTTGCAACCGATTTTGATGAGTCTATGTATTTCACTGACGGTATAAGAGATAAAGAAAATATCGCCTCACGGATCTTCTGCTCTGAGGTCGATACGGGGAATTCACGTTCAATCATTGGCGATGCTCCTTGAACAGGCTTGGGGTATTAACCCCAAACCTGCTTTACGGTTTTTTAATCAACCCTGTGAGTAAAACTGCGCCTCAACTGGCAAAAGAGCTCCCATTGCATTTTCACTTTGATTAAAAGGCATCATCGAAATTTCTGAGCGTTTACGTCCCATGTCTATTACTCCATAAGTTTACATAAGGGGTTTTGCAGTGCTCACGTCATTTGCCGTGAGTGATGTATTAATAACATTCGTTCAAAAACGTTCAAGTTCGTACGCGGCTTTAAATCTCTGATCGTTTCGTAGGAAGATTCAGCAGTGTCGTAGGTCAATATTGATAAGGTCCTGAATTAAGGCAGGTTTTTTCGTAGGAAATGAAGTTTTTAGGATCGCGCCTCCACATGGCAGATATACAAGTGGAATCTCTGCTGGACGCCAGAAAAGAGCCGTTTCTGCCCCAGCGGTTAATCACAGGAGATGCGGATGCCCTGCTGAGCCTTCCTAAAACTCCTGATCGATCACCCAAAACGCAGCGCGGGCAAGCGCGCTCCTACAGCTCGAATGTCTGTAGAAACGCGGTTGCCCGCGAAGGTGTCAGTCCAAATCCGACAGGTAAAACCCTACTCGTGGTTAACCGCCACGCCCTTCAAATACGAAGCCGGTTCCGCGCCCATGTTTTCCAGCAATTTGGCGCTGTACCAGTCGATGAAGTTCACCACGCCGAACTCGTAGGTCTTCGAATACGGCCCCGGCTGGTAAGCAACGGAGTTGATACCGCGCTGGTTTTCTTCGGCGAGACGGCGGTCCTGGTCGTTGGTGGCGTCCCAGACTTCACGCAGGCGCGCGACGTCGTAGTCCACGCCTTCGACGGCATCCTTGTGCACCAGCCATTTGGTGGTGACCATGGTCTCCTGTGCGCTGACCGGCCACACGGTGAACACGATTACGTGGTCGCCCATGCAGTGGTTCCAGGAGTGAGGCAGGTGCAGGATGCGCATCGAGCCCAGGTCCGGGTTCTGGATGCGGCCCATCAGTTTTTTGCTGCCCTGCTTGCCGTCCATCGTCATCGAAACAGTGCCTTTGAGCAGCGGCATGCGCACGATGCGGTTGCGCAGGCCAAAGCTGGCGTGGGCGAAGGGAATCTTTTCCGCTTCCCAGGCGGCGGCGGATGCAGCAACGTGGTCCTTGAAGGCCTGGTCGGCGCGCGGGTCAGTGACGTCGTCCCACTCCAGCAAGGTGTTCAGCAGTTCGGGGTGCGACGCATTGCAGTGGTAGCACTCGCGGTTGTTTTCCAGCACCAGCTTCCAGTTGGCTTTTTCAATCAAGGTGGTTTGCACCGCCACCTTGGTGTTTTCCATGTCGTACGGTTCCATGTAGTGGTTCAGCGTCTGCAGGAACGCGTCGATGGCAGGTGGATTGCTCGCCATGCTGATGAAGATGTACCCGCCCGCGACCTTGCAGTGCACCGGCTTGAGGCCGAACTGCTTCATGTCGAAGTCCGCACCCATCTCGGTCCCCGCGTACAGCAGGCGACCGTCGAGTTCGTACGTCCACTGGTGGTAAGGGCAAACCAGCTTGGCGACCTTGCCTTTTTCCTTGGTGCACAGGCGAGAGCCGCGGTGGCGGCAGACGTTATGGAATGCATTGATCGATCCGTCCGGCGCGCGCACGACCAGGATCGGGTTCTTGCCAATTTGAAGGGTGAGGAAGTTGCCCTTCGCCGGCACTTCGCAGGTCATGCCCGCGATCAGCCACTCTTTCTGAAAGATTTCCTGCATGTCGATTTCAAACAGCCGCTCATCGCTGTAGAAAGGCTGCGGCAGCGAGTAAGTCCGCTCTCGGGTATGCAGCATCTCGGCAGTCGCCTTGCGCGCAGGTTCCAGCGGATCGCCCAAGCTCAGAGTTGCGGTGACGTCCATCTTTCAAGTCCTCAGGCCGCGCTTTGCGCAGTCTACGAATGTGGCTGATACGGTGGGTGTGTAGCGAAGCACGCGAGGCGGCAGTGATTTCTGACGCTCAGGCCGATGGATAAAGAATCTGTAATGAATTGATGGCGAGTGTGGAGCCGGGCGCGACCTGAACCTTATCCATGGGCGACATGGCCGAATCCGTTTCCGACGGCCCGACCCCTATAGACCGGGGCTGGTCGCCATAAGTATGTGAATGTCGCTGATAGGTAAATAGGCGGCTCGCGCGTTACGCAGAATCGCCACCATAAGAGGCCGACCGTCGGCCGTGGAGAGTGAGTATGTCCCAGAGTTTCCTCAGCCCGGTCAATACCCAGACGTGGGCCAACGGCCGCCATCTGGTGCGGGTCGTCAAAGTGATCCAGGAAACCTGGGACGTGCGCACGTTCTGCTTCATGGCCGATCAGCCGATTCTGTTCTTCTTCAAGCCCGGCCAGTTCGTCACCCTGGAGCTGGAAATCGACGGCGCGCCGATCATGCGCTCGTACACCATCTCCAGTTCACCCTCGGTGCCGTACAGCTTCTCCATTACCATCAAGCGCGTGCCCGGCGGCAAGGTTTCAAACTGGCTGCATGACACGTTGCACGAAGGTCAGGAGCTGGCGGTGCACGGCCCGGTGGGTCTGTTCAACGCCATCGACTTCCCCAATCCGAAAATCCTCTACCTCAGCGGCGGCGTCGGCATCACGCCGGTCATGTCCATGGCGCGCTGGTACTACGACACCAACGCCAACGTCGACATGGTCTTCGTGCACAGTTCGCGCTCGCCCAAGGACATCATCTACCACCGCGAGCTGGAACAGATGGCGTCGCGAATCAATAACTTCGCCCTGCACATCGTTTGTGAAAAGCACGGGCTGGGTGAGCCGTGGGCGGGTTATCGCGGTTATCTGAGTCAGAAGATGCTCGAACTGATGGCACCGGATTTCATGGAGCGGGAAGTGTTCTGCTGCGGACCGACGCCGTACATGAGTGCGGTGAAGCGGTTGCTTGAAGCCAACGGTTTCAACATGGCGCAGTACCACGAAGAATCCTTCGGAGCGACGCCACCGGAAGCCCGCGCCGACGCCGTGGAGCACGCCGAACAGGCCGCCGATGCGCCGGATCTGGATGTTGCTGAATTAAATCAGGTTGAATTCACTGATACCGGCAAGAGCATCCGCGTAGCACCTGGGGAAACCGTCCATGCAGCGGCTGCCAAGCTCGGCCTGATGATTCCCAAAGCGTGCGGGATGGGCATCTGCGGGACGTGCAAGGTGATGAAACTGAGCGGGGAGGTCGAGATGGAGCACAACGGCGGCATCACCGATGACGACGTGGACGAAGGCTACATCCTGGCGTGCTGCAGCGTGCCGAAGGGGGATGTGCGGATTGAGTATTGAGGTCTGACGCGGGCGTCGAACTCTCCCCGCGTCTTGATGAGCCGACCCGGTTTCGAGTCGGCTCTGTAACGTCTTTTAAACTTTGAAGCGCGCAACCATCCCGTTCAAATCCACAGCCAGACGCGACAGCTCGTTGCTCGCTGCGCTGGTCTGATTGGCGCCGGTGGCGGACTGAGTCGACAGGTCGCGGATGTTGACCAGGTTGCGGTCCACTTCCCGTGCGACTTGGGCCTGCTCTTCCGCCGCGCTGGCGATGACCAGGTTGCGTTCGTTGATTTCCACAACGGCGCTGTTAATGGTGTCCAGCGCAAGGCCGGCGCCTTTGGCGATGTTCAGGGTGGATTCCGCACGCTCGGTGCTGCTGCGCATGGAGTTCACGGCCTGTTCGGTGCCGCCCTGAATGCTGCCGATCATACGCTCGATTTCGCTGGTCGATTGCTGGGTGCGGTGGGCGAGGGCGCGAACTTCGTCGGCGACCACCGCAAATCCGCGACCGGCTTCACCCGCGCGGGCAGCTTCGATGGCGGCGTTGAGGGCCAGCAGGTTGGTCTGATCCGCCAGGCCGCGAATCACATCCAGCACCTTGCCGATGTCACGGGACTCGTCCGCCAGATTGCCGATCAGCGTGGATGTGCTCTGCACGTCAGTGCTCATGCGTTCGATGGCGCTGACGGTTTCCTGCACCAGGTCACGGCCATCGCTGGCGGACGTGGTGGCATTTTTCGACGCTTCCGAGGTGCTCACCGCGTTGCGTGCGACTTCTTCCACTGCACTGGTCATCTGGTTGACCGCAGTGGCGGCCTGTTCGATTTCGTTGTTCTGCTGGGACAGGCCGCGCGCGCTTTCGTCAGTGACTGCGTTCAGCTCTTCGGCTGCTGAAGCAAGCTGGGTCGCCGAACCGGAAATGCGCTGCAGGGTGTCACGCAGCCTGGACTGCATCTTCAACATTGCGGCCAGCAAGCGGCCCGCTTCGTCAGTACCGTCCACCGTGATGGTGCGCGTCAGGTCGCCTTCGGCAATGTCCTCGGCAGCGTTCAATGCCGATGCGATAGGGCGGGTGATGCTGTTGGTCAGCAGCCAGGCGAACAGCAAGGTCAGCACGGTGGCAATGATCAGCAGCGTGACGACCATCGTGAAAGCCGTCGAGTACTGTTGAGTGGCCGTCGCACTGGCTTCATTGACCTGTTGGGTGTTCATCTCAATCAGCTTGGCCAGCACCACGTTCATCTGGTCCGAGTTGGTCTGCAGATCGGCGCTGAGCAGGCGGGTCAGCTCGGTCATGTCGTTGGCCTGACTCAGCGACTTCATGCGGCTTTCCAGTTGGCGATAGTCATTGAGCAACTGGACGTACTGGTCGTAGGCCGACTGCTCCGCTGGCTCGGAAATCAGCTTGACGTAGATGGCCCGGGCATCGTCGATCTGCTTGTTGCGCATGGCAAACAATTCAGTGGTTTTCTGCAGTGTGTCGGGATCGCGGTTGAGCATCAGGCGATAGGACAGAACACGCAGGCGAATGCTGCCTTCGGTCAATTTATCCAGCGCCTTGATGCTCGGCATGCTTTTGCTGGCCATGGCAACGTTGGCGGTATTGATCTTGTTCATCTGCGACAGGGCAAAGACGCCCAGAATCAGCATCAGCAGGCCAATGACGGAGAAGCCGAGAAAGGCGCGGGGCGCGATATTCAAATTACGTAGGGACATTACGGTTCCAGGGCGGCCGCGATCCATGCGAGGCGAGAGATAGAAGTGTCAGAGATGCATGGGTTATCGGTCGGCCCTGTGGGGACTTGATGCCACTGGTCTACGCTGTGCGGTTATGTCGCAGCCGGGTGATCTGACGAACAGCAGGAACAAGACCGTAAAAACGTAGTCAATCAGGGCCGTTATGCGTTTGCGGAATAGAGTGGTAGAGATGCTTGTTGGTCGGTGTAGCGGCTTGGATGCCCTGATTTCACTGGTAGCTAAAGTGACTTTTCTTTATCGTACGCGCCCTTTGAAATTTGCCTGAGATATCAAAATGTTGGAAGCATCCCTAAGCCAGTTGGAAAAGCTCGTCAGTGACCTGGTACAGCACAATCAGGAGCTGCAGAACACGAACGCGCGACTCGCCGAAGAGTTGAAGCAAGCCAGGGATGACAACGACAGTCTGCAGTTGAGTCTGATGGAGCAAGAAGAGAAACAGGGTGCGACGGCTGCGCGCATTCAGGCGCTGGTTGACCGCGCCACCAGTGCCAGCGCGGTTGACGCATGATCACGGATCAGGACGGCGCCAAGGTTATTTCCATCCTTGGCAACGACTACACGATCAAGGCACCTGCCGGCCAAGAGCAGACCCTGATGGATGCCGTGTCGATGCTGAAGTCGGCATTGTTCGAAACCAAGCGCAGTTACCCGACGCTGATCGGCGATCGTCTGCTGGTGCTGGCGGCGCTGAATCTGTGCTCGAAGCAGATCGAACTCAAGCAGCAACACGCCGAAGCGCTTAGCCGTTATGAAGACAAGGTCAGCGCTACGGTCGAGGTGATCGAGAAGGTTATTGCTCAGGGGTGAGGCACCGGTTCAGTCCATCTGCAGGCTGCGGATGGGCTGCACCTACCAGTGAAGAGTAAGCCGCTTTCAGCTCCCCATCACCAACCGAATGTCCGCTGCCAGTTCCCGCACTCGGGCCTCTTCGGTGTCCCACGAGCACATGAAGCGCGCGCCGCCATTGCCGATGAAGGTGTAGAAGCGCCAGCCCCTCGCGGTCAACGCAGCAATGGCCGCTTCCGACAGTTGCAGGAACACGCCGTTGGCCTGCACCGGAAACATTAATTCAACGCCCGGAATATCTTTCACCAGATCCGCCAGCAACTGTGCGCAGCTGTTGGCGTGGCGTGCGTGCTTGAGCCAGGCGTCGTTTTCCAGCAAACCCACCCAAGGCGCTGACAAGAAGCGCATCTTCGAGGCCAGTTGACCGGCCTGCTTGCAGCGGTAGTCGAAGTCTTCAGCGAGCTTGTGGTTGAAGAACAGAATCGCCTCGCCCACTGCCATGCCGTTTTTGGTGCCGCCGAAGCACAGTACGTCAACGCCAGCCTTCCAGGTCAGCTCGGCAGGCGAGCAACCGAGAAACGCACAGGCATTGGCAAAGCGGGCGCCGTCCATGTGCAGGTTCAGGCCCAGCTCCTTGCAGGTCTCGCTGATGGCTTTGAGCTCTTCCGGCTGATACACACTGCCCACTTCCGTGGCCTGGGTCAGCGTGACGACGCGGGGTTTTGGATAGTGGATATCGGCGCGTTTGAGCGCGACTTCCCGGATGGAATCAGGCGTCAGCTTGCCGTTCTCGCTGCGTGCGGTCAGCAGTTTGGAGCCGTTGGAGAAGAATTCCGGTGCGCCGCATTCGTCCGTTTCGACGTGGGCGGTTTCCGAGCAGATGACGCTGTGGTAACTCTGGCAGAGCGAGGACAGCGCCAGGGAGTTGGCCGCCGTGCCGTTGAAGGCAAAAAACACCTCGCAGTCTGTTTCGAACAACTGACGGAATTGATCGGCCGCGCGCGCTGTCCACTGGTCGTCGCCATAGGCACGCTGGTGCCCGTGGTTGGCTTGCTCCATGGCCGCCCACGCTTCCGGGCAGATTCCCGAATAGTTGTCGCTGGCAAACTGCTGGCTTTGGTCTGACATGGCCGGTTCCCTGTAATCGAAGGCTGCGACTGTAACCAAAGTTGATCGGTTTGGTCATGCATTCTTGCGTCAGAAAATTCAGCCAGACAGCGAAGCAATATGAGCGAACCGAAATCAATGACCACACCCGGGCGGAATCGCGCGCTGGACCTGCTCAAGTGGCTGGCGATGCTGAGCATGGTGGTGGATCACCTGCGCTACGTCGGCTGGCACGCCAATTGGCTGTACGTGCCGGGGCGTCTGGCGTTCCCGTGGTTTTGCCTGGCGATCGCGGTCAATGTCGTACGTACTGGCCGGCACGATGTGGAGGCTTCGATCAAGTGGAAATACCTGACGTGGCTGGCGGTGTTTTCCGTGGTCGCGGAGCTGCCATACCGGATTTACATGGCCGGTGAGGTCACCACGCTCAATGTGCTGCCTACGCTGGCTTTGGGTTTGCTGGTCGCGCAGGGTGGATTGAGTCGCTCATGGCCGGCGAGGGTCTTGGGTATCGCTGCCCTGGCGATGGGTGTTCTGTTTGGGTCGCAATTGATGTTCGGCATGTACGGGGTGTTGCTGCCTCTGGCGTTTGTGCTCGTGCTGCGCACTTCCATATGGCTGGCGATTGTGCCGGGGATCGTCTGTTTATTGAGCAACGAGTGGCCGAAGATTATCGACGGCATGCTATGGGGCGACCCGATTTCCATCGGCGCGCTGGTGGCCTGTTTGCTGGCGCCACTGTTGGGGTTAGCGATTCTGCGCGGGCGCCCGGCATTCGGAGTGTGGCCGATGCGGCGGTGGGCGTACCTGATTTATCCAGTGCATTTTTTGCTGTTGTTTGGACTGCGGCAGATCATCGAATGACGGTGATGTGGCAGACAGGTATTCAGCGTGTATGCCCTTGGTTTTGCGTTCCGACCTCCGACGCCTGCCCGGCTAAAGCCGGTCCTACTGACCGCGCGCATATCTTCAGTGGGACCGGCTTCAGCCGGGAAGAGGCCTGTGAGAGCGCCGTCGATTTCGCGGTTTCGCTGTAGACAAACCGCCGTCCCCGCCCGTATCTTCCGCCTCAGGCCACCGCAGTGGCCAGCGTCGCTCGGACGGTTCCGGGCGCTTACGTCTTCAGAGGTTTCCATGGCAGACCAAGGTTCGCCGCGCCGTTTCGCGCGCATCGATCGACTCCCCCCTTACGTGTTCAACATCACCGCCGAGCTGAAAATGGCTGCGCGTCGTCGTGGTGAGGACATCATCGACCTGAGCATGGGCAACCCCGATGGGGCAACGCCGCCGCACATTGTCGAGAAACTGGTCACCGTCGCCCAACGTGAAGACACTCACGGTTACTCGACTTCGCGTGGCATCCCGCGTCTGCGTCGGGCGATTTCCAGCTGGTACAAAAAACGCTACGACGTGGACATCGATCCCGAAGACGAAGCTATCGTCACCATCGGCTCCAAAGAGGGCCTGGCGCATTTGATGCTCGCCACGCTGGATCAGGGCGACACCGTTCTGGTGCCGAACCCCAGTTACCCGATTCACATCTATGGTGCCGTTATCGCCGGCGCTCAGGTGCGCTCCGTGCCACTGGTGCCAGGCGTGGACTTTTTCGCTGAACTGGAAAAAGCCATTCGCGGTTCGATCCCCAAGCCGAAAATGATGATCCTGGGTTTCCCGTCCAACCCGACCGCTCAATGCGTTGAGCTGGACTTCTTCGAGCGCGTCGTTGCCCTCGCCAAACAGTACGACGTGCTGGTGGTTCACGACCTGGCCTACGCCGACATCGTCTACGACGGCTGGAAAGCTCCGTCGATCATGCAGGTGCCGGGCGCCAAGGACATCGCCGTCGAATTCTTCACCCTGTCCAAGAGTTACAACATGGCGGGCTGGCGCATCGGCTTCATGGTCGGCAACCCCGAGCTGGTCAACGCCCTGGCGCGGATCAAGAGCTACCACGACTACGGCACGTTCACGCCGCTGCAAGTGGCCGCCATCGCCGCGCTGGAAGGTGATCAGCAATGCGTGCTCGACATCGCCGAGCAGTACCGCCAGCGCCGTAACGTGCTGGTTAAAGGCCTGCACGAACTGGGCTGGATGGTCGAAAACCCGAAAGCGTCGATGTACGTCTGGGCCAAGATACCCGAGGCTTACGCACACCTGGGATCGCTGGAATTCGCCAAGAAACTGCTCGCCGAGGCCAAAGTCTGCGTTTCGCCTGGTGTCGGTTTTGGTGAATATGGCGATGACCACGTTCGCTTTGCGCTGATCGAGAATCAGGATCGCATCCGTCAGGCCGTGCGGGGTATTCGCAGCATGTTCCGGGCTGACGGATTGGTTACGCAAAAAGCCTGAATGTCGTCACTCATTTGCCGAGGTCATGACCTGACCTCGGCACATCCGCCAGCGGCATACGCTTGAGGATCGGCAATGACGCTGATTCGGGACGAGTGGTGATGCCATAGACGATCGACAGCTCGTTGGATCCGCTTTCTACATAGTAATCACCGGGCGCGGCACATCGGATTGCTTCGGCTTCCGTGACGGTTGTTGAGTAGCTGCGCCCTTCCACGGTGCGAATGTTGACCGAGACTTGGCGGTCTTCAGACACTCTGAAAGTCCTGTCCATCACAATGTCTTCTTCAGAGGGGCTTGCGTGAAAAGTCGAGCCTTTGGGAAGGTACAGCGCAAGATCCGATTCGACAGACTGCGGTGCCGCGATGGGTGGTATTTCCCATAGATAGATGTCGGCGACCAGCTCAGCGTTCGGATAGGAAATGATCTTGAGAATGACCGAATAGTAACCGCCGTCCTGGTGAACGATGTCTTGGGGGGTGGCATAAAGCCTGGCGTCACTCACTGAAACAGTGGACGAAAGAACTACATCCGAATCTTCGACGTAGACGGCAAGCAGCGCCTCAGACTCGCTCAGTTCCCGAATAATCCTCAGTTTGACCGAGCCTTCTATATCCACCGTATGAAACACGCCTTGAGTCAGAAAGAGCAGCAGCTCCGTAGCGGGTCCCTGCCGACAGACGTTTTTCCCCCTTAGCTTTTTCCATAACTGCGGAGTTAGCGTATGCGACCTTGCGATTGTGCCCATGATCATTCCCTTGAGTGAGTGGCTGTCAGCCGTTCCGTTGGCTCAAAAGTAAGCCCGTCATTGCTATTTGAATACTGTCAGTTTTGACAGTCCCCGTGCCCATTGGGCTGAGGTGTTGCGGCGTGCCGAGGATTCGCGGCGGGCTCAGGACCGACAGTCTGCGGCGCGCAGAGCCGCGCAAATCCCGCTCCCCGTTAACCCATGTCGTAAACGCGCCTTTGTGTGGCGCGCGCAGGCATCTGGGCTGTCGGCGTCAGCCATACCATCGTGGCCAAAGGGCAGTTCAAGGCCCTGTCGATCATTCAGGCGCCGCGCCGCCGCTGGGAGAACCGCGATGTTCAGCAAGCAAGACCAGATCCAGGGTTATGACGATGCACTGTTGGCGGCAATCAGTGCCGAGGAGCAGCGTCAGGAAGACCACATCGAGCTGATCGCCTCGGAGAACTACACCAGCAAGCGCGTGATGCAGGCCCAGGGCAGCGGCTTGACCAACAAATACGCCGAGGGTTATCCCGGCAAGCGTTACTACGGCGGTTGCGAGCACGTCGACAAGGTCGAGCAACTGGCGATCGATCGCGCCAAGCTGCTATTTGGTGCCGACTACGCCAACGTCCAGCCGCACTCCGGTTCGTCGGCCAACAGCGCGGTTTACCTGGCGCTGTTGCAAGCGGGCGACACATTGCTGGGGATGAGCCTGGCCCATGGCGGTCACCTGACCCACGGCGCCAAAGTGTCGTCCTCGGGCAAGCTGTACAACGCCGTTCAATACGGCATCGACGTTGCCACCGGCCTGATTGATTACGACGAAGTCGAGCGACTGGCGGTCGAGCACAAACCGAAGATGATCGTTGCCGGTTTCTCGGCCTACTCCAAAACCCTGGATTTCCCGCGCTTTCGTGAGATCGCCGACAAAGTAGGCGCGCTGCTGTTCGTCGACATGGCTCACGTGGCCGGTCTGGTTGCTGCCGGTTTGTACCCGAACCCGCTGCCGTACGCCGATGTGGTGACCACCACCACGCACAAAACCCTGCGCGGCCCCCGTGGCGGGTTGATCCTGGCCAAGGCGAACGAAGAGATCGAGAAGAAGCTCAATTCCGCCGTGTTCCCGGGTGCCCAGGGCGGCCCGCTGATGCACGTGATTGCCGGCAAGGCCGTGTGCTTCAAGGAAGCCATGGAGCCCGGTTTCAAAGCCTATCAACAGCAAGTGATTGATAACGCCCAGGCCATGGCGCAGGTGTTCATTGATCGCGGTTACGACGTCGTGTCGGGCGGGACCGACAATCACCTGTTCCTCGTCAGCCTGATTCGTCAGGGCCTGACCGGGAAAGACGCCGACGCGGCGCTGGGTCGAGCGCACATCACCGTCAACAAGAACGCCGTCCCGAACGATCCGCAATCGCCGTTCGTGACGTCGGGCCTGCGCATCGGCACCCCTGCGGTGACCACGCGCGGTTTCAAAGTTACCCAGTGCATCACGCTGGCCGGCTGGATCTGCGACATTCTCGACAATCTCGGCGACGCCGATGTCGAGGCCAATGTCGCCGAGCAGGTCGCCGCGCTGTGCGCCGATTTCCCGGTTTACCGCTGAGTCAGGAGTCGCACCATGCAGCATTACTCGGGCTTCGGCCTCTTCAAACACTCCCTCAGCCACCACGAAAACTGGCAGCGCATGTGGCGCACGCCGACCCCGAAAAAGGTCTACGACGTGGTCATCGTCGGCGGCGGCGGACACGGTCTGGCGACAGCCTATTACCTGGCGAAAGAGCACGGCATCACCAACGTGGCCGTGGTCGAAAAAGGTTGGCTGGGCGGCGGTAATACCGCACGCAACACCACCATCGTGCGCTCCAACTACCTGTGGGACGAATCCGCGCACTTGTACGAACACGCGATGAAACTGTGGGAAGGCCTGTCCCAGGACATCAACTACAACGTCATGTTTTCCCAGCGCGGCGTATACAACCTGTGCCACACCCTGCAGGACATGCGTGATTCCGAGCGCCGCGTCAGCGCCAACCGCCTCAACGGTGTCGACGGCGAGCTGCTCAACGGCAAGCAAGTGGCTGAAGAAATTCCGTACCTCGACTGCTCGAAAAACACCCGTTACCCGATCATCGGCGCAACGGTGCAGCGTCGCGGCGGTGTCGCGCGTCATGACGCCGTGGCCTGGGGCTACGCCCGTGCCGCTGATGCGTTGGGCGTGGACTTGATTCAGCAGACCGAAGTGACCGGCTTCCGCAAGGAAAACGGCGTGTGCATCGGCGTCGAAACCAACAAGGGCTTCATTGGCGCCAAACGCGTCGGTGTGGTGACGGCAGGCAACTCCGGCCACATGGCCAAGCTCGCTGGCTTCCGTCTGCCGGTGGAATCCCATCCGTTGCAGGCGCTGGTGTCGGAGCCGATCAAGCCCATCATCGACAGCGTGATCATGTCCAACGCCGTACACGGTTACATCAGCCAGTCCGACAAGGGCGACCTGGTGATTGGTGCCGGCATCGACAGCTGGGTCGGTTACGGCCAGCGCGGCTCTTACCCGGTGATCGAACACACCATTCAGGCCATCGTCGAGATGTTCCCGGTGCTCTCGCGGGTGCGCATGAACCGCCAGTGGGGCGGCATCGTCGACACCACGCCGGACGCCTGCCCGATCATTTCCAAAACGCCTGTCCCGAACATGTTTTTCAACTGCGGTTGGGGCACCGGTGGCTTCAAGGCCACCCCGGGCTCGGGCAACGTGTTTGCCGCCAGCCTGGCCAAGGGCGAGATGCACCCGCTGGCCAAACCCTTCTCAATCGACCGGTTCCACAACGGCGCGTTGATCGACGAACACGGCGCTGCAGCCGTAGCCCACTAACAGAGGACTTTTCCCATGCTGCATATCTTCTGTCCTCACTGTGGCGAACTGCGCTCCGAAGAGGAATTCCACGTCTCCGGTCAGGCTCACATCCCGCGTCCGCTGGACCCGGCCGCCTGCACAGACGAGGAGTGGGGCGACTACATGTTCTTCCGCGACAACCCGCGCGGTCTGCACCACGAACTGTGGATTCACGCAGCGGGCTGCCGTCAGTACTTCAACACCACGCGTGACACCGTGACCTACGAAATTCTCGAAACCTATCCGATCGGCACGCAGCCGCAGTTCGTCAATCCGGCGCCCGCAATCAGAAAGGGGGATCAGGTATGAGCCAGTCCAATCGCCTGCCCAACGGCGGCCGCATCGATCGCAGCAAGGTCCTGAATTTCAACTTCAATGGCCAGACGTACCAAGGCTTCGAAGGCGACACCCTGGCCGCCGCCTTGCTTGCCAACGGCGTCGACATCATTGGTCGCAGCTTCAAGTATTCCCGTCCTCGCGGCATCTTTGCGGCAGGTTCCGAAGAGCCGAATGCCGTGCTGCAGATCGGCGCCACCGAAGCCACGCAGATCCCCAACGTGCGCGCCACGCAACAGGCGCTTTACTCGGGCCTCGTCGCGACCAGCACCAACGGTTGGCCGAGCGTGAACACCGACATGATGGGCATCCTCGGCAAGGTCGGCGGCAAGCTGATGCCGCCGGGCTTCTACTACAAAACCTTCATGTACCCGCAGTCGTTCTGGATGACCTACGAGAAGTACATCCGCAAAGCAGCGGGCCTCGGGCGTTCGCCGACCGAGCTGGATCCGGACACCTACGACAACATGAACCAGCACTGCGATGTGCTGGTGGTCGGCGCCGGCCCAGCAGGTCTGGCCGCCGCACTGGCCGCTGCGCGCAGCGGTGCTCGGGTCATCCTGGCGGACGAGCAGGAAGAATTCGGCGGCAGCCTGCTGGACAGCCGCGAAAGTCTGGACGGTAAACCGGCAGCGGAATGGGTAGCGACGGTGGTGGCCGAACTCAAAGGCCTGCCCAACGTGACCCTGCTGCCGCGCGCCACGGTGAACGGCTATCACGACCACAATTTCCTGACCATTCACGAGCGGCTGACCGATCACTTGGGCGATCGCGCGCCGATTGGCCAGGTGCGTCAGCGCATGCACCGGGTTCGCGCCAAGCGCGTGGTGCTGGCGACCGGCACCCACGAGCGTCCGCTGGTTTACGGCAACAACGATGTGCCGGGCAACATGCTGGCCGGCGCGGTCTCTACGTACGTGCGTCGTTATGGCGTGGCGCCGGGCAAGAAACTGGTGCTTTCGACCAACAATGATTACGCCTATCGCGTGGCGCTGGACTGGCTTGACGCCGGCCTGCACGTGGTCGCCGTTGCCGACGCGCGTCACAACCCGCGCGGTGCGTTAGTGGAAGAAGCCCGCGCCAAAGGCATTCGTATTCTGACCGGCAGCGCCGTGGTGGAAGCCCGTGGCAGCAAGCGCGTCAGTGCCGCCCGCGTGGCCGCCATCGACGTCAAAGGCCACAAGGTCGCCAGCCCGGGCGAGTGGCTCGACTGCGATCTGGTCGCCAGTTCCGGTGGCTACAGCCCGATCGTTCACCTGGCTTCGCACCTCGGCGGCAAGCCGGTCTGGCGCGAGGACATCCTCGGCTTCGTGCCGGGCGAAGCGCCGCAGAAACGCGTCTGCGTCGGCGGTGTGAATGGCGTTTACGCCCTCGGCGACTCGCTGGCCGACGGTTTTGAAGGCGGTGTTCGTGCCGCCAGTGAAGCCGGTTTCAAACCGGTCGAAGGCGTACTGCCCAAAGCCCTGAGCCGTGTGGAAGAACCGACCTTGGCGCTGTTCCAGGTACCGCACGAAAAAGGCACTGCGCGGGCGCCGAAGCAATTCGTCGACCTGCAGAACGACGTCACCGCGGCGGCCATCGAACTGGCGACCCGCGAGGGATTCGAGTCCGTCGAGCACGTCAAACGCTACACCGCGTTGGGTTTCGGTACCGATCAGGGCAAGCTCGGCAACGTCAACGGCCTGGCCATTGCGGCTCGCTCGCTGAACGTGTCGATCCCGGAAATGGGCACCACCATGTTCCGCCCGAACTACACGCCGGTGACCTTCGGCGCCATTGCCGGGCGTCACTGCGGTCACGTCTTCGAGCCTGTGCGCTTCACCGCGCTGCACGCCTGGCACGTGAAGAACGGCGCCGAATTCGAAGATGTCGGACAGTGGAAACGGCCGTGGTACTTCCCGAAAGCCGGTGAAGACATCCACGCCGCCGTGCGCCGCGAATGCAAGGCTGTGCGCGACAGCGTCGGCCTGCTGGACGCCTCGACGCTGGGCAAGATCGACATCCAAGGCCCGGATGCCCGGGAGTTTCTGAACCGCATCTACACCAACGCCTGGACCAAGCTCGATGTGGGCAAGGCGCGTTACGGCCTGATGTGCAAGGAAGACGGCATGGTCTTCGACGACGGCGTCACCGCCTGCATCGCCGACAACCACTTCATCATGACCACCACAACCGGCGGCGCCGCACGCGTGCTGCAGTGGCTGGAAATTTATCAACAGACCGAATGGCCGGACCTGAAGGTGTATTTCACCTCCGTCACCGACCACTACGCGACCCTGACGCTGTCGGGCCCGAACAGCCGCAAGCTGCTTAGCGAAGTGACCGACATCGATCTGGGCCGTGAAGCGTTTCCGTTCATGACCTGGAAAGAAGGGCTGGTGGGCGGAGTGCCGGCGCGGGTGTTCCGGATTTCGTTTACCGGAGAGCTCTCCTACGAGGTGAACATCCAGGCCGACTACGCCATGGGCGTTCTGGAAAAAATCGCCGAAGCGGGCAAGCAGTACAACCTGACCCCGTACGGCACTGAAACCATGCACGTCCTGCGGGCCGAGAAGGGCTTCATCATTGTCGGCCAGGACACCGATGGTTCGATGACCCCGGACGATTTGAACATGGGCTGGTGTGTCGGTCGTACCAAGCCGTTCTCGTGGATCGGCCAGCGTGGCATGAACCGTGAGGACTGCGTGCGGGAAGATCGCAAGCAACTCGTCGGCCTCAAGCCAATTGATCCGAACAAGTGGCTGCCGGAAGGCGCGCAACTGGTGTTCGATCCGAAGCAGTCGATCCCGATGAAGATGGTCGGCCACGTGACGTCGAGTTATGCGGCGAACTCGCTGGGCTATTCGTTCGCGATGGGTGTGGTGAAGGGCGGGCTGAAGCGCATGGGTGAGCGAGTGTTTGCGCCGCTGGTGGATGGGTCGGTGATCGAGGCGGAGATTGTGTCCTCGGTGTTCTTCGATCCGAAGGGTGATCAGCAGAACGTGGAGTAAGTTTTGGCTTGCTTACATCCCTGTGGGAGTGAGCTTGCTCGCGATGGCGTGAGATCAGGCATACATCTGGTGACTGATACACCGCGATCGCGAGCAAGCTCACTCCTACGGGAACGTGTTCACTGAAACAACAGAATTCAACACAGGTGCTCTATGACCACAGCCAACGTTTACCAACAGCGGCCAGCGACCGATGCCAAAGCCGAGTCGCCACTGTTTCATGCTGACCTTCAGAGCCTGATTGGCAAGGGCCGCAGCAATCCGGGCGTCGTGCTGCGGGAGAAAAAACTGCTTGGCCACCTGACCATCCGTGGCGATGGCCACGACCCGGCGTTCGCGGCGGGCGTGCACAAGGCGCTGGGCATGGAACTGCCGGGCGCGCTGGCGCTGGTCTCAAGCGGCGATAGCTCGATCCAGTGGCTTGGCCCGGACGAGTGGTTGCTGATCGTGCCGACCGGTGAAGAATTCGCAGTCGAGCAGAAGCTGCGCGAGGCGCTAGCCGGTTTGCACATCGCCATCGTCAACGTCAGCGGCGGGCAATCGCTGCTGGAGCTGACTGGGCCAAAGGTCCGCGAAGTGCTGATGAAGTCCACCAGCTACGACGTGCACCCGAGCAATTTCCCTGTGGGCAAGGCCATCGGCACGGTGTTCGCCAAATCGCAGTTGGTGATCCGCCGTACCGGCGAAGACACCTGGGAACTGGTGATCCGCCGCAGCTTCGCCGATTACTGGTGGATGTGGTTGCAGGACGCGAGTGCGGAGTATGGTTTAGGCATTGCTGCTTGATTCCGGATTGACCCTACGACCTGCGCTGATCGCTCCCACGCTCTGCGAGGTAGCGCCGCCCCTGACGCTCAGCGTCACTCGACAATGGACGCGGAGCGTCCTGAACCGCATTCCCACGCAGAGCGTGGGAACGATCAAGGAATACCTATGAGCCGCGCCCCCGATACCTGGATTCTGACCGCCGACTGCCCCAGCGTGCTGGGCACGGTGGACGCGGTGACGCGTTACCTCTTTGAGCAGGGCTGCTACGTCACCGAGCACCATTCGTTCGATGACCGGCTGTCCAGCCGCTTCTTTATTCGCGTCGAGTTCCGCCAGCCGGAGGGATTTGACGAGTCGTCTTTCCGTGCCGGCCTGGCCGAGCGCGGCGAATCCTTCGGCATGATCTTCGAGCTCACCGCCCCGAATTACCGCCCGAAAGTGGTGATCATGGTCTCCAAAGCCGACCACTGCCTGAACGATCTGCTCTACCGCCAGCGCATCAATCAGCTGTCCATGGACGTGGTTGCTGTCGTCTCCAATCACCCGGACCTCGAACCACTGGCGCGCTGGCACGACATTCCCTACTACCATTTCCCCCTCGACCCCAACGACAAACCGGCCCAGGAAGCGCGGGTGATGAAGGTGATCGAAGACACCGGCGCCGAACTGGTGGTGCTTGCCCGCTACATGCAGGTCCTGTCGCCGGAGCTGTGCCGCAAGCTGGATGGCAAGGCGATCAATATTCATCACTCGCTGCTGCCAGGCTTCAAGGGCGCCAAGCCCTATCACCAGGCGTACAACAAGGGTGTGAAACTGGTCGGCGCGACGGCCCATTACATCAACAACGACCTCGACGAAGGGCCGATCATCGCCCAGGGCGTCGAAGTGGTCGACCACAGTCACTATCCCGAAGACCTGATCGCCAAGGGCCGCGACATCGAAGGCCTGACCCTGGCACGCGCGGTGGGTTACCACATTGAGCGCCGGGTGTTTCTCAATGCCAATAGGACGGTGGTGCTGTAGGTGGTAGCTGCAAGCTTCAAGCTTCAAGCCGCAAGAAAAGGCGGTGTTCACACTTCTTGCGGCTTGTAGCTTGCCGCTCGAAACCCGATCCACTCTCTATCCAACAATAAATAAAGAGGTGATGGCATGTCTGGTAATCGTGGTGTGGTGTATCTCGGCGCAGGCAAGGTCGAAGTACAGAAAATCGACTATCCCAAGATGCAGGACCCGCGCGGCAAGAAGATCGAGCACGGGGTGATCTTGCGCGTGGTTTCCACCAACATTTGTGGTTCCGATCAACACATGGTGCGTGGCCGAACGACGGCCCAGGTCGGCCTCGTACTGGGTCACGAAATCACCGGTGAAGTGATCGAGAAGGGCAGCGACGTCGAGAATCTCAAGATCGGCGATCTGGTGTCCGTGCCGTTCAACGTCGCCTGCGGCCGTTGCCGCTCCTGCAAAGAACAACACACCGGCGTCTGCCTGACCGTTAATCCGGCCCGTGCCGGTGGTGCCTACGGTTACGTCGACATGGGCGACTGGACCGGCGGCCAGGCCGAATACGTGCTCGTCCCCTACGCCGACTTCAACCTGCTCAAGCTTCCCGATCGCGACAAGGCGATGTCGAAGATCCGCGACCTGACCTGCCTTTCCGACATCCTGCCGACCGGCTACCACGGCGCAGTGACTGCCGGCGTTGGCCCGGGCAGCTCGGTGTACATCGCCGGCGCCGGTCCCGTGGGGCTTGCCGCTGCTGCCTCGGCCCGCTTGCTGGGCGCTGCAGTTGTGATCGTCGGTGACGTCAACCCGGTGCGTCTGGCGCACGCCAAGGCGCAGGGTTTTGAGATCGCCGACCTGTCCAAAGACACCCCGCTGCACGAGCAAATCGCCGATCTGCTGGGTGAGCCCGAAGTGGACTGCGCCGTCGACGCTGTGGGCTTTGAAGCGCGCGGTCATGGCCATACGGGCGCCAAGGCCGAGGCACCGGCCACCGTACTCAACTCACTGATGGGCGTGGTTCGCGTCGCTGGCAAGATCGGCATTCCCGGCCTTTACGTAACGGAAGACCCGGGCGCCGTGGACGCTGCCGCCAAGGTGGGCGCGCTGAGCATTCGTTTCGGCCTGGGCTGGGCGAAATCCCACAGCTTCCACACCGGCCAGACACCGGTCATGAAGTACAACCGTCAACTGATGCAGGCCATCATGTGGGACCGCATCAACATCGCCGATGTGGTGGGCGTGGAAGTCATCAGCCTCGACGATGCCCCGCGCGGTTATGGCGAGTTCGATGCCGGTGTGCCGAAGAAATTCGTCATCGATCCGCACAAACTGTTCAGCGCCGCGTGATCCTCTGACGCTCACAAAAGGCGACCTTCGGGTCGCTTTTTTTATGTCCGACGTAGGGCTCTAACCCGACATTTGTAGGGCGTTTCTGAAAATAATTGAGGAGCGTTTAAATTGCGTTCCTGCTTGTTTCAGCTGCCTTTTCTCCGTGCTATTTGTCCGGCCGGTTTTTCAGGTGGCGGGTCATGCATGGTTGTCAGGTGGGTTAGAACATCGATTCATTTCCTCGTCGCAACGCCGCTGCTCTGGCTGCCGGCGACGTTGGCAAGCGCTCACCTGGAGCCCTTTTCGTCGGGCTGGGCTTCCTCGGAAATATTCTTTGAAAATCCGAATGCCTGCATCTGGGCCGGGGTCGACCCGCCGGTCTGCGAGGCAGGATACCGCGCTGCTTACCGACAGCATGTGCGAGTGGCGCCGACCTACCGTGAGCTGGCGGACTGCGAGGCGGACTTCACCCCGGGTGAGTGTTTCGCGGCCGACGTTTCCCGGCTCTGGTCGCCCTGGCTGTCCGGTTTCGCGATCATCACCCAGGTTCAGCTGACATCCACCGGGGGTAGCCCCGACTCCCGGGTGCGCCTCTTCAGTGAACCGCTCTATCGCGGCGCCGATCATCAGGGCGGCACGCGCTTGATCAGCCTGCGCGAGAAGCTTAACAACGGCGAGCATTTCGATAAGGCATTCATTCGCCACCGGCTCCTGCAGGCGGGTTCGACGGCTGCAGATCAACGGCTGGCGCGGACCTTCGAGCCGCAGCGGTTGTTTTATGTCAGCAAACCCTGAGGCCCTGCGTGGAACTTCCCTTCGAGGGGCGGTCCAACGCGTGTTTACCCGGCCATGGCCGGTCTCCCGGAAAACGAGGTTGTTGCGATGAAAGTTTCACTGAAAAACGTACGCGGTGCTGCGCTGGCGAGCCTGATGGCGCTGGCAGCCACGCCGGTCTTCGCTTTCAATCTGAATGACGCGGCCAATGCTGTTTCCAATGCCACCGGCGGCCAGCAAAAGGCAACCGCCGCGCCTGAAGCAGCCGGGCTGTTGAACACGCTGGGCACCCAGTTGAACGTCACACCGGAGCAAGCGGTTGGCGGGACTGGAGCCTTGTTGGGGCTGGCCAAAAACAAGCTCGCCGGCAACGACTATTCGCAACTGAGCAAATCAGTGCCAGGCCTCGACCAACTGGCCGGCACATCAGCCCTTGGTAACCTGAGTGGTCTGGGCGGACTGTTGGGTAATTCCGGGAGCAGCAACTCTGCTCTGGATAGCGCACTGGGCAACGTGCAGAGCATGGGCGACGTGAACAAGGCGTTCAGCGCGCTGGGCATGAACAGCAGCATGGTCAGCCAGTTCGTGCCGGTGATTCTGCAATACCTGGGTCAGCAAGGCGCTGGTGGTTCGGCGTTGCAGGCGTTGAGTGGCGTCTGGGGCGCCAAGTAATTGAGTTGCCGCGCCCCTGCAAAAGGGGCGCTTGTTGCCAAGAAGTGGTGCTAGGAAATCAGGCCGCGTAGCTCGGCAATTCGCGCATCCTTCTCTTCCCAAAGCCTGTTGACCCAGTCCTGCACGTACACGCGGAGCACCGGGTCATTCTCGTAATCGCCCTGCCACAGCGCAGGGTCGAGTTCGCGGGTCTTGATGTCGACGATCACCCGCGGCACGCGTCCTGATAGCAAGTCCCAGAACCCCGGGATGCGCTCGCTGGGATACACGACCGTCACATCGAGCACCGCGTCCAGTTGCTCACCCATCGCCGCCAGCACAAATGCGACGCCGCCCGCCTTGGGCTTGAGCAAGTAACGATAGGGCGAAGCCTGCTCGGCTTTCTTGGCCGGGGTAAAGCGCGTGCCCTCCAGGTAATTCACCACCGTCACCGGCTGACGTTTGAACAGTTCGCACGCCTCGCGGGTGATTTCCAGATCCTTACCCTTGAGCTCGGGATGCCTGGCCAGAAACGCTTTCGTGTAGCGCTTCATGAACGGGTAATCGAGCGCCCACCACGCCAGCCCCAGGAACGGCACCCAGATCAATTCTTTCTTGAGGAAGAATTTGAAGAACGGCGTACGTCGATTCAGCGCCTGCACCAGCGCCGGGATGTCGACCCAGGACTGGTGGTTGCCGATGACCAGGTAGGACGTGTCGCCACGCAGGCCTTCGTCGCCGCGAATTTCCCACTGGGTCGGCAGGCAAATTTTGAAAATCAGCTTGTTGATCTCACACCAGGTCTCGGCGATCCACATCACCGCCGCCGAGCAGTTGTCGCGCATCTCACTCTGGAACACCAACTTGAGCAGCGCAAAGACCATCAGCGGGCCGATCAGCACCAGCGTATTGAGCAGAAGCAGCAGCGTGACGGCAATTCCGGTGAGCAGGTGACGCATAAGGCACTCGCGGTCGACAGGGTGGCGCGCAATGATAAGCAGGCCGGGCGCCTGGCGCAAAATCCCCGGCGATATCGACGAATGTTTCACGCCGTTTTCGGTACGCTTCCCATTGCCTGCACCGCGACTGCCCGGTGCTGCAGTTCCGGGCGCGAACCATCGGCAAAGTTATGGTCTAAACCGGGCACGCCCGACCGCTCATCCATCACGAGGAAAATGTGACGTGAAATCCCTTCTGGCGCTTATGTCTTTGCTGGCGTTGCCTGTCATGGCTGCCGAACCGACGTTGTACGGTCGTTACGAATACATTCAGGTCTCGGAGATCGGCGAGACGTTCAAAGCCAAAATGGACACCGGCGCGTTGACCGCATCGCTGTCGGCCAAGGACATCGAACTGTTCAAGCGCGATGGCGATGACTGGGTGCGCTTCCGTCTTGCGACCAAAGACGCCGACAGCAAAGTGTACGAGCACAAGGTGTCGCGCATCAGCCGAATCAAGGGCCGTTCCGAAGGCGACGATGAAGAAGAACCGGCTGACCCGACCAAGCGCCCGGTCGTGGACCTCGAACTGTGCCTGGGCAACGTCAAGCGCACCGTTGAGGTCAACCTCGTCGACCGCAGCCACTTCAACTATCCCTTACTGATTGGCGCCAAGGCCCTGCGCGAATTCGGCGCGGCGGTTAACCCGGCCCGTCGGTATACGGCGGACAAGCCTGAGTGCTGATTGACGGGCGGGACTGATATCCGGCACCGTTCCGGCTTTACGCCACGTGCTCGGATGCCATGCCCCACATTCTCATTGTCGAAGATGAAGCCGCCATCGCCGATACCCTCATCTATGCCCTGCAGGGCGAGGGTTTCACCACTGCGTGGCTAACGCTGGGACAGGCGGCCGTCGACCTGCAACGCGAGACGCCCGCTGACCTCATCATCCTCGACATCGGCCTGCCCGATATCAGCGGCTTCGAAGCCTGCAAACAACTGCGTCGGTTTAGCGAAGTACCGGTGATGTTTCTGAGCGCCCGTGATGGTGAAATTGATCGCGTGGTGGGGCTGGAAATCGGCGCGGATGACTACGTCGTCAAGCCGTTCAGCCCGCGTGAAGTCACTGCACGGGTTAAGGCGATCCTCAAACGAATCGCGCCTCTGGTCGACGCCAATCCCCCCACCGGCCATTTTTCGGTGGATGCCCAGCGCGTGCTGATCAGCTATCGCGGCCAGCCCATGAGCCTGACGCGGCACGAGTTTCGCCTGTTGCGCTGTCTGCTGGAGCAACCAGGACGGGTGTTTAGCCGAGAGCAGTTACTCGATGCGGTCGGCGTTGCCAGCGATGCCGGCTACGAGCGCAGCATCGACAGCCACATCAAAAGCGTCCGCGCCAAGTTGCGGGCGATCGTCGCCGAGGCCGAGCCGATTCAGACCCATCGCGGGCTTGGCTACAGCTACAGCCCGGATCACAGCTGATGCGGCTGGGCCTGCGGATTTTTCTGGTCTATGCCCTGTTCATTGGCCTGACGGGGTATTTCGTCCTCAACACGGTGATGAAAGAGGTGCGCCCCGGCGTTCGGCAATCTACCGAAGAGACGCTGGTGGACACCGCAAACCTTCTTGCCGAGGTGCTGCAGGCCGACGTTAAAGCGGGCACCTTGAGCCAGAGCCGCTTTCCGCAAGTGCTCACGGCCTATGGGTTGCGACAGCCGGACGCGAAGATCTGGGGCATGCCAAAGAATCAGGTCAATAACCGCGTGTATGTGACCGACGCCCACGGCATTGTGTTGCTCGACTCCAGCGGAGAGGCTGTGGGGCAGGATTATTCACGCTGGAATGATGTGTTTCTCACCTTGCGTGGCCAATATGGCGCGCGCTCGACCCGCAGCGATCCTCAGGACCCTAACTCATCGGTCATGCACGTTGGCGCGCCGATTCGCGACGGTGACCGCATTATCGGTGTCGTGACCGTGGCCAAACCCAATAGCTCGCTGCAGCCTTACGTCGACCGGACAGAGCGGCGTTTGCTGTATTACGGCGCGGGGCTGATCGTTCTGGGGTTGATGTTCGCTGGGTTGCTGTCGTGGTGGGTGAGCAGCGCGCTGCGTCGATTGACCGAATACGCCCAGGCCGTGAGCGAAGGGCGCCGCGTCGAGCTGCCCCGGTATCGAGGCGGCGAGCTGGCGCAGTTGTCTGCAGCCGTCGAGCACATGCGCACACAGCTGGAAGGCAAGGACTACGTCGAGCGCTATGTGCATACCCTCACCCATGAACTGAAAAGCCCCCTTGCTGCGATCCGCGGCGCTGCCGAGCTGTTGCAGGGCGACATGCCCGTCGATCAGCGGCAGCGCTTCGTCAGCAACATCGATAACGAAAGCGCGCGCGTCCAGCAGTTGATCGAACGGCTGCTGAATCTGGCCATGGTCGAACAACGCCAGGGACTGGAAGAGCGCGTCCTGGTGCCACTTGCCGGGCTGGTCGAGGACACGCTGGCGGCGCAGGCCGCGCGCATCGAGCGCAAGGGTTTGATCGTCGAACGGCTGATTACGGCTGAGGTGTTTGTGACTGGGGAGCGCTTTCTGTTGCGCCAGGCGTTCTCCAATTTGCTCGACAACGCGCTGGACTTCACGCCAGACGGAGGCACGTTGCGCTTCAGCGCCGAGCGGGAGGGCGAGCGCGTGAACGTGCTGTTTTTCAACAGCGCCGACCCCATTCCCGAATACGCACTGCCTCGCCTGAGCGAGCGCTTCTATTCCTTGCCCAGGCCCGACAGTGGCCGCAAAAGCACTGGCCTTGGGCTCAACTTCGTTGAAGAAGTGATGCAGTTGCACGGAGGGGAAATGCAGATACGGAATGTTGCAGGCGGGGTGATGGTGGTGTTGCAGCTGCGAGTAACGCTGCGATAAAACAAGCCGGTCCGTTAACGTTGTAGACCTGGAGATGGAAGGGTTTCATCGTCCGAAACACTCCACACAATCTCCACACTTCCCCCACGATTGCTCCACACAGACTTTTCAGAATCTCCCCATCAAAAACCGGGAGAGTTCGATGAACAAGGGCATGTCGATTTACAAGGTGGGAATGATCGGTCTGTTGATACTGGCGCTGATGATCCCGTTGATGATGATCAATGGCCTCATCCAGGATCGACAGAGCAGGCGCGACGAAGTGGTCGAAGACATCGCGCGCAGCTCCAGTTACAGCCAGCACATCAGCGGGCCGCTATTGATCGTGCCGTATCGCAAGTTGACCCGGATCTGGAAGCTCAACGCGGAGTCGCGCGAGCGCTATCAGGAAACGGTTGAGGAAAAGGGCCGCTTGTACTTCCTTCCCGAACGCTTTGCACTGGACGGCAAGGTCCAGACCGAAGTGCGTTCGCGCGGCATTTACGAGGCTCGCCTTTATCACGCCGATAACACGCTGAGCGGGCAGTTCGTGCTGCCCGAGCACTTTGGCCTGGGCAATGATTTCGAGAACTACCGGTTCGATGCCCCTTTTCTGGCTGTCGGCATTACAGATGTTCGTGGCATCGAAAGTGCGCTGAAGCTTGATCTCAATGGCGAACAACTGGACTTCGTTCCGGGTACCGACGTGGCGCTGTTGGGGGAGGGCGTGAGCGTCGTGCTGCCGCTGGAAACCGGCGTCGAGCAGAAGCGCCTGAATTTCGCGTTCGATCTGCGTCTGCAGGGCACTGGACAGTTGCAGATCACGCCCGTGGGCAAATCGAGTGTTGTACGGGTGTCGGCTGACTGGCCGCATCCGAGTTTCATCGGCAACTACCTGCCCGCCAGTCGCGACGTTTCCAAGCAGGGCTTCACCGCCAATTGGCAGACTTCTTTCTTCGCAACCAATCTGCAGGAAATTCTCAACCGCTGTTCATCCAGCGAAGTGTGTACCGAGTTCGCCGGTCGCAGTTTCGGCGTGAGCTTCATATCGCCGGTCGACCAGTACCTCAAGAGTGATCGCTCGATCAAATATGCGCTGCTCTTCATCACGCTCACCTTCGCGGGCTTCCTGCTGTTCGAAGTGCTCAAAGGGCTGGCGGTCCACCCGGTGCAATACGCTCTGGTCGGTGCGTCGCTGGCGTTGTTCTATCTGCTGCTGTTGTCGCTGTCCGAACATGTGGGCTTCACGCTCGCGTACCTGGTGTCGGCCAGTGCCTGTGTGGGGCTGATCGGGTTCTACGTCTGCCATGTGCTGGGCAGCGTTCGTCACGGACTGTCATTCGGCGTGGCGCTGGGAATCCTGTATGCATTGCTTTACGGCCTGCTCGGTGCCGAAGACTACGCCTTGCTGATGGGCGCGTTGTTACTGTTCGGAGTGCTCGGCGTGTTCATGGTGCTGACGCGCAAGCTGGACTGGTATGCGCTGGCGCAACGTCCCGCAAAACCTGCCGCGCTGGTGGTCGAGGCGAGTCATGAGTAGTCGGGTGGGACTGCGCGAAGACCAGCAGATCGGGCACGCGCTTGCAGTGGAAATAGCAAACTGGTTGTGGGCTGACGAAAGCAGATTCCCTCGCGGTCCGACGGCGCAGCCCTCACCGAAGCGGACCGATTCGCGTCTCGCGAATGAATCCGGCTTCGTCGATACCTGTGATTTGAAAGCAATCAGGCGGGCGGCTGGGTTTCAAGCATCGATGGCCGCTGACTGACTTCGTAATACCAGTTCGCCAATCGCGGGTAGCTGCTGCGCCAGCCCAGATTTGGCTGGCGGAAATCCAGATAGCCCAGCGCACAGGCCACGCTGATCGACGCAACGTCGAAATGCGTACTCAGTTCAGTGACGGCTTCGGCTTCGAAGTAGGCCAGCGTGCGAGCGATTTTCTCTTGCTGGGCGTCGAGCCATTCCGCCCAGTGTTTCTCCTCGGGCCGCAGGAAGGTCTCGTACCGGATGAGCAGCGCAGCGTCCATGAGGGCATCGGCCAGTGACGCGAGCGTCAATCGCCGCCAGCGCGCCGAGCCTTCTTTCGGAATGAGAGGGTTGCCGACGTGCTGTTGATCCAGGTATTCGAGAATGACCCGGCTGTCATGGATCACGTTGTCGTCAGCCAGGCACAGCGCCGGAATCTTCCCGCACGGATTGTCGCGGCAGACTTCGGCGTCGGGGCTGACGGGGGTGAGCGCAACCGCTTTGAGACTGACCCGGCTTGCCTGTCCGGTTTCATGAAGCAGGATCAGCACCTTGCGCGCGAAGGGTGAAGCGGCGTTGTAATGCAGCGTCATGCTGGGCGCAGACATGGATATTCCTCTGATCGACCTGGCCCTCCAGACTAGTGAGGGCAAGGACGCTGTGCAATATCCGGATGATATGCCGGGCCGATTTGCGACGGCCCGGACCTGAATGTCAGACCGTCGGGACCCCGTCTGCCGAGTCTGCCGATGCCGTTCCGGATTGCGCCGAAGGTGTGCCGGTCAACAGCGGCTTGGCGACAAACCAGATGATCGTGGCGGCGACGAGATCGAAAGCGGCCAGGGCCACAAACAGCGGGCTGTAGCCAACCTTGGTGACCATGATCCCGAGCACCAGCGTGAACAGCGCCGCGCCCAGAAACCCGAACATGCCACCCAGGCCGGTTGCCGTACCCACTTCGTTCTTGCCGAAAGAGTCCGACGTGATGGCGTACAACGCGCCTGACAGCGTCTGGTGCGCAAAACCGCCAGCGCACAGCAGCGCGATGGCGACGTAAGGGCTGTCCACCAGACCGATGCAGCCAGGGCCGATCATGCACAGCGAACCGAACACCATCACCATCTTGCGCGACGTCAGCAGCGAGACGTTGAAGTGCTTGTAAAAGAACGGGCTCAGGTAACCGCCCAACACGCAGCCAATGTCGGCGGCTAGAAACGGCAGCCAGGCAAACATCGCGATTTCCTTGATGTTCATGTGGCGTTCGGTCATCAGGTACAGCGGAATCCACGCGTTGAACGTCTGCCAGGCCGGCTCCGACAGCATGCGTGCCGAAGCGATTGCGTAGAAATTGCGGGTGCCGACGATCTTCTTCCAGCTGGCGTGCTTGGTCGGCGCGTCCTTCAGGTGGGATTCCTGACCGGCAAGAATGTAATCGCGTTCCTCATCGCCCAGCAGACGCTGATTGCGCGGGTGCTTGTAGAAGAACAGCCAGCCTGCGCTCCACAGCAGACCCAGCCCGCCGACGATGACGAACGCGATCTGCCAGCCGCTGTGCAGGATCGCCCAGACCACGAGGGGAGGGGCCAGCAACGCGCCGATCGACGAACCGATGTTGAACCAGCCGATGGCGACCGAGCGCTCTTTGGCCGGAAACCATTCAGTGGTCGCTTTGATCGCCGCAGGAAAACCCGCCGCTTCAGTGATGCCCAGCAAGCTGCGCAGGAACGCCAGACTCTGCCAGCCGGTGGCCATGGCCGCCGATGCGCACGCCACCGACCAGGCAATGGCGAAAACCGCAAAACCGATTTTGGTCCCGATGGCGTCAATCACGTAGCCGGCAACCGGCTGCATGAAGGCATAGCCCATCTGCCACGCGATGACGACGTGCGAGTACTGTTCGGTGGAAATGTTCAGCTCGCTCATCATGGTGGGAGCGGCGACGGAGAGGGTGTTGCGCGCGAGATAGTTGACGATCAGCCCGCCGGTTATCAGCGCGACCATCCACCAACGGATGCCTTTGATTTTCATCGAGTCCACTCTGGGTATTGTTTTTATTTAGCGGCGATCGTTATACGTCGTCGTATGACTCGATTTAGTCAAACGCACGTTTTGTTGTCAATTGAAATACCTGTAAATCGCCATTGTATTTCTTTATGTAACTGGATTGTCACCGGCGGGGCTGGGTTTTGGGGCGATCGATTGCCTATGGAGTCGTGAGATTCGGAGGCAGAACACGGGCCAGCCGGATGTGTAAATGGCGGGAGGTCATGTGATGACTAGGATGGCGGAACGTGCTTGCCCCGCGCGAGGAGGAGCGTGGGACAAGCCAGTTGGTGGGTGGGGCAATGCGATTCGCTACTTTGGCTCGTCGTCACGCCACCAGTTGTCGCCCAGTAATCCCAATCCTACGTAGAGCAGGCCTTCGAGCAATATTTCATAATCAAGAAACTGCTCATCTTCAATTGCTTCCGCTCTCACGACCCAAGGGACAACGTAAGAGAACCAAAAGACGATGATGGCGAGGCCAAGCACCCACTGATAGCGCCATCGTCTTGTGACTCGACAGGCGCTCCAGATGGCAGCCGCGACGATGACTAACGAGATATAAAACGCCATCTAGCCATCACCGTTGTTTTTAAGCAGCAATGCTGACGAGGATCTCTGAGGGCCAATACCTCCCGCAACTTGTGCGTCGATACTGACTATTACATCACCGACGTGGTAGGTCGGAATTCCTTGTTTGGCCTTCCCTCCTGAGAACATGCCCGCCATCCCCCCTACTATCGGACCGAACACCTCTGTAACAGCTTTGCCGCTCAGCGAGGATATGGCGCCACCCACTCTCACTCGTTGATCATTTAATAGATCGGCAGTATTCCGGCTCAGGCGATTAGACACCGCAAGCACCATCCGGCAAGGCCGCCCCTGTGCAAGCATTCGCTCGTAGGTTTCTTCAATCAACCGGATGACCTCAAAATGACCCTTGGTTATTTCCGGCAGGTTGATCGTTCTCAACGATGCGGCATCGTCCGGCTGCACGGTGAAGTGAATAAGCGTAAACACGACACCGTAATGGCCGACATGTTGGGTACGTTCGACGTCCATGACCTGTCCCTCGCTCAGCAATATTGCTTATTGCCGATCCTGTCCCATCCGCCTGTTACGCTGCCGGCCGCGCGCCCATCGTTTCTGTTTTGCAGGGTGTAGGTCGAGCGGATACGGCCGTAGTTGAGCTGGATGAGTTCGGTGGGAATGCCGTCGTTGGCGAGTTGGTTGTATTCGGCAATGATCACTTCTTCGAGAATGATTTCGTAGAACTTCATTTTGTCGCCCCCTGCACGGTGTACGGAAAGCTTCATTTCCTTGAAGTGCTGTCCGGCGCAGTTGGCTGCCATCAGTTTGCAGCTCGACTTGTCGAGCATCTTGGTCAGCGTCAGGTTGCTGAGCGTGGTACGCCCGGAAGTTGCGCCGCCTGCCGTGCTGGCTGTAACGGACGCGCTCTGGTCGGTGCCGAACGAATATCCGGTGATTTCAATCCAGTCTTTGCACTGCTCATCCAGTGCTTCGCCAGCAATGCCTTCAATCTTCAAAAAAGCGTCGAGCGCCATGGTGGGTCTTCCCGATGGATAGTGTGGATGCCCTGCCAGGGCGGAATATCGATTATCGGGAGGGTGACTCGCAGGGGAGGCCAGCGTGGGAGTCGGAGCGTGTAGGACGCTTAGTGTTGTTGCGAGGGAAGTTTCTTACGGACTTGTTCGACTTATAACCAAGGGAGGCCAGGCAGGATGCGATGTTTTACTGCAGATGCGCGTGCCCCTGCCATCGTCAAAGCAAACCGGTTCATTGGGTACGGTTCGATGTCAATCATGCAGAAGCGGGGTTCGGCGGATCAAACCCGCTTGCGCGCCATCAATCCTTTGCAGCTGTACCAGGTCGGAATGGCCATGCCCACCCAGGCGAGTACATCCCACGCGCCGTCGCCGAGCAGCGCGGCGAACAGGCCGACTGCGGTCAGCAGGGCGATCCAGCCGGGCGTGCCGAAGGTCTTCCAGAACGCCGAATGCTTCTTGTGCCGGGTCATGCGACTTCTGCCTCGACTGCGACGTTCTTGGCCGCAGCGACTGTGGCGCGACGTCGGACCCACCACAGATACAAGCCACTGCCGAGGACGATGATTGTCAGCACATCCAGCGCGGCCCAGAGGATTTTCATCGGCATGCCGCCGTAGTCGCCGAAGTGCAGCGGTTGCGACAGCAGCAGGGCGTCCATGTACCACGGGCGTCCCAGTGTTGCGGTGACGTGCAGGTCCTGAGCGTCGATCAGGACAGGGGTCAGCAGGTGGGACGTCAGGTGCGTGTCGCCTTTCATGAAGACCGCGTAGTGATGCTCGCTGGAAAAGCGCGAGCCGGGAAAGGCAATGAAGCTCGGCTCGGCGCCGGGGACAGTGGCTTTGGAAATGTCGATCAATCGGGTCGCCGGTGCGCGTTCGGCCAAGGGCGGGGCGTCCTTGTACGGCGCGATCATGGTCATCAGCGCGTCGGTGCGCCATTGCGCGATCACCAGATCAGCGCAGGCGTTGAGCACGCCGGTCAAGCCGACGACCATGGCCCAGGTCAGCGTGACGACGCCGATCAGGTTGTGCAGATCAAGCCAACGCACTCGCTTCGATTTATTCGGGCGCACCGTGGCGAAATCCAGTCGGCGCATGAAGGGCGCATACAACACGACGCCGGACACGATCGCCATGACAAACAGCAATCCCATGAACGCCAGCAACAGCTTGCCCGGCAGCCCCGCGTACATGTCCACGTGCAGGCGCAGCATGATCATCATGAAACCGCCATTGGCGCTCGGCGTTTCCATCGCCTCGCCGGTGCGCGCGTCGAGCATGAAACTGTGGGATTCGTTCGGGTCGCCGCCGGCAGTCTTGCCCATGATGGCGTAGACGCCGTTGGGGTCATCGTCGTCCCAGCCGAAATACTGCATCACGTCGCCGGGGCGATGGGCCTCGGCTGAGCGGACCAGTTGTTCGAGGTCGAGATGCGGCGTGCCTGCGGGCATTTCCTTGAATTCCGGCGCGTCGCCCGTCAGGTGAGCGATCTCGTGACTGAAGATCAGCGGCAAGCCAGTGATCGCCAGCATCAGCAGGAATGCCGTACAGATCAGGCTGGTCCACGTGTGGATGAAAGACCAGCGGCGGATGGTTTGGCTTTTCATGTGGAAATCCGGAGTCAGCGAAAGCAACAAAGGCCGCTGTGTGGGAGCGGCCCTTGTTTCAGGTAATGAGAGTTTAAACGATTACCATTTGTAGTCTACGCTCGCGAGCACCGTACGACGGTCACCGTAGTAGCAATAGAAGCCGTCGCAGGTGGAAATGTATTCCTTGTCGAAGACGTTGTTGGCGTTGACCGACACGCTCACACCCTTGAGCGAGTTGGTCATGCGGCCAAGGTCGTAATGCACGGCGGCGTCGTAGACGGTGTAAGCGTTGCTGTGGCCGTAGTTGGAATCGGCGACGAAACCGTAACTGCCGATTGCAATATTGTCGGTCTCGCCAATGTAGCGCGCGCCGAAGCCCAGGCCGAAACCGTCGAGCACGCCGTTGTGCCAGGTGTAATCACCCCAGATCGCCGCCTGGTTTTCCGGCGTCAGTGGCAGCGGACGATTCTTGTCCAGCGGGTCGGTGACCTTGGTCATCTTGCTGTTGGCGTATGTGTAGGACGCCGTCACTTTCAGGTTGTCGGTGACATCGCCTACCGCTTCAAGCTCGAAGCCGCGCACCTTCGCCTCACCCAGTGGGCGCTGCACGCCGAGGGTGTCGCTGAGCACGATGTCGCGACGGGTCAGGTCGTAGGCCGCCGCAGTGAAGATGATGTTGCTGCCCGGCGGCTGGTATTTGAGGCCCACCTCGTACTGCTTGCCCGTCCCCGGCTGGAACGCCACGCCATTGGCGCCGCCTTGCTCGGCCTGGAATGACTCGGCGTAGGAAATGTAAGGCGTGAAGCCGGAATCGAAGACGTAGCTGAGCGCGGCGTTGCCGGTGAACGCGCTGTCGGTGCGGTCGTCGGACTGATCGGTGTTGTAGAACTTCGATTCGGTCTTGAGCAGATCCTGCCGGCCGCCCAGGGTCAGACGCCAGTTATCCAGGGCCAGTTGGTCCTGAATGTAGACGCCGACGTCCTGGGTTTTCTGGTTGTAATCCTGATACGCGGTGTAATCGACGTTGCTGAAGTCCTGCCCGTAAATCGGCTTGGCGATGTTGCTGGTCGGCGCGTTGCCGTACTGCCACTTGTAGTTGTGGTTCACGCGCTGGTAGTCGAGCCCCAGCAACACGGTGTGTTTGAGTGCGCCCGTGTCGAAGTCGGCTTGCAGATTGTTGTCCAGCGCGAACTGGGAAATGTCCTCGTTCACGACGTTGGCGCCGCGAGCAACGGTGCCATCGTCGGACACCGAGCCGAAGTAACCGCCTGCCGTGATCCCCTGAAAGGACAGGTCACTCTTGGTGTAGCGGACGTTCTGCTTGAACTGCCACACGTCATTCAGACGGTGCTCGAACGCATAGCCCAGCGCGTAATAGGTTTTGTCGTAGAACTCCCAGTCCGGATCACCGAGGTTTTCGTGGTACTTCACGCGCCCCACGGCCGACGGGTATTTGGTGCCCTGAATCGGCAGGAACTGGCTGGTGATGCCGGTATCGTCGCGGTTGAACTGGCTGAGGAAAGTCAGCTTGGTGTCCGGGTCGATGTTCCAGGTCAGGCTCGGCGCGATGTTGTAACGCTTGTCGTCGATGTGGTCCACCGAGGTGCCGCTGTCACGCACGACGCCGCTGACGCGGTACTCGAAATTGTCGGCGTCGTCGATCTTGCCGGTGCTGTCGAAGCTGATCTGCTTGCGGTTGTAAGTACCGACCTGAACCTGCACTTCGTGGCTGGCTTCCGCTTCGGGGCGACGACTGACCATGTCGAGCATGCCGCCCGGCGGGGTCTGACCGTAAACCGAAGAGGCCGGGCCACGCAGGAGGGCGATGCGCTCCAGGTCCCACGTCTCCATTTTCGGCATGACGTAGGCGCCTTTTGGCAGCGGCAGGCCGTCGAGGAACTGGGTGGGTTCAAAGCCGCGGACTTTTAGCCACTCGGCCCGGCTGTCGCTGCCGTAACTGCTGGCGACCACGCCTGGCATGTAGCGAACGGCGTCGTCGATGTTCTGTACCGCGCGATCCTGCATCTGCTGCCGGGTCGCGACCGAGATCGAGCGCGGTGCTTCGACCAGTGCAGTATCGGTTTTGGTGCCCGCTGCGGTGCGACTGGCGGCGTATCCCTGCGCCGGCCCCCACGCGCTTTCGAAACTTTCCTGACTGCCTTGAATGCTGGTCGCCGGTAACGCCATCGCCCCTTCAGGCGCAGCCACCAGCGTGTAGGTCCCCGCCGTGGTCAGATTCAATTGCAAGCCGGTGCCACGCAGCGCCTGCCCCATCGCGCCTGATGCGTCGAATTGACCCTGAACCGGTGCCGACGTGCGGCCTGCGGCCAGTGCCGGATCCAGCGACAGGGCCAGGCCTGCCTGACTGGCGATCTGCGTCAGCGTCGTGGACAACGGCGCGGCCGGCAGATCGTAGGCGCGAACGCTGGAAGCCTGAGAAGCGGCCATCAGCGGCGCACTGAGCATCGGTGCGGCAATGGCGACGGCGATAGCCAGCAGACTCGGTCGCAGGAGGGTTTGAAGCGTGCGGGACATGAACGGCACCTCGATGGAAATGGTTCTCAATGCCTATGTGCCGAACGAGATCTGGAAAGTGATAGGGCCGGGCGAAAATAATTTGCGCAGGCGCTAAGTAGGCCGTGATCAATGACCTTGGGTGAAAGTTACCCTTTACCAGACAGCGGCGCTTTCGCGCATCAAATATGGTCCATGTGGGAGCGAGCTTGCTCGCGAAGACGGTGTTTCAGCTACGGAAGATTTAGCGGATGTACTGACTTCTTCGCGAGCAAGCTCACTCCCACAAGTTCTGTGGCCAGGCGATCGCATGCATCCACGAGGGCACCCGAATTACAGCGCCGTCGCCGGCTTCTTGTCGCTGCCGACCACCGTCACCCACCACTGCGTCCGCGCCTCGATCTGCACCGGCAGCGTGGGCGTCAGTGCCTTGAGCGCCAGATCCGTGTTGGTCAGCGGAAAGCTGCCGGTAATGCGCAGGTCGGCGACGTCCTTCGCCACGCCGAGATGGCCCTGACGATAACGGGCAAGCTCCGCGACCACGTCTCCCAGGCGGGCGTTGTCGACCACCAGCATGCCGCGCATCCAGGCACCGGTGCCGGGCGCAAGGGCGAGCATGGGGCCGAGGCTGTTGCGATGAATCAACATCTGCTGCCCTTCGTGCAGCACTAATTCGTGGCTGGAAGCCTGCGGATGAGCGGCGACGGCTGACTGCAGCACGCTCAACAGCGTGCCGTCAGTCTGCCGCTTGACCAGAAACTGCGTGCCCAGGGCGCGCATCTGTCCTTCGGGGGTTTCGACGATGAACGGACGCGTGTCGTTGTGGCTCCCGGTTTCCACAAAGATTTCGCCTTCCTGAAGCACGATCCGTCGCTGTGTGGCGTCGAATCGCACGTCCAGCGCGGTGTGAGTGTTGAGCCGGATCAGGGTGTTATCCGACAGGCGAATGGTGCGCTGCTCACCGGTGGCGGTGCGCAGATCCGCCAGCCAGTAATCCACCGGCAGCAGTCGATTCCCCAGAAAAACCGTCAAGCCCAGCGCCAGCGCGACCCCTGCAACCCCGCGGCCCAGCTTGCGCAACCGCAAGCCCATGCCATCACGGGAACGCAAAAGCGCCGAACGTGCCGGGCCAGTGGTCCCGGCGAAACGCTGATCGACCATGCCCAACTGCATCCAGGCGCGGGCATGTTCGTCGCTGGCGGCGTACCACTTGGCGAACTCTTCGCGCTCGACCTCACTGCCCCGGCCGCAGTCCAGGCACAGTTGCCAGGCGATGGCGGCGTCCAGCACGTGGGAAGAGACAGGTCGGGTGGACAGGCGGCTCATGTTGGCTCGCCATACAGCGCGATGTAGCACTGGCGCAAACCCTGGGCGAGGTACTGACGCACGCGAGGCACCGAGACGACGAGCTTCGTGGCGATCTCCGCGTGGGGCATGCCGTCCAGGCGGTTGTACAAAAAGGCGGCGCGCGCCTTGCTGGATAGCTTGCCCAACAGGCGATCAATGGCTTTCAGGTCTTCGAGAATCAGCTGCTGTTCTTCAAGCGAAGGTTGTTCGCCTTCGGGAATCAGCATCAGCTCGTCCAGATACGCTTGTTCCAGCGCGGCCCGACGAAAGTGGTCGAACAACAAGCCCTTCGCGATCGAAACCAGAAAGGCTCTGGGCTCGCGGGGTTCAAGCAATTGCTCGCGGCCCAGCAAGCGAATGAACGTGTCCTGGCTAAGGTCTTCGGCGCGATGGGGGCAGGCCACGTTGCGTCTTAGCCAACCCAGCAACCAGCCGCGATGGTCGCGATAGAGCGTTCCGACGAGCTGCTGCTGGGGACTTTGAAGTGACGACACAAGCGCACCGAGGAGAACAAAGGGGCTAACGAGAATTGTTCGCGATTGTGTCAGAGCCGCCCAATGCTGGCAATTGGTCCTTGTAGGAAGAAGCCGAACGGTTGATGTACGAATCGACCATTGGATTTGTGAGGCGAGACGGGATCTAGAGGTGAAACGCTAAAACGAATGCGATTGCTGCTGCCGTCGCCATTTCGCCACGCCTTGCTCCAGCTGTGCCGGGGTTTCGATCCCTTGTCGCTTGGCGTGACTGAACAGGATCATCGCGAGTTCGGCGGTTACCAAGGCATCGGCGCTGGCGTGATGGCGCTCTTCGGCGTGGAGCCCGAAGAATCGAGTCCAGTCGTCCAGGCCTGCCTGACGCAAATTCGCGTTCGGGCAAACGAAAGGCGCGATGTGAGCGACATCAATAAAAGGGTGCAGCAGGCGATAGCCGAGGCTTTCCTTTAATGCGCGGCCCAGCATGTGCTCGTCGAACGCCGCATGGAACGCCAGCAGCGGGCTGTCGCCCACGAACGCCATGAAATCCAGCAGTGCGTCCACCGGCTCGCTCCCTGCGGCGATCGCGCTGGGCCCCAGCCCGTGAATCAACACGCTCGGGCTGAGTTTGTGATCGCTGCGCATCAGCGTGCGCTCGAATTGCTGCCCCAGATCGATCGCACCGTCTTCGATGACCACTGCGCCGATCGACAGCACTTCGTCCCGCTGCAGATTCAGCCCACTGGTTTCAAGATCGACCACCACCCAGCGTTGCTGGCGCAGCGTGTTCTGATCCAACGCGCCCGGGCCGGGCAGGGCGCGCAGGCGCTGTTGCTGTTCAGGCGTGAGCTCAGGAGCAACGGTGCGTTTGGGTCGCTTGAGCCATTGGAACAAATTCATGATCAGTCGCTTACAGTTGGTAGCGCACGGTGAGGCTGGTCTGCAGCCGCTGCGCCTGACGGAACGACTCACGCAGAATGCGTCGGTCCAAATGATTGAGCACATCCGGGTCGATGCGATTGGAGTAGGGCAGGTTTTGCCGGTTCTGCTGCTGATGCTGTTGCATGCGGGTTTGCTGAATGAAGTGGTAGGCCTCTTCATACGCCGCACCGTCCAGCGGGTCGATAACCTCTTTGGCCACCAGCTGACGCAGCCTTTCCAGGGTGTTGCAGGCTTCGACGCCGTTGGCCAGCGCCAGCAATCTCGCCCCGTCGACGAATGGCGTCAGGCCTTGGGTTTTCAGATCCAGCGTATCTTTTTCACTGCCTTTGCGGGCGACCACGAAATCCTTGAAACGGCCCACCGGCGGCCGTTGACGCAGGGCGTTGTCGGCCATCATGCGCTGAAACAACGCGTTGTCTGCCACCTGGGCAAGAATGCTCTGCCGCAATTGATCGCCGCCGCTTTCATCGCCCCAGACCACGCGTAGATCGAAATAGATGGAAGACGACAGCAGGTTCTCCGGCGTGGCTTCGCGGATGAACGAGCCGAAGCGCCGCGCCCACTCGATGCGCGACAGGCACAGCTGCGGATTGCTCGCCATGATCCCGCCCTTGCACAGCGCGAATCCGCATACGGCCAGGCTTTGATTGATCCGCTCGGCGAGGGGCAGCAACCGGCCGCGAATCTCGGCGGCCTCGGCGGCGTCCCTGGCTTCGAACAGAATGCCGTTGTCCTGATCGGTGTACAGCGTCTGCTCGCGGCGGCCCTCGCTGCCAAAGCAAAGCCAGCTGAAAGCGATGCCGGGATCGCCTTTGTCTTCCAGCGTAAGTTCGATGACGCGACAGACCATGTGGTCGTTGAGCAGCGTGATGATCTGAGTGATCTGCGTGGACGAGGCACCGTGGGCGAGCATGCGGTCCACCAGTTGAACGATGTCGCCGCGCAGGTTGGCCAGCGAATCGATGCGCGGCGCGCTGCGGATGGTGCGCGCCAGATGCACCAGGTCCACGCGCTGCAGCGAGAACAGGTCGCGCTCGGAGACCACGCCACACAGGCGCTGATCCTTGACCAGACAAACGTGGGCGATATGCCGCTGGGTCATGGCAATGGCGGCATCGAAGGCGCTGGCGTCCGGGGTCAGGTAAAAAGGCGCCTGAATCATGCTGCGCTCGATGGGCGCGCCGAAGTCGGCATCGACGTTTGCGACGACCTGGCGCAGATCGCGCAGCGTGAAAATCCCCAGCGGCGCCTTGGCCTCGTCCACGATGACAATACTGCCGACCTGCTGCTCGTCCATCTGGCGCACGGCCTCCCGCAGCGGCGTGTCGGGGGAGCACGTCACCGGGTGACGCATCGCCAGTTCACCCAGTCGCGTATTCAGTGAGTATTGCGTGCCGAGTGTTTCCACCGCCTTCTGCTTTACTTGCTGATTCACCTGATCGAGCAGGCTGCTGACACCGCGCAGAGCGAAGTCGCGGAACTCATTGGAGAGCCCGAACAGCTTGATGAAGGCTTGCTTGTTCAGCTGCAGGCAGAAGGTGTCTTCGGCCGCCAGATGCTCGGTTCGCGTGGCGCGTTCGCCGAGCAGCGCTGCGAGGGGAAAGCACTCGCCGGTGGTGATTTCGAACGTGGTCTCGGTGCCGCCTTTTGCCGAATGGGGGCGCTCGCCTACTACGCGGCCTTGTTTGACGATGTAAAAATGTTCTACTGGCCCATCGCTAGGCTTGATGATGCTCTCGTCTGTAGCGTAGAAACGCAGGTGACACTGTTCCACAAGGTAGGCCAGGTGGGCGTTTTCCATCTGGTTGAAGGGCGGGAATTTTTGCAGGAACTGCATCGTGCCGTGGATGTTCTGCAGAACGGCTGTTTTGCCTGCCTGGGTAAAAGCGTCCGCTTTGCTCATGACCGATACCGCTTGTTTTTATTGACCCCATGGTCGACCGCTTATCGGGCAGTGCCCATTGGACGTAAGTCTTAGGTGACTGCGAAGGCGTTGAATCGCATCGAACCAAGGTGTAATACCGCAGCGATGCAGTTAGCGCGAGGCTCAAGGGCCCGGCATGAAGCCGACAGGATGTGCAGCGTATCTATCGCTTGCGCTGTCAGAATTGGAGTCGACAGGAAGATGAGACGGGTATGTTCGATCACAGTATTTTGAGTGATGAAGAGCGCGAAGCCCTCAATGAGGTGATGCTCGCGCCTGCGTCCCAATCGCCACAACGGGTGTTGATCGTCGATGACGACAAGGATGCTCGGGAAGTTCTGGCCGAAATTCTCAGTCTCAATGACATCAGCTGCATCACCGCCGCCGGCGGCACCAGCGCCATGCACTTGCTGCAGACCCGGCCGTCCATTGCGCTGCTGATCACCGATCTGCGCATGGCGCCGTGCGACGGGCTGGATCTGATCCGTCGGGTTCGCGAATCGGACCGTGCGGAGTTGCCGATCATTATCGTGTCCGGCGACGCCAACGTACGCGACGCCATCGATGCCATGCACCTGAGCGTGGTGGATTTTCTGCTCAAGCCGATCAACACCAAGCAGCTGTTGCGGCTGGTGAAGCGGGAACTGGAAATGGCCTGATAACGCCGCCTTCGGGCTGCGTTGAAGCAATGAAAGCTGTGCATTAAAAAAGGCGGTGTCCATTTACGTGGACACCGCCTTTTTGTTTGGGTGCTGGTTACGCCCCGTGTTTCGCCTTGAACTCCCGACGGCGACGATGCAGCACCGGCTCGGTGTAGCCATTGGGCTGCCGCGTGCCCTCGATCACCAGCTCAACCGCTGCCTGAAACGCGATGTTGCTGTCGAAGTCCGGCGCGAGCGGGCGATACAGCACATCGCCTGCGTTCTGACGGTCCACTACCGGGGCCATGCGCTTCAGACTTTCCATCACCTGCTGCTCGCTGACCACGCCGTGGCGCAGCCAGTTGGCAATGTGCTGGCTGGAAATCCGCAGCGTGGCACGGTCTTCCATCAGGCCGATGTCGTTGATGTCCGGCACCTTCGAGCAGCCAACGCCCTGATCGATCCAGCGCACCACATACCCGAGGATGCCCTGTGAGTTGTTGTCCAGCTCGTTCTGAATCTCTTCCGCCGTCCAGTCGGTGTTCGGTGCCAGCGGGATGGTCAAAATGTCGTCGACCGAGGCCGCCGCGCGCTGGGCGAGTTCAGCCTGACGCGCGAACACATCGACCTTGTGGTAGTGCAACGCGTGCAGCGCAGCGGCAGTGGGCGATGGCACCCACGCGGTGTTGGCGCCGGCCAGTGGATGGGCGATTTTCTGTTCGAGCATCGCGGCCATCAAGTCAGGCATCGCCCACATGCCTTTGCCGATCTGCGCGCGCCCTTGCAGGCCGCATTTCAAACCGATATCGACGTTGGAATTTTCATACGCGCCGATCCACTTTTCCGCTTTCATCTGTGCCTTGCGTACAACAGGCCCTGCTTCCATGGACGTGTGGATCTCGTCGCCGGTGCGGTCCAGGAAACCCGTGTTGATGAACACCACACGTTCGCTCGCCGCCTGAATGCAGGCCTTGAGGTTGATCGTGGTGCGACGCTCTTCGTCCATGATCCCGACTTTGAGCGTGTTGCGCGGCAGGTTCAGCACCGCTTCGATGCGCCCGAACAATTCGTTGGTGAACGCCACTTCCTCAGGGCCGTGCATCTTCGGTTTGACGATGTACATCGAGCCCGTGCGGCTGTTGGCGCGAGAGGTCTTGCCCTTGAGGTTGTGGATGGCCGCGAGGCTGGTCAGCAGGCCGTCGAGAATGCCCTCCGGCACTTCGTTGCCCTGATTGTCGAGGATCGCATCAATGGTCATCAGGTGGCCGACGTTGCGCACGAACAACAGCGAGCGGCCATGCAGCGTGACGAGTTCGCCGGTGGGCGAGGTGTAGACGCGGTCGGCGTTCATCGTACGGGTAAAACGGGTGCCGCCTTTGGAGACTTCTTCGGACAGATCGCCCTTCATCAGCCCCAGCCAGTTGCGGTACACCACGACCTTGTCATCAGCGTCCACGGCCGCGATGGAGTCTTCGCAATCCATGATGGTGGTCAGCGCCGCTTCCATCAGCACGTCTTTGACACCGGCCGGGTCGGTCTGGCCGACCGGGCTCGCCGCGTCGATCTGGAGTTCAAAGTGCAGGCCGTTATGCTTGAACAGCAAAGCAGTCGGCGCCGATGCGTCGCCCTGAAAACCGATCAGTTGGGCATCATCGTGCAGGCCGGTGTTACTGCCGCCCTTGAGGCTGACGATCAACATGCCATCGACCAGCTTGTAGCCGGTGGAGTCGACGTGGGAGCCCGCCGCCAGCGGAGCCGCTTCGTCCAGGAACGCTCGGGCGAAGGCGATGACTTTGTCGCCGCGGACCCGGTTGTAGGTTTTGCCCTTTTCCGCGCCGCCGGCTTCGCTGATGGCGTCGGTGCCGTACAGCGCGTCGTACAGCGAGCCCCAGCGGGCATTCGAAGCATTGAGCGCGAAGCGCGCGTTCATCACCGGCACCACCAATTGCGGGCCGGCCATGCGGGCGATTTCTTCGTCGACGTTTTGCGTGGTGATCTGGAAGTCCGCCTCTTCTGGCAGCAGATAGCCGATCTCCAGCAGGAACGCCTTGTAGGCGGCTGCGTCGTGGGCGTTGCCGGCATTGGACTGATGCCAGGCGTCGATACGCGCCTGGAATTCGTCTCGTTTGGCGAGCAAGGCTTTGTTCTTGGGTGCGAGCTCGTGAATGAGCGCATCGGCACCGGCCCAGAATTCAGCGGCGTCGAGGCCGGTTCCGGGAATGGCTTCGTTGTTCACAAAATCCAGCAGGACGTTGGCGACCCGCAGGCCACCGACTTGAACGTGTTCAGTCATTGCTTGCCTCACTCTGCTCATCTATCTGCGCTTCAATCATGAGCGCTTTCTTGTTAAAGCCATCGACGTCGCTGCGTGCCCTTCCAGAACATGCCGTTGCGGGCGGCTGGGCGGGGCGGCGGGCACCTGAGATAAAGCGCTGGAACAGGTTTTGGCCTTGCAGGAACATCGGATCAGGCCTGGATTCGACATCTATGTAGTGAACGCGAGGCGATACTACATGATGAGTTGCGGCATGAAAATCAGACTGAATGTGCACCGAGCGACCGGACTTGGGCATTCGGTCACGCTGTAGTGTCTGATGTTCTCAAAGAATGTGAAGATTGTTCCAGATAATTATCAGAATCGTACACAAAAATTCGTGAAACGGTGACGGCACTGCGCGCCGGGCAGACATGCCTATACTCCCCCACAACCCATGGGGCGTGGTATTAAACAGGCCTCACTCGCTGCGGATAAAGGAGTCGTTTGTGGATCATCTTATCGTCACGGTGTCTGCGCCAGACAAGCCAGGCGTGGTCGAGCAGCTCGCGGCCTGCATTGCCGATCACGGTGGCAATTGGCTGGAAAGCCGTATGTCACACATGGCCGGGCAGTTCGCCGGGATCCTGCGGGTCAGCGCACCGGTCGACGCGCATCAGCCCCTGCGCAGCGCGCTGGAAGGGCTTTCGGCAAAAGGCATTCGCGTTCTGTTCGCCGAAGTCCTTCCGGAATCCTTGCCGGAGTGGAGGCCCATCACCATGGATCTGGTGGGCAATGATCGGTCCGGGATCGTGCGCGACGTCACTCGCGTGCTGGCCGAGCAAGGCGTCAACCTGGAGCATCTGGTGACCAGCGTCGAGCCAGCACCCATGAGCAGCGAAACGCTGTTTCGCGCCCATGCCGAGTTGGGATTGCCGATGGATCTTTCACTGGATGTGCTGCAGCAGCGGCTGGAAACCCTGGCGGATGACCTGATGGTGGAATTACATCTGCCCACGGACGAGTAATTGATGTCACCGCTGCAGGCTCCGGTTTTGGCGGGCCTGCAGCGATTCCTCCTGCCTGCTCAGGCCTGGGCGCGTTTGCGTAGCGAGCGCCAGGCGTCGACGCTGTAAATGATCAACCCGGCCCAGATGAAGGCGAAGGTCACCAAGGTGGCCGAGGGCATGTGTTCGTCGTACAGCACAACCGCCAAAGCCAGCACGAGGGTCGGTGCGATGTACTGCAAAAAGCCCAGCGTCGCGTAGGGCAAATGCCTTGCTGCGGCGTTGAAACACACCAGCGGCACGAGGGTCACCGGACCGGCCGCCGCAAGCCATAGCGCTTGCGATGTGGTCCAGAACGCCGGCTGAGCGCTGTGGGCCAGCGGGTTGAAAATCAACCAGCCCACGGCCAGCGGCACCAGAATCCAGGTCTCCACCACCAGCCCGGGCAACGCCGCCACCGGCGCTTTTTTGCGAATCAGGCCGTAGAACCCAAAGGTGAATGCCAGGGCGAGCGACACCCACGGCAGACTGCCCACTTGCCAGACCTGCTGAAGCACGCCGATCAACGCCAGCATCACCGCTACCCATTGCAATGGGCGCAGTCTTTCGCGCAGCAGCACCATGCCGAGCATCACGTTGATCAGCGGGTTGATGAAGTAACCCAGGCTGGCTTCGACCATGTGGTTGTTGTTCACGGCCCAGACGTAGATCAGCCAGTTGGCGGCGATCAGCGTACCGCTGCAGGCGAGAATGGCGAGGCGTTTGGGATTATCCCGTAGCTCTTGCCACCAGCCGGGATGCTTCCAGACCAGCAGCAGAAGCGAGCCGAAGATGGCCGACCAGATCGCCCGATTGACGATGATTTCCAGCGAGGGAACGCTGGCAAGCACCTTGAAGTAGATCGGAAACAGTCCCCAGATGATGTAGGCGCTCAGGCCCAGAATGTACCCGCGACGCGGGTTGGCAGCTTGCATGAGTGGTCCTTCGGCAAGTTTCTTGTTGTGGTGTCCTGCAGGGTGTTCAGCGTTTTCAGAACAGCTTCAGCGGTTCCTCGTTCAGCGCGGACAATTGCTCGCGCAGGGCCAGCACCTGGTCGCCCCAATAGCGTTCGGTGCCGAACCAGGAAAAGCTGTGGGGGAACGCCGGATCATCCCAACGACGGGCCAACCAGGCGCTGTAATGCAACAGGCGCAGCGCGCGCAGGGGTTCGATGAGTGCCAGCTCACGGGGATCGAAGTCGTGAAACTCGTTGTAGCCGTCCATCAATTCCGATAACTGACTCAGACAATCCTGACGATCACCCGCGAGCATCATCCAGACATCCTGCACCGCCGGGCCCATGCGGCAGTCGTCGAGGTCGACGATGTGGAAGATGTCGTCGCGGGTCATCATGTTGCCGGGGTGGCAATCGCCGTGCATGCGGATGTTCTGATGGGGCGTGGCGGCGTAGACGTCTTCCACGCGCTTGAGCAGGTCTTTGGCAACGGATTCATAGGCCGGCAGCAGGCTGCGGGGAATCACGTTGTTGTCCAGCAGATAGTTCAGCGAGTTGTGGCCGAAGTTCTGCACGCCAAGGGCTTCGCGGTGCTGGAACGGGCGCGTGGCGCCGACAGCGTGAATGCGCCCGAGCAACTGGCCGAGACGGTACAGCTGATCAAGGTTGCCGGGCTCTGGCGCGCGGCCGCCACGACGGGGGAAGAGGGTGAAACGAAAACCGGCGTGCTCGAACAAGGTCTCGCCGTTGTGCACGAGGGGCGCGACGACCGGGATTTCGACGTCGGCGAGCTCGGCGGTGAAGCTGTGCTCTTCGAGAATGGCGTCGTTGGTCCAGCGATCGGGCCGGTAGAACTTGGCAATCAGCGGCTGCTGTTCATCGATGCCGACCTGATAGACGCGGTTCTCGTAGCTGTTGAGCGCGAGAATACGGGCGTCGGTGACAAAGCCGATGCTCTCGACGGCGTCCAGCACCAGGTCAGGTGTAAGTGTTGCGAACGGGTGGGCCATGCTAACTCCTGCGCGCAGCAGGCTGCCGCGTCGGGCCAGTCATGGTAACTCAGGCGTGTTACACCTGACACAGTGGCAAGCTCACTTCCGCAACTGCGATGCGGATTGGAAGGCTGCATCAACAGACGACCGCGATCGTTGTGGGAGATATGCCGGCGACCAAACGCCGCGCTGTCGCGCAGCAAACACCGTCCATGTGGGAGCCGAGCTTGCTCGCGAAGAGGCCAGGACACCCGCTGCATCTTTAGCGCCTGAATCGCCGTCTTCGTGAGCAAGCTCACTCCCACAGAGGCTGTGTTTGCAGCGAGATAGCGCCTCGCCTGGACAATGGGAGATCTCCCAAAAATCAGGCGCCGATCACGCCGCCATCCTCCCGCGTGATCACCATCACCGATGACCTCGGCTTGCCGTTCGGCAAGTGCTCCGGGAAGGTCGAACCGCCGTTTTCACCAGGGTGCTGAATGCCGACGAACAGCGCTTTCTGGTCGGGCGCGAAGCTGATGCCGGTCACTTCACACCCCACCGGCCCGACCATGAATCGGCGAATCTCGCCGCTGGCCGGGTCAGCGCACAGCATCTGGTTATTGCCCATGCCGGCGAAGTCGCCCGCGTTGGTGGCGTCGCCATCCGTCAGAATCCACAGCCGCCCGGCAGCGTCGAAACCCAGGCCATCCGGGCTGTTGAACATGTTCTGCGGATTGATATTGGTTGATCCACCCTGGGGCGTTCCTGCATGCACACCCGGGTTGCCGGCGACGACGAACAAGTCCCATGCGAAATCCATGGCGGCTGCATCTGACCCGGTTTCCTGCCAGCGCAGAATCTGCCCGTACTGGTTTTTCGCCCGGGGATTTGGCCCGCCCACTGGCTGCCCTTCATCGCCACGCTTGATGTTGTTGGTCAGCGTGCAATAGACCTGGCCGTCCTTGGGGCTGACAACGATCCACTCGGGCCGGTCCATGCGCGTCGCTTTCACCTGACTGGCCGCCAGGCGCGCATGGATCAGCACTTCGGCTTGATTGGCAAAACCGCTGCCCGCGTCGATGCCGTTCTTGCCGTGGCTCAACTCAATCCATTTGCCTTGGCCTTTCGGGTGATCGGGGTTGCTGTCGCCAGCGTCGAACTGCGCCACATACAGCGTGCCGTGGTCGAGGATGTCGCGGTTGGCTTTCGGGTTCTTGTGATCGACTTTGTCCCGGCTGATGAATTTGTAAATGAACTCGCCACGCTCGTCGTCGCCCATGTACACCACGACGCGGCCGTCCTTGGTTTCGGTCAGTGCGGCGTTTTCGTGCTTGAAGCGGCCCAGGGCGGTGCGTTTGACCGGCGTGGATTTCGGATCGAACGGATCGATCTCCACCACCCAGCCATGGCGATTGGGTTCGTTGGGGTTTTTCGCGACGTCGAAACGCGGGTCATGCAGGTGCCAGTTAACTTCCTTGCTGGCGGCCGTCACCCCGTAACGCTTGGTCGCGGCATCGAAGGCATGCGCGGGATCGCTGCTGCCGAAGCAGTCAGTGAAGTTCTCTTCGCAGGTCAGATAGGTGCCCCACGGCGTCTTGCCGTTGGCGCAGTTCTGAAACGTCCCGAGGACGTTCTTGCCGGTCTTGTCGGCGGCGGTTTTCAACCACTCATGGCCGGCTGCCGGGCCGCTCAGATGAATCGGCGTGTTGCCGTGGATGCGCCGGTTGTATTTGGAGCCCTGCACGAACGCCCATTGCTGACCTTCGCGTTTGACCTCGATCACCGAAACGCCTTCGCTGGCCTGGGCCTTGTGCACGTCTTCGGCGGATTGCGGGTCTTTGCCGTGATCAAACAGGTAGCGGTAATTGGTGTATTCGTTGTTGATCGCCATCAGCGCGCGGCTGGCAGTGTCCGGCTTGTCGCCGGGGAAGGTAAACAGACTCATGCCGTCATTGTTGTCGCCGAACTGCAGCTCCTGCATCTTCGCCGTGCCTTTGCCACTGGGGTCGAAGGCCGGGCCGTTGGTGTGCAGCGGCTGGCCCCAACTGATCAGGACCGAGGAGCGATAACCGGGCGGCAGGCTGATGCTGTCGGCGGTGGAGGAGGGGATGCTGTCGAAGCCGAGCAGCGTCCCGTTGGCAGCGCTGACGCTGGCGGCCATTACGCTGCGGCTGAGCAGGTTGCCCCCGAGAAACATCGCCGCGCCGCACAGGGCGCCCGCGCTGATGAATCCGCGTCGGGTCAGGCCAACCATGTTTTCGAGGTCGGTGGATTGGTTATCTTTTAATAGCGTCATCACGGGCTCCCTGCGGTTTAGGGCAAAACCCTATGCAGTTCGGATGACGTTATTGTGTCGGTCAAATGACGAGTCGGGCGCCAGTGGTGCGTGCAAGCGGCGCTTAAAGCGGCGTACCGAGCAGAATGTTTGAGGGCGCAAATTGAACCTTAATCTCACCGCCGACCTTGAGCTGCAAGGCATGCAGCCGGTCCGCGTCGACCACCGCACAGAGAATCTGGTGGCTGGGAAGGACAATTCTGACTTCACTTGGGCCATCCTCGGCGTCGAGAATTTCCTCGATTTGACCGGTGAGGCAATTGTGTCCGGTTGTTTCAGCCTGGTCAGGCGCTACTAATTCCAGCCAGCCGGCCTTGATCAGGGCGAACACATCCGTGCCGATCTCAAGCCCCAGTCGCAAGGTGCTGTCGTGGGTGATCTGCGCCTCGATCGACAAGCCGCCAGCGAGCTGCAACGTGATCATGTCGTTGCGGCCCTGAGCACGAACGCCGCTGACCTGACCATGCAGCTGATTCCGAGCGCTAGTTCGCAGCATCAAGCGGCTGAGCAGAGCGAGGTCGTCAGATTCCTCCGAGGTTTCCAGCAGCTGGGTCTGTAACGCCTGCAGGCGCTGATAAAGCCGCAGGACCCGCTCGCCTTCGGCCGACAATTTGGCGCCGCCACCCCCACGGCCGCCAACGCTGCGCTCGACCAGCGGTTTTTGTGCCAGATTGTTCAGCTCATCGATGGCGTCCCACGTCGCCTTGTAACTCAGCCCGGCGCTTTTCGCCGCTCGAGTGATCGAACCCTGCTCGGCAATGTGCTGCAACAGCGCGATGCGATGCGGGCGACGGACCATGTGCTGGGTAAGGGAAGGCGGTAGTGACATAGGGGTCGGATGCGCTGGAAGTGATGACGCCGGAGTGTAAGCCAAAACGGCTTGCTCACGAATGCTGCGGATTTTCTGATCTCCTGGCTGGCTAGTCCCCGGGCTTCGGCGTTCTTGCCAGGCAATACACATCCACCGATCTGGCGCCGGCCTTGATCAACAGTGCTGCCAGCGCATTCGCCGTCGAGCCGGTGGTGAGGACGTCGTCAATCAGTGCAAGGCGCTTGCCGATAATCGGCGTGGCGTCCCTCAGCGAAAAGGCAGACGCCAGATTGCGCCTTCTGGCTTTTGCATCCAGACCCTGCTGCGAAGGTGTTTCTTTCACGCGGCGGATCACGCGCTCATCAACAGGCAGTCCCAGGCGAGCGCCGAGCCAGTTCGCCAACATCGCTGCCTGATTGAAGCCTCGCTGGCGCAGCCGTTTTTTGGCGAGCGGCACCGGGATAAGACAATCGGGTCGGCGCATGCCATCGTTGAAGCGATGCTGCAGGGTCTCGCCCAACAGCTCCGCCAGCAGTCGGCCGAGCGGCCATTTCCGCTGATGCTTGAAGCGTGTGACCAGCGCGTCGATCGGGAAGTCGTACAGCCACGGAGCGACGACGTCATTAAAGGCGGGAGGGTTGCGATTGCAGGCGCCGCAGGTCAGTCCGGACATCGGCATGGGCAGCGCGCAACGGTCGCACTGGTCAATCAGCCACGGGAGTTCGCGCTCACAGGGCATGCAGATCGGGGTGCTTGAATCAGTCGCTTCATCGCACAACAAACACGTTTGTGCGTTTTTTAACCAGATGTAAACCTCGTGCCCGTTATATGGTTGACAGCGCATGTCGCTTCCTTAAATATGCCCAACATCCGTGTTGCGCCTGTGGGCTTTCCGGTTTTGCCGCTGGGCAAAGCCGCCCGGGTCATCGTCCAGAAAACATCAAGGAGCCGCCCATGAGCGCCAGCATCAATGCCAACCTGCGTCACGACTGGAATCTAGCCGAGGTCAAGGCGCTGTTCACACAGCCATTCAATGACCTGCTGTTTCAGGCGCAAACCGTGCACCGCGCTCACTTCGACGCCAACCGCGTGCAAGTCTCGACCCTGCTGTCGATCAAAACCGGCGCCTGCCCGGAAGACTGCAAGTACTGCCCGCAATCGGGCCACTACAACACCGGTCTGGAAAAAGAAAAGCTCATGCAAGTCCAGCAAGTGCTGGAAGAAGCCGCACGCGCCAAGGCCATTGGTTCGACCCGTTTCTGCATGGGCGCGGCGTGGAAACATCCGTCGGCCAAAGACATGCCCTACGTGCTGGAGATGGTCAAAGGCGTCAAGGCCATGGGCCTGGAAACCTGCATGACCCTTGGCAAGCTGGACCAGGACCAGACCCAGGCGCTGGCTGACGCTGGCCTCGATTACTACAACCACAACCTCGACACGTCGCCGGATTTCTACACCAGCATCATTACCACCCGTACCTACAGCGAGCGCCTGCAGACGCTGGCGTACGTGCGTGATTCGGGAATGAAGATCTGCTCCGGCGGCATCCTGGGCATGGGTGAATCCCTGGACGACCGCGCCAACCTGCTGATCCAGCTGGCTAACCTGCCAGAGCATCCGGAATCCGTGCCGATCAACATGCTGGTGAAGGTGGCCGGCACGCCGCTGGAGAACGCCGAGGATATCGACCCGTTCGACTTCATCCGCATGCTGGCCGTCGCGCGCATCCTGATGCCGCAATCCCACGTGCGCCTGTCCGCAGGCCGCGAAGCCATGAATGACCAGATGCAGGCCCTGGCGTTCTTCGCCGGCGCCAACTCGATCTTCTACGGCGACAAACTGCTGACCACCGCCAACCCTCAGTCCGACAAGGACATGCAGCTGTTCTCGCGTCTGGGCATTCAGCCCGAAGCGCGCGAAGAGCACTCGGACGAGGTGCATCAGGCAGCCATCGAACAAGCGCTGATCGAGCAGAAAAGCAGCGAGCTGTTTTACGACGCGGCTGTTTGATGCGCCTTCGATCCTCCGGTCGGAGTGCAACACACTGTGGGAGTGAGCTTGCTCACGAATGCGTCAGGTAAGGCGGCATCCATGCTGAATGTGCCGTCCTATTCGCGAGCAAGCTCACTCCCACAGGTCTGCGTCCGAGCGGGAGATAACGGCGTAGTCATAAATCCGCTCACGAGGCCTGCATGTCCTTTGATCTGAACGCACGTCTCGCTGCCCGTCGTGCCGAGCACCTTTATCGTCAGCGGCCCTTGCTGCAAAGCCCGCAGGGCCCTGAAGTCATTGTCGACGGCAAGCCGCTGCTGGCGTTCTGCAACAACGATTACATGGGCCTGGCAAATCACCCTGAAGTCATCGCGGCCTGGCAGGCCGGCGCCGAACGTTGGGGCGTAGGCGGTGGTGCCTCGCATTTGGTGATCGGCCACAGCATGCCCCATCACGCGCTCGAAGAAGCCCTCGCCGAGTTCACCGGTCGGCCCCGCGCGCTGTTGTTTTCTAATGGTTACATGGCCAACCTCGGCACCGTTACTGCGTTGGTGGGCCAGGGTGACACCGTGCTGGAAGACCGCCTCAATCATGCTTCGTTGCTCGACGCCGGCCTGCTTAGCGGCGCCCGTTTCGCCCGCTACCTGCACAACGATTGCGACAGCCTCGCCAGCCGGTTGGACAAAGCGGTGGGCGACACGCTGGTAGTCACCGACGGTGTGTTCAGCATGGACGGCGACGTCGCTGACCTCCCCGCGCTGGCCAAGGCGGCGAAAGCCAAAAACGCATGGCTGATGGTCGACGATGCACACGGCTTTGGCCCGCTGGGTGCAAACGGTGCGGGTATCGTCGAGCACTTCGGCCTTGGCATCGATGACGTCCCGGTGCTGATCGGCACGCTGGGTAAGTCCTTCGGCACCGCGGGCGCGTTCGTTGCGGGCAGCGAAGAGTTGATCGAAACGCTGATCCAGTTCGCCCGCCCCTACATCTACACCACCAGCCAGCCGCCGGCGCTGGCGTGCGCGACGCTGAAAAGCCTTGAACTGCTGCGCACCGAACGCTGGCGGCGCGAGCACCTGACCGCACTCATCAAACAGTTTCGCGCCGGCGCCCAAGCCCTCGGCCTTGAGCTGATGGACAGTTTCACGCCCATTCAGCCCATCCTGATCGGCGACAGCGGTCGCGCGTTGCGGCTGTCGCAGTTGCTGCGAGAGCGCGGTGTGATGGTCACCGCCATTCGGCCTCCGACGGTGCCTGCGGGCAGTGCGCGTTTGCGCGTGACATTGTCGGCAGCCCACAGCGAAGCGCAGGTGCAGCTATTGTTGCAGGCACTGGAGCAGTGTTATCCGCTGCTGGGCGTAGACGAATCTTCGGAGCTGGACCATGCGTGATCAGTTGATCCTGTTGCCGGGCTGGGGCCTTGGCGTCTCGCCCCTTGAACCGCTGGCTGCAGCGCTGCGAGGGCTCGACGAACATTTGCGGGTGGTGATCGAGCCGTTGCCTGACATGGACACCGACAACCTCGACGACTGGCTCGATGAACTGGATTCGACATTGCCCGACAACGTCTGGCTGGGCGGTTGGTCGCTGGGCGGCATGCTGGCGACCGAACTGGCCGCGCGCAGGGGCGAGCGCTGCTGTGGTCTGGCGACGTTCGCCAGCAACGTCTGCTTCGTGGCCCGCAGCGAGTGGCCCAACGCGATGCCGCAAACTGATTTCGACGCCTTTATTGCCGGTTGCAAAGCCGATCTGGACGGAACGCTCAAGCGTTTCAGTCTTTTGTGCGTGCAAGGCGCCGAAGAGCCACGGGCGCTGTCGAGACAGTTAAAAGCCTGCGCGCCCCACGGCACCAGCGCCGGCTTGATCGAAGGCCTGAAGCTGCTCGAGCAAATGGACACGCGCAAAGCGCTGCAAGCGTTTCGCGGCCCTCAATTGCACCTGTTTGGCGGCCTTGATGCGTTGGTGCCGGCAGAAGCATCGGCGGATGTTCTGACCTTCCAGCCTGACATCGAAGTCGGCGTGATCGAGCAGGCCAGTCACGCTTTCATTCTGGAAAACCCGCACGGCGTCGCCGCTGCAGTTCATGCGTTTTTACACGAGTCCGGTGATGACTGATCTTTCCCACTGCGCGGTGCTGAAGGCCGTGAAACAGCAACAGATTAATGGGCAACAGGCACTACCTGACAAGCGTCAGGTGGCGGCGTCCTTCTCGAAGTCCGCGACCAGCTACGACAGCGTGGCCGATTTGCAGCGCGCCGTCGGCATCGAGCTGATGACACGGCTGCCGGCTCAGATGCCGAAGACAGCGCCATCCCGGTGGCTGGACCTGGGCAGCGGAACAGGGTGTTTCAGCCGCGCGCTGGCGCAGCAGTTTCCCCAAAGCGAAGGGGTTGCGCTGGACCTCGCCGAAGGCATGCTGCGTTATGCACGGCCATTGGGTGGGGCGATTCATTACGTGGCTGGCGACGCCGAGAACCTGCCGCTGCGCGACGCGAGTGTTGATCTGATGTTCTCCAGCCTGGCGGTGCAATGGTGCCCGGATTTCTCCGCGGTGCTGAGCGAAGCGCGTCGCGTGCTCAAACCGGGTGGCGTATTCGCCTTCGCCAGCCTCTGCGTCGGGACGCTGTTTGAACTGCGCGACAGCTGGCAGGCGGTGGATGGCATGGTCCACGTCAATCGCTTCCGCGAGCGCGAGGAGTATCAACGCCTCTGCACTGCCAGCGGTTTGAACGTGCGCAGCCTCGAAGTCTTGCCCCACGTGTTGCACTATCCCGACGTGCGCAGCCTGACCCATGAACTCAAGGCACTGGGCGCGCACAACATCAATCCGGGTCGTCCGGGAGGCCTGACTGGCCGTGCGCGAATCCAGGCGTTGATGGAGGCGTACGAAAGGTTTCGTCAGAAAGACGGCCTGCCCGCCACGTATCAGGTGGTGTACGGCATTCTGGCGAAATCCGGCATTGATTAAAGAATGATCTATTTTGTCGGCGTCTGTTAGACGGGCGCTATAGTAAGCAGGGAATAGTTTGAAATATCTGAACGGATGGTCGCCACGATGAGCGCTGCGTATTTCATCACGGGAACCGATACCGACGTCGGCAAGACCACCATCGCCACGGGGCTTCTCTACGCGGCGCGGCAGTCAGGGTTGAGCACGGCGGCGGGCAAGCCGGTCGCCTCCGGCTGCGACGTCAAACCCAAGGGGTTGCGCAACTCGGACGCCGTCGCCTTGCGTGCCGAATGTTCGATTCAACTGACCTACAACGAGGTCAACCCGGTGGCCTTCGAGCCTGCCATCGCGCCCCATCTGGCCGCGCGGGAAGCGGGAGTCGCGCTGACCGTGCAGTCCTTGCTCGGCCCGATGCGGCATATCCTCGATAAGCAGGCTGATTTCACCCTGATCGAAGGGGCTGGCGGCTGGCGCGTTCCACTGGCCGATCAGGCCAATCTGTCTGACCTGGCCATCGCGCTCAACCTGCCGGTGATTCTGGTGGTGGGCGTGCGCCTGGGCTGTATCAGCCATGCGTTGCTGTCAGCGGAAGCCATCGCCAACGACGGTCTGCAGCTGGCGGGCTGGGTGGCGAATATCATCGATCCCAAAACCTCTCGGCTTGAAGAGAACCTCGCCACCTTGGCTGAGCGTTTGCCGGCGCCGTGCCTGGGGCGCGTGCCATACATGAAAAAAGCGACCGCGGAAATGATCGCCGAGCATCTGCATCTGGAGTTGCTGGATTAAGCGTTAGAGCGTCGCCGAGTGTGAGGTGCGTCACAAGGCGCAATGCCACTAGTCGCGTCGCCGAGTAATCCGGGCGCATTGCTGCTTTAATCGCTGTGTTCGCTCCGAACAGAGGATCGTGCTCATGCAAATCTCACTGAACAACACGCTGTACCCGGGCCTTAGCGCAATCCAGGTCGGGCAGAGCCGTGTCGATCAGGCTGCGACGCAGTTGGCCAGTCCCGCGACTGAAGTGTCCGGGCGCAGTCAGTCTTCGGATTTCCAGCTTGAGCGCCTGCGCTCCGTGGATCGTCCGCAACGCTCCGACATGGCTACCAATGTGGTTGAACTGACCCAAGGCCGGATTCAAGTCCAGGCTGGCGTCAAAGTTGAAAAAGCCAGCGATGAAGCACTCGGCACGCTGATCGATACCTTCGCCTGACCCCCCCCCCCCCCGGTCGTGCGCCAAAGCGCACGGCTTTGGTCGCTCTTCCTTTCCTGAATAACGCCTCATTCACGCGCCCATCCCGTGCGCGCAGTGGCCTGTACTTTCCTCACGCTCTCTAGACTCAACGCACCGGTCTAAACCGCATGGCGGCGTACGCGCGCGCCTGCATCTCGCACACCGGGAGGTGATGAAAGGTGCAGGGCGTCCCTTGACAAGGTATAGGCGTAAACGTATGTTTCAAACACCTGTTTGATCGCCGCGTGATCCCAAACGCCGGCGCCGGGGCAATGCCCCACAGTGACCACACGGTCATCCAATTCCAGGATTCACCAGCAGAGGTTTATCGCTATGCCTGACTACAAGGCCCCCTTGCGTGATATTCGCTTCGTCCGTGACGAGCTGCTCGGCTACGAAGCGCACTATCAGAGTCTGCCAGCATGCCAGGACGCCACGCCTGACATGGTTGACGCCATTCTCGAGGAAGGCGCCAAGTTTTGTGAGCAGGTCCTGGCCCCGCTGAACCGTGTCGGTGACACCGAAGGCTGCACCTGGAGCGAGTCCGGCGTAAAAACGCCGACCGGATTCAAGGAAGCCTACAAACAGTTCGTCGAAGGCGGCTGGCCGAGCCTGGCCCACGACGTCGCCCATGGTGGCCAGGGTCTGCCCGAGTCGTTGGGGCTGGCGGTCAGTGAAATGGTCGGCGAAGCCAACTGGTCGTGGGGCATGTACCCGGGCCTTTCCCATGGTGCGATGAACACCATCTCCGAGCACGGCACCCCTGAGCAGCAAGACGCTTACCTGACCAAACTGGTTTCGGGTGAGTGGACCGGCACCATGTGCCTGACCGAACCTCATTGCGGCACTGACCTGGGCATGCTGCGCACCAAGGCTGAGCCTCAGGCTGACGGCTCGTACAAAGTGTCCGGCACCAAGATCTTCATTTCCGCTGGCGAGCACGACATGGCCGATAACATCGTCCACATCGTGCTGGCCCGCCTGCCCGACGCACCTGCTGGCACCAAGGGCATTTCCCTGTTCATCGTGCCGAAATTCGTGCCGGCCGCTGACGGCAGCGTCGGCGAGCGCAATGCTGTGACCTGCGGTTCGCTGGAACACAAGATGGGCATTCACGGCAACGCCACCTGCGTGATGAACTTCGACGGCGCCACGGGTTTCCTGATCGGCCCGCCGAACAAGGGCCTGAACTGCATGTTCACCTTCATGAACACCGCACGTCTGGGCACTGCGCTGCAAGGCCTCGCTCACGCCGAGATCGGTTTCCAGGGCGGCCTGAAATACGCCCGTGAGCGTCTGCAGATGCGTTCGCTGACTGGCCCGAAAGCGCCGGAAAAAGCCGCTGACCCGATCATCGTTCACCCTGACGTGCGTCGCATGCTGCTGACCATGAAGGCCTTCGCCGAGGGGACTCGTGCGATGGTGTACTTCACCGCCAAGCAGGTCGACATCGCCAAGTACAGCGACGACGCCGAAGCCAAGAAGCAAGCTGACGGCCTGCTGGCATTCATGACACCGATCGCCAAGGCGTTCATGACCGAAGTCGGTTTCGAAGCCGCCAACCACGGCGTGCAAATCTATGGCGGCCACGGCTTCATCGCCGAGTGGGGCATGGAGCAGAACGTTCGCGACGCCCGTATTGCCATGCTGTACGAAGGCACCACCGGTATTCAGGCGCTCGACCTGCTGGGTCGAAAAGTACTGATGACTCAAGGCGAGGCGCTCAAGGGCTTCACCAAGATCGTCCACAAGTTCTGCCAGTCCCAGGAAGGCAACGACGCGATCAGCGAGTTCGTGGCGCCGCTCGCTGCGCTGAACAAAGAATGGGGCGAACTGACCATGAAGGTTGGCATGGCCGCCATGAAAGACCGTGAAGAAGTCGGTGCCGCTTCGGTGGATTACCTGATGTTCTCCGGTTATGCCTGCCTGGCGTACTTCTGGGCTGACATGGCTCGTGTGGCAGCCGAGAAACTGGCGGCCGGCACCAGCGAAGAAGCCTTCTACACCGCCAAGCTGCAGACAGCGCGCTTCTACTTCCAGCGTATCCTGCCGCGCACCCGCACTCACGTGGCAACCATGCTGTCGGGCGCGAGCAACCTGATGGACATGAACGAAGAACACTTCGGCCTGGCTTACTAAGTCACCGCGAGCGTTTCCCTCAAGCCGCTTGTCCTCAGGGACAAGCGGCTTTTTTGTGCCTGCCGATCCTTGCCCCAAGACCATGCACATTCTTCCTCATCCTATGCATGACGCGGCCGATACAGGCACAATGCCATTTAACCAGCGCTCGCATCTTTCGGTGAGGAGATAGTCCTTTTGCTGCGCCCCTCTGCCGCACGGCTCAGTCATTTTTTACCCTCTCTGGCCTTGCTGATTGCCGGACTGGCGGCCGCGTACGTGAAAGACCTCAACGTCTTCTTCACCTCACTCTTCAACGTGCTGCCCACGCTGGTGCTGTTGCTGGGCGGCGCGTATTGCGGGGTTTACAAGCGGCAGCGTGAACTGTTCCTGATGATCACGGTGTACATCGCCTATTTCCTGCTCGACACACAGACCGACTATTACCGCGATAACGGGAAGGTCCGAGAGGACGCCGCCGTGGTGTTTCATCTGTGCTGCCTGTTGCTCCCGGTCATGTTCGGCCTGTTTGCCGCGTGGGAAGAGCGGACCCATCTGTTTCAAGACCTTGTCGCTCGGCTGGCGGTACTGGTCGCCGTCGGCAGCGTCGCGCTGGGACTCGAACAGAGCTTCCCCGCCGTGCTGCTCGCTTGGCTCGCCGACATCCGCTGGCCGGCGCTGCACGGAGACTGGATGAGCCTCATCCAGTTGTCCTACGTGACGTTTTTCATCGCGTTCGCCGTGTTGATCACCCAGTACCTCTATAAGCCGCGCCCCCTGCATGCCGCTCAACTGGTGGGGTTGCTCGGAATGTTCTGGGCGTTGCCGAAAACCTTCATCCTGCCGTTCACCCTGAACATCATGTGCAGCCAGGTGATGTTGATGATTGCCGCAGCGGTCGCGCACGAGGCCTATCAAATGGCGTTCCGCGACGAACTGACCGGGCTGCCAGGCCGACGCGCACTCAATGAGCGGATGCAGCGACTGGGCCGCAATTACGTGCTGGCGATGAGCGACGTCGATCACTTCAAGAAATTCAACGACACACACGGTCATGATGTCGGCGATCAGGTGCTGCGTCTGGTGGCGAGCAAATTGTCGAAGATCACCAACGGCGGCGGGCGCGCCTATCGATATGGCGGTGAAGAGTTCGCCATCGTGTTTGCCGGCAAAACCCTGGAAGAATGCATGCCGCATCTCGAAGTCATCCGGGAAACCATCGCCAGCTATCAGATTCACCTGCGCAACCAGGACAATCGTCCAAACGATGACCTGCAAGGGCGTCAGCGTCGGGCGGGCTCTCCGGCATCAACAGTTTCGGTGACCGTCAGCATCGGCGTGGCCGAGCGTCTCCCCGAGCACCGCAATCCGGAAGAAGTCCTCAAATCCGCCGATCAGGCGCTGTATGCCGCCAAAGGCGCTGGCCGTAACTGCGTCATCAGCCATGCGCAAACCAGCAAGCGCGGCGCTGTTCGCATGGCCGCGGCCGGCTAAAACCTACTCCTTTTCATCACTCAACGAACGCATACGCAGCCATGTGCGGTAAGAACTCGACTGTCGCTCGATCGTGACCGGATCCTTGTTAATAGTCACGCGTTGACCCTATGTGTCGCAAATGGTGTTCAGGTACACTCGTTCCACTGACACATCGGCGCCGCAATCTCAGTGCTGTGCCGCTCCTCCCCCGAGTTCTTTGCCGCTGAAACGAGGTTTGCCATGGCTGACTACAAAGCGCCCTTGCGCGATATGCGCTTCGTCCTCAATGAAGTGTTCGAAGTCTCCCGACTTTGGGTCACGCTTCCCGAACTGTCTGAAACCGTGGACGCCGAGACCGTCGAGGCGATTCTCGAAGAGGCGGGCAAAGTCACTGGCAGATCCGTCGCACCGCTGAGCCGCGCGGCCGATGAGGAAGGCTGCCACTGGAAAGACACCGTTGTCACCACACCTGCAGGTTTCGTTCAAGCGTACAAAACGTATGCGGAAGGGGGATGGGTCGGCGTCGGCGGCAATCCGGAGTTCGGCGGCATGGGCATGCCCAAGGCGGTCTCTGCTCAAGTCGAAGAGATGGTCAACTCCGCCAGCCTGGCGTTCGGGCTGTACCCGATGTTGACGTCAGGCGCCTGCGTCTCGATCAATAACCACGCCAGCGAAACGCTGAAAACCAAATACCTGCCGAACATGTACGCCGGCATATGGGCCGGTTCGATGTGCCTGACCGAAGCCCACGCCGGCACGGATCTCGGGATTATCCGCGCGAAAGCGGAGCCGCAGACCGATGGGTCCTACAAGGTCAGCGGTACTAAAATCTTCATCACCGGCGGCGAACACGACCTCACCGAGAACATCATCCATCTGGTGCTGGCCAAACTGCCCGACGCACCGGCCGGGCCGAAGGGCATTTCGCTGTTCCTCGTGCCGAAAATCATGGTCAACGACGACGGCAGCCTGGGTGAGCGCAACACGGTGTTCTGCGGATCCATTGAGCACAAAATGGGCATTCAGGCGTCGGCCACCTGCGTGCTGAATTTTGATCAGGCCAAGGGCTACCTGATCGGGGAGCCGAATAAAGGCCTCGCGGCGATGTTCACCATGATGAATTACGAGCGCCTGGGTGTAGGCATTCAGGGCCTGGCGTCCGGCGAGCGTTCGTATCAGAACGCGATCGAGTACGCCCGCGACCGTCTGCAAAGCCGGGCCCCGACAGGCGCGCAGTCCAAAGACACCATTGCCGACCCGATCATCGTTCACCCCGATGTGCGCCGCATGCTGTTGACCATGAAAGCGCTGAACGAAGGCGGTCGCGCGTTCTCGACGTACGTGGCCATGCAACTGGACACCGCCAAGTACAGCGAAAACGCCGACGTGCGTCAGCGCGCCGATGCGTTGGTTGCACTGCTGACCCCGGTCGCCAAGGCCTTTCTCACCGACATGGGCCTGGACACCACCGTGCACGGTCAGCAGGTGTTCGGCGGTCATGGCTACATTCGCGAATGGGGCCAGGAACAACTGGTGCGTGACGTGCGCATTACCCAGATCTACGAAGGCACCAACGGCATTCAGGCACTGGACCTGATGGGGCGTAAGGTTGTCGCCAGTGGCGGGGCGTACTACAAGCTGTTCTCTGACGAAGTCCGTGAATTCATTGCGTCGTCTGACAGCTCGCAGGCCGAGTTCACCAAGCCGTTGGCCGCTGCCTTGACCACGCTGGACGAATTGACCGACTGGGTGCTGGACCGGGCGCGTGGCAACCCGAATGAAATCGGTGCCGCTTCCGTCGAGTATCTGCATGTATTCGGATACACGGCGTACGCCTACATGTGGGCGATGATGGCAAACGCGGCGTGGGGCAAGGAAACTCAGGAAGATTTCTACGCCAGTAAGCTGGGCACTGCGCGTTTCTACTTCGCGCGTCTGCTGCCTCGAATTCAGTCCCTTTCAGCGTCGGTGAGGGCTGGCAGTGAGTCGCTGTACCTATTGAAGGCGTCACAGTTCTGACACCAGGAAAATCATGTAAGCATTTGCTTACATGACGTGGTGGCATTCGGCTCTATCGCTCCAGTGGATCCAAGTTTAATCTACTCACATGGACGTAGCGCAGGACGCGCAACAGATAACAGGGACACGTAAGGGATTGCCTGCCAGGACGGCGGGGAGAAATGGAAGTCATGGGAAACAGTCTGGAAAACCTCGCTTAGGCGGGGTTTTCTTTTTTCTGCGTCTTGGAAAATACCTACTCCTTCGACCGCTTCGGTTGGCGCGGCTGCGCGAGAAGGTAATGGCTTGATGATTGCGCTGCGGAACCCCTGTAACGGCCCAAGGTCGATTAGCTGTGCGGCCCCCATTGGGCCATTAACCAGGAGCTTCACCCATGGACATCATTCGCATCATCATCGCCATCCTGCTGCCACCCCTGGGCGTGTTCCTGCAAGTCGGCTTCGCCGGTGCCTTCTGGCTGAACATCCTGCTGACCCTGTTGGGCTACATCCCGGGGATCATCCACGCGATCTACATCATTGTCAGTCGCAAGTAACTCAATCCGCTAAACACCGCGCTTCCTGTCTCAGGTCAGCTGACATAGAGTCCGACGTCGGACTTTATGGTCAGGAAGGTCAGGGATGGACGTTGTTTTAGGGTTACTCGCCGCTCTGTTCTGGGGCGGCACAGATTTTCTGGTAGGGCTCAATGCCCGTGCCGTTGGGGTCAAGCGAGCGGTTTACTTCGGTCAGGCGCTTGGCTTCCTGATCATGTGCATTCTGTTGCTGTGCTTCCCGGCTTTCATCTCCAAATCATTCTCTGCTCCTTGGCACACGTGGCTTCTGGGTGTGCTCGCTTCGGTTTTCACGGTCAGTGGTGCGCTGGCGTTATCCAAAGCGTTCTCGCTCGGCAAAGCTTCGATTGTGGCTCCACTGGTGACGTCGTACGGCGTCTTCACCACGCTGTTCTCGTGGGCGAGCGGCGAGCACATCTCGATGACGCAGCTGTTGTTGATCGCGTTGTGCGTGCTGGGAGTCGTTCTGTCGAGCATCACGTCAGGTAACGATTCCACGGCGAAAAAGCACAACCAGCAAGCGATTGTCTACGCACTGGGCGCCGCCTTGCTGTACGGATCGAGCTTCTGGATGCAGGGCCGTTACGCGCTGCCAGCACTGGGCCCCGTCACGATGCTCTGGCTGGGGTATCTGGTCGGGCTCGCCGTTTTGTCGCCGATGATTTTGCGAATGAAAGACGCCCTGAAGTTGCCGCCTGCACGCGCCGGGGTAACCCTTGTGGCGGCAAGCCTGCTCAACCTGGGTGGGTTTTCTGCGTTCTCGTATGGCGCGATGGTGGGATCGATTTCCGTGGTCACCGTCATCAGTACCCTGTCAGGGGGTATCGCCGCCGTGCTTGGCTTCCTGTTCTTTAAAGAGCGGCTCAGCGCCATTCAGGTCTGCGGGGTGGGGCTGGTATTGATCGGTGCCGTGGCGCTGCACGTTTATGGATGAGCCAATCACGGATTCGCGCGTTACACATGGCGATGTCGCGGGTTTGACAGTTTACGCACAACCTGTGGGAGCGAGCTTGCTCGCGAAGGGGCCGGTACAAACGTTAAAATTCCAGCGGTTGAAATGCCTTCTTCGTGAGCAAGCTCACTCCCACATGATCGCGTTGGCCAGGTGCGTCAGTGGCTAACGCGCAAAACGTCTGACGCCTCACCCATCAATCACCTTCCGGTAAAACGCCCATTCGGTTTCCAGTGCATGGGCCAGGTTGGCGGCTTTGCGGAAGCCGTGACGTTCGTCGGGGTAGAAGTGCCCTTCCGCCTGTATGCCGTTCTCCAGCAATGCATTGAGCATGTCGCGGGTTTGGGCGGGGACGACCACGGCGTCGAGTTCGCCCTGGAAGAAGATCACCGGGACTTTGATCTGATTGGCATGCAGCAGCGGCGTGCGTTCCCGGTAGCGCGCCATGTCGACATCGGGGTCGCCGATCAGCCAGTCCAGATAATCCGCTTCGAACTTGTGCGTGGCTTCCGCCAGTGCCAGCGGATCGCTCACCCCATACAGGCTTGCCCCTGCGCGGAACACATCCTTGAACGCCAGTGCGCACAGCGTCGTATAGCCACCGGCACTGCCGCCGCGGATGAATGCGTTTGCCGGGTCGATCAGGCCCTGATTGCCCAAGTATTCAACCACTGCGCAGGCGTCTTCGACATCGACAACGCCCCATTCCAGAAACAGAGCCTGGCGATAGGCGCGGCCGTAACCGGTGCTGCCGCGATAGTTGAGGTCGGCGACGGCGAAGCCCCGCTGCGTCCAGAACTGAATGCGCGGGTCCAGGGCAGGGTAGCAGGCGGAAGTCGGGCCGCCGTGGATAAACACCACCAGCGGCGGCTTACCGTCGCCATTCATGGCCGGATAGAAATACCCGTGCGCTTCGCTGGAGCCGCTCGGATAACGCAGGGTTTGCGGCTGGCTGATGCGCTCAATGGGGAGCGGGCTCATGCCGCCGGCCAGCACCTGAACGCGCTTGTCAGCACGACTGATGGCAATGACAGCAGAAGGGCTGACGGGCGACGCGGCGATGCAATAGACATGGTCCGAGTCCACCGCGAGGCTTCTGAAACGGCTGTAATCGCCGCTGAAATCTTCAACTGAACCCGGCGCCGAGCGCACGCCGAGCAGGCCTTTGCCGTCTTCGAACCAGGCGGCGAGGTACGCACCGTCGCCAAGCGGCGCCCAAGTTGACGCGCCCAGTTGCCACGGCGCCGACGCGTGGTCGGCAGGGGCGGCAGGAAGTGCTTCAAAACCATCCAGCGTCTCAACCCACGGCTGCCAGAATCCAGCGCGGTCAGTCAGGCAATACAAGCGGCCCGCGTCATCAAAGCGGGGTTGCTGCAGCGATTCCAGTCCCAACCCGCCCGCGAGGCAGTGCGGCCTGCCCCATGAGAAGTCGGGCTGGCGTTCGACGCTCATCAGTCTCGAGGACGTCCAGGGCTGATGGGGCCGCCACCACTCGATCCACACCAGGCGGTTGCCATCCGGGCTGACGGAGGGCGACGCATAAAAGTCGGCACCTTCGGCCAGTACGTGGCGGCGGCCGTCGGCGACGTCGAATCCGACCAACCGATGAGTATCCTTATCCTCCTCAACCGCCAGAATCTGCCCACGCGCATAGCGGACATCTCCGAAGAGCTTGTCGCCTTGTGTCAGGGGTTGAGGCGTTTGGGAATCGAAGGGCTGGAGGTAAATCTGCTGGTCCGCTTCGTTGACGAACACCACGGCATCGTCAGTCAGGCAGAACGAACCGCCGCCATATTCATACACCCGGCTGCGCACGCTGAAACCCTCGGGGGTCAGGCAAGCAGTCGCGCCGTGGTGCCAGCGCCAGATGCGCGTTGCGGCATCCTGCGGGCGGAATTCACTCCAGAAAAGCCCCGCAGGGCTGACGCTGAGTTCGGCGAAATCGGTGCCTGCCGCCACAGCCTGGGCGGCAGAAAGAAGGTCAAGACTTGGCGATGAGGCGTGAATTTCGTTCATTGCGGAAGGCCAGTTGCTCGATGGTCTGGCTAGCATACTCGGCTTCATCACGGGCCTGGGTGATCAAGTGATGCTGCGGCGACTTGCTGCACACCGGGTCCGTGTTGCTCGCATCGCCGGTGAGCATGAATGCCTGACAACGGCAGCCGCCGAAGTCCTTTTCCTTCTCGTCGCAGGAGCGGCAAGGCTCTGGCATCCACTCGTAACCGCGAAAGCGATTGAAGCCGAACGACTCATACCAGATGTGCTGCATCGTGTGATCGCGCACGTTGGGGAACTGGATTGGCATCTGCCGCGCGCCATGGCACGGCAGCGCAGTGCCGTCCGGCGTCACGGTCAGGAACAGATTGCCCCAGCCGTTCATGCACGCTTTTGGGCGCTCTTCGTAGTAATCGGGGGTGACGAAGATCAGCTTCACCGGGTGGTTTTCCGCGGCGAGCTTGACCCGGTATTCGTTGGTGATGCGTTCGGCGCGCACAAGTTGGTCTTTGGTCGGCAGCAAGCCCACACGATTCAGGTGCGCCCAGCCGTAGAACTGACAGGTCGCCAGCTCCACGAAGTCAGCTTCCAGCGCCACACAAAGCTCGATGATCTTGTCGATCTTGTCGATGTTATGCCGGTGGGTCACGAAGTTGAGGACCATCGGATAGCCATGCTTTTTCACGGCGCGGGCCATTTCCAGCTTCTGCGCAAAGGCTTTCTTCGAGCCGGCAAGCATGTTGTTCACTTGCTCGTCGCTGGCCTGGAAACTGATCTGGATGTGGTCCAGCCCGGCTTCCTTGAAGTCGATGATCTTCTGCTCGGTCAGGCCGATGCCGGAGGTGATCAGGTTGGTGTAGAAGCCCAGCCGCCGCGCTTCAGCGATCAGCTCGGCCAGGTCCTGACGCACCAGCGGCTCGCCGCCCGAGAAGCCGATCTGGGCTGCGCCCATTTGCCGGGCTTCGGCCATGACTTTGAACCACTGCTCGGTGCTCAACTCCTGCCCCTGCTTGGCGAAATCCAGCGGGTTGGAGCAATACGGGCATTGCAACGGGCAACGATAGGTCAGCTCGGCGAGCAGCCACAATGGCAGCCCGACCGGGGGCGTGGGCGGAATGTAGACATCGGACTGAGTATTCACTGAGTCAGGCAAATTCGATCCAGAGCTCTGCACGGGCGACCTCCATGAATTGCTCGACGTCAGTGCCGAGTTCGGGGACGCCGGGGAATTTTTCGTCGAGCAACGCAATGATGGCGTCGACGCTGCGCTGACCGTCAATCAGGCCACCGATCGCGCTCGCGCTTTCATTGAGCTTGATCATGCCCTCGGGGTAGAGCAGCACGTGACCGTTTTGCGCAGGCTCGAACTGAAAACGATAACCGCGGCGCCAGCTGGGCACCTGTTCGCGATTGAAGCTCATAGGGCGATTCCTTTGTGCCAGACGCGTTGGTCGGTCACGCTGTGATAGGGCGGGCGGTTCAGCTCGTAGGCCATGCTCATGGCATCGAGCATGCTCCACAAAATGTCGAGTTTGAACTGCAGAATTTCCAGCATGCGCTGCTGGCCTTCCCGCGTGGTGTAGTGCTGCAGCGTGATCGCCAGACCATGCTCGACGTCGCGGCGGGCCTGACCCAGGCGGGTGCGGAAGTATTCGTAGCCGGTCGGGTCGATCCACGGGTAGTGCTGCGGCCAGCTGTCCAGGCGCGACTGATGGATCTGCGGCGCAAACAGCTCGGTCAGCGAACTGCTCGCTGCTTCCTGCCAGTTGGCGCGGCGGGCGAAGTTCACGTAGGCGTCGACGGCAAATCGTACGCCGGGCAGGACGAGTTCCTGCGAGCGCAACTGGTCAGGGTCCAGTCCCACGGCCTGACCCAGACGCAGCCAGGCTTCAATGCCACCGTCTTCACCGGGGGCGCCGTCATGATCCAGCAAGCGCTGTATCCACTCGCGGCGGATTTCCCGGTCCGGGCAGTTGGCCAGGATCGCAGCGTCCTTCAGCGGGATATTCACCTGATAGTAGAACCGGTTGGCGACCCAGCCCTGAATCTGCTCGCGGGTCGCGCGCCCTTCGTACATCGCCACATGGAAAGGGTGATAGATGTGGTAATACGCGCCCTTGGCGCGCAGGGCCTGTTCGAATTCAGCGGGGGACAGCGGCGTTGCATCGTTCATGTCGGCAGTTCTCGTCAAGAATTTCCGCAGATCCCGTGGGCGTGAGCTGCTCACGAAGGCGATCTACCTGTGCCTCATCGGCTGGCTGACCTGACACCTTCATGAGCAAACTCACCCTACAGTCGGTTATTCAGCATTCTTAAAGCTCGATGCTCATCCCGTCGAATGCCACTTCGACGTTCCGCCGCGCCAGTTCAGCGCGCTCGGGCGAGTCTTCGTCGAGGATAGGGTTGGTGTTGTTGATATGGATAAGCACCTTGCGCTGTTGCGGCAGCTTTTCCAGCACTTCGAGCATGCCGCCGGGGCCGTTTTGCGCCAGATGACCCATCTCTGTCCCGGTGCGGGTGCCGACGCCACGGCGCTGCATCTCATCGTCGTCCCACATCGTGCCGTCGACCAACAGGCAGTCGGCGCCGCTCATCTTCTCCATGAGGGCGTCATCGACTTTGCCCAGGCCCGGCGCGTAGAACAGTTTGCCGCCCGTGCTCAGGTCCTCGACCATCAAGCCGATGTTGTCGCCCGGGTGTGGGTCGAATCGGTGTGGCGAGTAGGGCGGTGCCGCGCTGCGCAGTGGAAATGGCGTAAAGCGTAGATTCGGGCAGGCGGGAATGACAAAGCTGCCTTCCAGCTCGATGCGATTCCAGGTCAGACCGCCATTCCAGTGGGTGAGCATGTTGAACAGCGGGAAACCCGTGCTCAGGTCCTCGTGAACCATGTCCGTGCACCAGACTTGATGCGGGCAGCCCTCACGCAGGCTCAGCAAACCGGTGGTGTGGTCGATCTGGCTGTCCATCAGAATGATCGCGCTGATCCCTGTATCGCGCAGGCCGCGATTGGGCTGCATCGGGGCGAACCCCTGAAGCTGTGCGCGGATGTCGGGAGAGGCGTTGCACAGGATCCAGTTCACACCGTCGTCCGACAGCGCGATGGACGACTGGGTGCGCGCGTGCGCCCGCAAGCTGCCGTCGCGAAAGCCTGCGCAATTGACGCAGTTGCAGTTCCACTGAGGGAAACCACCGCCGGCGGCGGAACCGAGAATCTGGATGTGCATGTAAACCCCGTAGCGACGGGCCAGGCCGGCCCTGAATCAGAATCGCGTTAATAAAAAAGCCCCGGCGAACCGAGGCTTCTCACCGCGCAACAATCAACGGCTTGCGAAGTACATGGTGACTTCAAAGCCGATACGCAGATCAGTGTAAGCAGGTTTAGTCCACATAATTGACTCCTTCTGGGTTAGTGCAGCGGTGGGTGAGTACATTCGTTAGTGCTCCTGCGAGCGGAGACGTTCAAATGCTTAGGGGGCTATGTTACTAAAATTATCGAACGGCCAATGATGAAATATCCGATAAAGATCCTTGCACAACGGGCAATGATCAGCGGGTTGTGGTCTGCGGTCGGGGCGGGCTAGAGGGCGTCAGGGCGGTTCGATAGGCAGAGTCTGGGGCTGTCGGGCTGGGCCAGCCGATGAGCGGTTTCGAGCAGAGCGGCTTGCTGAAGATGTGCAAGGGAATGTTGCAGGCATGCGCTGTAGTCGCTTCCGTGTCCCGCCAGATGTGCTTGCCAGAGCAGCTCGGCCGCTTGCGAGTGCTCCATGTCAGTCGTTTCGAGTTGATCCTGCAGGATTTTTACCTGCCCGGGTAAGTCTGCGGCGTTAATCATTGTCGGCAGACTCTTGATGAACGTCTCAATGTGCGCAACGAGTTGCTCCGCGCTCGCGCCTGGCGATTGCACGCCGAACAGCAGACCGCCCTGGCCAGCGATCTGTCGGAAACCACTGAAAACGGCGTAACCCAACTGCAACTCGACCCGTAGGCGCTGGTAGAACGGAGCCTGCATCAGCTGTGCGAAGAGTCGCCACGTGGCTTCGTCGTCAAGGGAGTGGGAGGGCGTTGGGTAGAAGATCAGCAGCGCAGTTTCGGAAGATTCTGACGGTTCGATTGCCCACCGTGTGCCTGTGGCCCGAGGTGCTGTGAGTGCTGAATGCTCCGGGAGACCGGGGATGAGCCGAGCGGCGTGACTCAACAACTGTTGCGCTGAGGGTGTGAAACCCGTGGCAAACCCTGTCCAACCAGCCTCAGCCCACGCGCGCTGCAGATTGTCGGTCTGATGTGTGATTGGGTTGTTCAAATAATGATCAGGCAACGTCTTTAACAGCTGACGGATCGGGATAAAGGCCGGTTCATTAGCTGGCGCACCGTAGCGCGCCAAGGTCTGAGCATCCGGCTTGCCGAGCAAAAGCAGAGCCTGCTCCAGCACGGCGGGCAGCGGTTGCGCCAGGCCTGAGACTTTCAACTGCCAGAATCTGCCGTAGGCACTGAATGCCAGCGTGACCCCCGCTTGACAGGCTTGGGCCGTTAGCGGTTTCAGGCTTTCACCCAACATCCGTGCAAGCGTTGGTTGCGCCGTGGCAAACGCCCATCGCAGGTACAGTGCGGCTTCGCCGTTTTCTGGCAGCGCGTCGCTGAATGTCAGCGCGGGCAGCGGCACGGTCGGCGCCGTGGCCGGCGTTGTCTGGTTCAAAAATGGATTGGGGTCGGGCAGCCGCCAATGGACGGTTGAGGCGTCGTACGCCGGAGATTCGGCTTGCGCCTGCAACAGCGCGTCTGGTGTGAGCTGGCTGAGCAGTGCTTCGACCGCATCTACCGACAGGCCCGCCGCATTAGCTTCCGCGCTGAAATACCGCGCCAGCGAAAGTGCGCCGCTGACGGCCAGACGCCGCTGTTCCAGTCGCGCGTATTCTCCGAGCAACGGGCGGTAATGGGATTTGAAAAAGGCGAGCCAGCCGAACACCGTTGCTGATACGTGCGATGACGCGTCGGGTGTCTTCGCGGCCAATGCGACCTCAATGTCGATGACTGCCTGGCCGCCAAACTCATACATGACCTCGGCCTTCAGCGACTCAATCAAGCCTCGGTCACGCAGCTCCGCCACCAGCCCGCCCCCTTGCGCTTCATTCATCCAGGTGCAGAGAAACGCCGCGGCCTGTTCTTGCCCTGCCGGTAAGCCTTCGCATGCGAACGTCAGATGCATCCGACGCTGATCAGCCTCGCCGATTGGCTTCGGTGCATCAGTGAGCAGCGCAGGCGCTTGCTGTTGCTCAACCCGAAGACCTTGAGCGAAACACCCGCCAGACTGCGTGGCCAATTGTTCCAGTTCATCCAGCGACTGAGGCCCCGCGAGGCTCAACGTCATCTGTCCGGCCTGATAGAACCGTCGGTAGAAATCCTGCAGCGCATGCTGGAATGCCTGACGGGGAACCGGAAGACTGAAGCGATTGCCGGCATGAAACCATCGAATCGGATGCAAGGCCGACAAGGGCTGCAGGCGCTTCAGCAGCTCACAAGAGGCATCGTCCCGCGACCAGGCGATGAATTCCGCGTGCAGCACCTCCCGTTCTCGCAGCTGATCGGCAATCGTCATACGCGGATGTGCGAGCATTTCGCACAGCCGCTCGAGACCGTCGGGGAACACGGCGCGCGGCAGTTCGAAGAAAAAGTCGGTGGTGCGCTCGCGTGTGCTGGCGTTCACTTGCCCGCCATGACGCTGCACGAACGCCATCAGCTTCTCGTCATCCGTGAAGCGCTCGGTGCCGAGAAAAAACAAGTGCTCAAGAAAATGCGCCAGCCCCGGCCAGCGGGCCGAGACATCATGACTGCCTGCCGCCACCCGCAATGCCGCCGCGCAACGCTTCAAACGTGGGGCCGAAACAAGCACCACGTTCAGGCTGTTGGGCAGGGTCAGGGATCGCTGGCTGATGGGGTTGGGCATGGCGATTGTGAGGTTTGATGAATGAGCGGCCATGCTAGCGGATTACGGGCGTGCAGGTGTGGGACGTGCGCAGGGGGCGGCGCAGGAGAATTACCTTACGGTTTACTCAGGCCGGAATAAAACCCCGGTCGGCGATCCTTGAAATACGTATTGATCGCCTGAGATTCGCTCATCGATTCACGGTCCAGATCCGCAATCACCAGCGCCTCATCCTGTCCAGCAAGACCGATTTGCCGGCCGTCCGGCGCGCAGATGCTGCTCAAACCGCAGTAATGGATCTCGCCCTCACTGCCGCAGTAATTGGCGTACACGAGGTAGCACTGGTTCTCGAAGGCGCGGGCCCGCACGGTGACTTCCGCGACGAAATCGTAGGGCGCCATGTTGGCGGTCGGTACCAGAATCAGGTCGGCGCCGGCCAGGGCCAGACGCCGTGTGTTCTCGGGAAACTCGACGTCGTAGCAGATCAAAAAGCCGAGTTTCCAGCCTCCGAATTCCACCACCGGAAAGTGCTCATCCCCCGCACTGAACATCGCGTTGTCCAGGTCGCCGTACAGATGGGTCTTACGGTAATTGCAGAGCCGCACACCTTGCGCGTCGATCAACTGCACCGCGTTGTAAACCTGGCCGTCGGTGCTCAACTCCGGATAGCCGTACAGAATCGCGACGCCCGTGGCTTGAGCGATCTCGGCAATCTTCAACGCAGCCGGGCCGTCGTTCGTTTGCGCCAACTCCTGCGCGGCCTGTGCGCCAATGTTGTACCCGCTGAGAAACATCTCCGGGAAGACCAGCAGCTTCGCCCCCTGCGCCGATGCATCGATCGCCTGAGCTTCCAGGCGCATGAGGTTGGCGCTGACATCCAGCGGCAGCGGCGGGCATTGGTAGAGGGCGACGCGCATTGTGGCTTCCTTATTCCGGCAAAACGATCGGGCCGATCTCGTGGAACACGTCACCCGGGCCCGGGTTCTCGGCGTGAGTCTTGCCGCCAAAGTGGGTCATGATGCCCCACACCGCGTTCAGCGACGTCTGCACAGCGCCTTCGACCCAGGCGGGCGTCCAGGACACGTCGTCACCGGCAATGAAGATGCCGCGTTGCTCGTCAGGCATGTCCTTCTGCATGAAATGCGCGTACATCCGCTGGTTGTAGCGGTAGTGGCCCGGCAGCGCGCCTTTGAAAGCACCAAGGAAGTGTGGGTCGGATTCCCACGACACGGTAATCGGGTCTCCGATGACGCGTGCGGCGATATCGACCTTCGGGTAGATCTTTTTCAGCGCACCGAGCGCCAGGCTGACGCGTTTTTCAACGGGGTGGGGCAGCATTTTCAGCGCGTCACTCATCCACGAGTACGACAGGCAAATCACCCCCGGCTTCTCGACGCCGTTGGAATAGGTGCCGTTGTCGAATAGATAGGTGCCACGAGTCAGGCGGTCGGTCAGGGTCATGCTCATCATGTCGCGGCCGGTCTCCGGGTCTTTGTCCTTCCAGAACGGCCGGTCCACCATGACGAAGGTTTTCGACGCCTGCATGTAACGCGTGCGGTCCAGTGCCATCCACATCTTCTGGGAAAACAGCGACTCTTCGCACTCGATCTGGGTGGTCAGCAACCAAGTCTGGCACGTCGCCAAAACCGCATCGTAATGGCGAACGTCACCCAGATTGTCCGTGACCGCGAACTGGCCGTTGGCGGCGCGGCTGATGCCTTTGACGCCCGTGCGTGGGGCGCCTCGGTGCAGCGTCGACAGGCTGGTGCCTTCTGGCCAATGGGCGCAACGTTCAGGGGCGTGGCGCCAGATGCCGATAGGGACTTGCGCGACGCCGCCGACGATCAGGTGCTGGTGATCGTCGCAGTTGGTCATGACCACGCGGAAGATCTCCAGCATCGAGTTCGGGAAGTCCGAGTCCCAGCCACCGGTGCCGAAACCGACCTGCCCAAACACTTCGCGGTGATAGAACGACAGTTTGGCGAAGGCTTTGGACGTGGCGACGAAATCATAGAACGTGCGGTCGTCCCACAACGGCACCAGCTTGTTCCACAACTCCTTGAGCCGAGGCACATCGCGGTCGCGGATGGCTTGCTGGATCTCGGCGAACTGCGAGCCGTCCTCCAGCGCGTCCGCCCAGGCGTCAGCCACTTCCTGAAACAACGCAGGCAAGTCCGACAGTTTCTGTGCGTAGTGAGTGCTGCCTTCCAGATCAATCACCGTGCTGCCCGACGCAGCCGTCAGTGGATTGGGAAAGGGTTTGGATTCTAGGCCGAGCTTGTCGACGTAGTGATAAAAAGCGGTGGAGGACACCGGGAAGCGCATGCCACCCAGCTCGGCGATGATGCCTTCAGCGCCTTCGAACTGTTGCGAACGCAGGCGGCCGCCCATTTTGGAGGCTTCATAAACGACGGGTTTGAGACCCAGCTTCATCAGCTCATAAGCCGCCACCAGCCCGGCGATGCCTGCGCCGACAATCGCCACCTCTTTGCCGAGGTTTTCCGTAGGAATACTGCCAAGGCCCGCCGGGTGTTCGATCCAGTCATCGAAGGCGAACGGGAAGTCCGGGCCGAAAATCGTGATCGGTTTTTTTCCGTTGGCGGGGTGGCGATTGTTCTTCATGACTGACCTTGTTCGACTGGGGCGCGAAAGTGAACAAGTCTAGATAACAGTTGGGACGTTAATAAGACGCAGAGTGCCGTCGTTGTGTCGAGAACCCCAGCAAAGTGACGGATATTTTCGTCATATTGTCGGAAATGGCACGTCAGGACGGCTGGCCGCGATCAATCTTGCTGCTGAGGATGATCGACGTGGTGGTCTTCTCGACCCCGTCGACGCTGCCGATCAGATCAAGCATCTGATCCAGCTGCTCCGGCGAGTCCGTGCGCAGCCACGCCACGTAATCGAATTCGCCACTCACTGCGCACAACTGTTGCACTTGGGCGAGCGCACTCAGCCGCCGCAGCACTTCCTTGCCGGAGCGAGGCTGCACGGTGATGCCGACGTAAGCCTGCAGACCTCCATCCACCAGCCGCTGACCCAGTCGCACGCCGTAGCCGGTGATGATTTTGGCTTTTTCCAGGCGCGCCAGTCGCGAGGTCACGGTCGTCCGCGCGATGCCCAATTGCCGAGCCAGATTGGCGACCGGTTCCCGGGCATTGATTTGCAGCGCGGCGATCAGTTTGCGGTCGATGTCGTCGAGCGCTGGTGGGCGGGTGTCAGGCAAGGGCGGATCTCCTTCGGCAAGCGGGGCATGTTAGGAGATTCCGTAGGGGTTTGGGTGATATTCGAATGGCAAGGCGACGCGAAAGCCCAAGCATTCTGCGTTGATCGTCCACCAGAGATGGGCGTCAGAGAACCTGCGTCGGTCATGTAGGACTTTTCCGCGCTGTAAGGCTTTTGTCATTCTTCTGTCACCCCTGGCGTGCCTAAATTCTCCCCCCACCCCCTTTGAATCCACGCCGGGAGCCTCGTCATGACTCTGGATTTCTCCGAAACCGCCCGCTACATCCAGGCCGATATCCTCGACAGCTTCGACGAAGAACTGGAAATGGAGTACGACGACGCGCGCCTGGATGGCCTGTTGGCTGACTTAGGTGAGGAGGTGCCCAAAGGGATTGATCGCCGCCTGTATTTCCGTGAGCTGCTGCGCCTTCAGGGCGAGCTGGTGAAACTGCAGGACTGGGTGGTGAGCCAGAAGCTCAAGGTGGTCGTGCTGTTCGAAGGCCGGGATGCGGCAGGCAAGGGCGGTGCGATCAAGCGCATCACTCAGCGGCTCAACCCGCGGGTCTGCCGTGTGGCTGCACTGACCGCGCCGAGTGAGCGCGAGCGCACGCAGTGGTACTTCCAGCGCTACGTCGCGCACCTTCCTGCGGCTGGCGAAATGGTGCTGTTCGACCGCAGTTGGTACAACCGGGCCGGCGTCGAGCGGGTCATGGGCTTCTGCAATGACGAGGAGTACGAAGAGTTTTTCCGCACCGTCCCCGAGTTCGAAAAAATGCTGGTGCGCTCGGGCATCATCCTGATCAAGTACTGGTTCTCCATCACCGATGACGAGCAATACCGGCGCTTTCTGATGCGCATCCATGACCCGCTGAAACAGTGGAAGCTTTCGCCCATGGACCTCGAATCCCGTCGTCGCTGGGAGGCCTACACCAACGCGAAGGAAGAAATGCTCACGCGTTCCCACACTGACGTCGCGCCGTGGTGGATTGTCGAGGCCGACGACAAGAAACGCGCGCGCTTGAATTGCATTCACCACCTGCTGGAGCAGATCCCGCGCGGCGATACCGAGACACCGCAAGTGGTGCTGCCGGAGCGCGAGTACAACGCCAATTACCTACGGGCACCGGTACCGCGTGAGATGGTTGTTCCGCCGGTTTATTGATCCTCCGCCGATATGTGATTACAGCGCTGGCGTGGTTCAGATTTTCCACGCCGGCGCTGTTTTCGCCAGTCGCTGTTGCAGGCTTTCGAGATTCTGCGTGAACTGGCGGGTCATCAGCTGATAACCGAGCACCTCGGTCGAGGCGGTTGGAACGTCGGGCCCGACGGTCAAGCTCTCGGTCGGCCGCTGCAAACGCTCGGTCGCACCGGTCTGCAGCGCACGGGCCATGCCGATCAGCATGCGACGAATGCGCCGTTGCTCCGCCGTCACGCCCGTGCTGCCAGCGTCTGCCGGACGCAGGTTCGAAAGAATCTCGAGGATGCTCAGGCACATTCGGTAGTGGCTCTGAATAGCGTCCAGCTCAACGATCGAAATCTTCACTTCCTTGGACACCGACGGCATCAGCGAACGCAGCTGCAACAACGTCGCGCCCATCCGTGCCGTCAGCTTCACGTGCTCATCTGCGGTGATCGACTGCCCGCTGGCGATGCGATCGTAAGCCAGGGCACAGTCCCGCAGGCCACTTGCCAGGTTGTAGCGCCACGAATACACGGCGTACAGCGGCAGCGCGAATGAGAACGCCAGGGCGAGGGCGATGCCGATCAGGATATCCACCGTCCGCCACAACCCGTCCGTGATCGGGTTATCACCGTGGCCCGCCACGATAAACAGGGTGATCGCCGACAGCAGTGCCGTGTAGCCGCCCTTGCCGATGGCGTGATACGCGAAGAAGCCGCAGATCAGCGACATGATCACGTACGTCAACAACGGCATGCCCAGATAGCTTTCCTGCGCCACGATCGCCAGGCCCAAGGCCGCCCCTATCAACGTCCCGTAGGCCCGCTCTACCGACTTCTTGCCGATGTTGCCGTGGTGCTGCAACCCGCCAATCACGATCAGCATCGTGACCGACGCCCACTCACCGTGGGGCAAATTAATGCCGGTCGTCAGAAGAATCGACACCAGTAGTCCGACCACGATGCGGCCGGCGTGAATGTAGCGGGCATGGCGATAGCGGCGGTATGGGTCCAGAAGCGGACGCAGGGCGCGGCGAAGCCAGGAGGGGGGAGAGGCTGAGTTCATGGGGTTACAGACCATGGGGATGATGAATATATCCGAAGCCCGGCAAACGCGGCGCGTCACCACCGGCATTGCCTCATTCATAAAATCATCACATGTGAGATGTTGCGTATCGGGATGCTTGCGCGTAGGGTGCGTTGCTATCACATGTGATGTTCAGGAAAAACCTCAATGGCTCGGAAAACTTCAACCGACTACATGCGCGAAATGCGCGCTCGGCTGACGGCTGCCGGGTACGTGAAACGAGAGCTGTACGTACTTCCAGAAAACGCGGAAGTGCTGAGAGACATCGAAAAAGTGCTGCGCCAGCCCTACTTGGGTAACCGGATCAAACTGGAGGGATTCATGACTGAGAACACCAATTGGACCATCGACACGCTTCACTCGGCCTTCGCCGAACTGGACGTGGTGAAGAACGAAGACATCAAACTGACCCTTATTCACGGTGCCGAGCCGAGTCTGAGCCTGGTGATGAACCAGTTCGGCGGCTTGCCCATCATCATTGCCATTGCGGGCGACCAGATCCTGGTTGATTCCGTCCTGGTCTACGCCTCTCAGGTCAAAGACCCCGCGTCTTTCAACGAGACAGTGTTGCGTAGTCGGGACCTCTTCCCGCTGTCGTCGATTGGCATCGAGACCATGCCAAACGGCGAAACCGTCTACAGCATGTTCGGCGCCCTGAGTGCCGCCTCTTCGCTGACGGTCATCGTCCACGAAGTCCTCACGCTGGCAGACAACGTGATTCGTGCGGCTGATGCCTACGAATACCTTCTAACAGTTGATTCACAGTAATCGGGAGACACATCAATGAGCCTTTGGAAAAAAATGGTCACAGCGCTGCGTGGTGGGGCTTCCGAGGTGGGTGAAGCCATCGTCGATGCTCAGGCACTGCGAATCCTCGACCAGGAAATCCGTGACGCCGACGCCTCTATGCTTGCGGCGCGCAACCAGCTGATTCAGATCAAAGCCAAGCACAAGCTCTCGCTGCAACGCGTCGAAGAGCACGACAAGAACATCGCCAACTGGGAGCAGAAAGCCCTCGCAGCGATGAATAAAGGCGAAGAAGCCCTCGCCCTCGAGTGTGCCGAGAAAGTGGCCGAGCTGACGGCCCTGCGCGATCAAGAGAAGCTTGCCGCCGATCAGTTTGGCGTCCATGTGGCCAAGCTGACCGCGCAAGTCATCAAGGCCGAAAGCCAGATCAAAGGCTTGCGTCAGCAGACCGATATGGCCAAGGCCCGCGACAGCGTGCAAAAGGCGCAGATCAACGCCGCTGCCGCAACCGGTGGTGCCAACGGCCGACTCGAAACCGCAGTGGGTTCGCTGGCCCGTATCAAGCAGCGTCAGGATGAGCAGGACGCGAGGCTTGAAGCGGCCGACGAGCTGACCGAGGCTGCCAATGGCGGCGATCTGGAGCGGCGTCTTCAGGATGCCGGGATCGGCGCAAAAACAGGCGGCGCGGCTGACGTGCTGGCCCGCTTGAAAGCGCAAAACCAGAGCGGTAACGCTGGGCAATAAGCACCGTTAAAAATAGGCAGCCGGATTTCCGTCTGCCTTTTTTCGGTTTCAGTTTTTTGGGCTCCAGCGGTGTACAGATGAATATCGGAAATGGACTACGAACGATACTCTGCCTTGCCGCTGTGATGATCGTTGTGCAGATGGTTAACTCCCTGACCGCCAACAGCCTGCTGTTCCACGGCCTGGTGCCCAGAACAGTATCAGGACTCCAAGGCGTCGTTTTCTCCCCGTTTCTCCATGGCTCTGTCCGTCACCTGCTGAGCAATCTGCTGCCTTTTGTGGTGCTGAGCTGGCTGGTTGCGACCGAGGGGCTTCAACGTTATGTCCGTGTGGTGCTGCTTATCGTTGTCCTCGGCGGGCTGATGGTCTGGGTGGTTGGCCGGCCGGTCATCCATGTGGGCGCCAGCGGTCTGATCTTTGGCCTGTGGGCGTATCTGCTGGCGCGCGCGTGGTATCAACGCAGTCTGGCGAGTTTCGCGATTGCACTGGTGACTCTGCTGGGCTACAGCGGATTGATTTTTGGGTTCATTCCGGTGCCGGGCGTATCGATTGAGTCACACCTGTGTGGCGCGCTTGCCGGTATTGTGACGGCCTGGCTGATGCACTCGCGGCGGCTTCTCGAGCGAGATCCGGCGCAGTGAATTTAAAAATTTTTTACATCGCCTCGGCGCGAATTCAAAGGAGATGAAACATGAGCTGGATCAAACGCGCGTTAGGCTTGGAGTCCCCCACTCCACCGGGCGGTCTCGGCAATCCAAGCCTGGCTAATCCGTTCGGGCTGGCGACCGGTCGTATGCTCGACCTCGACGACTCGCTAAAGCTGATGCTCGACGGCCATTCGGAGCTGGTGGTACCTGACGAAGAAGTGGTCTGGGCGGTGGGTCAGGTTGATCTTGGGCAATCGGTCCGTCTGGTGCGCTTCTACTTCGAGGACGAAGATTACTGGCTGCAAGTCATGATGAACGGGCCTGCCGCTGAAGACGTTCAGGACATCATTCTGTTTGGCTACAGCAGCGTCGTCACGATCAACAGCGAGGCAGAGCTCAAGCGTCTGGTGGGGCCTGCGTCCAAAGTCGGTCTGCCGGTGTTCGAACATGACGGCTGGGAGTACGGTCGTCAGTGGGGTACGGAACAAGGCCAGACCGAGCTTACGCCCATGGACGAGCACGTCGTCAGTCCTGACGGTGCCTACCGCATCAAGCACCTGAGCATGTTGTACGCGCGGGACACCGGACTGGTGGATCGTCGCGAGTTTCTGTTGCTGTCCGTTGAAGAGGACGAGGAGGGCGTTGTCTCCTTCACCACGTCGGTCGGCGTGACCCTGCAGTCCACCGATTTCACCGTCATTTAAAAGGAAGTAAAAAATGCTTGAAGCGCTTCGTATGTCTGTCAGCTTCCAGTCGTTGCTGAGTTTTGTGGTCTACATCATTGTGGCCGGCGGATTGTTCTCGTTGTTTCAGATGGCCTACACGCGTCTGACGCCGCACAAGGAATTTGCCCAGATTCGTGAGGGAAATGTTGCCGCCGCCGTCGCCCTCGGCGGTGCGCTGATCGGTTTCGCTCTTCCTGCCAGCAACGTGATCACCTACAGCATCAGCGTGCTGGATGTGGTGATCTGGGCAGTAATCGCAGCAGTCGTACAGCTGCTGGCCTTCACCGCCACCAGCATGGTGCTCAAGGATCTGTCCGCACGCATCACCCGAGGCGAGCTTGCGGCGGCCATCTACGCCGCCAGCGTCTCGATCAGTGTCGGTTTTCTTAATTCGGCCTGCATGACGCCGTCGACCTGATCGCCCGTTATCGAAAAAGGAGTTATCGATGAGACGTAGTTCCCTCAAGCTGGTCCTGGCCAGCACCCTGCCGTTGGCGATCAGCGCATGCAGCAAGTCCGATACCGTCGAGGTTTCCGCGCAGCAGACCTATCCGTCGGTTCAGTCCTGCGTTGACCAGAAAGTACCGGTCGACATCTGCTCGGACGCTTACATGAGCGCCCTGGCGGAGCACCGCCGCATTGCCCCGACCTACGACGACAAGACGGCTTGCGAAGCAGATTTCGTCCCCGATTACTGCCAGCAGAATGCCGATGGCAAGTTCACGCCCAAGCTTGGCGGTTTTCAGCTGGAAGTTTCCGGTGAGCTTCCTAAGTCACAGGTTGATGCAGCGAAGGCTCAGGCTAACCAGTCGGGTGGCGGTGGCGGTGGCTTCGGTTCCGGGGTGAACGGATTCCTGATGGGCATGCTCGTCAGCAACATGGTCAACGGATTCACCGGCGGTGGTGGTCGTTACTACGCTCAGCCCATCTACCAGGAGCGGGACTCGCGGGGTGGGTATGGGTATTCCACACTGTCGCGCCAGATCGAGCAGGGCAAAACCTTCGGCAACTCCACCCAGGCGCGAAGCAGCTCGACCGGCACTTACAGCAAAAGCACCCTTGGTCGTAACTCCTCCGTCTCTTCTTCTGTTTCCCGTGGCGGTTTCGGCAGCCAGGCCACCGCTCGCAGCGGTTGGGGTGGCAAAAGCAGCGGTTCAAGCTTCGGCGGATAACAGGGACGTTACCCATGAAAAGGATCAGCATCCAGGAACGTCCTGACTGGCGCCAGACGGCCGAGCGTGAAGGCTTCAACTTTCACACCATCGACGGCGAGCGCTACTGGGATGAGCGGGCCTACTACCAATTCACCGAAGCGCAGATCACACGCGACATTGAAGCGCCGACTCAGGAGCTTCATGCCATGTGCCTGGACGTTGTGGAAAGGGTCGTCGAGAGCGAAGAGCTGCTGACCCGGCTGGCCATTCCGCCGGCGTTCTTCGATCTGGTTCGCACCTCGTGGAAGGAAGGCCACCCGCATCTGTATGGCCGCTTTGACTTCAGCTATGACGGCATAAACCCGGCCAAGCTGCTGGAAGCCAACATGGACACGCCTACGTCAGCGTATGAAGCGGGCGCGTTTCAGCTCATCTGGCTTGAAGAGCAGATCCAGCGTGGCGTATTGCCGGCCCACGCTTCGCAATTCAACTCGATAGCGGAGGATCTGGTCCGGGCTTTTGCGGCGATCAAGGAAGGCGGGCCGTTCTACTTTTCGTGTATGTCAGGCTCCATCGAAGACCGGGGTACGACGGAATTTCTGCGCAAAATGGCTGAACATGTTGGGATCGAAACCCGCCACATCGACATCGAGGACATTGGCCTGAACGCCAACGGCCGATTTGTCGATCTTGAGGGCCGATGGATCGAACGCATCTTCAAGCTGCACGCTTGGGAGCATGTCTTTCATGAGCCCCACGGCCAGGCCATCCCCCAGTGCGATACGCAGTTCATCGAACCTGCCTGGAAGGCGATCATTTCAAACAAAGGCATCTTGCCGTTGCTTTGGGAATTCAACGAAGGGCATCCCAATCTGTTGCCGTCCTTCGTTGATAAGCACCCGCAATCTGCGGTGCCAAAGGGTTGGGTCCGCAAGCCGTACTTTTCCCGCGAAGGCGCCAACATCGAAATCCGCACCCCGACTGACCAGGTCATTTTCGAAGACGGCCCTTATAACGATGCTCCTTACATCCTTCAAGAGTTTGCGCCACTGCCTCGTTTTGGCGACAGCTACACGCTGATCGGGTCTTGGGTCGTGGGTGATACGGCTTCGGGGATCGGGATTCGTGAAGATGACAGTTTGATCACCAAAGACAGCAGCCGGTTTTTGCCGCATGTGGTGATTGATTGAGGGGATTTGGCGTGCGGTCGGTGTGCCGCGCCAGAACGAAAAAAGCCGCGCATTGCGCGGCTTTCTATTTGGTGGGCCCACACGGACTCGAACCGTGGACCAAGGGATTATGAGTCCCCTGCTCTAACCAACTGAGCTATAGGCCCTCAGTAGGCCGCGGATTATAACGACGGTTTACGCGCTGTGCTATCCGAAACGTCTGAAACGGTTGTACGAAGAAATGTCGTGCAGAATTCCTCCGCGCGCAGGGGGAGGCTGACGAGGTAACCCTGGATTTGTTCGCAGCCCTCGTCCGCCAGGAATTGCTGCTGTTCGAGGGTTTCGACGCCTTCTGCGATGACTGTCAGCTGCATGCTGCGGCCCAGCGCAATGATGGCGCGGACAATCGCCGCATCGTGGGGGTCATCAGGCAAACCGCGCACGAACGATTGGTCGATCTTAAGGATGTCCAGCGGCAGGCGCTTGAGGTAACTGAGCGAAGAGTAGCCGGTGCCGAAGTCGTCGATCGCCAGCTGTACACCGAGTGTTTTCAGGCGATGCAGGACTGAAAGCGCTTCCTCGGTCTGCGACATGATGAAGTTCTCGGTGATCTCCAGTTGCAGACACCCTGGCTGCAGCTGGTGCTGGAGCAGCAGTCGTTCGATCTTGTTGACGAGATCGGTCTGACGTAACTGGGCGCCGGCAAGGTTCACTGACAATGGGCCGGACATGTCGTAGCGCTGGTTCCACGCATGCAATTGCTGGCAGGCCGTATCGAGCACCCATTCCCCGATCTGCAGGATCATGCCATTTTCTTCTGCCAGCGGGATGAACCGCTCAGGTGGGACATCGCCGAACGTCGGGTGAAACCAGCGTATCAGCGCTTCGGCGCCGACCAGTCGGTGTGTCAGCAGGCTGATCTTGGGCTGGTAGGACAGGGTGAACTCGTTACGCTCGATGGCGCGCCGCAGTTCGTGCTCCAGGGCGACTCGCTCGCTGGCCTGAGCGGTCAGATCGCGCGTGTAGTGCTCGACGCGGTTACGCCCTTTGGCCTTCGAACGATACATCGCCGCATCGGCGTTCTTGATCAGCGTGGCGACGTCCGCGCCGTCTGTGGGAAACAGCGCGCTGCCAATGCTTGTGCTCATGAAGAACTCGTGTTCGCCCGCCTGAAACGGAGCTGAAAAGCTGTTGAGCAGCTTGGTTGCGACGACTTCTGCGTCCGCCGGGTTTTGCAGGCCCGGCAACAGGATGATGAATTCGTCGCCTCCAAGTCGCGCGACGGTGTCGATGTCACGCAGGTTCTCCTTCAGGCGCACCGCAATGCTCTTCAGCAGCAGATCGCCGACCGGGTGACCGAGACTGTCATTGATGTGCTTGAAGCGATCCAGGTCGAGGAACAACACCGCGCCGAGGCTGTAAGCCGCTCTTGAGTGAATCAGCGCGGCGTGCAGTCGGCTTTCGAACAGCGTCCGATTGGGCAGGCCGGTCAGCGGGTCGTGGTGCGCCTGATAATCCAGCCGTGCCTGAGCCTGCTTCAGGCTGGAAATATCAGCGAACACCGCGACAAAATGGGTGATGAATTTATCGCGATTGCGCACGGCACTGATGGTCAGCCAGCTCGGGTAGATCTCACCATTTTTGCGCCGGTTGCTGATCTCGCCCTGCCAGTGACCCTCTGCCGTCAGTTGGTACCACATGGCGGCGTAGAATGCGCTGTCGTGGAATCCGGACGCCAGGAGACGCGGTGTCTCGCCGAGGGCTTCCTGCTCGCTGTAGCCGGTGATCTCGCTGAAGGCGCGGTTGACGGCATTGATCCGCTGTTGGGTGTCGGTGATCAACACACCCTCCGCCGTGCTCTCAAATACCGTCGCGGCCAGTTGCAGTTTCTCCTGCATCTGGTGGCGGTCGGTGATGTCGCGCGCGATGGTAAGCATGTAATCCTCACCGGCAATCGGCAGCGATCGCGCGGAAATCTCGCACAGGCGGATCTGACCATCCCTTCGACGAATGTGGCTGGTGAAGTCCTTCACGAAGCCGTCGCGGTTCAATTGCTCAAGCAGTTGCTGTCGCTCGTTCAGGTTTACCCAGATGCCCAGGTCGAGGGTGGTACGGTCTACGGACAGCGAGCTGTGATAACCGGTGATCCGGCTGAAACCGTCGTTGACCTCCACCAGCAACCCGTCGTTTTGCCGTGTAATCAGCAGTCCGTCTGGCGAAGAATGGAAGGCCTTGGCAAATTTCTCTTCGGACATTTGCAGCTGTTGCTGGGCTTCCTTGAGCGGCGTGATGTCCCTCACCACCAGAACCACTGCGGCCGTGGAGTCCAGATCAAAGGGCTCGGCTGACAGAAGCCCGGTGAACAGGCGGCCATCACTGCGCCGAAACGGCATTTCCAGATTGCGTATGCTGCCCCTTTGAAGGCGTTGCAGCAGACTGTGGCCGATGTCGGGAATGCCCCAGATATTCAACTCGGAGGGCAGGCGTCCTACAACGTCGGCCGGGCTGACGCCAATTTGCTCGGCAAAGGCCGGATTGGCCTCCAGAAAACAGCCATCGGAAAGGCGCGCGATCACCAGCATGTCAGGGCATTGCGCGAACACCGAGGCGAACTTCCCTTCCGACAGGCGCAGCGCTTCTTCGGTCTGCTTGGCTTCGCTGATGTCGATCATCAGCCCGCGCATCACGGGCTCTCGGCCACAGCCGATCATGCTCACGATATCGCGAATCCAGACCACCCTGCCGTCGGCGCTCAGGACTCGGTAATCGACGCTGTGATCATTGCCTTCCGCCACCTCACGGTCGCAGTAGGCTTGGGCGTAGTCGCTGTCCTCGGGATGAACGATGCTGCGCCAGAATCCGGGCCTTCGCCATTGGTGCAGCGGATACCCCAGCAATTCCTGCGCATGGGGCGAGACGTAGTTGTAGGAGTAGTCGTGAGTGTTGGCTTCCCATGCGATGGCCGAAAGGCTCTCGATCATCCCGCGATAGTGGTACTCGCTGCTGCGCAGCTCTTGTTCCAGCGCGATCCGGCGGGAAATTTCCGAGCTGAGGCGACGGTTGACCCGCACCACAATGGCCAGCACCGTTGTCAGCACCAGCAGCCCGGGCAGTCCGATCAGCAAGAACTCGTGCCAGAGCTTGCTGCGTTCGCTGGCATGGTTACCTGCCGGCAATGCGGCTGACGAATCCGTCAGGTCGTTGTGTCGTTCTGATGGGCGCGCCTGATTGACACCGACAAATCGGTCGCTGAGCAGGGGAGTGGATAAGTTTTGGTTTATATCGACTGGATTTCTGGATTGGGCGTCTTCGGTGGACTGTAACCCTTGCCGCATCGCTTGCCCTTCATCTTCGTTGTGAAGCAATGCCTGGGCGGAGACTGCAGAGGGGGTAAGCAAGCATAAGAGAGCAATGGCCGGCATCCAAATCATGGCAGCCTCGGTGATTCATTGGTAAGAATCAAACGAGTGTAGCCGGGCTGGACAACAGTGGCACTGTGCCGAAAATTTATTCCTTAAAACGCAAAACCCCCAGCAATGCCGGGGGTTTTGGTATGACGCGTCGCTTACTCGTCGAGGAACGAACGCAGGTGTTCGCTTCGCGTCGGGTGACGCAGCTTGCGCAACGCCTTGGCTTCGATCTGACGGATACGCTCACGGGTTACATCGAACTGCTTACCGACTTCCTCAAGGGTGTGGTCAGTATTCATGTCGATACCGAAACGCATACGCAGAACCTTGGCTTCACGGGCGGTGAGGCCCGACAGCACTTCGCGCGTCGCTTCTTTCAAGCTCTCTACCGTGGCGACATCGATTGGCGACTGCATGGTCGAGTCTTCGATGAAGTCACCCAGGTGGGAATCTTCGTCGTCACCGATCGGCGTTTCCATGGAGATCGGCTCTTTAGCGATCTTCAACACCTTGCGGATCTTGTCCTCAGGCATTTCCATGCGTTCGCCCAGCTCTTCCGGCGTCGGTTCGCGACCCATTTCCTGCAACATCTGACGGGAAATGCGGTTGAGCTTGTTGATCGTCTCGATCATGTGCACCGGAATACGAATGGTGCGTGCCTGGTCAGCGATCGAGCGAGTGATCGCCTGACGAATCCACCAGGTGGCGTACGTCGAGAACTTGTAACCACGACGGTATTCGAACTTGTCCACCGCCTTCATCAAACCGATGTTGCCTTCCTGGATCAGATCGAGGAATTGCAGGCCACGGTTGGTGTACTTCTTGGCGATCGAGATCACCAGACGCAGGTTGGCTTCAACCATTTCTTTCTTCGCGCGGCGGGCCTTGGCCTCACCGATCGACATCCGACGGTTGATGTCCTTGATTTCCAAAATGGTCAGGCCGGTTTCTTCTTCCAGCGCGGTCAGCTTTTGCTGGCAGCGCTGAATGTCGGCCTGAAGACGACCAATGGCTTCAGCGTATTTGCTTTTGCCTTTGGCCAGCCCATCGGTCCAGCTCTGGTCAACTTCGTTGCCCGGGAACTGGCGCAGGAAGTCGGCGCGCGGCATGCGTGCATCACGAACACACAGCTGCATGATGGCGCGTTCCTGGGCACGCAGACGCTCAAGGGCACCGCGGACGCGCTCAACCAGACCTTCAAACTGTTTCGGAACCAGCTTGATCGGCATGAACAGCTCGGCCAGAGCCAGCAGTTCAGCGTTGGCCTGCTTGCTGCCACGACCGTGCTTTTTCAACGCCTTGAGGGCGATTGCCATCTGGTCTGAAACGGCACCGAAGCGCTGGGCGGCGATGACTGGATCCGGGCCGCTTTCGACCTCGTCCTCTTCATCGTCGGTAGCGTCGTCCTCTTCGTCGTCAGCCCCTTCGACCTTCTCGGCCTTGGGATCTACCGGCGGCGGGACTTCGGCTGGCGGCGCTATGCCGTCATCCGGGTCGATATATCCGCTCAAAACGTCGGACAGGCGACCGCCTTCGGTGGTAACGCGAGTGTACTCGGAGAGAATGTGCTCAACCGTGCCAGGGAAGTGCGCGATGGCGCCCATCACTTCACGGATGCCTTCTTCGATACGCTTGGCGATTTCAATTTCGCCTTCACGTGTCAGAAGCTCGACGGTACCCATTTCGCGCATATACATGCGCACTGGGTCAGTCGTGCGACCGATGTCGGTCTCCACCGCAGCCAGCGCAGCAGCGGCTTCTTCAGCAGCTGCCTCGTCGGTATCGGCGTCGGCCAACATAAGGGCGTCCGCATCCGGAGCACTCTCGTGTACGGGGATCCCCATGTCGTTGATCATGCGGATGATGTCTTCCACCTGCTCTGGATCTGAAATATCCTCAGGCAGGTGGTCGTTGACCTCTGCGTAAGTCAGATACTTCTGCTCACGACCCAGGGTGATCAACTCTTTGATACGAGACTGCTGTTGCGCTTTTCCGGACATAACACCCTATCCACTGAAGGTCTTGGCGGGCAAAAAACAAGCCGGGGATTATACCCGAGCTATGACCTCACACGCCAGTTGAGGTCGGGGTTTGTGCAGGAACTTTGCGATTTAACAGGTTGAGCAGCTGAACTTTTTCTTCCGCGCTCAGGCCTGACTGCCGTTCCTTCCTGATCAATTGCTCCAGATGTCGCTCGCGTTGGCGAGCAGACAAGCTAGTTATAGTGTCGAAAAACTGTTGTTCAAGGTTATCGGCCGAGATCAGCCATTCCTTTTCCGCCAGTTGACGCAGCAATCGTCCTTGATCGGTGCCATGCCAGCGGGCAATCAACTGCATCGTGCGCAGCTTCGGGTTTTTCTGTGTAGCGTCGATCAGGGCCACCAGAAGCTGTGAATACACATTCTCTTCATCGGCGAACGTACTGGCGTTGGCGACCTGCGCTGACAGTTCAGGGTGATGCAGCAACGTTCTGAGTGCTGTCAACGCCGGCGGCTCAACCGTCGCCGGTGTGCGTGGTCCCCGAGGTTCGAAATCAGGACGCTTGCCGTTCTTGTCCCATTTCTTGCCTTTGTCCCACGGCTTCTTGTCCCATTTCTTCTGCTGACCGCCCGGCGCGCTCGGTGTCCATTCCTGCTGCGCCTGGTAATCGTGCTGCTGGTAATCGCCGTAATCCGGCACGGCGTCGTAATCAAAGCCCGGATCGTAGCTGGGCTGGGCTTCCGCCGGAGCAGACTGCATCAACTGGCTGACTGCAGCGGTGTCCAGTCCGGTGATCTCTTTCAGGCGTCGACGCATCAGCTCACGCAAATTCGCGCCCGGCACTTTTTCGATCAGTGGCGCGGCCAGCGTTACCATGTGTGCCTTGCCTTCCAGGGAGCGCGGGTCGGCCTCCTTGGTCAGTTGCTCGAAAAAATAGTCGGCCAGCGGCTGTGCGTGCTGGTTGATCCTGGCCTTGAATGCGTCGGTACCTTCGGCCCGCACCAGAGTGTCGGGATCTTCTCCTTCGGGCAGAAACAGAAACCTCGCGCGTCGGCCGTCTTGCAAACCGGGAATCGTCGCTTCCAGCGCACGCCAGGCGGCGTTTCGGCCAGCCTGGTCACCGTCAAAGCAGAACAACACGTTCGGTACCACGCGAAACAGCCGCTTCAAATGCTCTTCACTGGTCGCCGTACCCAGCGTCGCAACGGCATTGCGCAAGCCTTGTTGGGCCAGCGCAATAACGTCCATGTAGCCTTCGACGACGATAATCTCGTCCAGGTTACGGTTAAATTTGCGAGCTTCGAATAAACCGTATAACTCCTGACCCTTATGAAACACCGGGGTTTCAGGAGAGTTCAGGTATTTGGGCTTGTCGTCGCCCAGTACCCGCCCGCCAAATGCGATAACACGGCCGCGACTGTCGCGAATGGGGAACATCACCCGGTCGCGAAAGCGGTCGTAGCGTTTGCCGGTTTCGGCGTTTTCGATCAACAGGCCGGCATCGATCATCGCCTTCTGTTGAAGGGTGTCGCTGCTAAGGTGTTTGTAGAGGTTATCCCAGCCAGGAGGGGCGAAGCCGAGTCCGAAGTCCCGGGCAATCTCGCCTGACAGGCCACGGCCTTTCAGGTATTCCACCGCAGATTTTCGCGTTGGATGGCTCTTCAGCGCAGCGCGATAGTAGTCGGCGGCGGCTGTTAATAGGGGGTAGAGCGGCGAATCGGTAGGCTGCCTGGGCTTTTGCCCTTTGACGCCTTGTTCGCGTGGGACTTCCATCCCGGCGGCTTTGGCCAGGTCTTCGACGGCCTGGGGGAAATCCAGGTTGTCGTGGTCCATGATGAAGCCGAGGGCATTGCCACCCGCGCCACAGCCGAAGCAGTAATAGAACTGTTTGTCCGGGCTGACGCTGAACGACGGTGTCTTCTCTTTATGAAAAGGACAACAGGCGCTGAAGTTCTTGCCGGTCTTTTTTAATTGAACGCGTGAGCTGACAACATCGACGATGTCGGTGCGGTTCAGGAGGTCGTCAATAAAACCTTGGGGAATCAGTCCGGCCATGGCGTTCTCATCATCAGGCGCCCCGCCAGAAAGATCGTGGCGAATCCAAACCGTAACGACGGTTGCTTGGTCAGTGTAGACGGGTCAACGCGGCCTGAGTCAGGCTGGAAGAAATCGACGGGGTTTGTCTCGGTCGCATCTGCGGCGTCAACAGCCTCTGTCTTGTGTTGCTTGATCGGTGTTGCCTGAGGCTAAAACTGCAACTGCCGACAGCCCGGCTTTGAAGGCCGGGCAAGGCAGAAGCTTGCGTCAGACGTCTGTATTAATACAGACGAACGGCGCGGCGCTGTTCGCGCTGTACTTTCTTGGCGTGACGCTTAACAGCAGCTGCTGCTTTACGCTTACGCTCAGAAGTCGGCTTCTCGTAAAATTCGCGGCTACGAACTTCAGCCAGAACACCGGCTTTTTCGCAGGAGCGCTTGAAACGACGCAGAGCTACGTCGAAGGGTTCGTTCTCTTTAACTTTGACGGCTGGCATCCAGAGCTACCTTCATTCATTACCGGGGTCAACGCTTACTGCAACGCTTGCACTAAGTACGTCGGTTTTTAAGGGTTGCGGATGTTAACCCCTTGCTTCGCGGAATGCAAAGCCTCTGATCGAAAAGCACTGGTCGCAGGCATGAGCGGCGACTATTATGCGCGCCTTCGAATTCAGCCTCCACAAGGCGTACCCCATGCTAGTACTGGGAATGGAAACTTCCTGCGATGAGACCGGCGTCGCGCTGTACGACAGCGAACGCGGGTTGCTTGCCGATGCATTATTCAGCCAGATCGACCTGCACCGCGTCTACGGTGGCGTGGTCCCGGAGCTTGCCTCGCGTGACCACGTAAAACGCATGCTGCCCTTGATTCGTCAGGTGTTGGCCGAGGCGGACTGCGCCGTGACCGAGATCGATGCCATCGCTTATACCGCAGGCCCGGGACTGGTCGGGGCCCTGCTGGTAGGGGCTTCGTGCGCACAGGCTCTGGCGTTTGCGTGGGACATTCCGGCGCTGGGTGTTCACCACATGGAAGGGCATCTGCTGGCGCCGATGCTGGAGGAAAATCCGCCTGAGTTTCCGTTCGTCGCTTTGTTGGTTTCCGGCGGCCATACACAGCTGGTTCGCGTCGATGGCATTGGTCTTTACGAGATGCTGGGCGAGACCCTGGACGACGCCGCCGGCGAAGCTTTCGACAAAACCGCAAAGATGATGGGGCTGAACTACCCCGGTGGTCCGGAGATTTCCCGTCTGGCGCAATCCGGTGTGGCTGGGCGGTTTGTCTTTCCGCGTCCGATGACGGACCGCCCCGGGCTGGATTTCAGCTTCAGCGGCTTGAAAACCTTTTCGCTGAACACGTGGCAGCAGTGCCAAAGCGCCGGGGACGACAGCGAGCAAACCCGTTGCGACATCTCGCTGGCCTTCCAGCAGGCGGTGGTGGACACTTTGACCATCAAGTGCAAACGCGCGCTGAAGCAGACCGGGCTCAAGCGTCTGGTCATCGCCGGTGGCGTGAGCGCGAACAAGGCGTTGCGCCAGTCGCTGGAGCAGATGCTCGATGGCCTGGGTGGCAATGTCTACTACGCGCGTCCTGAGTTCTGCACCGACAACGGCGCGATGATCGCCTTTGCCGGCTGCCAGCGTTTGCAGGCGGGGCAGAGGGAAAGTCTGAGCATTACGGTTCAGGCGCGCTGGCCGATGGAGCAGTTGCCCGGTCTTTGAGGGCAAATAGGTTCGAGCGCCTGATTGGGATGTGAAAGGGGGCAGCGTCAGAAATGCCGTTCGCGCCCGGCAAACAGGTCGCGTAGATTGCCCCGATGGCGCCAGACGATGAGCAACGTCAATACGCTCATCGGCAGCAAAGCGTGGGGTTCCTGCCAGGCAAGCAGCGGAAGGGTGAGCGGCGTGGCAATCAGGGACGCCAACGAGCTGGTGCGAGTGAGGTAGAACGTCAGCAGCCAGGCGCCTATGGCGAGCAGGGCGGCTGGCGGATACAAGGCTAGCAACATGCCGGCGGCCGTGGCCACGCCCTTGCCGCCACGAAAACGGAAGTACAGCGGGAACAGATGCCCCAGCACTGCGCACAGTCCGATCCAGGCCTGCAGGCGTGGGTCGAGGTCCAATCCTCTGGCGATCAGCACCGGGATCATGCCTTTGCAGACGTCGCCAATCAGGGTCAGTACCGCGAGTTTCTTGCCGGCCAGGCGCAGCATGTTGGTGGCGCCGGCGTTGCCCGAGCCACTGGCGCGAGGGTCCGGGCGACCGGTTATGCGGCTGATCAGGATGGCAAAGGACAGCGAACCGAGCAGGTAGGCGAGGACCGCCAGTAACCAAAACATGCTAACCATTCCGGGCGAGGTTGCCTTGATTCTAACGGCGCATCGCGCCCTTGTCGTGCAGCGGAGAAACAGGCTTGGACAGAGTTTTCATTGAGGGTCTGGAGGTCGATACCGTCATCGGCGCGTACGACTGGGAGCGTGGCATTCGCCAGTGCCTGCGTCTGGACCTGAGTTTTGCCTGGGACAATCGGCCTGCAGCCGCAGGCGACGACCTGAGCAAGGCGCTCGATTACGCCAGTGTGTCCGCGCGAATTCAGACGTTCGCCGAAGCCTCTCAATTCCAGCTGGTCGAGACCTTTGCCGAACGACTCGCCGACGTGCTGATGAGCGAGTTCAACATTCCCTGGCTGCACCTCAAATTGACCAAGCCGGGAGCCGTGCCTGCGGCGAAGGGCGTTGGGGTGGAGATCGAGCGCGGATGTCGCTGACACGGATTTTTCTGGGACTGGGCAGCAACATCGAGCGGGAGCGCCATCTGTGCGCAGGCCTCGACGCCCTTGCCGGCTTTCTGACCGACATGACCTGCTCGCCTGTGTTCGAAAGTCATCCGGTGGGGATCAAGAGCGGGCCGTTTTTCAATCTGGTGATGTCGGCGCTGACCGACCTGCCGCTGACTGAACTGGACCGCCGCCTCAAATTCATCGAAGCCGATAACGGGCGTTATGCCCCTGATCGAAAGGGGCTGCCGCTGGACATCGACGTCCTGCTGTATGGCGAACAGGTCGGAAACTTCGACGGCCTGATTCTGCCTCGGGCTGAAATCCTCAAAAACGCGTTCGTGCTGTGGCCGCTGTCACTGATCGCGCCGCAACGCCTGCATCCAGAGGCCTACGTGTCATTTGCCCAGCTTTGGGCCGATGCGAACATCGATCAGACACTCTGGCCGGTTGCCTTTGAATGGCGCGGCGAGCAACTCACCCCGGCCACCCTGCTGGCTACGATGTAGCAGCCAGCCAGCCAGCTAGCCAGCCAGCCCGACCGAGCCGCAGCCAAGCCAGGGGCTTATAGCTGATACGACGCCTTGTATACCTTCAGCGTATCCAGCCGCTCCCGCTTGAGCGCCTCGCCCAGTTGCTGGCCCTGAAAACCCTTCTCCAGCAGCGGTTGCACTGCCACTTGCCGCGCCGCTTCGGCAGCGCCGCGCAGGTACTCGGCTTGCGGATAGGTGCGCGACTCAAACCCCTTGCGGCCTCGCGCGTCCATCTCACAGGCAGCGATGAATTCCTCGAAGCGCTGCGGGCGGCGATACACGTCAAAGCTCTGCAACAGATCCAGCAATGTCGAAGGCTTCAGCTCCAGCGCGCGATGGCCATGGGTGTGATATTCGCCCACCAGCAGCGCCAGTTCCTGACAGTCCCTTGGCACCTTGAAACGCTGGTTCATTGCCTTGATCGCCTTGAGTCCTTTGTGCTCATGGGCGATATGCCGCGGCCATTCCTCTTGCGGCGTGAGGCCCTTGCCCAAGTCGTGCAGCAAGCAAGCCCAGCGAACGCTTAGCGGCTGGCGGTGCAGGGCGGACTGATGCAACACGCTGAGAACGTGCACACCGGTATCGATTTCAGGGTGATGGGCTTCCGGCTGAGGCACGCCAAACAGCGCGTCGACTTCTGGCATCAGCACGTGCAGGGCGCCGCATTCGCGCAGGACTTCGATGAACACCTGCGGCTCTTTTTCCATCAGCGCGCGGGAGATTTCCTTCCAGCTGCGCTCCGGTGTCAGCGCTTCCAGTTCACCGGAGCCGCTCAGTTGGCGCATCAGTTCGAGGGTTTCCGGGGCGATGGTGAAACCGTCGGGAGCATAGCGCGCAGCAAATCGGGCCACGCGCAGGACGCGCAGTGGATCTTCGGCGAACGCGGGGGAAACGTGACGTAATACTTGGGCTTCAAGGTCCTGCTGACCGTGATAGGGATCAGTCAGTTGTCCATTCTTGTCTTCGGCAATGGCATTGATGGTCAGGTCGCGGCGGATCAGGTCTTGCTCCAGCGTGACGTCCGGGTGGGCGTGAAAAACAAAGCCGCCGTAGCCTTTGCCGGTCTTGCGTTCGGTGCGGGCCAGTGCGTACTCCTCACCGGTCAGCGGATGCAGGAAGACGGGAAAATCCGTTCCCACCGGCCGGTAGCCCTTGACCAGCATCTCCTCGGTCGACGCACCCACCACTACCCAGTCAATGTCAGTGACCGGTTTGCCAAGCAGGCGATCGCGTACCGCGCCGCCAACTTTATAAATCTGCATAAAAAAGCCTCCGTGAGGGCGACAGGATAAACCTTAAGTCGCGATCGCGGAGGCTGGAAACGCTCAAGGTTTATAAGTGGACGACCGCCAGGTCCAGCCGGGGATATTCACTGTCAGCGTGTTCGCTTCTCGGCGGCACATGGTGGACTTTCATCACCTGGTCGCCTTGCAGCGTTTCCAGATGGATATCAAAACCCCACAACCGATGCAGGTGTTTCAGCACCTCATCCGTCGAATCGCCCAAGGGTTTGCGGTCGTGCTGTTGATGACGAAGGGTCAGGGAGCGGTCGCCGCGCCGGTCAATGCTGTAGATCTGCACGTTGGGTTCGCGGTTGCCGAGGTTATATTGCGCGGCGAGAGTTTCACGAATCACCTTGTAGCCGGTTTCATCGTGGATGGCAGGCACGAGAAGATCGTCCTTTTGATCATCGTCCAGAATGCTGAACAACTTCAGGTCACGGATCACCTTGGGCGACAGGTACTGCAGGATGAAGCTCTCGTCCTTGAAGCTGCTCATCGCAAACTTCACCGCGGTCAGCCAGTCGGTGCCGGCCAGATCGGGAAACCAGTGGCGGTCTTCCTCGGTCGGGTGCTCGCACATCCGCCGGATGTCCTGATACATGGCAAAGCCCAGCGTGTAGGGATTGATACCGCTATAGTAGGGACTGTCGAAGCCCGGCTGGTAGACGACACTGGTATGAGAGGTCAGGAATTCGAGCATGAAACCGTCAGTCACCAGCCCCTCGTCGTACAGATCGTTCATCAGCGTGTAATGCCAGAACGTTGCCCAGCCCTCGTTCATCACTTGGGTCTGACGCTGCGGGTAGAAATACTGGGCAATCTTGCGCACGATGCGCACCACTTCACGCTGCCAGGGCTCTAGCAATGGGGCGTGCTTTTCGATGAAGTAAAGGATGTTTTCCTGGGGCTCGGCGGGGAAGCGCGAGAAGTCCTCTTTGTCGTGCTTGCTCGCACTTTTCGGAATCGTACGCCACAGATCGTTGATCTGCTTCTGCAGGTGCTCTTCCCGGTCCTTCATGCGGCGGCGTTCTTCCTCTGCCGAAATCGGATAGGGCCGCTTGTAGCGATCCACGCCGTAGTTCATCAGCGCGTGGCAGGAATCGAGCAGATCCTCGACCGCATCGATCCCGTGGCGCTCTTCACACTGCATGATGTACTGCTTGGCGAAGACGAGGTAATCGATGATCGAACTGGCGTCGGTCCAGGTGCGGAACAGGTAATTGCCCTTGAAGAAGCTGTTATGCCCATAGCAGGCGTGGGCCACGACCAGCGCCTGCATGCAGATGGTGTTCTCTTCCATCAGATAGGCGATGCACGGGTCGGAGTTGATGACGATCTCGTAGGCCAGACCCATCTGGCCCCGCGAGTAGGATTTTTCCGTGCTGAGGAAGTGCTTGCCGTAGGACCAATGGTGATAACCCAAGGGCATGCCGACAGACGCATAGGCGTCCATCATCTGCTCGGCGGTGATCACCTCGATCTGGTTGGGGTAAGTATCCAGCGCATAACGTTCGGCAATGCGGCTGATCTCCCGGTCGTAGGCCTGGATCAGTTCGAACGTCCACTCTGAACCCGTGGAGAGGGGTTGGCGCTTCTGCTCTCTAGCGGTCATGTCACTAACCTGCGCTGGAAGAGTTCACGGAACACCGGATAGATATCACCGGCAGAGACCAGCTGCTGCTGGGCGAACGTGTCGGCGAAGGCTTCGCCGATGCGCTCGTATTCGAACCACAGCGCCTGATGTTCGCGCGGGGTGATTTCGACGTAGGTGTAGTACTGCACGAACGGCATGATCTGTTTGATCAGGATATCGCGACAAATGGGCGAGTCATCGTTCCAGTTGTCGCCGTCCGAGGCCTGGGCTGCATAGATATTCCATTCGTTGGTGGGGTAGCGCTCGGCCATGATTTCCTGCATCAGCTTCAATGCGCTGGAAACGATGGTGCCGCCGGTTTCCCGTGAATAGAAAAACTCCTCTTCGTCGACTTCCCGCGCACTGGTGTGGTGGCGGATGAAGACGACTTCGATTTTGTCGTAGTTACGCTTGAGGAACAGATACAGCAGGATGAAAAAGCGCTTGGCGATGTCCTTGGTGGCCTGGGTCATCGACCCGGAAACGTCCATCAGACAGAACATCACGGCTTTGGAGCTGGGGTTCGGCTGTTTGACCAGCAGGTTGTATTTGAGGTCGAAGGTGTCCAGATACGGGACGCGACGAATGCGCGCCTGAAGTTTTGCGGCCTCGATTTCCAGCTCCTGGATGTCGCCGAAGTTGTCGGGCTCCTCGATCCTCAGGCGTTCCAGTTCAGCCTGCACCTGGCGCAGCTTGGCCCTGCTGCTGCCGGACAGCGCGATACGCCGTGCATGTGCCGAGCGCAATGTGCGGATGATGTTGATGCGTGACGGGTTGCCTTCGTTACTGATGCCCGCGCGAACGGTCTTGAACGTGTCAGTGCCGCTCAGGTTGCGCTTGACCAGATTGGGCAGCTCCAGATCCTCGAACATGAATTCGAGAAACTCTTCCTGAGTGATCTGGAACACGAACTCATCCATGCCCTCGCCGGAGTTGCCCGCCTTGCCAGGCCCTTTGCCACCGCCGCCACCTTGCGGGCGTGCGATGTGCTCACCGGTGGTGAACTCTTTGTTACCCGGATGAACAACCGTTTGCTTGCCGCCGCGACCATGGTGCAACACCGGTTCGTCGATATCCCGCCCCGGAATACTGATCTGTTCGCCGTGCTCCATATCGGTAATGGAGCGCCGGCTGACGGCTTCTTCAACTGCCTTCTTGATGTGGTCACGATAACGGCGAAGAAAGCGCTGCCGATTCACCGTGCTCTTGTTCTTCCCATTGAGACGTCGGTCGATCACATAGCTCATAGGCCCCTCCGGGGAGCTTCAAGTTGTGAGCCGCAAGCTGCGAGTAGAGGCGGTTATCCGGATAGCAGATGACGCGCTTTCTTCCTGCAGCCTGTGGCTTGACGCTTGCAGCTGCCTTACTGCGATTTCCGGACCCGTAGGTACCATTCGGAAAGAAGCCTTACCTGTTTATCGGTGTAGCCCCGCTCGACCATTCGTGTGACAAAGTCGTTGTGCTTCTGCTGGTCCTCTTTGCTGGCCTTGGCGTTGAAACTGATGACAGGCAGCAGGTCTTCGGTGTTCGAGAACATTTTCTTCTCGATCACCACCCGCAGCTTCTCGTAGCTCAGCCAGGTCGGGTTCTTGCCGTTGTTGTTGGCGCGGGCTCGCAGCACGAAGTTGACGATCTCGTTGCGGAAGTCTTTCGGGTTACTGATGCCAGCCGGTTTTTCGATCTTCTCCAGTTCCTCGTTCAGCGCCACGCGATTGAGGATCTCGCCGGTCTCCGGATCACGGTATTCCTGATCCTGAATCCAGAAGTCCGCGTACAGCACGTAGCGGTCAAAAATGTTTTGGCCGTACTCGCTGTAGGACTCGAGGTACGCAGTCTGGATTTCCTTGCCGATGAACTCGATGTAGCGCGGCGCCAGGTATTCCTTGATGAAGCGCAGATACCGCTCGCGGGTTTCGGCCTGGAACTGCTCCTGCTCGATCTGTTGCTCCAGCACGTACAGCAAATGGACCGGGTTGGCGGCGATCTCATGGGGGTCGAAGTTGAAAACCTTCGACAAGATCTTGAACGCGAACCGGGTCGAGAGTCCGTTCATGCCTTCGTCGACACCGGCGCTGTCGCGGTATTCCTGAATCGACTTGGCTTTTGGATCGGTGTCCTTGAGGTTCTCGCCGTCGTAGACCCTCATCTTGGAATAGATGTTGGAGTTGTCCGGCTCTTTAAGCCGCGACAGCACGGTGAACTGCGCGAGCATTTTCAGCGTGTCCGGCGCGCAGTGGGCTTTGGCCAGCGAGCTGTTGAACAGCAGCTTGTCGTAAATCTTGATCTCGTCACTGACACGCAGGCAGTACGGCACCTTCACGATGTAAATCCGGTCGATGAAGGCTTCGTTGTTCTTGTTGTTGCGGAAGCTGTGCCATTCCGATTCGTTGGAGTGGGCCAGCAAAATACCGGTGAACGGAATCGCGCCCAGGCCTTCGGTACTGTTGTAGTTACCTTCCTGGGTGGCGGTCAGCAATGGGTGAAGCACCTTGATCGGCGCCTTGAACATTTCCACGAATTCCATCAGGCCCTGGTTGGCCCGGCACAGCGCGCCCGAATAGCTGTAAGCGTCGGCGTCGTTCTGTGGGTATTCCTCGAGCTTGCGGATATCGACCTTACCCACCAGCGCCGAGATGTCCTGGTTGTTCTCGTCACCGGGCTCGGTTTTGGCGACGGCGATCTGGTTGAGAATGGAAGGGTAGAGTTTCACCACTTTGAACTGACTGATGTCGCCGCCGAATTCGGCCAGTCGCTTGGTCGCCCATGGCGACATGATGGTGTTCAGGTACCGGCGCGGGATGCCGTAGTCCTCTTCGAGGATCGTCCCGTCTTCGGTGGGTTTGAACAGGCCCAAAGGGGATTCGAAAACCGGGGACCCTTTGATGGCGTAGAACGGTACTTTTTCGACCAGCGTTTTGAGTTTTTCAGCCAGGGACGACTTGCCGCCGCCTACCGGGCCGAGCAGGTAAAGGATCTGTTTCTTCTCTTCCAGGCCTTGGGCGGCGTGGCGGAAGTACGAGACGATTTGCTCGATGCAGTCCTCCATGCCATGGAAATCCTCGAACGCCGGATAGCGCCGAATGACCTTGTTGGAGAAGATTCTGGACAGCCTGGAATTGGTCGACGTGTCGAACAACTCAGGCTCACCGATGGCCATCAGCAGACGTTCTGCGGCGGAAGCGTATGCGCTGCGATCGGTTTTGCAGAGCTCGAGATACTCCTGTAGCGAGAGCTCTTCCTGCCGTGTCGATTCAAAGCGTTGTTGGAAGTGGCTAAAAATACTCATGACGTCACCTCGCTCGATACGTGGAGCCGGCGGCGGATCGTCAGTTGATGCTGGATGGAAGCCGATCACGCGGCTGCCATTACCCCCCAAACACCATAAAAGTAGCTACCGATGACCCACGCGCCGGTGTACCGGCTCTCCCCTGATTCGGATGGCCTGAGGCTAAGAGTAGTTCGGATTCGGGCACAGAAAGAAGCGATGGAGATGAACAGGGCATACCCGTTCGTCAGATGAGGGCGCGAGCCCGCGTAGGACGCGGGATAGCGACCAGCAAAAATATTTTTCGATCAGCCTTGCGTGGTTTCAGCAGGGAATTGGGTTTTCCACAACTCGAAACCGCCATCCATGCTGTAGACCTCGGAGAAGCCCTGACCTACAAGATAGGCCGCTGCGCTCTGACTGGAGTTGCCGTGATAGCAGAGGACGACCAACGGTTTATCCAGATCGGCCTGACGGATGAAGTCGGCGATGGAGTGATTGTCGAGATGATGGGAATCCGGAATGTGCTGGGACGCGTAGGTCTGCGCGTCACGTACGTCCACCAGTACCGCGCCTTGTTCGCGCAGGGCATGGACTTGTTCGGGTGAAATGCGTTTGAAGTCAGTCATGGCTCGGGCTCCTGGGCCGTCGGGTCCTCGAACGGTCGAGAACGTAGTGAGATCTTTACTGCTGCAGCGGAATTGGCTCGCTGAGGGGGGTTAGCGCAGGGGCGGGTACCTTTGCGTTGCCGCGCTCGTCGCAGTCGCAACGGATCAGCGCGCGAGTGTCGACGTTGAGCAGCGTCATGGCGCCGCCCCAGACACAGCCCGTGTCCAGCGCATACACCCCGGGCTCGTCACATCGGCCTTCAAGTGCGGCCCAATGACCAAAAATGATACCGACGCCCTTGGTCTTGCGCTCCTTGTGCTTGAACCACGGCGCGTAACCCGCCGGCGCACTGTCGAGGCCTTCCTTGCTCTTGAGGTCGAGCTTGCCATCGCTGGTGCAAAAACGCATGCGGGTGAAGTAATTGGTGATCACACGCAGCCGGGTGACGCCCTGCAGGTCTTTGTCCCACTTGGCAGGCTCGTTGCCGTACATGCCGTCGAGAAAAGGCTCGAAGCGATTGTCATCGCGCAATGCCTCTTCCACCTCTTCGGCGCAGCGCAGAGCTTTCTTCAGCGTCCATTGCGGCGGAATCCCTGCGTGCACCAGTGCGATGTCGCGTTCGGCGTCGTAATGCATCAGCTTCTGTTGGCGCAACCAGTCGAGCAGCACGACGGCGTCTGGCGCTTCCAGAATCTCCCGCAGCGTGTCGCCTTTCTTCAAGCGCTCGATATTGCGGCCGGCCGCCAGCAGGTGCAGGTCGTGATTGCCCAGCACGCAGACGATCGAGTCGCGCATGGCGTAGAGATAGCGCAGGGTTTCCAATGACTGTGGACCTCGGTTGACGAGGTCGCCGACCAGCCAGAGCGTGTCTTTGCCGGGCTCGAATGCAACGCGTTCGAGCAGGCACTTCAGCGGTTCAAGGCAGCCTTGCAGGTCGCCGACTGCGTAGACCGCCATCAGTGAAGCGCCCCCGGGACGGCCAGACGGAACGGAGCGATGACAGCATCGAAGCGCTTGCCGTCTTCGGCGAGCATTTGATAAGTGCCCTGCATGTTGCCCACCTTGGTGGTCATCACGGTGCCGCTGGTGTAGGTGTGGCTTTGTCCCGGCTGGATCAGCGGTTGCTGTCCCACAACGCCGTCGCCGCGCACCTCTTCAACCTGACCGTCGCCGTCGGTAATCACCCAATGGCGTGACAGCAACTTGGCTGGCAACTCGCCGTTGTTCTGCACGGTGATGGTGTAGGCGAAGGCGAAGCGGTTTTGCTCAGGCTGAGACTGTTCGGCTAGGAATCGGGTCTCGACGCTGACGTCGACCTGGTAACGAGAATCAGACATGCAAGAGGCCTTAGAAGCGAAGCGGAAATAGCCGGAAGTCGTCCGGTTGGAAATCAGTCTAGGACATGTCACGGATAAAGACCGATGAGGCTTTGACCGGACATGTCCCGAGAAAGTCAGGCGGCGACTGGCTTTTCGCTGAGCTTGTCGGCCAGTCGCACAAACGCCGCCAGATCCAGCTGCTCCGGACGCAGGCTGCCATCAACGCCGGCTTCGGTGATTTCTTCGCTGGTCAGCAGGGCTTTCAGCGTATTGCGCAGGGTCTTGCGGCGCTGGTTGAAGGCCTCACGGACGACGCGCTCAAGCACGCGGTGATCCTTGGCCGGGTGCGGCAGGGTTTCATGGGGCACCAGACGAACGATGGCGGAATCCACTTTCGGCGGCGGATTGAACGCGCCCGGACCAACGTTGAACAGATGCTCCACGCGGCAGTGGTACTGAACCATGATCGACAGCCGTCCCCAATCACCGCCGCCAGGACCCGCCGCCAGACGCTCGACCACTTCTTTCTGCAGCATGAAGTGCATGTCGCGGATCAGGTAAGCGTTCTGCAGCAGATGGAAAATCAGCGGCGTCGAGATGTTGTACGGCAGGTTGCCGACGACACGGAGGCTGTTGGGTGCTGCGTTCAGGCTGGTGAAGTCGAACTTCAGCGCGTCACCCTGGTGCAGACTGAAATTCGGCTTGCTGCCGAACTGATGCATGAGAATCGGCACGAGGTCTTTGTCGAGCTCGACGACGTCCAATAGTGCGCCGCTGTTCAGCAGGCCCTCGGTCAGGGCGCCTTGTCCCGGGCCGATTTCCAGCATGCGGTCCTCGGTCTTGGCCCGAATGGAGCGCAGGATCTTGTCGATCACGCCGGCATCGTGCAGGAAGTTCTGGCCAAAACGCTTGCGCGCCTTGTGTTGGAATTGCTCGTTCATGAATGGGTCTCGGCCATCTGATAGGCGGTTTCCAGAGCGACCCTGAGGCTGCCGGTGTCAATCTTGCCGGTGCCCGCCAGATCCAGCGCCGTGCCGTGATCGACGGAGGTGCGAATGATCGGCAGGCCCAGCGTGATGTTGACGGCGGCGCCGAAGCCTTTGTACTTCAGCACGGGCAGGCCCTGGTCGTGGTACATCGCCAGCACTGCGTCGCAGTGCTCCAGATATTTGGGGGTGAAGAGCGTGTCGGCAGGCAGCGGGCCATGTAAATCCAGGCCCTCGCTGCGCAGACGCGCCAGGGTAGGTTCAATGATGTCGATTTCTTCGCGGCCCAGGTGACCGCTCTCGCCGGCATGGGGGTTCAGGCCACAGACCAGAATCCGCGGGCGGGCGATACCGAATTTGTTGACCAGATCCGCGTGCAGGATGCGCGTCACGCGCTCCAGCCGTTCAGCGGTGATCGCGTCGGCGACGTCACGCAGGGGCAGGTGAGTGGTCACCAGCGCCACCCGCAGATCACCGGTTGCCAGCATCATCACCACCTGTTCGGTGTGGGTCAGCTCGGCAAGAAATTCAGTGTGCCCGGAGAACGCGATGCCACTGTCGTTGATCACGCCCTTGTGCACCGGCGCTGTGATCATGCCGCCGAAGTGCCCGTCCAGGCAGCCCTGGCCGGCGCGGGTTAGGGTTTCGAGCACGAAGCCGCCATTGGCTTTGTCGAGCTGGCCGGCAATGACCGGCGCCTGAACCGGGGTGTCCCAGACATACAGACTGCCAGCGGGGGCCGGGACGTCAGGCCAGGCGGCGGGTGTGACGGGGATCAAGCTGACAGCCACACCCAGCTGGACGGCCCGCTCGGTGAGCAGGTCGCAGCTGGTAATGGCAATCAGGGGATGGGGCTGGGACTGCGCGGCGAGCAGCAGGCAAAGGTCGGGACCGATGCCGGCCGGCTCGCCGGGTGTCAGGGCGAAACGCTGGGGTTTCACTTGGCCGCCTGATCAGCTCCGGGGAGCTTGATCTCGACGTAGGCTTCATCACGGATCTGACGCAGCCAGGTTTGCAGCTCTTCGTCGTACTTGCGGTTACGCAGCACAGTCATCGCCTGTTGCTCACGGGCCTGACTGGTGCTGTCAGTCGAGCGACGGCCGAGGACTTCCAGAACGTGCCAGCCGAATTGAGTCTCGAACGGCTTGGACACGACACCCTGAGGTGTCTCGTTCATGACGTCGCGGAACTCCGGAACCAGCGAACGCGGGTCAACCCAGTTCATGTCGCCGCCGTTAAGCGCCGAACCCGGGTCTTCGGAAAAGCTCTTCGCCAGTTCGCCGAAGTCTTCGCCATTCTGGATCCGGTCGTAGATCCGTTGCGCCAGCAGCTTGGTCTCGGCTGGGCTACGGATTTCGCTTGGCTTGATCAGGATGTGACGAACGTGGACTTCGTCGCGCATCTGGGTCTGAGTCTCGCCGCCGCGTTTTTCCAGCAGTTTGAGAATGATGAAACCGCCCGGTGTACGCGCAGGAGGGGTGACCTCACCCGGACGCATCGACGATAGCATGTCACCAAACGGAGGCGGCAACTGAGCGGCTTTACGCCAGCCCATGTCACCACCGTCCAGAGCACTTTCACTGGCCGAGGACGCGATCGCCATCTGCTCGAAGTTCGCACCCTGTTGCAGCTTGCCGTAGAGGTCCTTGGCTTTAGCTGCAGCGGCCTGAATTTGATCCGACGTCGCGCTGTCCGGCGTCGGGATCAAGATGTTGGCCAAGTGGAATTCTTCGGAGAACTGAGCCTTACCCAGGTCGGAAGCGAGGAAGTTCTTCACTTCCTGCTCCGAGACCTGAATACGTTCGGCAACCCGGCGCTGCCGCACACGGCTTATGATCATTTCCCGGCGGATCTGCTCACGTGCGCTGGTGTATGACAACCCGTCGTGGGTCAGCGCAGCCTTGAACTGGTCAACGCTCATGTTGTTGCGTTGAGCGATGGTTGCAACCGCCTGATTCAGTTCTTCATCGCTGATGCGAATGCCGGAGCGTTCGCCGATCTGAATCTGCAGGTTTTCCAGGATCAGACGATCCAGGACCTGAGACTCCAGCGCGCTGGCAGGCGGAACGCCCTGCCCGCGCTTGGCGATGGTTTGCTGAACCTCACGGGTGCGCTGGTCGAGCTGGCTTTGCATGACCACGTCGTTGTCGACGATGGCAACTACCTTGTCGATGGTGCGCACTTCCGCGTGCGCAACAGTACCGATAAGCAGCGCGCCCAGCATCAGCGGGCGCAGACAATCAGAAAGCTTGGTCTTCACGTTCACGATAACCTTGGATGCCTTTGTCGAGGAAGCTTTCAACTTTTTGGCCAACGACGCCGCCAAGTCCCTTCAACACGATTTGTAGGAAGACGCCGCGGTCGCCTTTTTCGTTCTGCGGTATCTCTTGAGTGGACTCGTCATAGTCGACCCAGTACCGGTTGATCAGACGCAGCTTCCAGCAGCAGTTGTCATATTCAAAACCACCAAAGGCTTCGAGGGTGCGGTCACGGTTGTAGTCGTACTGCCAGCGAGCGATGGCGCTCCACTGCGGGACCACAGGCCAGATGACCGAGAAGTCATGTTGCTGAATCTTGTAGTAGTCCTTGATGACCCTGCCATCCGGGTAGGTGTAATCCCCCCCACCGACGCTCCACTTACCGGTGGTCTGGTCATAACGAACCTGGTCGTTGCGATAGCGATAGCCGGCGTTGATGATCTTGCCGGGGTTGTCTTCAGGCTGGTAGTGAACCATCGCGCTGCCGGAGCGAGTGCTGCGGCTGTCCGGGTCCCAGTTGAAGTCCGACGTGGCACGCCAGTCGCGGTTGAAGCGGTATTCGTATTCGAGTGCGTAAGGCGACACGTCGGACTGGGCGTCCTTGCGGTCTTCGAACGCGATGCCTGGCAGTTGCACCTTGCGATCTGCGAAGTACACGGCCTGACCGACGCTGACGCGCTGACGTTCGAAGCCGTTGTCTTCGATCCAGCGGTTGGTTACGCCCAGCGACAGCTTGTTCTCGTCACCGATACGGTCGGAGCCGACGAAGCGGTTGTCGCGGAACAGCGAGGCGTAGTTGAACGTGGTTTCACCCGAGTCGAAAATCGGGATATCGGTTTGATCTTTCTCTGGCACGTAGAGGTAGTACGCACGAGGCTCCAGCGTCTGGCGGTAGTTTTTCCCGAACCAGTTGGTGTTGCGATCGAAATACAGGCCGCTGTCGACGCTGAAAATTGGCACGCTGCGGTTTTCGCTGCTGTGATAAGTCTCATCCGCCAGCAACGTGCTCTTGCCCTGCGAGTCCAGGTCCAGATCGTACTGGGTGTAAACGTACTTCAGCTTGGGCGTTACAAAACCGTAGCTGGCAGTCAGCGGCAGGCTGATGGACGGCGCCAGGTTCAGACGATCGCCGTTCGCACGAGCAAGCCCCCGGACGTTGGTGTCCAGACGCGGCGAAGTCACGTCGTCTTCGTTGGTGTAGCCACCGGTTCTCAAATCACGATCAAAGCGAACAAGCTCAGTCTCGTAGTCGAACTTGAAGCCTGCAGGCTGGAACGGCAGCGAACCATTCAGCGTGAGCTGAGGCAGGCGGCCATAAGGCGTGATCTGGGTCACGGTGGTCAGTTGATACTGCTGAGCGTTCAGCGTCGCGGTGTAGTTGTCACCACGATAGTAGACCGCGCCCTGCTGGTTCAGGTAGTCGTGGGTGCTGACGCCTTCCTGACCGCTTTTCAGGTCCTTGAAGTAGTAAGGATCGCTGACTTTGGTGTAGTCGATCTTGCTGGTCAGACGCGAATCCAGACCACTTCGATCCTGCCAGTTGATCAACCAGCGGGTGTCTTTGTAGTCCGACTGATTTTTGCGATCGTCGTTGTCGTCGTTCAGGTAAGCCGCACCGAACTGACCTTCACTGCTCTTGGTCAGGTAACGGAACTCGCCTTCCAGCAACATGCCGCGCTTGGCCATGTAGGTCGGGTACAACGTGGCGTCGTAGTTCGGCGCCAGGTTGAAGTAGTACGGAGTGAGCAACGAGAAGCCGGTGTCGCTGTCCGTGCCGATGGTCGGTGGCAGGAAGCCGGACTGGCGACGGTCGTCGATCGGGAAATAGATGTAAGGCGTGTAAAGGATCGGAATGTCATGAACGCGCAGTGTGGCGTTGGTGGCAGTACCGAAACCGGTGGCCGGGTTCAGGGTGATGTTGTTGCCCTTAACGGTCCACGCGTTACTGTTCGGTTCGCACGTGGTGTACGTGCCGTCCTTCAAGCGGATGATCGCGTTCTCGGCACGACGAGCGTACAGGGCGTTACCGCGAACGTTGTTCTTGTGCAGCACGTATTCGGCGTTGTCGACTTTGGCTTCGCCGGTGTCGAGCTGAACTTCAGCATGGTCGCCGACGATCAGGGCGCCGTTGTCGCGCAGACGGACATCGCCGTTCAGCTCGCCACGGTTCTCGGCCTGATGCAGGCTGGCTTCGTCAGCCTCGACCTGCATGCTGCCCTGACGCAGGACGACGTCGCCGGCCAGAGTCGCAACCTGTTCTTCCTGCTGATAACGGGAAGCCTTGGCACCGATGAAAGTCGGTGCGTCGCTCTTCGGCGTCTTGTCGTCCATGCCCGGACGGATCGGTTCGATGTAGGCGCCCGAGCAGTACGGACCGGTCTCGGCCAGTTGGGCTGCGGTCAGCTTCTCGCGCGGAACCCAGTCAAGGTGGCTGTAATCGGCGCTGCGCGATTTCAGGCCACGGCCCTTGGCCTCGGTGACCAGCATCGTTTTGGGCACGACTTCGCCATCGGAGGTGGTGGTCGTCTGAGCGCCATCTGCCGTGCTGCTGTTGGACGAAACACTGTTGGCGTCGTGCACGGGGCGCGGAGGCAACTGGGCTGCGTTGGTTTTCGGAGAGCAATCCCATGCACCTGTTGCAGACACCGAGCAGTCATACTGTTCGGCGGCAACCACGTACGGGACGGCCAGGGGTTGCATCGCCAGCAAACTGCCGGTTACGAGCAACGGAAATTTTTTACGAAACGCGGGGGATTTCAATGCCATCTTATTAGTCCGGGCTTCCTGCGCGCCATCTGCCCGCGGGGGGGCCGCACGCCTCTCGATGGGCTGAAAAAGATGTCGGATAATAAAGCATGACCCGCTTGACGGCTAGCGCCGTCGGAGACCCTTGCAATGCCAGATCAAGATGTACGCCTGCAACACCTGAAAGTTTGGCTCGATGAGCAGCTCCCGCGGTTATTTGAGGCCCAGGGCTGGGGCCCGATTCCCCCGGCCACGTTGACTGCCGCCAGTAGCGACGCCAGTTTCCGTCGCTACTTTCGCTGGGAGGGGGAGGGCCGAACTTTTATTGTCATGGACGCGCCGCCGCCCCAGGAAAACTGCAAACCCTTCGTGGATATCGCTCATTTATTGAGCGGGTCGGGCATTAATGTTCCGAAAATTTATGCCGAAGACCTGAATCAGGGCTTTCTTTTGTTGAATGACCTGGGTCGTCAGACCTACCTGGATGTCATCGACGAGCAAAACGCCGATCGGCTGTTCATGGACGCAATCGACGCACTGCTCGCCTACCAGCAACTGCCGATGGACGCGCCGTTGCCGAGTTACGACGTGGCACTGCTGCGCCGCGAGCTGGAGCTGTTTCCCGAGTGGTACGTGAAGCGTCATCTGGGCGTCGAGTTTGACCAGGCCCAGCAGGCCAGTTGGCAGGCAGTCAGCGATCTGCTGATCGAAAGCGCGCTGGCCCAGCCAAAGGTGCTGGTGCACCGTGACTACATGCCGCGCAACCTGATGCTCAGTGAACCGAACCCTGGCGTGCTGGATTTTCAGGACGCGGTGTACGGCCCGGTCACCTACGACATCACCTGCCTGTTCAAGGATGCTTTCCTGAGTTGGCCGGAGGAGCGCGTAGCGGCATGGCTCGAGCTGTACTGGAACAAGGCTGCGGCGGCGGGCATCCCGGTGCAGGGCGAATTCGATGAATTCCGGCGTGCCAGCGATTTGATGGGCGTGCAGCGGCATTTGAAGGTGATCGGTATTTTCGCCCGCATCTGCCATCGTGATGGCAAGCCACGCTACGTCGCCGATGTGCCGCGCTTCTTATCTTATATAGAAGCGGTGTTGGCGCGACGCCCGGAGCTGGTTGAACTGAGTAATCTGTTGACCAGCCTTGGCCATACAAAACCGACACAGGCAAAACCAGCATCTGTTGTGTAACGGAATGGACTGCAATTGAAGAGGGACTGCACGTGAAGATTGTCTTGATGAGGGCCGCATGAAAGCGATGATTCTGGCGGCGGGTAAAGGCGAGCGCCTGCGCCCGTTGACCCTGCACACGCCCAAACCGCTGGTGCGAGCCGGCGGTGTTCCACTGATTGAATATCACCTGCGCGCAATCAAATCGGCCGGATTCGAGAGCGTTGTGATCAACCACGCGTGGTTGGGCCAGCAGATCGAAGATCATCTGGGCGACGGTCACCAGTGGGGTCTGAATATCTCCTACTCCCCTGAGGGCGAACCGCTGGAGACGGGCGGCGGGATCTTTCGTGCGCTGCCGCTTCTGGGCGACGAGCCGTTTCTGGTGGTCAACGGAGACATCTGGGTCGATTTCGATTTCAGCGTGTTGATGAAGCCGCTCAAGGGGCTCGCCCATCTGGTGCTGGTGGACAACCCACCGCATCACCCCGGCGGGGATTTCGCGCTGGTCGACGGGCACGTGCACGACGATGCTGATCAGCCGCGCCTGACCTACAGCGGTATCGCGGTGCTGCACCCGCAACTCTTCGCGGGCTGCACCGAAGGCGCGTTCAAGCTGGCGCCTCTGTTGCGTGACGCCATGGCGAAAGGCCTGGTGACCGGCGAACGTTTTGCCGGCCGCTGGGTGGATGTCGGTACCCATGAGCGACTGGCCGAAGTCGAGCAGATCCTTGCGGTGAAGCCCTAGATGCTGTGGCCATTCACGGTGGTTGGCGGTGGCGTCGGGTATCTGATTGCCAGCATTCCCGGCGCCATGCTCGGCGCGCTTCTGGGGCAGGCGCTTGATCGGCGGCTGCATTTCCGGAGCTGGGCGGAGATGCGCGAGCGTGCCAATGGCCGCACCGTGCCGCGCGACGACGAGCTTATTTTCATTCTGCTGGGGCGTCTGGCGAAGAGCGATGGCCGTGTGGTCGACGGGCACATTCAGCAGGCGCGCGTGGAAATGCGCCGACTGGACCTCAGCGAGGCGGCGCAGCGTCGGGCGATTCAGGCGTTCAATCGGGGCAAGGACGGGCGCGACAATTTGCGCGTCCACCTCACGCGCCTGAAAAGCCAGCCCCATGCGGCAGAGGGTTTGTTGCGTGCCTGTTGGCGCATGGCGTGGGCGGATGGCAGGGCGTCGCGCACCGAACGTGAATTGATTGTGCTGTGGGGCAAATGGCTGGGCTGGCCGGCGGGCAAAGTCGAAGGCTTGTCATCGACCGAAGACGAGCAGCGTTCGCGGGGTGCTCCCGCCAGCAGTGGCGGCGAGTTTCAGGATGCGCTGCGTTTGCTGGGCGTGAAAGCGGATGCGGAACCAGCGCAGATCAAGCGCGCCTACCGTCGATTGCTCAGTCGCCATCACCCGGACAAGATCGCTGGCAGTGGCGCCAATCAGATACAGGTTCGTGATGCCACCGAGAAGACCCGCGAGCTGCACCACGCCTATGCGGTCATTCGTGATCGGCGCGGGTTTCGCTGAGGCTTTGGGTCTGGATGCTGCCCGCAGCATGGGCAGCGTCGAAGGCGGTAATGGTTACTTTGCGGCGTCACCCTCCAGCCAACCCCGAACGCGACGAAACAATTGATCTTGCTCCATCGCGGGATTGCCGGGAATGGCGCTCAACGCCACTTGGGTGAACCTGGCGTTCTTGTTTCGTTTGCTGGCATCCAGGCGGTCTTGTGCCTGCTGACGCGGCACCGAACGGTCCTTGTTGACGAAGTCGGCCGTCGGGACTTTCAGCGTGGGCAGCAGCTCCATCAGCGACGGCGTTTCCTTGCCGGTGTCCACGGCCGTGACCATGACCAGGCGTTGAACGGCTGGCGAGGGCCGCTCGCTCATGTAACGCGCCGCCCAATACGCGCCGCTGCCGTGACCGAGGAGGACGATGCTCCGGGCTTTGTTCTGCTGGGCGAACGCCACGGCGCTGTCGATCCGGGTAAAGATTTTCTCGGCGCTGGCCTTGGCCATCTCGGCTTGGGCAGCTGCCTGTTCGGCGGCCGCTGCGGCCTCCGCTTCAGCAGTGGCTGCAGGATCCGGTGCCTTGACCGGCGCGTCCTTGGGTTTATCACCCGTAGAGGCCGCAGCCGGAGCATCCGCCGCGCGCGCGAATACGCCGTCATTGTGAGCGTCCGGCATGCTCAGACTGAGGCTGGACCACCCGACGTCCGGCAACTTGCGGCGCAACGGTGCCACCGCAGTCGGCCAGTCTGCTGACTCATCGGCCCCCGGCACGATGATCACCGCGCCTTTGGGCTCGTCGACATTCGCCGGTTTCCACAACGCCAGAAAAGCCTCGTCGCCCGCCTGCAACTGCTGCTGCTCGGCTTGCGGCACCTGACGCTCCAGCGCCAGGGTGTCTTCTTGAGTACGCGACGGCAGTGCCGCCCGCTCGACCGGCGCTTCAGCAGGCTTGGCGTCTTTATCGGGCGCCGGGTCAGCAGCCATTACAAGCGGCGAGCAAGGTAGTATCAGCGTCAGGCACAGCGCAGGAAATAGTGCGCGAAGGGTGTAGGACATCGAGTATTCCAAAGGCCGGAAACAATTCCGGCAGACTAATGGGTTGACGGCGGTTTGTCAGGCCAGGCAATCGCCGCGCCTCAGCGAGCGACAGGCACAGAGCATGATCGGCATGGGATTCAGGGAAATGGAGACGACAGTTTGAGAATCCGTGCGCTGTGCCTTCGGGTTATCGGCGATACCCGCGCGCTCTTGATCGGCCTGATGCTGATCGCGTTGCCAATGTCGCACTACGCCGTCGCCTCGCCCATGCAGGCCGACCCCTTGAGCCGCGAGCAGCGTGACTGGCTGACCCAGCGCGGGCAATTGCGTGTGGGGCTCGTCCTTCAAACGCCTTACGCCCAGCTCGATCGTCGTGCGCAGCAGTTGTCCGGCGCTAACGTCGACCTCATCAATCTCATGGCAAAGACCCTTCAGGTGGAGCTGCTGTGGCGCAGTTATGCCGATCAGGCCGAGCTCGAAAAAGCCTTGGCCGACGGCCAGATCGACTTCGCGCCGGGCCTGACCCAGACGCCCGCCGGCTTGCGCCTGTGGCTGTATTCCGATCCGTACATGCGCGTTCCGCAACTGATCGTTGGCGAACGTGACGGCGCCGGCGTGGTGGATCTGGAGAAGCTCGACGGCCAGGTGCGCGTCACTGTGCGCATGCCCAGCGCCACCGCTGACTACCTGCGCAGCAATTACACCCATCTCAATCTGCAAGGCGTGCCGCTGGAGCGTCAGGCGTTGCAGCTCTTGCTCAGTCAGCAGGCGCGATACGCCGTGATCGATGAGGCGCAACTCAGCCGTCTGTCCCGCGAAGCCGAGTTTGCCGGGCTCGCCGTGGTTGGCGACATTGGCTTCCCGCAGCTGCTGCGCGTGGCCTCCCGACGTGACACGCCGCAGCTCGCCGAGATTATCAGCCAGGCATTGAGCGCCATTCCGGCCCGGGATCTCGAACAACTGCATACGCAGTGGCTCCAGCCCAAATACCCGCAGATCAGTGAATCGCCGGGGCTGTGGAAGAACATCGCGCTGCTGCTGTTGGTCCTGCTCCTCGCCTGCGCGGCGATTGTTTACTGGCAGCGCAAACAACAGCAGCAACTGGAGAAACAATTACTCGCCGCCCGGGATGACATCGCCAGGCGTCTGGCAGGGGAGGAGGCATTGCGGCTGGCGCAGTTCTCCATCGATCAGAGCACCGTCGGCATTCTCTGGGTCAATTGGGATAGCCACGTGCGCTACGCCAATCAGGCCGCCGAAACCATGTTGGGTTATGCGCCGGGTGGAGTGGTGGACCGGCCGCTGATTGCTTTCGAGCCGGGGCTGAACATGGATCGCTGGCTCAATCTGTGGAAAACCGCACGCTCCAGCGAGGAAGGGCCGCAGAACTACGAAAGCAATTGCGTGCGCGCCGATGGCAGCATTCTGCCTGCCGATGTGTCGCTGAGCTTCCTGCGTTTTCGCGACGCCGAGTACCTGGTGGTGTTCATCACCGACGTGACCGAACGACGCCGGTCCCTCGCCGCGTTGCAGGAGAGCGAGGCGCGCCTGCAGGTGCTGGCCGAGCAGTTGCGCGAGCTGTCGGCTCACCTGGAAACCGTGCGCGAAGAAGAAAAGGCCCGAATCGCCCGGGAAGTTCACGACGAGCTGGGTCAGATGCTGACCGTGCTCAAGCTGGAAACGTCCATGTGTGAACTGGCCTACGCCGATCTTGACCCTGGCCTGCGTGATCGGTTGAACAGCATGAAGCGCCTGATTGCGCAGTTGTTCCAGTTAGTGCGGGACGTGGCGACCGCGCTGCGGCCACCGATTCTCGATGCAGGCATTGCGTCGGCCATTGAATGGCAGGCCCGGCGCTTCGAGGCACGCACCCAGATTCCGTGTCTGGTGCAGGTGCCGGACAACTTGCCCAGCCTGCCGGACGCAACGGCCATCGGGCTGTTCCGCATTCTTCAGGAGTCGCTGACCAACGTCATGCGCCATGCCGAAGCGCACACGGTCGAGCTGAGCCTGACGCTGAGCGATGGCGTGCTGTGCATGCGCATCGCCGACGACGGCAAGGGTTTCGATCAGCACGCAGAACGTCCGGCGTCGTTCGGCCTGGTGGGCATGCGCGAGCGGGTTCTGATCATGGGCGGGCAATTGCATCTGGACACCTTGCCCGGAGAAGGCACAACCTTGCGCATCCACATTCCGCTGGACCCGGTCGCTGAGGAGCACGTGCATTGATTCGCGTATTGGTTGCCGAAGACCACACGATTGTCCGCGAGGGCATCAAACAGCTGATCGGCCTGGCGAAGGATCTGCAAGTGGTCGGAGAGGCCAGCAATGGCGAGCAGTTGCTGGAGGCTCTGCGCCACATACCGTGCGAGGTGGTGCTGCTGGATATTTCCATGCCGGGGGTCAATGGCCTGGAGGCGATCCCGAGAATTCGCGCGCTGAACAATCCGCCCGCGATTCTGGTGCTGTCGATGCACGATGAAGCGCAAATGGCCGCGCGGGCCTTGAAGGTCGGCGCCGCCGGCTACGCGACCAAGGACAGCGACCCCGCGTTGCTGCTGACGGCGATCCGGCGGGTGGCTGCGGGCGGGCGTTATATCGACCCGGACCTGGCCGATCGCATGGTGTTTGAGGTCGGTCTGACGGACAGCCGGCCGTTGCACTCATTGTTGTCCGAGCGCGAGTTCTCGGTGTTCGAGCGCCTGGCCCAGGGCGCGAACGTCAACGACATCGCCCAGCAACTGGCGCTGAGCAGCAAGACCATCAGCACCCACAAGGCGCGCCTGATGCAGAAGCTGAAAATCAATTCGCTGGCCGAGCTGGTGAAGTATGCGATGGAGCACAAGTTGGTTTGATTGCGTGTCTAAAAACGACTTCCTGTGGTGCTTCGTAAAACGCTATCGCGAGCAAGCTCACTCCTACAGGTTATTGCGATCCCCTGTAGGAGTGAGCTTGCTCGCGAAGAAGCCAGACCAGGCCATAAATAACTTCCGGGCGACATACCTATCCCCGCCATCCCTGTAGGGCAATCCCTACCCGAAACCTTCCACCCCACCTAGGTCATTCTCTCTCACGCCCCGATTTGCGCGGCCTTCAGGCTCATCTATGTTTGATCCCTACGGTGGATCAAACAAAGGTGTGGGCAATGAGCAACGTCGATTCAAGCGCTGGGGCGAGTGATGTTCTGGTCAGCTTTCGCGGTGTGCAAAAGAGCTACGACGGCGAAGCCCTGATCGTCAAAGACCTCAACCTGGATATTTGCAAAGGCGAATTCCTCACCCTGCTCGGGCCGTCCGGCTCCGGCAAAACCACTAGCCTGATGATGCTCGCCGGGTTCGAGACGCCAACCGCCGGCGAGATCCTGCTGGCCGGCCGCTCGATCAACAATGTGCCGCCGCACAAGCGCGACATCGGCATGGTGTTCCAGAACTACGCGCTGTTCCCGCACATGACGGTCGCCGAGAACCTCGCGTTCCCGCTGTCGGTGCGCGGCATGAGCAAGACCGACGTCGCCGAAAAGGTCAAACGTGCCCTCGACATGGTGCAGCTCGGCACCTTCGCCCATCGCTACCCCGCGCAGTTGTCGGGTGGTCAGCAACAACGTGTCGCGCTGGCCCGCGCGTTGGTCTTCGAACCGCAGCTGGTACTGATGGACGAACCCCTCGGTGCGCTCGACAAGCAACTGCGCGAACACATGCAGATGGAAATCAAGCACCTGCACCAGCGCCTGGGCGTGACCGTCGTCTACGTCACCCACGATCAGGGCGAAGCGCTGACCATGTCTGACCGCGTCGCGGTATTCCATCAGGGCGAAATCCAGCAGATCGCCCCGCCGCGCACCCTCTACGAAGAACCGAAAAACACCTTCGTCGCCAACTTCATCGGCGAGAACAACCGCATCAACGGCACCTTGCTCAGCCAGAGCGGCGACCGTTGTGTAGTGGGCCTGGCACGCGGCGAAAAAGTCGAAGCGCTGGCGATCAACGTCGGCGCCACCGGCAGCCCGGTCACGCTCTCTATTCGTCCCGAGCGCGTAAACCTCAACGGCCGCAGCGAGAGTTGCGTCAACCGCTTCTCCGGCCGTGTTGCCGAATTCATCTACCTGGGCGACCACGTGCGAGTGCGCCTGGAAGTGGCCGGTAAAACCGATTTCTTCGTCAAGCAGCCCATCGCCGAGCTGGATCCGGCGCTGAGCGTTGGCGATGTCGTGCCCATTGGATGGCAGGTCGAGCACGCGCGCGCGCTGGACCCGTTGCTGGATGCACATTGATACACCCGCGTTACGCGTCAACCGAAGAACCCAGAGGCGAGCCAAATCGCCCCATCGCTTAACCAACATTGTTCGTGGAGAGAAAAACTGATGCTCAAGACATTGAAGCTCACCGCCTTATCGGTCGGCATGATGTGCGCGGCGCAAGCCATGGCAGCGGACCTGACGGTCATTTCCTTCGGTGGCGCGAACAAGGCGGCCCAGGAAAAGGCCTTCTATGCGCCGTGGGAAAAAGCCGGCAACGGCAAGATCATCGCTGGCGAATACAACGGTGAGATGGCCAAGGTCAAAGCCATGGTCGACACCAAGAGCGTGACCTGGGACCTGGTGGAGGTGGAATCGCCAGAGCTGTCCCGTGGCTGTGACGAAGACATGTTCGAGTCGCTGGCCTCGGTCGATCTCGGCAACAAGGACAACTACGTCAAGGGCGCCATTTCTGAGTGCGGCGTAGGCTTCTTCGTCTGGTCCACCGTGCTGGCCTACAACGCCGACAAGCTGAAATCCGCACCAACCGGTTGGGCTGATTTCTGGGACACCGAGAAATTCCCGGGCAAACGTGGCCTGCGCAAGGGCGCCAAATACACCCTGGAATTCGCCCTGATGGCCGACGGCGTTGCGCCGAAAGACGTCTACAAAGTGCTGGCGACCAAGGAAGGCCAGGACCGCGCCTTCAAGATGCTCGACAAGCTCAAGCCAAGCATTCAGTGGTGGGAAGCGGGCGCACAGCCGCCTCAATATCTGCAATCGGGCGACGTCGTGATGAGCTCGGCCTACAACGGTCGCATCGCTGCCGTGCAGAAAGAGAGCAACCTGAAAGTGGTCTGGACCGGCGGCGTGTATGACTTCGACGCATGGGCCATTCCGAAGGGCGCAAAAAACGCCGAAGAAGCGAAGAAGTTCATCGCTTACTCCCTCAAGCCAGAGCAGCAGAAGACCTATTCCGAAAACATCGCCTACGGCCCGGCCAATACTGGCGCGGTCCCATTGCTGAGCGCTGACACCCTGAAAAACATGCCGACCACCCCTGAGAACATCAAGGATCAGGTGCAGATCGACGTGAAATTCTGGGCCGACTTCGGTGAGTCGCTGGAACAGCGCTTCAACTCTTGGGCCGCCAAATAAGAGCACTGCCCAGTAAGCGCTTCGTTGTGAGTTAGATCCGGGTGCGTCGTCTGACCTGTCTGAAAGCAGGGCAGAGGACGCGCTCTTTGTTCAAAGATTTCGGAGTTCACTATGGCCATCGCCGTGCCCCTGACTGAAGGCGCCAGCCCGACCCTGAAGCAACGCCTGGCCCGTGCCGAGCGCGTCAATCGCTGGAAGGCTCAGGCGTTGATCGCGCCATTGGTGATCTTCCTGTTGCTGGTGTTTCTCGTGCCGATCGCGGCACTGCTCTACAAAAGCGTCAGCAACCCGGAAGTGGTGGGTGGCATGCCGCTCACTGTGGTCGAAGTGGCGAAATGGGACGGCAAGGGGCTGCCGCCGGACGCGGTGTACAAAGCCGCGAGCCAGGACCTGGCCGAAGCGCGCAAGAATCAGACCCTGGGCGATTTGTCCAAACGCTTGAACCAGGAGTTGGCGGGCTACCGCAGCTTGTTGGCGAAAACCGCCCGCGCCATGCCCTTCAAGGAAGAGCCGGCCTCTTATAAGGAAGCGCTGGAAGCCGTCGATGAACGCTGGGGCGATCCTGCGTATTGGCAGGCGATCCGCCGCAACACCTCAAGCTTTACCCCCTATTACTTGCTGGCCGCTGTCGACCATCGCATTGATGACCTCGGTGAAGTGGCGCCCGCGACGCCCGATCAGGCGATTTACATCGACATCTTCGCCCGCACTTTCTGGATGGGCCTGGTGATCACCGTGATCTGCCTGCTGCTGGCGTATCCGCTGGCGTACCTGTTGGCCAATCTGCCTGCGCGGCAGAGCAACCTGTTAATGATTCTGGTCCTGCTGCCCTTCTGGACGTCGATCCTGGTGCGCGTCGCCGCCTGGATTGTGTTGCTGCAATCGAGCGGCCTGATCAACGGCGCGCTGATGGCCATGGGCATCATCGATAAACCGCTGGAATTGGTGTTCAACCGGGTCGGCGTTTACATCTCGATGGTGCACATCATGCTGCCGTTCATGATCCTGCCCATCTACAGCGTGATGAAAGGCATCTCGCCGACCTACATGCGCGCCGCGATCTCCCTGGGCTGCAACCCGTTCGCGAGTTTCTGGCGCGTGTATTTCCCGCAGACCTACGCCGGTGTCGGCGCGGGCTGTCTGTTGGTGTTCATTCTCGCCATCGGTTACTACATCACCCCGGCGCTGCTGGGCAGCCCGAACGATCAGATGGTCAGTTATTTTGTGGCGTTCTACACCAACACCAGCATCAACTGGGGCATGGCGACGGCGCTGGGCGGGTTGTTGCTGCTGGCGACCGTCGTGCTGTACCTGATCTATAACTGGCTGGTCGGCGCCAGCCGCCTGCGTCTGAGCTGAGGAGAACGACCATGTTGAGCCCTTATTCCTCGCCCATCGAGCGGGTCTGGCATTACACGCTGCGCACGCTGTGCGGGTTGATTCTGCTGTTTCTAGTGCTGCCGGTGCTGGTGATCGTGCCGCTGTCGTTTAACTCCGGCAGCTTTCTGGTCTACCCGCTGCAGGGGTTTTCTCTGCACTGGTATCAGGACTTTTTCGGCTCGGCAGAGTGGATGCGCGCCCTGAAGAACAGCCTGATCGTCGCGCCAGCCGCCACGGTGCTGGCGATGGGGTTCGGGACGTTGGCGGCCATCGGTCTGACGCGCAGCAACTTCCCCGGCAAGGCGCTGGTAATGGCGCTGGTTATTTCGCCGATGGTGGTGCCGGTGGTGATTGTCGGGGTGGCGAGCTACCTGTTTTTTGCGCCGCTGGGGCTGGGCAACAGCTATATCTCGCTGATCCTGGTGCACGCCGTGCTGGGTGTGCCGTTCGTGATCATTACGGTGTCGGCCACGTTGCAGGGCTTCAATTACAACTTGGTGCGCGCAGCGGCGAGTCTGGGCGCTTCGCCCACCACAGCGTTTCGGCGTGTGACCCTGCCGCTGATTGCACCGGGTGTGATCTCCGGGGCGCTGTTCGCCTTCGCGACCTCGTTCGATGAAGTGGTGGTCACGCTGTTTCTAGCAGGCCCGGGCCAGGCGACCTTGCCCCGGCAGATGTTCAGCGGCATCCGCGAAAACCTCAGCCCGACGATTGCCGCCGCCGCCACCTTGCTCATCGGCTTCTCAGTGGTGCTGCTGCTGGTGCTGGAATGGCTGCGTGGTCGCAGCGAGAAACTGCGCACGGCGGTGGAATGATCAATCCCCGCCGCAGGAACTGACCGGGCCGCGAATGGTAGGACCGGTTTTAGCCGAAAATGCGTCGGGTGCCGCGCCGCAAAATTGATAGCGCACACAAGGGCCTCTTCCCGGCTGAAGCCGGTCCTACACATGCACCGCATGCTTTTTGTGGGACCGGCTTTAGCCGGGAAGGCGGCCTGCGTCACACTGCAAAATGGACGGTGTACACGCGGGCCTCTTCCCGGCTAAAGCCGGTCCCACAAATGCCATCTAACTCCCCCGCTTCACCGCAAAACTGACGCATCCCACGATCCGGTCTATGTTTCACTCACCGCATGCTGACCCTGCCTTGTAAAAGAGCCACGTCTCCAACAACAACGTAAAGGACGAGCCCGATGAGTGTTTCTGCCTTCAAAATCGCCAACAAACTGATCACCGGCCCGGCTGCCATCGAGCAGTTGTCGGCCGAGCTGACCCGGCTCAACGTTCAAAACCCGCTGATCGTCACCGACGCAATCCTGGTCAAATCCGGAACGGTAGATCTCGCGCTAGCCCAATTGGGCGGCCGTCGGTATGGCTTGTTTGATCAGGTCAAACCCGAGCCAGAAATCTCTATCGTTGAAGACTGCACCCGGGCCTACCGGGACGGCGGTCACGACGGCCTGATCGGCGTGGGCGGCGGCAGTGCTATCGACATCGCCAAAGGCGTCGCCGCGTTCGCCAGCCACGAAGGGCCGCTGGCCGGGTTATTCGGGGTTGATCTGGTCAAGCGCAAAGGCCCGCCACTGATTGCCATCCCGACCACCGCGGGCACCGGTTCGGAAGTCACCAACGTGGCGATCTTTTCGGACAAACAGGCTCAGCTGAAAAAAGGCATCGTCAGCGATTATCTGTTGCCCGACGTCGCGCTGGTCAGCCCGTTGATGACCCTGACCTGTCCGCGCAGCGTTACGGCAGCCAGCGGAGTCGATGCCCTGGTGCACGCCATCGAGGCATACCTTTCGGTGAATGCTTCGCCGATCACCGACGCTATCGCGTTGGGCGCCATCAAGCTGATCGTCAAAGCGCTGCCCAAGGCCTACGCCAATCCGTCCAGCTTGCAAGCGCGAGAAGACATGGCCACCGCCAGTCTCATGGCCGGCATGGCGTTCGGCAATGCCGGGGTTGGCGCGGTGCATGCGCTGGCGTATCCGCTGGGAGGGCGTTTCAACATCGCTCACGGCGTCAGCAACGCACTGCTGCTGCCCTACGTGATGGAATGGAACAAACTGGCCTGCGTCGAACGGATGCGCGACATTGCCGACGCGATGGGCGTCCGCGTCGCACATTTAGGCGACAGGGACGCCGCCGATCTGGCCGTGAAAGCCATGGCCGACTTGTGCGCAGCGGTGGAAATCCCGTCTGGCCTGCGCAGCTTCAATGTGCCCGAAGACGCCATTTCCGCGATGGCTGAGGAGGCCAGCAAGATCGATCGCCTCATGCGCAACAACCCGCGGAAACTGACCGCCGCCGACATCGAGAAAATCTACCGCGCGGCCTATTGATCCGGCTGGCCAGGCCAGGAACGTCAACCGCGACGACGGGCCAGCAACCAGCCGACGGTCAGCGTCAGGCCGGCGAGCACCATTAGCGTGGTACGTGGCCGTTGCTGGGTGAAGGTCGCCACTTCGTCCAGCAGATCGCCGTAACGTTCCTGCAGCTCACCCGCCGCTTGACGCGCCTTGCCTTCCATTTGGGTGCGCTCGTCACCGGTCAGGTTGCCGAAGACGTCTTGGGCCTTGCCGGCGGCTTGTTCCAGAACGCCTTTCACTTGTTCGCTTTTCATATCTTGGCTCCAGGAAATGAGTATCAGTGATGAATATCTCGCTGACCCAGACGGGGCAGCCACACTGATAGCGTAGAGCCCGGGCATCACTCCATGAAGGTGACTATGCACCAGAGGCACTGGCGCATTTGCATCACTCAGCGTTTGCTTTTGCCCTGATTGGCGAACAGGTTTCGCTCCCTAGCCCAGACAATGGCTTCCGCCCGGCTGTGCACGTCGAGCTTGGAATACACCGTCGCGACATGGTTGCGAATGGTGTTGAGCGCCAGGTTCAACCGTGCAGCGATCTCTTTGTCCGCCAGCCCCTCACAGATCAAACCCAGCACATCCCGCTCGCGAGCGGTCAGGTCGGTGAATGAAGCGCTGGGCATCTGTCGACTGTTGACCCGCTTGGCATTGGCCAGCTTTTCGATCAGCGTCTGGCTGAACCATGAGGCGTCCTGCATCACTGTTTCGATGGCCTCCACCAGCTCAAGCTCGGATCGCTTGCGCTCGGTAATGTCCATCAGTACGAAGAGGTAGCAGGCGTTGTCCTGAATCGTCACCGTGTCAGCGGCCAGCATGCAGTCCAGCGACTCGCTGCCTTTCTTGCGGACCTTCAGATCGAGCCCGTCGACGCGGCCGGTGGTTTCCAGGACGTTGAACAACCCGTCCATCACCGCGCCGTCCTCGATGAAGCCTAACTCCGCGACAGTCCGGCCAATCAGCTCCTGGGGGGTGTAACCGAGTGTGCTGAAGAACGCCTCGTTAGCTTCGACGATCTGTTGCCGATCAGCTGTACACACCAGTGTCGGCACCGGCGTCAGCTTGAACGCTTTGGCAAAACGCTCTTCGCTCTGGCGCAGCGCGGTTTCGGCTTTGCGTCTCGGCTCAAGGTCGGTGAACGAAAACAGCATGCAATCTTCTTCGTTCATGTCCAGCGGCTGCCCGGCGACGATGACCAGTTTGGTACCGCCCTCCGGCAACTTCAGCTCAGCCTGCATCTGCGGGATGGTCGCGCCCTGATTCAGACGCTCGATGGCAAGGTCCTTGCGCTCGGCATTTTCCAGCACGTCCACCTCGTACGCCGAGCGGCCAATCACGTTCTCTCTCGAGTGCCCGGTCATTTCCAGAAAGCCCTGATTGACCTTGATGAAGCGTAGATCACTCAGGCGGCAGATCACGGCGGGGGCGGGGTTGGCGTTGAAGGTCTTTTCGAAGCGCTGCTCGGCGCCGGCCCACTCCGTCGCGTCGGCGAGGATCAGCACCAGCGATTCGGGAGTGCCGGTGCTGTCTTCAAGCACCATGCTGCGGACGCGATGGACCCAGCTGCGGTCCTCTTCTTCACCGATCTTGCTGACCTCGATGAGCACGTCGCTGAACACCTCGCCTGCCGCCACGCGGCTGATCGGATATTGGTCAACGTCCAGCGGATGATTGTTGCGATAACGCAGGGAAAACTTTTCGCGATAGGCCTCGCCGTTGGCGCCCAGTTCGCTGATCTCTTCGACCCCGTGCATCAGCAGCGCCGCTTCGTTGGCCCAGATGATGGTCTGATCGACCTCCACCAGCATCACCCCGTCCGACAGACCCGAGATGATCTGCTGCAACTGGCGGCGGTTGGTTTCTCTGGCGAGGATGGCCTCTGACATGCTTGCTCTCCTGACGTCTCAATGCGGTCGGGCTTCGGTCAGCCGGGCGCTCCACGCTATCGGACCGGCTGGCAAAAGCTTAGTGCTGCAGCTTAGTGCAGCCGTGCTTGCGAGGGTCGGTGCGAATGCACCAGCCGAAGCGGTGCAAATGCGCCATCACATCTCTCAACGCGCTGATCAAACTGGTTTCACGTCTCATAAGACGCGGTGAGTCCGCCCTCGCAGGCTCGCCCTTATCAACGCAGGTGGTGCATTTGCACTGATACGTCGGTTGCACGCCTGATGTGCACCCCCTGCACCAGAGGAAATTTTCATGGCTTCGACCTACGCAACATCTGCTGTTCTGGGCAGCGCTTCGCCGTTTCGAGTGTCTTGGGGATCGGTGTTCGCTGGTGCGGCAATCACGCTGGTGACCTATCTGGTGCTCAGCGTGCTTGGCACGGCGATCGGCGCGGGCGCGCTTGATCCGATGGCTCAAGGCAACCCGCTCAGCGGTTTCGGCAAGGGCGCCGGCGCCTGGTTGTTTATCAGTACCCTGGTGGCCATTGCCGCCGGTGCCTGGGTGTCGGGTCGTACTGCGCCGGACCGTGGTGGTCTGCATGGTTTGCTCAGCTGGGCGGTCAGCACGTTGCTTACCACCTGGCTCCTCGCGTCGCTGGCCGGCTCGCTCGTCGGCACTGCCGGCAACATCGCCGGCAAGGGTATTTCCCTGGCGGCCGACGGCGTGGCTGCTGCCGCACCCGGTGTGGGCCAGAGCATCAAGCAACAGCTGGATAAGAACGGCATCAGCCTGGATTGGGACAGCCTGAAATCACAGCTGGACACTACGCTCAAGCAGTCCGGCAAGCCAGAGCTCGATCCTTCGAAGCTGGATCAGAAAGCTGACGTGGCTGGCGCCGATGCCAAGCAGACTGCAGAGCAGGCGTCTACCGATCCAACCCAGGCCGGCGATCAGTTGAAGCAGTGGTTTGATCGCGTCCAGAAAGCCGGCGAACCGGCCTTGAACGCTGCCGACAAGGACGCGCTGGTCAACATCGTTGCGGCCCGCACCGGCAAGAGCAAAGCCGAGGCGCAGCAGATCGTCGACAACTATGCCCAGGCCTATCAGCAAGCCGCGGCCAAAGTGGCGGAGCTCAAGCAGCAAGCTGAGCAACAGGCCCGTGAAGCGGCGGATGTCGCGGCCAAGCAGGTCGCCAAGGCGGCGTGGGGCACGTTCTTCATGCTGATCATCGGCGCGGCGTTGAGCTTTGGTCTGGCCCGTTATGCCCTGAGCTCGCGTCCTCGTCTGCTGGTCGAGACCGTGTAAGGTTTCAGCCGTCTCTTTTGATTCTGAATCCCTGAATCAAGCCTGGGCCCGGTGCGCAATGCTGTCGCACCGGGCCTTGTGCCGTTGACGCACCCTGAGTCACGCCGCTCGGATCACTCTCGTGCGACCCAACGCACGTTTCAAACTCTTGGAGTACAATGCGCGCCACCGTGATTTCGCTCATAAAAGGTGCGTCATGCAGCCCTTCGCTATTGCTCCTTCGATTCTGTCCGCCGATTTCGCCCGCCTGGGAGAGGAAGTCGACAACGTCCTGGCCGCTGGCGCCGACATCGTCCACTTCGACGTCATGGACAACCACTACGTCCCCAACCTGACGATCGGACCGATGGTCTGCGCGGCATTGCGCAAATACGGCATCACCGCGCCCATCGACGTTCACCTGATGGTCAGCCCGGTGGATCGCATCATCGGCGACTTCATCGAAGCCGGAGCAACCTTCATCACCTTCCACCCGGAAGCAACCCAGCACATCGACCGCTCTCTGCAACTGATCCGCGAAGGCGGCTGCAAGGCGGGTCTGGTGTTCAACCCTGCGACCCCGCTGAACCTGCTCGAATACGTCATGGACAAGGTCGACATGATCCTGCTCATGAGCGTCAACCCGGGCTTCGGCGGTCAGAAATTCATCCCCGGCACGATCAACAAGCTGCGCGAGGCCCGCGCGCTCATTGACGCGTCCGGTCGCGACATCCGTCTGGAGATCGACGGCGGCGTCAACGTCAACAACATCCGCGAGATCGCCGCAGCCGGTGCCGACACCTTCGTCGCAGGCTCGGCCATTTTCAACGCGCCTGATTACCGCGAAGTCATTGCGAAGATGCACGCAGAACTGGCGTTGGCCCGTTGACCAGCGGCTTCGAGCAGCTGTTTCCGGGCCGACTGCCCAAGCTGATCATGTTCGACCTCGACGGCACGCTGGTCGACTCGGTGCCGGATCTGGCTGCAGCTGTGGATAAAACCTTGATCCAGCTTGGCCGGCCGCCGGCAGGAATCGAACGGGTACGTGACTGGATCGGCAACGGTGTGCGCGTGCTGGTACGCCGCGCGTTGGCGAACGGCATGGATCACACCGCCGTGGATGAAGAGTCCACGGAGGCTGCGCTGGCGATTTTCATGGAGGCCTACAGCGGCAGGCACGCGCTGACCAAGGTCTACCCTGGCGTGCGGGAAACCCTGAAATGGCTGCAGAAGATGGGCGTCGAGATGGCGCTGATCACCAACAAGCCGGAGCGCTTTGTTGCGCCGTTGCTGGATGACCTAAAGCTCGGCCGGTTCTTTCGCTGGATCGTGGGTGGCGACACGCTGCCGCAGCAGAAACCCGACCCGGCGGCGCTGTTCTTTGTCATGAAAATGGCCGGCGTACCGGGGTCGCAGTCACTGTTCGTGGGTGACTCGCGCAACGACGTGCTGGCGGCGAAAGCGGCGGGTGTGGCCTGTGTGGCGTTGAGTTACGGCTACAACCACGGACGCCCGATCGCGGAAGAGTCACCGGCACTGGTCATCGACGATTTGCGCATGCTGATTCCGGGCAGTTCTGCCGGTTGCTTAGCGCAAGGCGCTGAGATAACGTTGCCCGACCTCAAGTCTCCCTCCTTTAGAGAATCCATCGTGGTGGTCACTCGCAAACTCTGGATGAAAGTCATCAAGGCCCTGGCCCGCTGGCGTTGGCGCGCCTGACTTGAATCTGGCCGGAATCCCGGCGCGTTTGCATCCCTGACCGTTTTCCCTCAGACCACGAGGCTGATATGACCCGCGAAGAATTCCTGCGTTTGGCCGCTGAAGGCTACAACCGCATTCCCCTTGCCTACGAAACCCTGGCCGACTTCGATACGCCGCTGTCGATCTATCTGAAGCTGGCTGACGAGCCCAACTCCTATCTGCTTGAGTCGGTGCAGGGCGGGGAGAAGTGGGGGCGTTATTCGATCATCGGGCTGCCATGCCGCACCGTCATGCGCGTGCATGACCATACCGTCAGCGTGACCCACGACCGCGTCGAGATCGAGCGCCTGGAAGTCAAAGACCCGCTGGACTTCGTCGAGACCTTCAAGGCCCGCTATAACGTTCCGACCATCGCCGGTCTGCCACGCTTCAATGGCGGCCTGGTGGGCTACTTCGGTTATGACTGCGTGCGTTATGTAGAGCCGCGTCTGGGCAAGTGCCCCAATCCTGATCCGTTGGGCGTGCCGGATATTCTGCTGATGGTGTCCGATGCCGTAGTGGTGTTCGATAACCTGGCCGGCAAGATGCACGCGATCGTCCTCGTCGATCCGGCTGAGCTTGAAGCCTACGAAGATGGCCTGGTGCGACTCGAAGCGTTGATGGAGAAATTGCGCCAGCCGATCACGCCCCGTCGTGGGCTGGACCTGACCCGTCCGCAGGCGGCGGATCCGGTGTTCCGTTCCAGCTTCACCCAGTCGGATTATGAAAAAGCCGTCGACACCATCAAGGAATACATCCTGGCGGGCGATTGCATGCAGGTCGTACCGTCCCAGCGCATGTCCATCGACTTCAGCGCCGCCCCGATCGACCTGTATCGCGCGCTGCGGTGCTTCAATCCGACGCCGTACATGTACTTCTTCAACTTCGGCGACTTCCATGTCGTCGGCAGTTCGCCGGAAGTGCTGGTGCGGGTCGAAGACAACTTGATCACCGTGCGCCCGATTGCCGGGACGCGTCCCCGTGGCGCCACCGAAGAAGAAGATCACGCGCTGGAAGTCGATCTGCTGTCCGATGACAAAGAGATCGCCGAGCACCTGATGCTCATCGACCTGGGACGCAACGACACCGGGCGCGTTTCGGAAGTCGGCTCGGTGAAGCTCACCGAGAAGATGGTCATCGAGCGTTATTCGAATGTCATGCACATCGTGTCCAACGTCACCGGTCAGCTGAAAAGCGGCCTGACTGCGATGGATGCGCTGCGGGCCATCTTGCCGGCGGGCACGTTGTCGGGCGCGCCGAAGATTCGTGCGATGGAAATCATCGACGAGCTGGAGCCGGTCAAGCGTGGTGTGTACGGCGGCGCCGTGGGCTACTTTGCCTGGAACGGCAACATGGACACCGCGATTGCCATTCGTACCGCGGTGATCAAGAACGGCGAGCTGCACGTGCAGGCCGGTGGCGGGATTGTCGCCGACTCTGTGCCAGCGCTGGAGTGGGAAGAAACCCTCAACAAGCGCCGCGCGATGTTCCGAGCGGTAGCCCTGGCGCAGCAGACGCCTGAGGCTTGATGGTTGGTCTGCTCATGAAAACGGCGCCCGGGGCGCCGTTTTTTATGCCGAACACAAATCCGTTGTAGGAGTGAGCTTGCTCGCGAAGGCTGATTCCGCGCCGCTCAATCTTTAGCGTGCTCAACGAAACCTTCGCGAGCAGGTGGAGCGCCACCCGGGGCGCTCCGACATGTTTTAAGTGCGTCAGAAATCCAGACTCACCGCCAGATTCACCCCTTGCTGCGTCACGTCATCATTCTTGCGCCAGTTATAGCCGGCCCGCAGCGTCAGGTCCGGCGCCAGTTTCTGGCTCAGGCCCACGCTTGCACGATTCAAACTGCGCTGGGGGTCATAGCCTTTTAGATCAAAGTCCACGCCCGGCACGCTGTTCAGCGCGATGGTCACGTCCTGCTGATCGGTGTCGAACTCGCGCTCATGGGCCACTTCGCCAAACACTTGAGTCTGCGGCGTGACGTCGAACTTGCCTTGCAGCCCCGCGCCTAAACGTTTCGACTTGCGCGTCTGGTCGTCGTAATTAAGTGCCGTCGCGCGCGCACTGTTCTCCGAATAGCCATCGACATTGACGTGGGAATAGTCGGCGCTGATGAACGGCGAGAAATGCCAGCGACTGCTCTGCTCGGCCAGATCAAAGCCCACGCGGCCACTGATGGCCCACAGGTCGCCGTCGGTGTCGCCTTTCTCTGCCCCTTCGCTGATGCCCAGCGCGAACTTGCGCTTGAGGTTGTCGTAGTCGAGCTTTCCGCCCGAAGCGGCCAGGTCCGCCCACCAGTGTTGCGCCTGATATTGCACGAACGCGGTCGCGATATAGCTGTTGAGTTTGTAGTCCGAGTCCTTGGCACCGGCTTCGAGGGTTTGCCGGTAAGCGCCCGCAACCAGGCCGGCTCTCCAATCCTCGGCGAAGCGGTAGCTGCCACCCACTGTGAGGTTGTAGCCATGACCGTCGCCGCTGGCGGAATTGCTTTGCGCGTCGAAATCCATTTTCTGACCGCCGCCGGCGACGATGGCGCGCCATTCACCAACGTTCTGCCAGTTGCCCCAGTCCGCCAGCCACTGACTGCGCAGTTCATCCTGCTGCGCGCGCAACGTACCGTTGGCCATTTCCGGCAGCAGAGTGGTCTCCCACGGTGCCGACAGAATCGAATACCCGTAATCGGCGATCAATCGCTGACCCGCCACGGTCGGATGCACGCCGTCGTTGAACAGCAGCTTGGTCGGATCCGGCGTCAGGCCGCCAATCCCGTAGACGCTGTTGGCGGTGCAGTTGTTGCCGTTGAAACAGGTGCCAACCAAGTTCTGATCGGCCGCCAGCCCGTAGCGCGCCGGGTCGGTCAGGACATCACGTATGAGCCCCGGGACATTGAGCGGAATGACCTCGGCATCAATTTGCCCTAGCCGATTCACCAACTGCTGGTTGAACACCCCGCTCAGCAACGTCGATGGCCCCTGTAATGGTGTGCCGAATACAGCGGGCGTGCGGCCGATGTCCGGCAGCAGCCAGACCATGATGTAACGCGCGCCGGCCTGGGACAGGATTTGTGCGCCGTTCGCCAGGTTGTTGGCAGCGTTGACGGCCTGTCCCGCACTCAGCACCCGGCCCTGAAGGAAGTCGTTGCCGCCCCCGGTCAGGTAGTAAAGGGCGTTCGGGTCAGCCCGCGAGCTGTTTTCAACCAGATAACCGGGTCGTGTCCGGAACACCGTCGTGACGCCCGTCGACGCATCGGTGTTGGCAACCTGTGATTGGGTGGTGATCGCCGCGAGGATCTGATCGGTCCGGTCGCCGCCCACGGCCCAGTTATTGCCGTCCGCCAACCCTTGCGCCGCGCGAACGGGGGAGGTCGACGCCTGCAAATCACCGGGCGCCACGCCAAGCATTCCGCCCAGCAACGTTGATGAGTTCAGACCGAATGCCTCTCCGCTGCCGTTCAGGTACGTCGGGCCGGTGCGGTTGGTGAAGCGCAAGGTGGCGCCCGGTGGTCCGCCCGCATCGGGGAACTGTCCGGCGTCGGCGAGGCTGTCGCCGAACACGATCATCGTTGAATAGGGGGAAGAGGCGGCCAGGGCGGAGGAGCAAGCGAGCGAGAGCAGGCAAGCCGCGAACGGCCAGCGCAGTGTGGCTTTGAGCATGGGGGCATCCCTTATTGTTTTAGTGCTGTACGAGAAGGTAGCAGCCGCGACACAAATCACCCACGATGCTGTGGCATTCACGGCAAATATTCTGTACCGCCTTCCACGCTGCAATCTGCACCTTGCGAGCGTTCAAATCCTGCCAATCGGCCTCTGGGCCGCGCCATCCGGGCACTGCGATATTGCGCGGCCTGCGGCGGTACGCTACTGTGCGGCAACGTATGAACGAGACCTTTCCTGTGTCGATTGTCAGCAGCTTCTTGATGCGCGTTATCAAGGGCCACGCCCGTTGGCGTTGGCGCGCCTGACTATTTCCCCCGCCGGCCCCGCCGGATCTGTATTGATATGCCTTCTGATGCCTCGGTTTTGCAGTGCCTCGCCGGAACACTTCCTGCGACCCCTCTGCGTGCCACTGAGGTCAGTAAACAGAAGGCCACGTTATAAAGTCAGTCATTCAAAAGGTTAAGCACCATGCTGCTGATGATCGATAACTACGACTCCTTCACCTACAACGTCGTGCAGTACTTGGGCGAGCTGGGTGCCGACGTCAAAGTCATTCGCAACGACGAGATGACCGTCGCCGAAATCGAAGCCCTGAACCCCGAGCGCATTGTCGTTTCCCCCGGCCCGTGCACGCCGAACGAAGCCGGCGTGTCCATTGACGTGATCAAACACTTTGCCGGCAAGCTGCCTGTGCTCGGCGTCTGCCTGGGCCATCAGTCAATCGGCCAGGCGTTTGGCGGCGACGTAGTGCGTGCGCGCCAGGTCATGCACGGCAAGACCAGCGAGCTGATCCACGAAGACAAAGGCGTGTTCGAAGGCCTCAAGCATCCGCTGACTGTGACCCGCTATCACTCGCTGGTGGTCAAGCGCGAGACACTCCCGGACTGCCTGGAATTAACCGCTTGGACTCAGCTCGAAGACGGCTCGGTCGATGAAGTCATGGGCCTGCGACACAAAACCCTTAACGTTGAGGGCGTGCAATTTCACCCTGAGTCGATTCTTTCCGAGCAGGGCCACGAGCTGTTCGCCAACTTCCTCAAGCAGACTGGCGGCACCCGTCAGGGTTAAGGGCAATTCGACATGGCAATGGATATCAAAACGGCGCTGGGCCGGGTTGTGAATCAACTGGACCTGAGCACCGATGAAATGCGCGACGTCATGCGCGAAATCATGACCGGCCAGTGCACACAGGCGCAGATCGGCGCATTCCTGATGGGCATGCGCATGAAGAGCGAAAGCATCGACGAAATCGTCGGTGCCGTGTCGGTCATGCGCGAGCTGGCGGATCAGGTACAGCTCAAGACGCTGGACGGCGTGGTCGACATCGTCGGCACCGGTGGCGATGGCGCGAACATCTTCAACGTCTCGACCGCCGCCTCATTCGTGATCGCGGCGGCCGGTTGCACAGTGGCCAAACACGGCAATCGCGCGGTCTCCGGCAAGAGCGGCAGCGCTGATCTACTGGAAGCCGCAGGCGTATACCTGAACCTGACCCCGGTACAAGTGGCGCGCTGCATCGACAGCGTCGGTATCGGCTTCATGTTCGCGCAAACCCATCATGGCGCCATGAAACACGCCGCCGGGCCACGCAAGGAACTGGGCCTGCGGACCCTGTTCAACATGCTCGGCCCACTGACCAATCCTGCCGGCGTCAAGCATCAGGTGGTCGGCGTGTTCAGTCAGGCGCTGTGCCGGCCATTGGCCGAGGTGCTACTGCGCATGGGCAGCAAACACGTGCTGGTGGTGCATTCCCAGGATGGCCTGGACGAATTCAGCATCGCCGCGCCGACGTTTGTCGCGGAACTGAAGAACGGCGAAGTGACCGAATACTGGGTGCAGCCGGAAGATCTGGGCATGAAGAGCCAGAGCCTGTTCGGCCTGGTGGTCGACAGCCCGGCGCAGTCGCTGGAATTGATTCGCGACGCGTTGGGGCGGCGCAAATCCGAGCACGGCCAGAAAGCCGCTGAAATGATCGTGCTCAACGCCGGCGCCGCGCTTTACGCGGCTGACCATGCGTCGTCATTGAGGGAAGGCGTGGCCTTGGCCCACGACGCATTGCACACGGGCCTGGCCCGCGAGAAGCTGGAAGAACTGGGTGCCTTTACCGCGGTATTCAAGCAGGAGAATGAAGAATGAGCGTGCCGACGGTATTGGAAAAGATTCTGGCCCGAAAGGTCGAGGAAGTCGCTGCGCGCCGTGCCAGCGTCAGCCTCGCCGAGTTGGAAACCTTGGCCGCCGCAGCCGATGCGCCGCGTGGGTTCGCTAAAGCAATGATTGCTCAGGCCAAGCGCAAGCAGCCGGCCGTCATTGCAGAAATCAAGAAGGCTTCGCCGAGCAAAGGCGTGATCCGCGAAAATTTCCAGCCGGCGGAGATCGCCAAGAGCTACGAAGCGGGCGGGGCCACCTGCCTTTCTGTGCTCACTGACATTGATTTCTTTCAAGGCGCTGACGAGTATCTGAAGCAAGCCCGGGCGGCGTGCTCGCTGCCGGTGATCCGCAAGGACTTCATGATCGACCCGTATCAGATTGTCGAAGCGCGGGCATTGGGCGCCGATTGCATCCTGTTGATCGTGTCGGCACTGGATGATGTGAAGATGGCCGAGCTGGCATCGGTCGCCAAAGATGTCGGCCTCGACGTGCTGGTTGAAGTCCACGATGGCGACGAGCTGGAGCGGGCACTCAAAACCCTCGACACCCCGCTGGTGGGCGTCAACAACCGCAACTTGCACACGTTCGACGTCAGCCTGGAAACCACCCTCGACCTGCTGCCACGTATTCCCCGTGATCGGCTGGTCATTACCGAAAGCGGTATTTTCCACCGCGCCGATGTCGAGCTCATGGAAATCAGCGATGTCTATTCCTTCCTGGTGGGCGAGGCGTTCATGCGCGCCGAGAAGCCGGGCGTGGAACTGCAGAGACTGTTCTTCCCGGAGAAAGGCACGGCGATCAAGTCCGGCGGGCTGGACTGATCCAGGGTTGTAGGCCAGAAAGCCATCGCTCTTCGCGTCAGGAGGCAGCATGACCCTTCAGCTCTTGGAAACCTGCGTTGAAGCCGGCCTCAAGGCCGAGCAAGACCTCCTGGCGTCGGTGTGTGATGGCCACGCTGACAGTGGCTTGCTGTTCTGGCGGCCTATTGATCGCGCGTTGGTTATGCCACGCCGGTTGAGTCGGCTTCCCGGCTTCACTGAAGCCAGCGAAACCCTCGCCGACAGTGGCTGGCCCGTCCTGTTGCGTGAAAGTGGCGGCGAGCCGGTGCCGCAATCTTCTTCAACCGTCAATGTGGCGCTCGTGTATGTCCAGCCGGACACCGATCTGGATCGCGACCGCATCGAAAATGCCTACATGCGCCTGTGTCAGCCGATCCTCGATACCCTGGGGGAGCTGGGCGGCGCTGCATCCCTGGGCGAAGTCGAAGGCGCCTTCTGCGATGGCCGCTTCAACGTCAACCTCAACGCTCGCAAGATGGTCGGCACCGCGCAGCGCTGGCGCCAGAGTCAGGGTGGCAAACGGCCGGTGGTCTTGGCCCATGCCGCGATGTTGCTGGATGATGAGCGCGTGGCAATGGTCAACGCGGTCAACCGCTTCAATGAGACCTGCGAGCTGGATCAACGCTGCAAAGCAGAAAGCCACATTGCTTTGCATGAGCTATTTGACGCGCCGGATTTTCTAACCCGCCTGAGGGAACGATATGAACGCCTGCTCGCCCGGATCTGATTCCGCTGCGGGCATCGATCACGTCGTTAGCGGGTGCCGAACACCACCATGGTTTTGCCCCGGACATGCACCAGATTCTGCTCTTCGAGTGACTTGAGCACACGACCGACCATTTCTCGGGAACACCCCACGATACGGCCAATCTCCTGGCGGGTGATCTTGATCTGCATGCCATCGGGGTGGGTCATCGCGTCGGGCTGTTTGCATAGATCGAGCAAGCTGCGGGCAACGCGCCCGGTGACGTCCAGAAACGCCAGATCGCCGACCTTGCGCGTGGTGTTGCGCAGCCTTTCGGCGATCTGCGAACCGATGGCGTACATCAACTCAGGGTCATGCTGACTGAGCTCGCGGAATTTGGCGTAGCTGATTTCGGCCACTTCACATTCGGTTTTAGCACGCACCCAGGCGCTGCGCTGGGCGCCGGCGGCCGTCTGCTGAAACAGCCCCAGTTCGCCAAAGAAATCCCCGCTGTTCAGGTAGGCCACAATCATCTCGCGGCCTTCGTTGTCTTCGATCAGGATCGTCACCGAGCCCTTGATGATCAGGTATAGCGAGTCCGATTCTTCGCCTGCGCAAATGATGTTGCTCTTCGCCGGGCATCGTCGTCGCTGGGCGTGCGGCAGCAGTTTGTCGGCGATTTTCATCTTGTTCGGAGGCGGCACGGCGAGCATGGCTGTATCCCGTAAAAAACTGCGCCCTGAGGCATTCCTAGAGGTATCGGCAGTATTTCCGATTTAACGCAGTTCAACAGCGGCAATTAGCCTTTTTTTCAGACACTTCCTACATTTCGGTCGTTTTCGGGCATGTCCAGTCCACTCAGCGACGGTAGGGCCCTGTGCTAAGCTGGCCGCCATTTTTCAAGCATTGGAGTCCGGTGATGAAGGCGCGTATTCAATGGGCGGGTGAGTCGATGTTCCTCGGTGAGTCCGGCAGCGGCCATGTGGTCGTGATGGATGGCCCACCCGAAAGCGGCGGTCGCAACCTGGGTGTTCGCCCGATGGAAATGGTGCTGATTGGCCTGGGTGGCTGCAGCAACTACGACGTGGTCAGCATCCTCAAGAAAGCCCGTCAGCCCATCGAAAGCTGCGAGGCGTTTCTGGAAGCAGAGCGCGCCAGCGAAGATCCCAAGGTGTTCACCAAGATCCACCTGCACTTTGTGGTTAAAGGACGCGGTCTGAAAGAAACGCAGGTCAAGCGTGCGATCGAGTTGTCGGCCGAGAAATACTGCTCGGCATCGATCATGCTGGGTAATGCGGGCGTCGAAATCACCCACGATTACGAGATCATCGAACTGGGCTGAGCAACGCTCAATTTTCACAAAAGCGGTGCAGGCTATGGCATGCGACTTCTGACGTCTGCATAATGCGCCCCTTTTTCAGGGCGCGACCGCCGGATAGCCGGCTCGCCTCCGACCAGACAACCAAAATCGCCAACGCGAAGAGGTGTTAACCGTCCTACGCAGCTGAGCCGGGCTCAGTTGACGGGCATGCTTGATCACGCGGCCAGCGCCGCACCCATATAGAGAGTTTTTAACGGTGAAAAGCAAACTCAAGCTCCACGGGTTCAATAACCTGACCAAGACCTTGAGCTTCAACATCTATGACATCTGCTATGCGGAAACCCCGCAGGACCAGCAGGCTTACGTCGAGTACATCAACAGCGTGTACGACGCCGAACGCCTGACGCGGATTCTCACCGATGTCGTCGATATCATTGGCGCGAACATCCTGAACATCGCGCGTCAGGACTACGACCCACAAGGCGCCAGTGTGACCATTCTGATCTCCGAGCAGCCGGTCACGCCGACTGACAGCCAGATCGAAGAATCGCCGGGCCCGCTGCCCGAGACTATCCTCGCGCACCTGGACAAGAGCCACATCACGGTTCACACCTATCCTGAAATCCATCCCGTAGACGGCATCGCCACCTTCCGAGTGGACATCGACGTGTCGACCTGCGGCGTGATCTCGCCGTTGAAAGCGCTGAACTACCTGATCCACAAGTTCGAGTCCGACATCGTGACCGTCGACTATCGCGTGCGCGGTTTCACCCGTGACGTCGAAGGCAAGAAGCACTTCATCGACCACGAGATCAACTCGATCCAGAATTACCTTTCCGACGACACCCGCGACAGCTACCAGATGACTGACGTGAACGTGTACCAGGAAAACCTGTTCCACACGAAAATGCTGCTCAAGCAGTTCGAGCTGGACAACTACCTGTTCGGCGACGCCACCAGCAATCTCTCCGCTGAACAGCGCGAGCAGGTGACTGGTCGGGTGAAGCACGAGATGCTCGAAATCTTCTACGGCCGCAACATGCCGGTCTAAGGTTTCAGCGGTACAAAAAAAGGCGCCTCTAGAGGCGCCTTCTTTGTATCTGGCCTTCAACGATAATCGGGCTCCGTAATAACAGCCCGAAATCGCAGTTTCGGTCAGATCCTGTAGGTGGTCTTGGTCATGACTTTGGCGATCAGGCTCATGCCGAATTTCACCGGCGCCGGAAAGCGGAATCCGCCTGCCTCGATCGCGCTTTCGGCGTGTTGCTCCTCGTCGGCACACATCTGTTTGAGAATCGCACGGGACTTCTCGTCCTCGACCGGCAATTGCTCCAGATGCTCATTCAAATGCTTGCAGACTTGATCTTCCGTCGCGGCAACGAAGCCCAGGCTGATCCGATCACTGATCAAGCCCGCCACTGCGCCGATGCCGAACGAAGCGCCGTAGAACAGCGGGTTGAGCACACTGGTATGACTGCCTAACTGATGAATGCGTTGCTCGCACCACACCAGGTGGTCGATTTCTTCCTCGGCGGCGTGCTCCATGGCTTTGCGCACCTGAGGCAATTTCGCGGTAAGCGCCTGCCCCTGATACAACGCCTGAGCACAGACTTCGCCGGTGTGATTAATGCGCATGAGCCCGGCGACATGTCGAGTGTCGGTCTCATTCATCTTGATATCGGGTTGAACAATGGCAGGCGAGGGTCGCTGTGCGTGCGCGCTGACGGGCAGCAGCGTCTTCATCGCAGCGTCGGCCTGAAGCAGAAAACGGTCGATAGGGGAGTAGTGACGTTCGGTAGCCATGGGCGCCTCCGGGTAAATCCACGATGGCCAGTCTACCGCAAACGATGAAGCCGGGCTTGTCCGGCGTCAGCCCGCCGAGGCGCAAGGCACGCACCCGGCAGGTCGATAGAATCCGAACGCGGTGACTCAGCCCGGCGGCCAGTTCATCTGGCGCTGACCCAGCACGTGCATGTGAATGTGATAAACGGTCTGCCCGCCTTTCTCGTTGGTGTTCATGACCACGCGAAAGCCGTCCTCGCAACCCAGTTCTTTCGCCAAGCGCTGCGCCGTGAACAGGATATGGCCCAGCAGCCCTTTATCGTCTTCAGTCACGTCGTTGAGGGTGGCGATCGGCTTCTTCGGAATGACCAGAAAATGCACTGGCGCCTGTGGGGCGATGTCGTGAAAGGCCAGCACTTGATCATCTTCGTAGATGATCTTCGCCGGGATTTCGCGGTTGATGATCTTGGTGAACAAAGTATCCACAGCCTTCTTGCTCCGTTTCGAGGGGGATGAAGGCAGTGTACTGAGCGTCCCGGGTCACGCCCAGCCGTTTGTTGCGACGGGTCGCGTCAGACTGACGTACGAGATTTGAGAATCGAGCCCCAGAGTTTTCGCGTCATCCAGCGACCGGCGAAGCGCGGAACCCGCGTCAGCAGCCTGTTACGCCAACCCGGGATAATCACCGCACGGTTCTTTTCCAGCGCGCGAACCGTGTACAGCGCAACTTCTTCGGCGGTCATGTGTTTGTCGTGGGTGAACTTGCCGGCGTCCAGCTGTGCGGTGCGGAAAAACGCCGTTCGCGTCGGCCCGGGGCACAACACCGAAACCTTCACGCCGGTTTTATGCAGCTCCTCGCGAAGCCCCTCGGAAAAATGCAGTACATACGCTTTGCTCGCGGCGTAGGTGCTCATCCACGGCCCTGGTTGAAAGCCCATGATCGAAGCAACGTTGAGAATCTGACCGCCGCCTTGGACCGCCATCAGGTTGCCAACCGTGTGACACAGCCGCGTCAATGCGAGCACATTAAGGTCGAGCAGGTCCTGCTCTTGCGCCCATTCTTGAGCGAGAAACGGCCCGCTGTTGCCGATGCCCGCGCAGTTGACCAACAAATCGATGCTTCGCGCGCCCTCTTCGAGCTCTAGCAGAAAGCCCGAGAGGCGCAGCGGTTCACCCAGATCGCAGGCGCGGAACAGCACCTCGACGCCAAACCGTTGGGTGAACTCAAGCGCAATGCTTTCCAGCATTTCCCGGTGCCTGGCCACCAGAATAAGGTTGCGACCTCGGCGGGCGAGGGCTTCTGCCATCGCCAGGCCAATACCGCTGGATGCCCCTGTGACCATGGCGTAACGGGTCATGCAATTCTCCAGTGTTTGCAGCTCGTATTGAGACAGCGTCCTTGCTGCCAGATAGTTATTGGTCGTCGTTGCTGTCGGACGAGTCACCAATATCTACAGGATCAACGGGGACGGTCGGTTCTTCCGCGTCATTGGTGTCATTGGTGTCATCGTCGTAGGGCAATGCTTGTTCGTATGCGCTGGTGGTGGCTTCAACTTCTTCCTGAATGGTTTTCAGGCCACCCATCACCCCAGCCACGATCGCCAGCGCCAGTACCACAATCCAGATCACTGCGAGGGCTTTGACGCGTGGCGTATTGGCGGGCGGCGGCGGACCATACTGATTAGGGCCTGTGCTACCGGGCACGGCCATCATCACGATTGGAAAGAAGCTGCCCACCACCGGCACCAGATTCAGCAGCAGCAGCCAGGCCGACATACCGGCGTCATGCAGGCGCTGGGCGCCGATCTGGACACTGATGACGACAAACGCGACGAACGCGACGGTGCCCAGCAGCCCTCCCGCCACGAGCGAAACGCTGAGAACGCCGACACACAGGGCGGCGACCAGTATGGCCACGCCCACCAGCGCCATGCTCCACGCCAGATAGCGCAGACGGCCGATCCGCCCCTGAGTGGTAAACACCTTTAATTCGCCGACGGCGGGCCAGTCTTGTGCAACCGGTGTGCGCGGCGGCGCGTAGGGCGATACCGCGGGTTCGAAATACGGACGCTGGGGCGCGTGTTCAACGACTTCTTCAAGGCTCAGTGATACCGAATCCTCAGGCTCGATACGGCCTTCGACACCCGCATCGTTCAGCGCCGCGAGATAGCGCTGCGCGTCGTCTCGCGTCAGACTGCGCTTGATGGTCACCGGGTTGCCGGTGAATAGACGATCAACGCCGGAAACGTCAGTCTTGAACAGCTGCGCCAGGTTCAGGCGCGCTGTTTCCAGCTCAACACCTGTCCGCAACTGTCCCTCGAAAACGATCTTGAAGTGCTCCGCCATGCTGGCTTCCTTGTCTTTTGAGTTCATACGATGTGAGCAGTGCGCGTCAGAACGGTTTGACGACTACCAGAATGACCACAGCCAGCAGGATCAACACCGGTATCTCGTTGAACCAGCGATAGAACACATGGCTGCGGCCTGGTACTCCGCGCGCGAAGCGTTTGACCTGAGCGCCGCACACGTGGTGATAGCCAATCAGCAGGACGACCAGGGTGAGCTTGGCATGCAACCAGCCTTGCTGCAGGAAACCCGGGGCCAGGACGATCAGCCAGATACCGAATACCAGTGTGGCGATCATCGAGGGAATCATGATGCCCCGGTACAACTTGCGCTCCATGGTGCAGAAACGCTCGCGGCTAACCGAGTCTTCGCTCATGGCGTGATAGACGAACAACCGCGGAAGATAGAACAGGGCTGCGAACCAGCACACCATGGCGACGATATGCAGGGCTTTGATCCAGAGATAGAGCATTTTGGTTTGTTTCCAGGAACACGGTGCCAAATAGTAGTGGCTTCGGCGCCCGTACGTCACGTTCGCGGTTGTCCCATTGGCAATCGACCCATATGATCAGCGGCTTTCCGCTGGTTTCGTTGAGGGGCAGGTTATGGTCAAGGTCGGTATCGTCGGCGGTACGGGTTACACCGGCGTCGAGTTGTTGCGTCTTCTGGCGCAACACCCGGAGGCTGAAGTGGTTGCGATCACCTCGCGCTCCGAGGCAGGTCTGCCTGTCGCTGACATGTATCCAAACCTGCGCGGTCACTATGACGGTCTGGCGTTCAGTGTGCCGGACGCCAAGGTGCTTGGCGCCTGCGACGTGGTGTTCTTCGCCACGCCTCACGGTGTCGCACATGCGTTAGCGGGCGAGTTGCTCGCCGCTGGCACCAAGGTCATCGACCTCTCCGCCGATTTTCGTCTGCAAGATCCGGTCGAGTGGGCCAAGTGGTACAACCAGCCCCATGGTGCACCGGAGCTGCTCGACGAGGCGGTATACGGCCTGCCGGAAGTCAACCGCGAGCACATCAAAGGCGCACGCCTGATTGCGGTTCCGGGTTGCTATCCCACCGCCACTCAGCTGGGCTTTCTGCCGCTGCTCGAAGCGGGCCTTGCTGATGCATCACGATTGATCGCCGACTGCAAATCGGGTGTCAGTGGTGCAGGTCGCGGCGCCAGCGTGGGCTCGCTGTATTCCGAAACCAGCGAGAGCTTCAAGGCTTATGCCGTTAAAGGGCATCGCCATCTTCCCGAAATCACCCAAGGGCTGCGTCGTGCAGCCGGCGGCGATGTCGGGCTGACGTTCGTGCCGCACCTGACGCCGATGATCCGTGGCATTCACGCCACGTTGTACGCGACCGTCGTCGACAGGTCGGTCGATCTGCAGGCGTTGTTTGAAAAACGCTATGCCAATGAGCCATTCGTCGACGTGATGCCCGCCGGCAGCCATCCGGAAACCCGCAGCGTACGTGGAGCCAACGTCTGCCGCATGGCTGTGCACCGTCCGCAGGATGGCGATCTGGTGGTGGTGCTGTCGGTCATCGACAATCTGGTCAAAGGCGCTTCGGGCCAGGCCGTGCAGAACATGAACATCATGTTTGGCCTCGATGAGCGCCTGGGGCTGTCCCACGCGGGGATGTTGCCTTAACAGCGCCAAGTCGTACGCTTCAGGTTGTAAGCCGGTAGCTGGCTGTTTCTTGCAGCTTGTCGCTTGCGGCTTGTGGCTGCCGTGACAATAGTTGACCAATTTTCTAGGAGAAGCGGATAATGCGCGACATTACGCATTATGACGGCTTAGCGCCGGGAGATTTTGAGCATGAGCGTTGAATCCTTCACCCCTGTGGCTTTGGAATTCACCCACGGTGCCGCGCACAAGGTGAAAACTCTGGTCGATGAAGAGGGCAATGACCGCCTGAAGCTCCGCGTCTTCGTGACCGGTGGCGGTTGTTCCGGCTTTCAGTACGGCTTCACGTTTGATGAAGACGTCGCCGAAGATGACACGATTGTTGAGCGCGAGGGTGTCAGCCTGGTGGTTGACCCCATGAGCTTCCAGTACCTGGCAGGTGCGGAAGTGGATTATCAGGAGGGTCTGGAAGGCTCTCGCTTCGTAATCAAGAATCCTAATGCCGCGACTACTTGCGGCTGCGGCTCTTCGTTTTCGATCTGATCCAACCGTCGCACACAAAAACGCCGCGCATTTGCGCGGCGTTTTGCATGGCGAGGGTAGAGCTTAGGCCGGGTAGATTGCGCCCAGAACACGCAACCCTTTGGCCCCGGTCACGCTCGGACGGTTGGCGGGTACGCTTTCCAGTGCGCAATGGGCAAGCCAGGCGAACGCCATTGCTTCCACCCAATCAGGATCAACGCCGAATTCCGCTGTGCTTGTGACCTTTGTTGCCGGCAGCAGCGCCGCCAGTCGACCCATCAATGCCTTGTTGTGAGCGCCGCCGCCGCAGACCAGCAGCTCTTTGGTCTGCGCCTGTGCCGATTGCAGCGACTCGGTAATGCTCAATGCGGTGACTTCCAGAAGTGTAGCCTGCACGTCTTCGGGTCTCAGCGTTGGCATCTGGAACAAATGGTGATGAACCCAGCCAAGGTTGAACACTTCACGGCCGGTGCTTTTCGGGCCCTTGGTCTGGAAGAACTGATCACTGAGCATGGACTTGAGCAGCGCATCATTGACTATTCCACTCGCGCCCCACGCGCCATCGCGGTCATAGCTCACGCCACGCTGTGCTTGTATCCACGCGTCGAGCAACACGTTGCCAGGACCTGAATCGAACCCGGAAACCGGTTTGTCGATCTCGATCAAGCTGAGGTTGCTGAAACCACCGACGTTGAGTACGGCGCGGTAGTCCTTGTTATCGTCGAACAACGCTTCGTGGAATGCCGGAACCAGCGGCGCGCCCTGTCCACCTGCAGCGATATCGCGCTTGCGGAAGTCACTGACAACGGTGATGCCGGTCATTTCGGCGAGCAGGGCAGGGTTGCCAATCTGAATGGTGAAGCCACGGGCCGGTTCGTGGCGAATCGTCTGGCCGTGGCTGCCAATCGCGCGGATTTCGCCGGCTGACACGTTCTGCTGATCCAGCAGGGCCAGTACGCCTTGAGCCGCGAGATGAACCCATTTCTGCTCGGCGATGCCGGCACGGGCCAGCTCATCCGGACCGCTGGCGCATAGCCCCAGCAGTTCGGCGCGAAGATCGTCCGGCATGGGAATGTAGTAGGTGCCGAGCAAACGTGGTCGGTCATCCTGTTCTACCAGCGCGAAGTCGAGTCCATCCAGACTGCTTCCGGACATTACACCTACATATAAAGTCATGGGTCAGCGCTTACTCGAGGCCAGCATGGTGGCCTTTTCCTGGTCCATGCGAGCCATCAAAGGTTGGCTCTCCTGCATGAACCGCTGTTTTTCGGACTTGGCGATCGGGTCAGCCATCGGCAGCTTCTGCCCCAACGGGTCGACATGAACGCCGTTTACCTGAAACTCGTAATGAACATGAGGACCCGTGGACAGGCCGGTGGTTCCAATATAGCCAATGACTTGGCCCTGCTTGACGCTGGATCCGGACTGAATACCCTTGGCAAAACCCTGCATGTGGCCGTACAGCGTCCGGTAGGTCTCACCGTGCTGAATGATCACGGTATTGCCGTAGCCGCCGCGCCGACCGGCAAGAATGACTTTGCCGTCGCCGGTCGCCTTGATTGGCGTACCACGAGGTGCAGCGTAGTCGATGCCTTGGTGGGCGCGAATCTTGTTCAGGATCGGGTGTTTGCGACCGGATGAAAACAGTGAGCTGATGCGGGCGAATTCGACCGGGGTACGGATGAATGCCTTACGCATGCTGTTGCCATCGGCGGTGTAGTAGTTGGTGTTGCCTTGCTTGTTCGTATAACGCACTGCGGTGTAAGTCTTGCCACGGTTTACAAAGCGCGCCGAAAGAATATTGCCCGTACTGACCGTCTTGCCGTTGACGACCTTTTGCTCGTAGATGACATCGAATTCGTCACCTTTGCGGATATCCTGGGTGAAGTCGACGTCGTAGCCGAAGATGTTTGCCATCTCCATGGTCATGGTATGGCTAAGGCCTGCACGCTGGGCGGATTGCGACAGCGAGTTGTTGATCATGCCGTGCACATAGGCAGTGCGAACATTGGGTTTGCTTACGTCACGGGTAAACGTGTAGCCCTTGTCTGTCCGGGACAAGCTGATGCTTTCTGTCTCGCTCAGCTTGCTGTGCAGCTGCTTAAGGCTGCCTTCAGGCGACAGTTCGAACTGCAGAACCTGGCCGTTTTTCAACTGGCTGAATTGCTTGGCTTGTTTGTCGCTGGCAATAACGTCATGCACTGCCGTTGCGGGTAAGCCAACTTTGCCGAACAGCGTCGACAGCGTATCGCCTTTCGATACCACCACTTCCCGGTGGGTGGGACCTTTGGCAGTGGCAACCTCTTTCGGCGCAGCCTTTGTGTCGGTGGAGGGCTTCGCTGTTTCAGTCGGCTCAGTCGCATCACCTTCGATCTGGGCGAAGGGAGAATCTACCGGCGCCTCTGTGGCTTGAGTCTGTTTTTGAGCGTCTTGTTCTTGCTCGATCTGATCAGCGGGTGTGTCCAGTTCAAGAGCAAGGTTTGTTCGTTTGGCTTCGACGTCACTGGATGGGAATACGAGGAGAGCCAGGCTGAGCAGTGCGGCGATACCGCTGGCTGCTAGCAGGTGGCTCTTCGGATAAAGCGGTGGCGCTTTAGGCGGAGTGTCGGTCATAGGTAATTTTGACTTTGAAAAAAGATGAAATGGAAAAGATGAATGACATGATGAAGATGAAATAACTGTATAAAATATAACCAAATCTCGCCTGAGGCAAGCTTGCGATCGGCTCGCTCCGCGATTCGTCGAGCACCTATTGTCAGAACTTGTATTTGGGCGCTGATCTTGTATGGTTGTTTCCCTTTGAAATAAGGCATTACGGGGCGGTTATGAAGTCGGTTGAAGAGCAGCTAGCGCTGATCAAGCGCGGTGCAGATGAACTCCTGGTCGAGGCCGAGCTGATCACAAAGCTCAAGCGTGGGCAGCCACTTCGCATCAAGGCCGGTTTTGATCCAACCGCGCCCGACCTGCACCTCGGGCACACAGTGCTAATTAATAAGCTGCGTCAATTCCAGGATCTCGGGCATCAGGTGATTTTCCTGATTGGCGATTTCACCGGGATGATCGGCGATCCAAGCGGCAAGAGCGCTACCCGTCCCCCGCTTACGCGCGAGCAAGTGCTCGACTATGCCGAGACCTATAAAGCTCAGGTCTTCAAGATTCTGGATCCGGCCAAAACCGAGGTGGCCTTCAATTCCACCTGGATGGACCAGCTGAGCCCCGCTGACTTCATTCGGCTTTCTTCCCAATACACCGTTGCCCGTATGCTTGAGCGTGATGACTTCGACAAGCGTTACAAGTCGAACCAGTCGATCGCCATCCACGAATTCCTTTATCCGCTGGTGCAGGGTTACGACTCGGTTGCCTTGCGCGCGGACGTCGAGCTGGGTGGCACCGATCAGAAATTCAACTTGCTCATGGGGCGTGAGCTTCAGCGCGCCTATGGTCAGGAGGCTCAGTGTGTTCTGACGATGCCGTTGCTGGAAGGGTTGGACGGCGTCAAGAAGATGTCCAAGTCCTTGGGTAACTATGTAGGTATCCAGGAAGCGCCCGGCATTATGTACAGCAAGCTCGTCTCTATTCCTGATGCGCTGATGTGGCGTTACTTTGAGCTGCTGAGCTTCCGCTCCATGGAAGAGATCGCTGCCTTTAAGGCGGATTGCGAAGCCGGGGCGAATCCGCGCGACATCAAGATCAAGCTTGCCGAAGAGATTGTCGCGCGCTTCCATGGTGAAGAGGCTGCAGCTTCTGCCCATCGTTCTGCAGGCAATCGTATGAAGGATGGGGAGCTTCCGGAAGATCTTCCGGAGATCGAGCTGGCCGCTTCCGAAGACATGCCGATTGCTGCCGTCCTTAATAAGGCGGGGCTGGTAAAGAACTCGGCAGTCGCTCGCGACCTGCTGGCATCCGGCGGCGTGCGTATAGATGGTGAGGTGGTGGAGCGCGGGTTTGTATTCAAGCTGGGGGCGACCCATGTTTGCCAGGCCGGCAAGAAGGCGTTCGGGCGGATTACACTTCGCTTGGAATAAAGTTTAAATAAGTGCTTGACGCCCCTCTGGATCTGTCTATAATTCGCCCCACTTCCGGCGCAGACGAAACGGAAAACTCCTTGATAATCAACGAGTTGGACGAAGTAAGCAGCGAGGAATGCTTCGGTTCAGATGCTTGAATCGACAGCGGTGAAAAAGGCAGTTGACA
>NZ_JBWKVD010000014.1:0-145669 GCF_059421525.1 Pseudomonas sp. GW821-FHT02H06
GAGCCGCATGGATGCGGCGAGAGCGCCGTCAGGACATGGATGTCCGTTCGGCGCGGGCCCACGGAGCAAGACCGGAGCGAGGGAACCCGACGCAGGAGGGCCAAACCAGGAGCAGGCACTTTTGGTTACTTTTAGTGCTTTTTAAAAGTAACTCGCCGAAGGCGAAACAGTCTGCCCCCAGGCAGACGCTCGTGATCTTAAGGGTCTTGATCTTGATCTTGATCTTGATCTTGATCTCAAGCTCCTAAAACTGCTCCGTCCTGGGCAACCTCTGCACCAGCTCATCCAGCAGCTTTTGCTCGCGTTTATCTTCCAGCGCACGCGCCTCATCGATATACCGCTGCACCAACTTACGCAGCCCCTCCACCCGCGCATACGCCTTCTGCCACTCGCCGCGCGCCTTGTTCAGATTATTCTCATGCCACGCCAGACTCTGACGCTGCTGCGCCACCGCCGTCTCCAACTGATTGAGGAAGCGCTGATAATTCATCAGCCACTGACCCGACACCCCATGGGCGCCCTTGTCGATCCACTGCTGCTGATAATCAGAGCGAAACTTATCCAGCTCACCCAGCTTGGCCTCGGCCAGCCGCACCTGACCCTGAAAATGCCCCAGGCGCTGCACGGCGGCCTTCTCGACCTTCTCGGCCATCTCCACCACCGGCGCCAGACGGGCTGCGCGACTGACTGCCATGACCGATTAACCCCCAGCCTGAGGATTGAAAATCTTCGCCAACTGCTCCTCACTGCTCTGCATGCTCTCGTTCTCCTGCAAGCCCTGGCGCAAATACTTCACCAACTGTGGCTGCAGTGAAATCGCCAGGTCAGTCTCTCGGTCGCCGCCGGCCACGTACGCACCGACGCTGATCAGATCGCGGCTCTGCTGATAACGCGACCATAACTGCTTGAAATACTGCGCCTGAACCATGTGCTGCGGATCGACCACGGACGGCATCACCCGGCTGATCGACGCTTCGATATCGATGGCCGGGTAATGGCCCTCTTCGGCCAGTCGCCGCGACAGCACGATGTGGCCGTCGAGCACGCCTCGGGCCGAGTCGGCGATCGGGTCCTGCTGGTCGTCGCCTTCGGACAAAACGGTATAGAACGCCGTGATCGAGCCACCGCCCGCCTCGGCGTTACCGGCGCGTTCCACCAGCTTGGGCAGCTTGGCAAACACCGACGGTGGATAACCTTTGGTCGCGGGCGGCTCGCCGATGGCCAGGGCGATCTCACGCTGGGCCTGGGCGAAACGGGTCAGGGAATCCATCAGCAACAGGACGTTCTTGCCCTTGTCACGAAAATATTCGGCGATGCGCGTGCAATACATTGCCGCGCGCAGACGCATCAACGGCGCGTCATCCGCTGGGGAGGCCACGACGACAGAGCGCTTGAGGCCCTCCTCGCCCAGGCTGTGCTCGATGAATTCCTTCACCTCGCGACCCCGTTCGCCAATCAGCCCGACGACGATGATGTCGGCCTCGGTGAAGCGGGTCATCATCCCCAGCAGCACGCTCTTGCCCACCCCGGTACCGGCGAACAGACCCAGACGCTGACCGCGGCCGACCGTCAACAAACCGTTGATGCAGCGAATGCCCACGTCCAGCGGCTGGCTGATCGGGTTGCGGTTGAGCGGGTTGATGGTCGGGCCGTCCATCGGCACCCAGTCTTCGGCTTTCATCCCGCCCTTGCCGTCGAGGGGGCGACCGGCGCCGTCGAGGACGCGGCCCAGCATGGTCATACCCATCGGGAGACGGCCGGTGTCCGGCAGCGGAACGACGCGGGCGCCCGGTGCAATGCCGGAGACGCTGCCAACCGGCATCAGGAACACCTTGCCACCGGAGAAGCCCATGACCTCGGCTTCCACTTCGACCGGGTGATGACTGCCGTCATTGATTACCATGCAACGGCTGCCCATCGCCGCGCGCAGGCCCTCGGCTTCGAGGGTCAGGCCGACCATGCGCAGCAGTCGTCCTTCGACGATCGGCTGCGTAGGCAGGGAGATCGCGTCGGGATACGTGCTCAGACGCTTGGCGAAACTGGTGCGTTCAAGGCGCATCGACAGCACCCAGCGGGTAAGTGGTTTTCTCGGCGCTCTGGATCGCCTCTTCCAGTTCGATGGTCACATCGGGGGGCGCCGGATGAAGGGCCTGCTCGTGCAACTGGTCGAACATTTTGCCGAGGGCCTGACTGATCCGCGCCTCGACCGTGGCGTCGATGCGGCTGTGCTCGCTCTCGACCCGGCAACCGCCGGGCTGGATCGTATCGTCCTCGAGAATGCGCCAGGTTTCTTCGTGACGCTCACGCATGGCTTTGACCAGCGCGAAGTCCTGCGGGTTGACCAGAATGCGCACGTTGGCCGCCCCCATCGGCAACAGTCGCAACGCTTCGCGCAGCACCGTGCCGATCTGGCTGGAGTCGGTTTTCAATTCGCGCTGGATGACCTGCCGGACCACGTGTTCGACCAGTGACACCATGGCTTTCTCGATCTGTGCGTCCTGATCGGCGATGGGTTCGAACAGATGCCCCATCAGGGTTTCCATGCTTTCGAGCTTGGCCGCCAGGGCCACTTCCGCTTCCTGACGAACCTTGAGCTGGGTGCTGTGGAAACCCTCTTTTTCGCCGATGGCAAACCCTTCGTTGTAGGCGTCCTGGCGGATGCTTTCCAACTCTTCCAGGGTCATCGGCTGGACTTCCTCCAGCGGCACTTCTTCGCTTTCGGCGATCTCGGCTTCTTCGATGACCGGTTCCGGCTCGGGCGTTTCCACCTGCGGGTCGAAGCTGGGCAAGGCCCAGACGTCGAGGCCGCGCAAATCCTGGGCGCGGATGAGCTCACTGGGTGCTGCTTTATCGGAGCTGGACATCAACGACACCTACGCTTAAATCATTTCCTCGCCACCTTTGCCGCCAAGAACGATCTCCCCGGCCTCCGCCATACGACGGGCAATGGTGAGAATTTCTTTCTGGGCGCCTTCCACGTCGCTGACGCGAACCGGGCCTTTGGCTTCCAGGTCGTCGCGCAGCAGTTCGGCGGCACGTTTGGACATGTTCTTGAAAATCTTTTCCTTGATGGCGTCGTCGGAGCCCTTCAGTGCCAGGACCAGCACATCGGAGGAGACTTCGCGCAGCAAGGCCTGAATCCCGCGGTCGTCGACGTCGGACAGGTTGTTGAAGACAAACATGAGGTCTTCGATCTGCGTCGACAGGTCTTCGTCCACTTCGCGGATCGAATCCATCAACTGGCCTTCGATCGAGCTGTCGAGGAAGTTCATGATATCCGCCGCACGCTTGATGCCACCCAGGGTGGTACGCGACGTGTTGGCGTTGCCCGAGAACTGCTTCTCGAGAATCTGGTTCAACTCTTTCAGCGCCGCCGGCTGCACGGTGTTCAATGACGACACGCGCAGAATAATGTCCAGGCGCACCTTGTGGTCGAAATGGCTCAGCACTTCACCGGCCTGATCGGCGTCCAGGTAGGCCACGACGATCGCTTGAATCTGCGGGTGCTCGAAACGGATGACGTCGGCCACCGCGCGCGGTTCCATCCACTTCAGGCTGTCGAGACCGCTGGTGTTGCCGCCCAGCAGAATCCGGTCGATCAGGCCGTTGGCCTTGTCCTCGCCCAGTGCCTGGGTGAGCATCTTGCGAATGTAGCCGTCCGAGCCGATGCCGACACCGGTCTGATCGCCGACCACGTCGACGAACTCGCTCATCACCTGCTCGACCTGCTCGCGGTGCACATTGCGCATCTGCGCCATGGCCACGCCCACACGTTGAACCTCTTTCGGCCCCATGTGGCGCAAGACCTGCGCGGCATCGGTCTCACCCAGGGTAAGGAGCAGAATCGCGGCCTTGTCCACGCGGGTCAATTTAAGCGCAGCAGCTCTATCACTCATCAGCGTTGATCCACTCTTTGACGACCTGCGCTACACGCGCCGGGTCCTCGGCCACAAGGCTCTTGATTGCGTTGAGCTGTGCGTCATAGCCCTCGGTAGGGCTCGGCAACAGAATACTTTGCGGACCGCCCAGACTGACGCGGTCGTTTGCCAGTTCACCGTCCATCCCGATCATGCCGCCCAGCTCGGAGTCACCGTCAAGGCGCTTGCCTTGAGGATTGGTGATGCCCTTGAGCACCGGACGCAGTACACCGAACACCAGCACCAGGATGAACAGCACGCCCATGGCCTGTTTGACGATGTCCCAAAACCACGATTGCGAATAGAACGGAATGTCCGGGATCACTTCGCCGCGATCAGTAGAGAACGGCACGTTGATCACGCTGACGCTGTCACCACGGCTGGCGTCGAAGCCGACGGCGTCCTGCACCAGACGGGTGAAGCGCGCCAATTGATCGGCGGTCCACGGCACCATCGTTGTTTCGCCGTTGGCCGGGTTGACCTTGACCTGATCATCCACCACCACCGCAACCGACAGGCGATTGACCCGGCCCTGCTGCTGCTTGGTGTGGCTGATGGAACGGTCGAGCTCGAAGTTCTTGGTCGACTGGTTACGCTTGTCGGCCGGGTATGGCGCCAGCATCGGCTGACCGGTGGCCGGGTCCATGATCTGTTGACCGTTGGCGTCCAGCAGCGGTTGGCCCGGGGCGATAGCGCCCGCGGCACCGGCAGCACCGGCGGTGGCGTTCTGTGGTGCGGTCGCCGGGCCTGGCGGCTGGTTGCTCAAAGCACCCGGTACGCCACCTGAACCGCTGCCGCTGGAGCGTTGTTCGTTGACGGTCTGCTCGCTGCGCAACGCAGGCTGGTCCGGGTTGAAGCTTTCGGCAGTGGATTCGACGGCGCTGAAATCAACGTCTGCCGAGACTTCTGCCTTGTAGCGGTCATTGCCCAGCACCGGCTGCAGGATGTTCTGTACACGCTGGGTCAGCATGCTTTCCATGCGACGGGTGTAATCAAATTGCTTGCCGGCCATGGACAGCTCGGAGTTCTCGGCCTGATCGGACAGCAGGTTGCCCTTCTGATCAACGACAGAAATCTGCGACTTGCTCAGTTCCGGCACGCTGGTGGCGACCAGGTTCATGATCGCCAGCACCTGACCCGGCTCCAGCGAACGACCGGCATACAGCTCAACCAGAATGGAAGCACTGGGCTTGCGATCGTCACGCACGAACACCGAGCTCTTCGGGATCGCCAGGTGAACGCGGGCGCCCTTGACGTTATTGAGGCTGGAGATGGTCCGCGCCAGTTCGCCTTCCAGGCCACGACGGTAACGAGTGGCCTCCATGAACTGGCTGGTGCCCAGGCCTTGATCCTTGTCGAGGATTTCGAAACCGACGTTGCCGTCGCTCTGGGCAATGCCGGCGCCGGCCAGCTTGATGCGGGCACGGGACAGGTCATCGGACTTCACCAGCAGCGCGCCGGAATTAGGCTCGACGGTGTAGGGAATGTCGGCCTGGGCCAACGTGTCCATCACCTGCTTGGTGTCGACGCCCGACAGGCTGCCATAGAGCGGCTTGTAATCAGGCTGTTGCGACCAAAGCACGACGGCGAAACCAATCGCCACGCTGGCAGCCAGACCGACCATGAGGCCGACCTGACGCAGCATGGTCATCTCGGAGAGATTTTGCAGGAACGCCAGCCCGAACATCGGCGGCTTGCTTCCTGGCGCACCCGTTTTGGCGGGTACGTTATCGACGGCGGCTTCGGCCATGACTTAAATCGTCCTCAAACCGGCATTTGCATGATGTCTTGGTACGCCTGAACCAGCTTGTTGCGTACCTGGGTCAGCGCTTGAAACGACACGCTGGCTTTTTGCGAGGAGATCATCACGTCGGTGAGGTCCACGCCGCTCTTGCCCATCTCGAAAGCGGTCGACAACTGATTCGACGCCTGCTGGGTGTCGTTGACCTTGTTCACCGCCATGCCGAGCATGTCAGCAAAACTGCTCGCACCGGCCTGTTCTGGCGCTGCGATGGCCTTGGGCTGAGCCATGGCGTCCATTTGCATGGAGCGCATGTCCAACATCAAGCGATTAAATTCAACACCTTGGGTCATGACGTTTCTCTCAAAAGGGCCGCAGATTTTTGACACGGCTTCAGCGGTTACCTAAGCATTAGCAACAAGGGTGCCAGACCAATAGCGGCGATGTGCCACGTTTGATGAAAGTGTTCGGATGGGTATTTGAACGGACACATAAACGCAGAGGCGCTTCACGCATTGACACCGCGCGATGCCCTATCAAACGCGGTCCCTGTGGGAGTGAGCTTGCTCACGAAGACGGCATCACACCCACTGAAAAATCAGCGGGTTGACGGACATCTATCGTCAGCTCCAGTCAGGCAGGCATCCATTTCACCGACACACGCGCCTGCTCAGGAGGCAAACAGAAACCCTTCGACATCCATTCCCGCATCACGCATCTGCGCCAGCTTGTAGCGCAACGTACGCGGGCTGATACCGAGACGTTCGGCGGCCTCTTTGCGACGACCGCGCTCGGCACGAAGGGTGTCGATGATCATCTGGAACTCCCGCCGACGCAGGTCTTCACCCAGGGCGCCGGCCCCTTCCCCGCCGCCGGTATCGGGCGACACTTCCATGGCGCCGGTCGCGACCGTCGACGCCTGAGGGGTTGGCGCGGCGGCGAACGTGACCGGCCCGGCAAGACAGAAGTCCTCGGCCTGAATCACCCCGCCCTGCTGCAGAATCAGCGCCCGCTGTACCGCGTTGTCCAGCTCGCGGACATTGCCCGGCCAGGCGTAGCCGACCAGACACTTCTGCGCCTCGGCGGACAAACGCACCGGCCCGTGCTTCATTTTATTGACGTGCTTGGCCAGCAGACGCTCGGCCAGCGGCAGAATGTCGGCGGGACGCTGGCGCAAGGATTGCCACGCGAGCGGGAACACCGACAGTCGATAAAACAGGTCTTCGCGGAAACGCCCGGCCGCCACTTCGCCCGCCAGATCGCGGTTAGTCGTCGCCAGCACGCGGATATCCAGTTCGATAGGCTTGCGCGCACCGACCCGCTCCACTTCCCGCTCCTGCAGCACACGCAATAGCTTGGCCTGCAGGCCCATGGGCATTTCGGAAATCTCGTCGAGCAGCAGGGTGCCGCCTTCAGCCTGCTCGAACTTGCCGGCCTGGGAAGCAATGGCCCCGGTGAACGAACCCTTTTCGTGGCCGAACAGGGTGGCTTCGAGCATGTTGTCCGGGATGGCCGCACAGTTGATCGCAATGAACGGCTTGCCGGCGCGCGGCGACTGCTGATGAATGAAACGCGCCAGCACTTCTTTACCCGTGCCCGATTCGCCGGAAATCAACACCGTCGAATCGCTCTTCGCAACACGACTGGCGAGGCTGAGCAACTGCACGCTGGCAGGCTCGACCGCGATCGGACCCTCGCCATCGGCCGGCCCGAGGCGACCCAACGCATGGCGGGCAACCAACGCCACCAACGCCTTGGGCTCGAACGGTTTGACCAGATAATCGGCCGCGCCCTGACGCATCGCCTCCACCGCGCGGTCGACCGTGCCGTGGGCGGTCATCAACAGCACCGGCAACTGCGGGTAGCGGCTGCGCAACTGGCCGAGCAATTGGTGACCGTCCATGCCGGGCATATTGACGTCGCTGACCACCAGGCTGAACGACGAATCGGCAGCGGCGATCAGCGCCTCTTCCGCCGAGCCAACCGCCTGATAATCATGGCCGGCCAGCGCCAGGGTTTCGCCCAGTGCTTCGCGCAGAGACGGGTCATCCTCAACCAGCAGCACCTTGATGGTCATGAGCGCTCACCCGCCGGTATCGTCAACGCGTCAGGCCCATTCCCGGCACCCGGAACCAGCGGCAACGAGACGATGGCGCAGGTGCCACGGCCCGGACGTGAGCGGAATTCGACACGCCCCTGATGCGCACGCGCCACGGCGGTGACAACGGCCAGACCTAGACCGGTGCCGGTTGTTTTGGTGGTGAAGAAGGGCTCGCCGATGCGGGCTAGCGCCGCAGGCTCGATGCCGCTGCCACTGTCGCTGACACACAGGCGCAACGTGTTGCCGCGGTTGTACGCATGAATTTTGAGGCGGCGACGCCCGTCAGTCTGGCCGGCACTGGCCTGGACCGCGTTTTCAATGAGGTTGAGCAGCGCGCCGACCAGCGTGTCGCGGTTGCACAGCAACTCACCCGACGGACTGTCGCACTGCCAGCGCACGGCCACATCACGCACATGGGTCTGGGCGGCGGATTCGAGGGCGGCCACCAGCGCGGCCGGCGTCACTCGGTCAGTCAGCGGCAATTCGCCACGGGCAAACACCAGCATGTCGCGGACCTGATGCTCGAGCTCGTGCAAACGCTCTTTAAGACGTCCGGCAAAGCGCTGTTGGGTTTCGACGTTCAAGGCCTGTTCGGCCAGGTGGCTGGCGTAGATCATGGCGGCGGACAGCGGCGTACGGATCTGATGGGCCAATGACGCGACCATGCGGCCCAGGGACGACAAACGCTCATGGCGCGCCAGCTGGCTTTGCAGATGACGGGTTTCGGTCAGGTCGTTGAGCAGCACCAATTGGCCCGGCTCGGCGTCCAGCGAACGGGTGGCAATGGAAAGCCGGCGCCCGTCCTTCAGGGAGATTTCGTGGCCATCGTCCTCGCGCGGCGCAAAGCAGCGGGCGATGACGTGGCGCCAGAGCATGCCGATCAACGGCTCGCCCAGCAGATCCAGTGCGGCAGGATTGGCCTCGCGGACCATGCCGGTGCCGTCGATAACAATGACGCCGCCGGGCAGCAGATCGAGCAGATGCTGCAAGCGGTTCGCCAGACGCTCTTTCTCCGCCAATTCCTCCATGCGCTGGGCGCTGACCACGGCCAGCTCGCCCTTGAGCTCGGTGACCCGCGCTTCGAGCAGGCCGTAGGAATCGGTCAATTGAGTCGACATCTGGCTGAACAGCGCGAAGGCCTGTTCAAGGCCTTGCCTGCTCGCCACTTCCGGGGACTGCTGCACTAACGAACCAATGGCTGAACCGGGTTCGGAAGACATCTGAGCGGCCTGGGGCATAGTTGATCTCTCGGGTAGCGAACCGTCAGTAAACGGTATGTTCCCAGAGACATAGCAATCCCCGTGCCGAAAAAAAACCGCTGAAAAATCAGCGGTTTATTTTTGACGCGTCAAACGACAGTCAGTCTTCGACCTGTTCGTCGCCTTCGCGACGGCTCATGCCGTACTTGCGCATTTTCTCTACCAGCGTGGTGCGGCGGATACGCAAACGCTCGGCGGCGCGTGCCACGATCCCGTTGGCATCGTCCAGCGCCTGCTGAATCAGGCCCTGCTCCAGACCACCGAGGTAGTCCTTCAGGTCCAGGCCTTCAGGCGGCAGCAATGCGCTGCTGGCGAAGTTTGGCGTATGGCCGTTGATGGCCACGCGCTCTTCGAGATCGCTGCGCAGGCTGTCGACCAGTTGCTCGTCTTCGTCGTCGACGTAGCGGAATTTCTTCGGCAGCTCGGAGACGCCAATGACACCGTACGGATGCATGATCGCCATGCGCTCAACGAGGTTGGCGAGTTCACGCACGTTGCCCGGCCAACCGTGACGGCACAGGGACATGATGGCAGCGGAATTGAAGCGGATCGACCCGCGCTTCTCATGCTCCATGCGCGAAATCAGCTCGTTCATCAGCAGTGGAATGTCTTCCACACGCTCACGCAACGGCGCCATCTCGATCGGGAACACGTTCAGACGGTAGTAGAGATCCTCGCGGAAACTGCCGATGACGATCATGTCTTCAAGATTTTTATGCGTCGCAGCAATGATCCGCACGTCGACGCTCTGGGTCTTGTTGCTGCCTACGCGCTCGAAGGTGCGTTCCTGCAAGACGCGCAGCAGCTTGACCTGCATCGGCAGCGGCATGTCGCCGATCTCATCGAGAAACAGCGTCCCGCCGTTGGCCAGTTCGAAGCGCCCTGCCCGGCTGGTGATGGCGCCGGTGAAGGCGCCCTTCTCGTGGCCGAACAATTCGCTTTCGAGCAGCTCGGCCGGAATCGCGCCGCAGTTGACCGGCACAAACGGCGCATCGCGGCGCTTGGAATGGTAATGCAGGTTACGCGCGACGACTTCCTTGCCGGTCCCGGATTCACCGAGGATGAGCACGCTGGCGTCGGTGTCGGCGACCTGCTGCATCATCTGGCGAACGTGCTGAATCGCACGGCTGGTGCCGACGAGGCTGCGGAAAAGATTGGGTTCGCGCTGACGCCCGCGTTCACGGGCCTGGTCGTACATCTCGCGATAGACCTGGGCGCGGTGCAGGGAGTCCAGCAGTTTGCTGTAGCTGGGCGGCATCTCGACGGTGGAGAGGACCCGGCGGCGCAGATCGTCCGCCAGTTCGGCCGAGGAATTCTCGCCCATCAGCAGGACCGGAAGAAACTCGTCCCACGCGGCCACGGTTTTGAGCAGGCCTTGAAGGCTGCCCGGGGCGTTCACGCTGCCGACCAGCACGCAAAGCACTTCTCGGGTGGATGTCAACGAACCCACGACTTGCTGCCAGTCTGTGCTGGAGCAAGACAGGTTCTCATCACCCAGAAAATTCAGGATCACCGCCATGTCACGGCGGCGCTGGCTATCGTCATCGATCAGCAGGATTTTGATTTCACGCCACATGCAATAGCAACTTCCCTAGTCAACTCGATGCCCGATCACGGGCAAGCTTGGCTTTCGTATCGTCCGTTGAGACGTGTCAATCACCGAAATTAGTGAACTTCACTAGTTAAGTCAAAAAACCGTACACAGTCAAATTTATGGCGTACTTATTTTGGCTATGGACCAAGTGTCAACCGAACAGATGGTAAACCTTTGCCGCGCTTTTCGCTCGCTGGATCTGCGACATTTCGTCGACGATCGCTTGACGTTCGCCCACGGCAACGTCAATAAGCTTGCGATAGACGCCTAGCAGCTCTTCCAGATTATTTCGCAGCTCAGGCTCATCGTTGCTTGCCTGGCTGATGACCTCATCGACACAGGCCCGGCAGGCCATATCGAGCTGGCCGATCGCCTCCCAGTCACGCTGCTCGAGGGCATCGACCAAGGCTTCACGGGTTTCTTCGATTCGCTTGAGTGCAGCGCTCATGGGGTTCTCCTTCAGAGCACGGGTTGCTGTTCGCCGATCCCGTCCCAGCCTTCCTTGACCGTGGTCAGCAAGCCGCTGACTTCATCGAGGATCTTCGGATCGGATTTGATGTTCGCTTCCGCCAGACGCTTCATCAGGTAGACATACAGGTTGTCGACATGGGCCAGGGCTTCTGCCTGCTTTTCCATGTCCAGACCTTCACGCAGGCCGCCGATGATTTCAATCGCCTTGCCGATCAACAGTCCTTTGGCGGGGATGTCCTTGCGCTCGATGGCGCCTTTGGCCTGGGCGATACGGTCCAGGCCGGCTTCCATCAGCATCTGTACCAGACGGTGTGGCGTGGCCACGGCGGTCTGGGCGTGTGAGTTAACCTTCTGATACTGACGAAGGGCTGCCATACGGTTCATTGTCTTACCTCGCGCAACGAAGTTTCTATAGTGAGGGTATCGACACGGCCCGGGAAAACTTTAAGGCCAGATGCCAAAAACCCGGCACTGGGGGCCGGGTCTTGATCAGCTCGTCAACGGTCAGCCGCTTTGCTGGGCATTGAGCGAGTCGAAGAACGAGGTAATGCTCGTCGCAGAGGCTTTCAACTGCCCCACCAACAAGTCCATCGCGTTGTATTTGGCGGTCAGCGTGGCGGTCAGCGTGGTCACGCGCAGGTCGAGCGCCGTCTGCTGGTTCTGCAGATCAGTCTGCTGTTTGTTGAGGCTGCTGGTGCGCGTGGACAAGATGCCGCCGGTCTGGGTGTACGGCGTGATGGCCGCCTTCATCCGAGACAGCAAGCCGTTGGTGCTGTCAGTGCCGCTGAAGAGCTGCTGCACGTCGCCCGCAAGTCCCTGATCCATCGCGGCGGAAAACTTCTTGGCATCAAGGCTGAGCGTACCGTCGGACTGACCGGTGGTAATACCCAATTGAGAGAGCACGGAAATACCGCCGGGTGCCCCTGACGTTACCAACTGATCACGAATCGCCGAAAGGATCGAGCGCGGCAACGCATCGCCGGTCAGTGCGGCCGGGGTCACTGTTGCACCGGTGGTTTTATCCGGGGTGTCGCTGATGGTGGCCTTGGTGACACTGGCCACGGCTTTGACAACGGTGTTGTAGGCATCGATGAAGGTTTGCAGCGAGGCTTTCAGGCCATCGTTGTTGCCGGTCACCGCAACGGTCGAAGCACCCGGCGCCAACAGGGTCATGGACAAGCCACCGAGGCTCTTGTCGATGGTGTTGCTGGCGCTGGTGATGGTCAGGCCGTTGACGGTCAGACTGGCGTCGATCGCTTGGGCGCCAATGTAACCCGCACTGGTTTTGCTGGCCGGATCGAGCTTGGCGCCAGCGACGATATTGAATTCGCTGGACGTCGTGCTGGAGGCCGTGATATCCGTGCCCTTGCCCGTCACCGTGGAGCTGAATACCAGGCGTGAGCCATTGTCATCGGTGATGATGTTGGCGCTGATGTTTGACGTCGCGGTTTGCGCATTGATCTGCTTGGCGACCGACGCCAACGTGGCGCCGGTCGGGATGGTGATCTTGGTGTCAATGCCATTTTGAGTGAGGGTCAAATCGCCACTCGGAATAGCACTGGTGGTCCCGCCGGCAAAAGAAGCACTGGCGACACTCGAAGCCGTTGCAAGGTCTTTGACGGTGATGCTGTAGGTACCGGGTACGGCCGAGTTGTCGGACGTGACGGTTAGCTTGGTCGCATCGGAAGCTTTTGCTGCATAACCGGCGAACGCAGGGGTGTCGGTCTTGCCGAGGTTCGTCAGCGCGGTCTGAAAGGCGGTCATCGCACTCGTCAGCGTGCCAATGCCGGAGATTTTGGTGGTGACCAGCTTGGTCTGGGTGGTGATCTGAGTTTGCTTGGCCAGCTTGTCGGAGTTGACCAGCGCAGTGACGATGTCACCGATTGCCAGGCCCGAGCCGAGGCCGGTGGAGGGGGTAATAGGACTAGCCATGTGAGTCTCCTTTCAGTTGTAGTCGGCATTTTGACGAGCACGCGATGCCACATGCACAGCGTTCACCTTTCATGCCATTTAAACTTTCGCGTCGAATAACAGGCTGTTTGCATTCTTCAGGCTGTCGGCGAGCTTCAAGGCTTCGGCAGACGGCAATTGCCGCACCACTTCACCGGTTTCCGTGGCGATCACCTTCACCACCACTTTCCCCGATTTATCGTCGATGGAAAATTCCAGGTTGCGATGAACCGACTGAAAGAACTTTTCCATTTGTTTGACGGCTGCTTCCAGTTCTTCGGTTTTCTTTTCCGGGTCTGAGTCTTTACTTGTCGACGTGCCTGACTGCGATGAAGCCGCCGGAGCAGGAACGACTTGAGGCGCCACGGCAGGCTTGTCAGCAACCACAGGCACCGCGGGCAACGACTGGACCATCGAATAAGACACGTTCAGCCTGCTACTTATGTCCATGTCCACTCACCTCTTGAAAGTAAAAAGCGGGAGAGCACGCAAGCATACTCCCCCGCCAAAACTCTAGCCGTTATTACTGAAGCAGTTTCAGAACAGCGGATGGCAGCTGGTTAGCCTGGGCCAGAACAGAGGTGGAAGCTTGTTGCAGAGTCTGTTGTTTGGTCAGGTTAGCGGTTTCAGCGGCGAAGTCGGTGTCTTGAACGCGGCCCAGTGCTGCGGTGGCGTTTTCGTTAACGTTTTGCAGGTTGGAGATGGTGCTGGTCAGACGGTTTTGCGCGGCACCGAGGCTCGAACGGGTGCTGTTGATTGTTGCCAGAGCCGCGTCGATTGCCGAGATAGCGGCGTCGACGTTGGTGTGAGCAGTAGCGTTATCCGCGCCGCTGATCGAAGTAGAGCCGCTTGCAACGCCCAGAGCCGAAGCAGTGAAGCTGCCAGTCAGAACCAGGTCGATGTGGTTCGAAGTACCGGTGTTGGAACCGACTTGCAGGGTTACGGTGCTAGCCGAACCGTCCAGCAGGTTCTTGCCGTTCAGGTTGGTCGAACCGGCGATACGGGTCAGTTCGTCCGACATTTGAGCGTATTCGGAGTCCAGTGCGCCACGGTCAGCAGTACCGTTCGTGTCGTTTCGGGACTGAACAGCCAGTTCACGCATACGCTGCAGAATGTTGGTCGATTCTTGCAGAGCGCCTTCAGCGGTCTGAGCGATCGAGATACCGTCGTTGGCGTTCTTGATGGCAACAGTCTGGCCGCGGATTTGCGACGTTTCGCGGGTTGCGATCTGCAGGCCGGCTGCGTCGTCTTTAGCGCTGTTGATTTTCAGACCGGAAGACAGACGAGTCATCGAAGTCGACAGTGCATCGGAAGCTTTGGACAGGTTCTTCTGAACAGCCAGGGAAGCTACGTTGGTGTTTACGCCTAAAGCCATGATGAATTCCTCGTGAGTTGTTTGCTGCGGCTATCCGGCCCTGGCAAGCGCCGGGTGTGGCCTAGAGAACCTACGTAATGTTTATCGTCGCGGTTGCCAGGAGCTTGAGGGCTTTTTCAAATTTATTTGCCACCAGAGCGCCACCCCCGCAGTTTGTTGTCCGGGGATACACAGCGTTTCGGCGCAACCCCTGGAAGCTTTAACCTCACCCGGCGATTTGTTAACCAGTTCTCAAAAAGACGGGCGCCCCCTTCGGCGCGCCCGGGTTTTGCTTGGCGTTATCTATAGAGGCGGTTGTTTATTGGAGAAGCTTCAAAACGGCGGACGGCAGCTGGTTCGCCTGGGCCAGCACTGCCATGGAGGCTTGCTGCAGGGTTTGTTGCTTGGTTAGCTCCGCGGTTTCGGCGGCGAAGTCGACATCCTGAATCCTGCCACGAGCAGATTGAGTGTTTTCACTCATGCTCTGCAGGTTGGCGACCGTCGAGGTCAGTCTGTTCTGCGACGCCCCCAAGGCCGCCCGGGTAGACGTAACAGACATCAGAGCTTTATCGATTGCTAGCATCGCCGCGTCAGAATTCGTATGGGCGTCGGCAGTGGTCGCTCCTGATAACGCCAACGTGGGGGAATCCACTCCCATTGAAACAGCATCGAACTTAGCGCTTAAATCCAGAGTAATTCGAGATGCGGCGCTCGTGTCGGTACCAATCTGCAGCTCCATGACCCCCGCAGAACCATCAAGAAGCCGCCGACCATTGAGCTTCGTATCTTCGGAAGTTCGGGTGAGCTCGGCGCTCATCAAAACAAACTCATCATGCATGGCGGCGCGCTGAGCAGTACCGTTATTGTCATCACGAGCTTGAATCGCCAGCTCTTTCATCCTGGTGAGAATATTTGCTGTCTCGTTGAGCGCTCCTTCCGCTGTCTGCGCCATTGATACTCCATTGTTAGCGTTTCTCAACGCGACGCTTTGCCCTCTTATCTCATTGGTCATCATCGTCGCGAGCTGCAGCCCGGCTGCATCATCCTTCGCGCTGTTGATCCGCAACCCCGATGACAACCGTGTCATCGAGATACTCAGCGCATCGCTCGCACGATTGAGTTTGGTTTGAATAGCAAGCGATGCAATATTGGTATTTACGGTTAAAGCCATTTTGAATTCCTCGTTGATAGAAACGGAGGGCTCTCTAATATCGGGGAAGTCCATTTCTCCCGGAGAACCTACAGTCCCGGTATCGACGATTTGCATAGTGGCTTTAACAACAAACATGGCGCACGGGGTGCGCCATCACGACAGTTGAAGGGTAATAAATTGGCTAACGCATTAATTGGAATAGATATTAAAAAAACATAAAAAAACGGCCGCTGCGGGCCGTTTGATTCAGATAAAACTGAAACTAATGTAGGAGTTTTCTCTAACTTCCCGACAATGGGAAAGTGTCAGACTTCAAGAAATTCGACTTCAAGCCAATCAGCCACCCCCAACCAGTCCTGCCGCTCCTGGCACGCCAGAATCGCACTCAACACCCTCCCCCATTCAGCCTGTCTATCAGCAGAAACCCCATCCATCAGCGGCAGCGATCGATCAATCAGTTCGACCATTTTCAAGGCCCCTTCGATATCCCGGCCAAGACGAAACAGCTTCGCGCAGTCGCGGGCTTCTTCTACAACGTGTTCAGGCAGGGTCATGGCGCGGTCCAGTCCGGGTCGAAGTCGGCGCCGGCGATCAGAGCACCGTCGCGGCTGGTGTTGAGGAACGTGACCTCGGGGTGGCGGGCGATGAAACGTTCGAGTTCGATGAGGTAGCTGCGGAAATTGAGCTGCGTCTTGACCTTTTGGCCCCGACCGTCGCGCACCCAGTGTTTGGCGATGCTCAGGGCTGGCCCCAGATCGCCGTCCTGCCAGCCGGTGTGGGTCTTGCCGCCGGGGAAGGCGAAGTCGGCGCCGAACAGGGTGATCCGCGCGGCGCCCATTTTGACCGCGAGATCGACGGCCGGATGAATGACGCTGCCCCCCACATGCAAGGTGGCCTTGGGGATCTGCTCGCGCAGCCGCGCATACAGCGGGCTGGTGGAATAGCCGACGTAGCGCGGGCCTTGCCAGCTTCGCAGCATCTCGGCGTCCTGGCCCGGCACATAGACCAGCGTGATGTGCGCCGAATCCTCGGCGGGGAGATGTCGCGGGGTGATGCGGTGGTCGATGCTCACCACCACATCCGGGGTAATGCCCTGGTTGCGCAGCGGCACGTAGGCGGTATCCACACAAATGATCAGGGGCCGGTTGGCGCTGTTCGACGTGCTCAAGAGGCGCGGCAAATGCTGTTGCAGACTCGGCCCCGTGGCGATCACGAACACGTCGCACCCTGATTGAGTGTCAAACAACTCGGCGACATCGGTGTCCTGTTGCAGCAGCGCCCTGCCCTGTTCCAGCAGGCGCGCGTTGTCAGGGGTGTTGGCGGCGAATGCTTGATTGTTGAAGTCGACATGCACTTCGCTGACCAGCCGATCGCGGATCCGCGCGCTGCTGTCGTCGGCCAGCACCAGTTCGGCCGGCAGCGCGAAGAATGGCAGGAGGATTTCGCTCCGGGCATCGGCGTACGCGAGGTTCACGCGGGGGTCGGACAGCCAGTCATCCTGTTCCAGCAGTTGCAGCACCAGGGCGAACAGCGCGCCATTGAGGATGTGAACGTGCAGCGTTTGCAGGGAAGCGTCGGCCAGCAATACCCGCTGCAGATCGCCGAGGGCGGTGCCGTAAAGGTGAACGACGGGGCTGTTGGCGGGGAGGCTTTGTGCCTGGGTGTGCGCTTCGGCGAGGCGATCATGGCGGCTGGTGAGCTGGATCCCGCCAATGCTGAGGGTCGATTGTCGGCCTTCGATCAACTGCGCAGGAATGGATTCGATGTGTTCGGAGCTCAACCGCTGCGCCACGTCAGGCCAGCGCTGTTGGATCACGGCGAGGTTGCGCTGGAAAAACTCGCTCATGACGGCAGTCCTTTTCCTATTGGAAGTGCAGAACGCAAAACGGCGACCTGATAAATCAGCGTCGCCGTTGTGCAGGCTGGGATCAGCCTGGTGACGCGATGTCAGGGACGATAAAGGATCGCCGAGCCCCACGACAAGCCCACGCCGAAACCACTGACCGCGATGCGCTTCCAGGTGGCGTTCATGACGTGTTTTTCCAGCAGCAGCGGAATGCTGGACGACACCGTATTGCCGGTCTCAAGCATGTCCTTGACGAATTTCTCCGGCGACTTGCCGTCCTCGAACCGACGGGCGACCGCATCGACGATGGCCGCGCTGCCCTGGTGGATGCAGAACGCATCGACGTCGGAGGACTGCAGGCCGGAGTCTTCGAGCAATTCGTTGAGGTGCGCCGGCACTTTGACCAGCGCGAAGTTGAACACCTGACGCCCGTTCATGTAGAACGCGCCGTCGGTGGTCTTGAGGAACTCCGCCCCCGAGCCGTCGGTGCCGAACTTGGATTTGCCCAGCTGCCACGGCGCGTCATCGCTCATCCAGGTGGCGGTGGCGGCGTCGCCGAAGAGCATGGTGGTGTTGCGGTCTTCCGGGTCGACGATCTTCGAATACGGGTCGGCGGTGACCAGCAGGCCGTTTTTCAACCCGGTCGCTTCCATGAAGCCTTTCAGCGCATAGATACCGTAGACATAACCCGAGCAACCCAGGGAAATGTCGAACGCGGCGACGTGGGTCGGCAGGCCGAGTTTGTGTTGAACGATGGCGGCCGTGTGAGGCAGACCTTCTTCGTCGCCGTTCTGGGTGACGACGATCAATGCATCGATGGCGTCCCGCGACAGACCGGGGTTGTTGGCGAACAGCTGGTTGACCGCTTCGACGCACAGGTCCGAGGTTTCCTGGGTGTCGTCTTTGCGCGGCAGAAAAGCAGAACCGATCTTGCCAAGGATGAAGTCTTCATCCTTTCCGAATTTGGCACCCTGGGCGTAATTGTCGACGCCGGCTGTGGGCACATAACTCGCTATGCTCTTGATGCCAATCATCATGGCTTCCCAATAAAAAACTGCTGAACATCACCCGGCGCGGTTAGGCGGGGCGTTGAAAATCCGGGGCTTGCGGCCTGAAAAAAAGGCAACGTACAGGTCAGGGCGACACCAGAATCGCTCTGGAATCAGCCCAAGGACGTCACGGACCGCCAACACGATACAGTGAAGATGCCCGTTATGACCTACAGGTCACCAAAAGTTTTACAAGCTTTTAGCTGACCGACAGGTACGGCGCAACATCAGATCGCCGGTCAGACAGGCAATTGACATGAAGATGTCACGGGATTGTGGCGGGTGGTTTCAGTGTCATCGGCATTGCGTCAGACGCTAATTCATCGGACGACACGTGACATTGTGGGAGTGAGCTTGCTCACGAAGGCGGCATTTCAAACGCTGAAATTGCGGCGAATGTTCAGCCCCCCTTCGCGAGCAAGCTCGCTCCCACAGGTTTTGCATGCGCTGAAGATTATGGTCATTGCGCAGAACCACTGTGGGAGTGAGCTTGCTCACGAAGGCGGCATTCCAAACGCTGAAAATGCGGCGATGTTCAGCCCCCCTTCGCGAGCAAGCTCGCTCCCACAGGTTTTGCGTGCGCTGAAGGTTATGGGCATTGCGCAGAACCACTGTGGGAGTGAGCTTGCTCACGAAAGCGGCATTTCAAACGCTGAAAATGCGGCGAATGTACCGGCCCCTTCGCGAGCAAGCTCGCTCCCACAGATTTTGCGTGCGCTGAAGATTATGGTCATTGCGCAGAACCACTGTGGGAGTGAGCTTGCTCACGAAGGCGGCATTCCAAACCCTGAAAATGCGGCGAATGTTCAGCCCCCCTTCGCGAGCAAGCTCGCTCCCACAGATTTTGCGTGCGCTGAAGATAATGGTCCCTCTCACAAGCTTAGTCGGTCGCGCGGGTGCTAACCCACCCCATCCCAACTCAGCGCCGAGCCGCGTTTCAGCGCGTGTCGTGCTTTGCGCCCGAGGACGGCATCGATGTGTTTGGGCGCCAGGCCGAGGCCGGGGCGGATGGCGCGGATGTTGTCCGGGGTGAAAGCATCGCCCTCGGCGATGTCCCGCACCACGTACAACGAGCGGCGGTATTGCAGCGATTTCTGTTCGGCTTCGGTGGCGCCGTATTGCACGCGGCCCATGCCTTGCCAGGCGCGTTCGGTTTCGGTGACCAGGCTGGCCATTTCTGCCGGTTCCAGCGAGAAACTGGCGTCGACCCCGCCGTCGGCGCGGTCCAGGGTGAAGTGCTTTTCGATGACTGTCGCGCCCATGGCCACCGCCGCCACCGACACGCCAACGCCCATGGTGTGATCGGACAAGCCCACCTGGCAGCCAAACAGCCCGGCCATATGCGGAATTGTGCGCACGTGGCTGTTGGCCGGTGTCGCCGGGTAAGTGCTGGTGCATTTCAGCAGCACCAGATCCTTGCAGCCCGCCGCCCGCGCAGCGCGCACGCTTTCGTCCAGCTCGGCGATGCTGGCCATGCCGGTGGAGATGATCATCGGCTTGCCAGTGGCCGCCACTTTGCGAATCAGCGGGATATCAGTGTTCTCAAAGCTGGCGATCTTGTAGGCCGGCACGTCGAGGCTTTCGAGAAAATCCACAGCGGTCTCGTCGAAAGGCGTGGAAAACGCCAGCAGCCCCAGTTCTTTCGCACGGGCGAAGATCGGCGCGTGCCAGTCCCACGGCGTGTGCGCCTGCTCGTAGAGCGCATACAGCGAGGTCCCGGCCCACAAGCTGTTGGGGTCTTTGATGAAGAATTCGCCCTCGGCGATGTCCAGGGTCATGGTGTCGGCGGTGTAGGTTTGCAGCTTGAGGGCGTGGGCGCCCGCCTTGGCCGCCGCCTCGACGATGCGCAACGCCTGATCCAGCGACTGATTATGGTTGCCGCTCATCTCGGCGATGATGAACGGCGGCGCGTCGGGGCCGATGGTTCGGGAACCGATCTTGAAAGAATTCATCGTTGCTCACTCGCTGCACTGACATCGGCCGGCACTAGGCCAAACGATAAAAATAAGAACGGGCAGTGGCTCATGCGCCCTGCCCCTTTGCCGCGTTATCGGCAACCGTCGCCAATGCATCAGCGATGCGCCGGGCACCCCGGCCATCCACCAGCAACCTCGATTGTTCGGCGAACGACCGGCGTAGAACCGCATCACCGCAAAGCCGCTCGATGGCGTCGTGCAAACGCCCGGGCTCAAGCTGCACATGGGGCCCGAGATACTCATGCACACCGGCCTCGGCCAGCAATTGCGCATTGAGCTGCTGATTGTTCGCCACCGAAATACAGATCGTCGGCAAGCCCAGCGCTGCACGCTCCCAGGTGGTGCCGCCGCCGGCGCCGATAAACAGATCGGCCGCCTGCATCAGCGCGAAAAAATCACCGGTCAGCGTGTGCAGCCGCCACTCAGGTCGAGAGGCCGCCAGCTCGCTCATCGCCTGCCAGTGCGGATTGTGCAAACCGGCGACGAAATCCACCTGCAGATCAGCGAAGCCCTGAAGCGCCAGCATCGTGGCGTACACCTGCCCGGCTGCATCGAAGCCGCCAAAATTGACCAGCACCCGCTCCACCCGAGGCTTGATCGCGATGGGCTCGCACTGAAACTCCTCGCGCAGCAAAGCAAATCTCGGCCCCAGAAAGGTCTGGCTCTCAGGACCAACCCAAGCGGCATAGGGCTGATCCAGCGCCTGAGCGCTGTAATTCTGGTCCAGCAACACTTCGACCGCATGGGGCCGATTGGCCAGATCGTCGATCGCCATGACCCGATCGGCGAGACCGCGCGCCGCCGTTTCCCAGCGTGCATCCAGCCCGTAATGGTCGACGATCAGCCAGTCAAAGGGCGGCTCATCTTCAATCTCTTCGGCCAAGGCAGACAGGTCCGCCTGCCACGGCAACGCTGCTTCGATGTCCGAGTCTTCTTCAGCACCATAGCGGGCGGGCAGCACATGGGTGACATAGCCCTGATCCGCCAGCCGCTGGAGTAAATGGCCCGGCAATTCGCGGCAGGCAAAATGCACATCGGCGCCATCTGCACGTAGCGTGTTCGCCAGCGTCAGGCAGCGGGCAATGTGGCCGCTGCCGATGGTCACCGAGGCGTCGGCGCGGATCAGCACGCGCATCATTGCAGTTCCCCGCCGGCCTTGAGCGCGGCGTACAGGTATTCGGCGCGCAGCCAGTCTTCCGGGCTATCGATGTCCTGCACCAGATGCCGAGGCAGGATCACCGGCAGGCTCAGTTCGGAAAATACCGTGTCGCCGCGCCGCCAGGCATCGCCGCGGCCCCAGTAGAACTGGCCGGCGTCCTGATAGGCGACGGGCAGATCCTGGGAACGCACGCTGCGAAATTCCGGGTGCATCGCGCCCAGGCAGCCGTCGCTGTCGATCAACAGCGCACGCTGCACCGGGAAGCCGAAGCTGCACACCGAGAACGCATAGGATTTTTCGGCTGCTGCTTCGAGCGCTTCCAGGCCCTGACGCAGATAACGCGCCTGCAACAGCGGCGCGGTGGCGTAGAGGCAGCAGGCGTAATCAAAGGAACAACTGAGGGCGCCGAGGGCATGCTGGATTACCGCCGCCGTGCCGGTGAAGGCATCGGCCAGATCCGCTGGGCGCATGAACGGCACCTCGGCACCGTAATGGCGGGCGACGTCGGCGATTTCTTCGTCGTCGGTGCTGACGACAACCTGATCAAACACCCCGCTCGCCAGCGCGGCGCGAATGGAATGGGCGATCATCGGCTCGCCGTTGAACAGCTTGATGTTCTTGCGCGGGATGCGCTGGCTGCCGCCCCGTGCGGGAATGATGGCGACGGCGTTCATGCTCGTGGGCCTGTCATGGGTTCGCTCGCATCAGTCGCTGGCCCGCGCCGTTTCGCCAAGCAGCCGGCCAAGCTGCTCAACCACGTAATCCTGTTGCGCGTCGGTCATCGCCGGGTACAACGGCAGGCTGATTGCCTGGGCGTAATAGGCCTCGGCTTCAGGGAAATCACCCGGTTTGAAGCCCAGGTCGCGGTAATAGGGCTGAAGATGAACCGGGATGTAGTGCACGTTCACGCCAATGCCCGCCGCGCGCAGCCCTTCGAACACCTGACGATGGCTCACCGAAAGCATGTCGGTCTGAACGCGGACGACATACAGGTGCCACGCCGACTCGGCCTCGGCCTGAAGGGTCGGCAAGGTCAGCGGCAGGTTGGCGAGCAGCGTCTGATAGCGCGCCGCCAACGCCCGCCGACGGGCCAGAAAACCGTCCAGTTTGTTCAGCTGCGAAAGCCCGAGCGCGGCCTGCATGTCGGTCATGCGGTAATTGAAACCGAGTTCGACTTGCTGGTAATACCAGTGGCCGTGACTCGGCTCGTCCATCTGCGCCGGGTCACGGGTCATGCCGTGGCTGCGCAGGCCGCGCAGATGTTCAGCCAGTTCAGGGCGATTGGTCAGCACCATGCCACCTTCGCCAGTGGTCACGATCTTCACCGGATGAAAGCTGAACACCGTCATGTCAGCGAACTCGCCGCAACCCACCGGACGCCCGGCATAGTGCGCGCCGACCGCGTGGGAGGCGTCTTCGATCACCACAAACCCATAACGCCGGGCCAGTTCGCCGATGGCGCGCATGTGGCAGCTCTGGCCGGAAAACGCCACCGCCACCAACACTTTGGGCAGCGTGCCGGTTGATTCGGCGGCTTCAAGTTTTCGCGCCAGAGCATCGGTGTCGAGGTTCCAGGTCAGCGGGTCGATGTCGACAAAATCCACATCGGCGCCGCAATAGCGCCCGCAGTTGGCCGAGGCCAGAAAGGTATTCGGGCTGGTCCACAGCCAGTCGCCCGGCCCCAGTCCGGCCGCCAGACAGGCAATGTGCAGCGCCGCCGTGGCGTTGCACACCGCCACCGCGAAACCGGCTTCACAGCGCTCGGCCATAGCGGCTTCGAAGCGCTCAAGGGTCGGCCCCTGGGTCAGCCAGTCGGACTTGAGCACCTCGACCACGGCGTCGATATCGGCCTGATCAACGCTCTGCCTGCCGTACGGAATCATGGCTTTACGTCAGCGTGCAGCTCGCCGATCTGGCGGATCGACAGAAAGTCCGGGTTGGTGTCGGAGCGGTATTCGAATTCGTCATGGACCGCTCTGCCCTGTGCGCCGGTGGCGTCAACGGCAAAATCGGTGTCGACGTTATTGAAGCGAATCGACGGCACGATGGTGTAGTGGTCGTCGAATTCCAGGGTCATGCGCGCGTCGTCCTGGGGGACCATCAGCTCATGCAGTTTTTCCCCGGGACGGATGCCGACGATCTTGTGCGGCAGGTCGGGGGCCATGGCCTGGGCCAGATCGACAATGCGCACCGACGGAATCTTCGGCACGAACACTTCGCCGCCGTGCATGCGCTCGAAACTCTGCATGACGAAATCCACACCGTGGTCGAGGGTGATCCAGAACCGCGTCATGCGCGGGTCGGTGATCGGCAATTCAGCCGCGCCGCCGGCCAGCAGCTTGTTGAAGAACGGCACGATGGAGCCGCGGGAGCCGGCGACGTTGCCGTAGCGCACCACGGAAAACCGCGTCTGCTCCTCGCCACCGATGTTGTTGGCGGCGACGAACAGTTTGTCCGACAGCAGCTTGGTGGCGCCGTACAGGTTGATCGGGCTGGCGGCCTTGTCGGTCGACAGCGCGACGACCTTTTTCACGCCGTTGGCGATGGCCGCCGAAATGATATTTTCCGCGCCATTGACGTTGGTGCGGATGAATTCGGTCGGGTTGTATTCCGCCGCCGGCACGTGCTTGAGCGCCGCCGCGTGGACCACGTAATCGATGCCGCGCATGCCCTGCTGCAAGCGGTCGGCATCGCGCACGTCACCGAGGAAATAGCGCATGCACGGGGCGTTGAATTCCTGCTGCATTTCGTATTGTTTGAGTTCATCGCGGGAGAACACCACCACGCGCCGAGGCTGATAACGCGCCAGCAGCGAGCGGATGAACATGCGACCGAATGAACCGGTCGCGCCTGAGATGAACACTGATTTGCCGTTGAACATGACGTAGTCCTTTAACCCGGAGGCCTTAAGCGAGCAGCTCGGCCCAACTGGAACCGTCGGCCTGAGCGAGGGTGAAGCCCTTGCCGGTCAGTTGCAGATTCTTGTTGTACGCCAGGTCGTGGGCGAACGCACCGGACCATCTGTCCTGCAGCGCCGCCAGCGTCTGTGGCGCGTCGGGCAACGCGCCCGAATGGACGAACTGCACGTGAGGCGTCCACACCGTCAGGTACCCGGCCTCGGCCACTTTCAGGCAAAGATCCACGTCGGCAAAGGCGTCGGCAAAATGGCCTTGATCCAGGCCGCCGACGTCGTCGAACAGCGCCTTGCGCACCATCAGGCAGGCGTCGGACACCGCCGAGTAATTCTGGTCCAGCAGCAAACGGCTCATGTAACCGGCAGCGTCTTTTGCTTCGCCGACGAACGCTGAACCGACGCCGCCGTTCATGCCGAGGATCAACCCTGCCTGACTGACCGTGCCGTTGCGTTCAATCAGCTTGGCGCCGACCACGCCGACTTCCGGACGCATCGCCTGATTGAGCAAGGCGTCGATCCAGTTCGGGCTGATGACTTCACCATGGGCCGAGAGCAGCGCCAGGTATTCGCCCTTGGCCTGCGCGCCCACGGCGTTGATCAGCGCGGCGTGGTTCAGCGGTTGATCGAAACGAATCACCCGCACGCGGCCTTTTTCCTGGCGGCCCAGCCATTCGCTCAGCTCCGCCGACACGCTGTGATCGTCCGCAATCAGCACTTCGTAATTCGCGTAGCGCGTGCGCAGCAGCACACTGGCCAGGCAGCGCTGCAGCACCGGCAGGTCGTCGATGTCATGCAGGATGATCGACACCAGCGGGCGCTGGATGTGGCGGTAATCGATGCGCCAGGCGCCGGTTGCCGCCGGACTGATCTGGGCCTTGAAGCCGCGATTGTTCAGGTGCCGGGTCAGGGCCAGACGCTGCTGGGGGTTTTCTTCCAGCGGTTGCGCGTCGGTGACCAGCAGCGGCTCGTCCAGATGGGCCAGCCAGCCCATGCCGCCCTGCTCGATGATGCGCAGCAGCAGTTCGAATTCGGCAGCCTGGGCGAAGTCGGCGGAGTAACCGCCGGCCTCGACCAGCACGTCGCGGCGGACCAGCCAGTGGCGGGACATCAGCGTCGGGTTGCTCAGCAGCAGGTCGAGGTTGAAGCCCGGGCGCATGACATGGGTCAGCGCACCGCTGGCCTCACGTTGAACTTCATCGGCGAACACCGCGCGGCACTCAGGGGCGGCCTGCAGTTCCAGCGAGGCACGCAACAGGCCGCCGGCGGTGAAGGCACCACCGACTTCCGCCAGCATCAGCCAGTGGCAGGTGGATTGGCGGGCGATCTGGTTGACCTTGTCGACCCAGTTGCTCTTGCTGACCTTGACGAAATGCAGGGTGTTTTGCGCGCTGGTGGCGGCCGGCGGCTCGCCGCTGGTGAACACCACGACCTTGAACGTCTTGCAGTGGCCTTCGACCAGGCTGTCCAGGGTGACCTGCAGTTTGGTCATGTCATCGTTGAGGTCCAGCAACAGAATGCCGAACTGCGGTGCGCCGCCAAGGCTGTCGATGCGGTTGAGGATGGCCTGCGCGTCGCCCGGGCTCGGCTGGCGTGCGTCCAGCCACTGCAACAACTGGCCCGACGGCATGTCGGCCAAGCGTTCACGATGGTCCTCGCGATGGACCGAGTTCAGGCGCTCGAGCCAGCGCGACATTTGCGCGGCTTCTTCGGGGTCGCCCTGCCGCGCCATCAGACCGGCCAGCGGCTCGACGATGTGCGGGTTGAAGATGTTCAGGGCCATCGCTTCCCACATCCGGTTGGCGATGGTTTCGGGGTTGTCGTTGGCGTGGGTGCGCAGCAGCACTTCCTGCTGAACCCAAGTGCCTTCGAGCTGTTCCATTTGCAGCTTGCCAGCGGGCAGCGCGTGGATCAGGAATTCGATCTCGGTCAGCACATCGAAAAAGGCCTGGTTGTAAAACGGCATCTCAACGAACTGCCGGGGCCCGAACTGACGGTCCACGGGTCTGAAGACATCGTTCCAGCGGGACAACACGATGCTGGTCAGGCCCAGGGAATGTTGATCTTCGAGACAGACCTGCAGGGCGGTGTAGGCGTTTTTGACCTGCTCGATGCCGTCGGCTGCATTCAGGTCGCGGTCGGCCGTGGTCAGGGCTGCCAGAAAACCGGCGAATTCGTGGCGTTCGAGGACGGCTGACGGATCGCTGTCACTCAGCTTTTTCAGCATGTGGGTCGGGCGGTCAGAGAGCCGGTGGTGGAGTTCGCGGACCACGTAGGGGATCGGCAGGATTCGCGCCTTGGCGGCCGAGAGCAGGAAGTAGGCGTGGCCGAACTCTTGCAGTTCGCCGCTGATGCTCTGGGGCAACGCGGCAAACCACTGTTGCAGCAGCGCCGTGCGGGTGACGGCGTAGAACGGCGGAATGTAGTGATCCATGAAGCTCAGGACGCGCTCGCCGCTTTCGTCGGCGGCGAAGTCTTCCTGGCCTTTTTTGTCGCGGCGGAAGTATTCGACCTTGTCGCCGTGGGCCTGATACATCAGGCAATAGCCGTGGCACAGGCCGTAGGCCGGGTTGGCGGCGAGGAATTCCACCGACTGGGCCAGGGCGTCATGCATCAGAAAATCTTCGTCGCCCACGAACGCCATGAACGGCGTAGCCACCTGGGTCACGCCGTGGGCGATCCTGCTCTGGACCCCGGTCTCGGCGAACTGAGGCACGTGGCGGTAATCCACCTGCGGGAACAGCGCGGCGATGTCTGCGGCTGACTGCTGCGAAGCATCGAGCACCAGCACCCGAGCCGACGAGGCACTGTAGTACTGCAATGTCCGGCGCAGGAGCGCGGGCCGGTCATGGGTGAGGACCACAAGCGTCAGTTGGGCATCGAGCGGCATGGTGTTTCCCGGAGATGAATGAGGGTGCATTACGTTTTTCCTGTGATGCGGCCAGGCGTCAAAAAGATGATCAATGGCGATATCGGGGAGACGAAGCAGGAAGCACGCCAACTCTGGATGGCGGGACTGCGCGCAATGGGCTGGAGGGGCTTTGGCCGGGAAAAGCCCTGGCGATGATGCGGCGGATACCGGTCATGTGGGAGTGAGCTTGCTCACCAAGGCGGCATCTCTACCGATGGATATTCAGCGAATGTGCCGGCTTATTCGCGAGCAAGCTCGCTCCCACACGTTCTTGACCTGCCGGAAGATCGGCGACGTCAGTAGGACCGGCTTTAGCCGGGAAGGCGGCATTCGTCGCACCGCATAATTGAGGGTGCACATGCAGGCCTCTTCCCGGCTGAAGCCGGTCCTACATTCACACCGCGTACCGTCAGTAGGACCGGCTTTAGCCGGGAAGGCGTCATGCGTCACACCACAAAATTGAGGGTGCACATGCAGGCCCCTTCCCGGCTGAAGCCGGTCCCACGTTCACACCGCGTACCGTCAGTAGGACCGGCTTTAGCCGGGAAGACGTCAGACGTCACACCGCGAAATTGAGGGCGCACATGCAGGCCCCTTCCCGGCTGGAGCCGGTCCCACATTCACACCGCGTACCGTCAGTAGGACCGGCTTTAGCCGGGAAGGCGGCATACGTCATGCCGCAAAAGTGAGGGTGCACATGCGGGCCTTTTCCCGGCAGAAGCCGGTCCTACATTCACACCGCGTACCGTCAGTAGGACCGGCTTTAGCCGGGAAAGCGTCATGCGTAACACCACAAAATTGAGGGTGTGCATGCGGGCCCCTTCCCGTCTGAAGCCGGTCCTACATTCACACCGCGTACCGTCAGTAGGACCGGCTTTAGCCGGGAAGACGTCAGACGTCACACCGCAAAAGTGAGGGTGCACATTCAGGCCTCTTCCCGGCTGAAGCCGGTCCCACGTTCACACCGCGTACCGTCAGTAGGACCGGCTTTAGCCGGGAAGGCGTCGTTCGTCACACCACAAAATTGAGGGTGCACATTCAGGCCTCTTCCCGGCTGAAGCCGGTCCCACTAAAACGCCGTGCTTAATCCGCCAGCCACCCGTTGACCCAGTGCTGGAGGTTGTCGCCGCGCAGGACGTAGTCGCGCATGACCACTTCTTTCAGCTCATCGCCCATGCGGTAGCTGGCGTCCGGGTCGGCCAGGTGCATGCGGATCGCTTCGAGCCATTCGGCGGTGCTGTTGGTCATCACGCGGGTGCACGGCAGGTAGCCGTCGTACGCACGGGTGTCGGTGCAGATCACCGGGTAGCCGCAGGCCCCGTATTCCAGCAGGCGCAGGTTGCTTTTGCAGTCGTTGAAGATGTGGTGTTCCAGCGGCGCCAGCGCGAGGTCCAGGTTCAGCGCAGCCAGTTTGGCCGGATAGGCCAGCAAGCCCACTGACGGATGAAACTCGTGCACGTACGGGCGCAGCGACTCGGGGCACATGCCGAAGAACACCCAGTCGACCTGATCGGCCAGCTCGCGCACGACCTCGGCGATGATCTCCAGATCGCCGGCATGGCTGGTCCCGCCACCCCAGCCGACACGGGGCTTCTTCGAGGTACGGCGCTGGCTGCGCAGACCGGTCCAGAGCTGTGAAGCCAGCATGTTCGGGACCACGCGGATGTCGTGGTGCATCCCCGACAGCGCATCGGCCAGCGTCACCGTCGACACCACCACCCGATCACACAGGCTGGTGCCCAGACGCACCATCGCTTCCATGTTCGACGGCATGCTGCGCAGATGGCCGTTCTTTTTCGGCACGCTGATCACGTAGTCGTCCAGCTCGTAAATGCGCCGGGCGTTGGAGTACGCCTTGAGGCTGGCGACCTGATCGATGGAATTCTGACTGTAGCGGCACTGCACGACGATCACGTCCGGCGACTGACGCTCCAGCTCGATGATCGACGGCAGGTCGTAACTCATCCGCCCTTCGATTCGGCCATCGGCTTCCAGCTCCAGAAACGGCTGGGACACGCGGTAATGACCCACCGCCGTGCTGTTGACCGGGATCGCCAGCACATTCGGCAAACGCCGCGATGAATAAGGGTTCCAGCCTTTTTTAAGGCCCGGTTCCAGGCTATAGAACGAACCGGTCAGGCGCAGGTTCGGGTTGTAGGCCGGGTCGCGGGCGAGGATCGGCAGCCAGCGTTTGTAGAAGGCGTGTTGATCGTCGACTTGGGATTGTTTTTCGCGCACCTGTTCCGCTGGCGTCGAGGCGCCGATCGCCAGCACGGCACGGGGTGCCCAGACCACCAAATGGCCGGACTCGCGCACGCGCAGGCAGAAATCCACTTCACTCAGGCTGCCGGTGAATTCATTGCTGTTCAGGCCACCGAGCTGCTCGAACAAGGCCCGGCGCACCAGCAGGCAGTGGCCGCCCACCGCGCTCAGATCCTGGGCCGCTTGCAACCGCAGCAGATGACCGGGCGCGTGCAGTGGCTCGCCAAAAAACGCAGGGCCGGCCGGGCCGTGGTAACCCAGAATCAGCCCGGCCTGCAGGATGTAGCCTTCGGGGGTGAACAGCTTGGCGCCGACCACGCCGACTTCTTCCCGCCGGCCGTGATTGACCAGTTCGCCCAGCCACGCGGAATCGGCCACCACCGCGTAAATGCTGAGCATCAGCAGGTGCTCGCCGCGGGCGTGGGCAGCGGCGAAGTTGCGCACGTCGGCGCCGTTGCCCTGCCCTTCGTAATGCAGCACGCGCAGTGTATCGCCGCCGATCTGCTGCATGTCCGCCAGCCAGGATCGCGCTTCCGGGTTTTGACTGGCGCAGTCGACGATCAGTACTTCGAACGGCGCGTAAGCGGTCTTCGACAGCAGCGATTCGATGCAGCGCTGCAACGCCGCCAACTGGTCCTGATGGACGATGATGATCGACACCAGCGGACGCGCGTCGCTCAGGTAATCAATGTGATTGACCCACTGCCCTTCCACCTCGCGCAGCTGATGGGCGATGCCCATGCGGTGCAGATGCGCATCGAGCACCGGAGCGTTTTGCGCCATGACCTCATCCAGCGCGAGCCACGCCTGGAAGGGAAACTGCGACTCGACGAGGATTTCCGAAACGTGCTGAACCACCACGCCATGGGCTTCGGTCAGTCGCCAGATGGCGTCGTGGGGCGCCAGTTCGCCGTAGGCGGAATCGAAACCGCCAATCCCGGCCAGCGCGGCGATCTGAAACGCCAGCACCCGGCCAACGTAGGGGTAACTGCGCAGCAGGTCGAGGTTGAAGTCAGGCCGGAACACCGGCTCGGCCGACTCGCCTTCGTGCAGCGCGCCTTCGTCGCCGTACAGGCACAGCACGTCCGGCGAGTGGGCAACGCGTTCGGCGAGGATCAGCAGCGCGCAATCGGTGAGCCGATCCCCCGCCCGCAGCAGGTAGCACCAGTCGCCGCGCTCAAGCTGAGGCAACAGGTCATTGAGTTGCGCCAGCCAGTCGGGCTGCAGCGGCAAGGTGAACACACGGCCTTCGAGCACCGGCGCGTCACAAGCGCTGGACAGCACCAGGGTCAGTTCGGCGGCGTACAACTGCGCGTCGAGACTGGCCAGGGTCAGCGCCACACCGGCGGCACTGGCGTGTTCGTCGAGCACCACCGCCACCATCTTCGGCTGCGACGGCCATGTCGCGACGTTATCCGCCACGCGCAGGCGATCGGCGCCAAACAGGGTGCGGAAGCTCAACCATTGCTGGTACAGCTCGGCAAAACTTTCGCTGTCGGTGCCGACCCGCCACGGCAAGGCGGCCTGTCGGTCACCGAGCATGCGGCTGAGGGGCAGTTCTTGCCAGACACGGGGCTGCTCCGGCGCCTGAGTCAGCGGCACGAAGCGCACCCAGCCGTATTCGGGAGCGTCTTCGCCGGTGCGCGCCTTGAGCATCTTGCCCAGCCATTGACGCTCGTCGGTGATCAGATCCCTGACCCACTGCTGACGGCTGAAGCGCTCCGGGTGCAAGCGCTCGGCGCTGAGCACGTCGTTGAGCATGACCATGTTGCCGCGCTTGAGCAGACAGACGTAGAGCACGAAATCCACCAGCGCGGTGAAGCCGTCGCCCACTTCACGGAGCGCCGGCAGAATCACCTGCACATCGCTGCGGCGCATCAACGAGCTGCTGAAGCCGCCGAGGAAGTTGGTCGGCGAAATATCGAATACGGAGAGCAGATCGGCGCCGTAGAACACCGAGCTGGATTCGGCCAGCGGCGCGTTCTCGATGCGCACCGGCAGCTGAATGTCCTGGGGGTCGCAGAAATAACGCTGGGCCAGCACCAGGCTGACGTCGTCATGCTCGACAAGCACGCTGGCCTGACGCGCCACCGCCGCCGGAAAAAGCCGGTCGTCGTCGCAGAAAAACTTGATGAACTCGCCCTGCGCTTCGTGCAGGCACACCAGCAGATTGCCGACGAAACCCTGACGCGTAGGGTTGCGCACGTAACGCAGGGTGACCGGGCTGGAGTCCAGGTACTTTTCAACGATGCCCTGGATCTCGTCGGTCTGGCTGTCGTCGCAGACCACCACTTCAAGGGGCCTATAGGTCTGGGCCAGGGCGTCCTGAAGCGCTCGCTGAAAGAAGCGCGGGTTGTAGGCGGGAATGACGAGGCTGACGAGAGGAGCTGAATTCACGGGCGGGACTCACGAGCGGTGCCGCGCCCCGGGGAGAGGATCGGCATAACCGCTGACAATACGGTTGACGCTCAACGGTGGCGACACCTGTGGATCAGGTGCCGCCCTCCGCTGGGCCGATTACAACTTGCTGAACAGGTTCAGCGCCGACAGTTGGGTGAACACCAGCTGCGAGGCTTGCAGCATGGTTTTCTGCAGGGTCAGACGGGCGATGGCATCGACCGGGTCGGACGCGGTGATCGTGCCCGATTCGGTGGTGCCGTTGTCGATCATGGTCTGGTTGGTCACGCTCTGATCGGTCGCGGTCTTGGCCCGGGCACCGCCTTCGCTGGTGGCATTGATGATCTGCTCGGCCGCACTTTTCAGGTTACCGATGGTGGAGGTCATCGTGGCCTGCAGTTTCTGCTGGGCAATCGGGTCGCCATCGACCTTGCCGTTGAGCGCGGTAATGACCTTGGACAAGGTGTTCAGCACGTTCTGGCTTTGCTGGGTCGAAGACTGCGCGGTGAACTGGTCACCTGCCGCCATCGCCGGCGGCGTGCCGCTGAAGGTGAACGTCACGCCGGAGGCCGTCGCCGTGTTACCGCTCAGCGTGCCGGTGGACACCGCTTTGCTGGTCGCCGGGTCATAGGGCGCTGCGTACAGATTGAAGTTGGTGGCATCCGTAAAGCGCACGACAGCGCCGCCCGACGGGAAGGTTTTGTCGAACGCGGCCTGATCGGTCACCACCGAGCTGGTGATCACATCGGTCGAGGTGTTGGCCGGCAGACGCGAAGTGCTCACGGTGCTGGGGGAAACACCCAGCTGGAAGGTGTGGTCCTTGACGGCCGCGTCGGCGGCGCTGGTGCTTGCGTACTGATCTTTGGTCAAGTTGATGTTCAGGTTCAGTTCCAGGCCCCGGAAGGTGATGGCCTGGTTCGCCGAACTGGTGGACGCAAACTTGCCGGCGGCCGACGCCTCACCCGTCACATCCTGGTTGTTTTTGTCCAAGATGGTATAGGCCGTGCTGCTGGTGAAGGAGATCTTGTAGGGCTGGCCGGCGGTGAAACTGGTGTCGTAGGTGGAGGCATTGCTGACGCTGCCGCCGGACAACGAGATCACGCCGTCATCCGCGCCAGCGACCAGGGTCGTTGAGGTGCGCGTGGTGTTGGTCGCTTGTTCGAATGCATCCCAGCCGGTGGTGTTGCTGGCCATGGAGATGCCCGTGCCAACGGCCAGCAGGTTGCGCGTCTGGTCGCCCTGATAGCTGTAGGTGCCGTCGGAGCTGACGGCGTATGGCGCGGTGGTGCCCTTGGACCCGGAGAACAGGTAGGTGCCGTCGGCGTCCTGGCTGTTCATCAGGCCGAGAATCTGCCCCTGCAACTCCTTGAGCTCGGAGGCGTTGGCCTGGCGGTCCTTGTCGGTGAACGAGGTGTTCGCCGCCCCCAGTACCAGCTCTTGCGCGCGCTGAATCGCCGAGGTGATCGACGTCAAGGCCGTCTCGGTCTGCACGACGGTGGTATTGATCGTGTCGATGTTGGATTTGTACTGATTGAGCATCGTGCCCTGCTGCTGCAACTGCAGCACACGGCCCGCGCCGACCGGATCATCGCCGGCCGTGTTGAGCTTGACCTGGCTGGCCACTTCGTCACCGGTTTTGGTGACGTTGGCGTAACTGCGCGAATAGTTCGTGGCGCTGGTTTCGTAAAACTGGGTCGTTGAGATACGCATGGATTACGATTCCTTAAAGACTGTTGATCAGCGTGCTGAAAATGGCTTGAGCGGCTTTGATGATCTGCGACGAAGCGGTGTAGTACTGCTGATACTTGACCAGGTTGGCGGCTTCTTCATCCAGCGAAACACCGGAAACGCTGTCGCGCGCACTCTTGGCCTGGGTAAGGACGGCGGTGGTGGCCGTCGAATCATTCTTGCCCTGCGCCGCCTTGCTGCCGACGGTGGTAATCATGTTGGCGTTGGCGCCGCTCAGGCTCATGCCCGTGCCATTGCCGGCTGCGCTGTCGAGGGTCTGTTTGGTCTGCAGGGTACCGACCGAGGTCGCGTTGCGGTTGTCCAGAGACCCGGCGCCGGTCATGGCGATGCTGTAGGTGTCGCCACTGTTGGCCGAGCCGGCGAGGGTCATGCCAAACTTGAACGACTGCGCAGCACCCGACGAGTCGGTGTAACCCACTTCCAGACTGATGTCGTTGGACTGGCCTTGAACAATCGACCCCTTGATTGCATTGCCGGACTTGTCTTTGACCGCCGCGCCCTGCGCATCGACCAGCGTATAGGCTTGAGCACCATTGGTGACATCGCCCATGAGCAAACGCATCGGCGTCGAGGCGGTGAGCGCGTTTCGCAGATCGGCCGTCGCGGTCGGGTTGTAGATGTCGGCCTGGGTCGACAAGACAGGCTGGGTGAACGTGCCCGAGCCTTTGCTCACGATGGAGCTGCCGGTCAGCGGACTGGCCGAGGCGATGGCTTTCGGGTCGGTCATCACCACCTTGATACCGTCGGCACCGGTCTTGGTCGGGCTGATCTTGAAGCTGTCACCCTCGGTGGAGGTGCCATTGAATTTCAGCGAGAAGCCGTCGATGACCGGCGCAGTGGTGGCGCTGGTGTTGTACGAACCCATGTCCCTGCCGTCCGGCAGCCGCTTGACGCTGTACTGGCCGCTGGCATCGGTGAAGGTCACCTGATAATCGTTGGTCTGCAGCGCGCCGCTGTTGGCAATGGACACCGCGAAGTTGCCCGAGGACTGATCGTTGGTCGTGTTGGCAAGGCTGCGCTGGCTGGTCAGGCTCGGGTCATTGACGCTGATAAACAGGTTGCTGCCGAAGTTGCCGTTGGCGTCCACACCCTGGTTGAGCTGGCTGTTGATCTGGTCGGAAGCGACCACCGCCAGACGGCCCAGCTCGCTGGCGGCCGGCTGCAGCACGTCGCTGCGATAACGCAGCAACCCGCCAAGCGAGCCACCGGTTACCACACTGGAGACATCAACTTCGTTGTTCTGATATTTCAGTTTCAGCGCATACACGCTGGGGTCGCTGTCACTGGGCACGGCGCTCAGGGTATTGGCGGTGGTGCCGGTGACCAGCGGCTGGCCGGTGCCGATGTAAACGTCATAGCTGCCGTTGTTTTCAACGACCTTGGCGCCGACCAGTTCATTGAGCTGACGTACCGCCTCGGTGCGCGAATCGAGCAGCGTGTTGGGCTGACCGCCGGAAGCCTGGGTCTCGGTGATCTGCTTGTTGAGGACGGCAATGGACGACGCCAGTGCATTCACCTGCCCTGTTGCCGTGGTCAGCTGGGTATTGATGCTGGCGTTCTGGTCCTTCATCTGCGCCGAGATGGTGTTGAACTGACCGGCCAGCGCCGATGCACTGGTCAGAAATGTCGTGCGCGCAGCCGTGTCGGTCGGCCCGGACGCCAGGGCGCTCAGGTCAGTGAAAAACTTCGCCAGCACCGTGCTCACGCCGGTCGAGCTGTCGGACAGCATCGAGTCGAGCTTGCTGGCCTGGCTCAGGTACGCGGTGGCGTCGGCGTTGAGCGATGTGCTGGTCTGCAACTGGTTATCGAGGTAGCCGTTGTAGATGCGGCGCACGTCGGACAACGTCGTACCGGTGCCGATGAAACCGACGCCGATGTTCTGCTGAGCCCCGGCGGCGGTCATCACTTGCTGACGCGAGTAGCCCTGCGTGTCGACGTTGGCAGTGTTGTTGCCGATCGTCGTCAATGCTGCGCTGCTGGCGGTGAGTCCCGAAAGCCCGATTGAGATCAGTGACATGGTTCAAACCTTATAAAGTCGTGGAAGAGCCCGAGGCGGATGCGTAGGTCTGGTAACTCTTCATCTGTTTCGCTATCTGAGAAATCTTGCTGGCATAGGACGGATCGGTTGCGTAGCCGGCCTTCTGCAGCTCTTTCACAAACTGTTCCGGGTTATCGGCGGATTTCAGGGTTTCTTGATAGCGATTGTTGTTCTGCAGGAAGCTCACCAGGTCGTGGAAGCTGCTGGCGTACGAGTCGTAGGCGCGGAAGTCCGCGGTCTCCTTGACCATCTGGCCGTCACGGAACTCGCTGGTGATCGCGCGGGCTTCCGGCCCTTTCCAGCCGCCCTGGGCCTTGATGCCGAACAGGTTGTGGCTGCTGCCGCCGTCGGACTGACGCATGATCGATTTGCCCCAGCCGGTTTCCAGCGCGGCTTGTGCGACGAGCACGCTCGGATCGACGCCAATACGCGCGGCAGCGTCCTTGGCCAGCGGCATCATCGTGGCGACGAAGTCATCCCGGTTGGCGAATGCACTCTTGCCCGGCGCCAGCGGTGTCTGCACGCGACTGCGCACATAAGCGTCAGCGTCGGCGGCGTACTGCGGCCCGACGGTCCAGTCGCCATTGCTCTGAGACCCTGCGCTTTTCGCGGCGGCCACGGCATTGGAAACGGCGATGCGGTTCTTCAGTGTGGTAGCGCTGGTGCTCGCGTCCTGGCCGGCGGCGGTGGCGGTGTTCGGGACGATGCCGGCCATGATGCGGTCGCTGAGTTTGCTCGGCAGCGACAGGCGACGGGAATTCAGCGCTGCCACGTCGCTGTGCGCGGTGCCGTCGGTTGCGGCGGGCGCAGTCACCGAACGGGTGGCCCACAGCGGACGCTGAGCGATGTGCGTGGCCAGACCGGTCTGGGCAGGCGCGTCGGCTTTGCCGTCGACCTTTGCCGTGGTCTTGTTGTTGCCGGACACAAGCCCGGTGGCCGGCGCGACTTCAGCGCCCTTGTTTTTCGACAGCTGACGCATGAGCACGTCCTGCAGACCAATGCCGCCACCCTCGCGAGACATGCTCACCGACAGCTGCTGGTCATACATGTCCTGATACTGCCGCGTCGCCGCGGTGTTCATCGGGTTGTCCTTGGCCAGCACTTCGTTGGCCGAACGCATGGCCTTGAGCATCTGGCTGACGAACAGCGACTCGAATTCCTGCGCGACTTTCTTGAGGTTGCCCTCGCTGTCGCGATCACCGGTTTTCATGGCCGTCAGACGATTGAGGTCGGTGTACGCCCCTGAATCACCTGAAGAAACGCCGCCGCTTGGAATGCTCATTCAGTTTGCCTCTTAAATCACGATCAGGTCGGCTTGCAACGCGCCGGCCTGTTTCAGTGCTTCGAGAATCGCCATCAAGTCGCCCGGCGCTGCGCCCACCTGGTTAACCGCGCGGACAATCTCATCCAGCGTGGTGCCCGGACCGAACTTGAACATCGGGTGCATTTCCTGCTGGGCGTTGATCTTCGAACGCGGGACCACGGCGGTCTGGCCGTTGGAGAACGCGCCCGGCTGGCTGACGATCGGGTCTTCGGTGATGGTCACGGTCAGGCTGCCGTGGGTCACGGCTGCTGGCGAGACCTTGACGTTCTGGCCGATGACGATGGTGCCGGTCCGCGAGTTGATGATGACTTTGGCGGACGTCTGGCCCGGATCGATTTCCAGGTTTTCCAGCACCGACAGGTAATCAACACGCTGGTTGGGGTCCAGCGGCGCGGTGACCCGCACAGAGCCGCCGTCCAGCGCCTGAGCGACGCCAGGGCCGAGCATGTCGTTGATCTTGTCGACGATGCGCTTGGCGGTGGTGAAGTCGTTGCGATTGAGGTTCAGGGTCAGGGAGTTGCCCTGGTTGAAGCCACTCGGCACGGCACGTTCAACCGATGCACCACCTGGAATGCGCCCGGAAGACGGCACGTTGACGGTGATCTTCGAACCGTCGCGGCCTTCGGCATCAAAGCCGCCGACCACCAGGTTGCCCTGGGCCACGGCATAGACGTTGCCGTCGATACCCTTCATCGGGGTCATCAGCAGGGCACCGCCGCGCAGGCTTTTCGAGTTACCGATGGACGACACGGTGATGTCGATCTGCTGACCCGGTTTGGCGAACGGCGGCAGGTCGGCGTACACGGCCACGGCCGCGACGTTTTTCAGCTGCACGGTGCCGGAGCCCGCCGGCACCTTGATGCCGAACTGCGAGAGCATGTTGTTGAAGGTCTGCAGGGTGAACGGCGTCTGGGTGGTCTGGTCACCCGTGCCGTTGAGCCCCACCACCAGACCGTAACCGATCAACTGGTTGGTCCGTACGCCGGAAATGCTGGCGATGTCCTTCAGGCGCTCGGCGTGGGCGCCCAGTGCGGTGGTGAACAGCAGCGCTGCCGCTATCAGTTGCTTGAACGTGATCATGGCTATCCCGCTATCAGAAAGGGAACAACGGGCTGAGGAAGAATCGGTCGAACCAGCCTGGCTGACTGGAATCGGCAAACGCGCCTGTACCGGAATAAGTGATGCGTGCGTCGGCGATGCGAGTCGACGACACGGTGTTGTCAGTGGCAATGTCGTCGGCGCGAATCAGGCCGGCGATGCGCACCAGTTCGTCACCGGTGTTCAGGGTCATCCACTTCTCGCCGCGCACCAACAGAATGCCGTTGGGCATGACGTCAGCGACGGTCACGGTGATCGAGCCGGTCAGGCTGTTGCTCTGCGCCGCCTTGCCGTCACCCTTGGTGGCGCGGTCGCCGGTGTATCCGGCGTCCAGGCTGAGGTTGCCGCCGCCGACCGGGTTGTTGGTGCTGACGCCTGCGCCAAACAGCGAGGTCAGGCCAAGGCTGGTTTTGCTGGTCTTGCTGATCCCGGAGCTGGCGGCCTTGCTGGCAGCCATCTTCTCGGAAAGCGTAATGGTGATGATGTCGCCGACCCGATAGGCCTTGCGGTCGCCGTACATGTTCTGCTCGAAACCGGCCTGATAAATCGAACCGTTGCTGGCCGCCGAAGGCAGCGGCGTGCGCGGCAACACCGGCGCGTAATAAGGGTCATTGGGTTTGGCCGCAGGCGCAACGCAGCCGGTCAGCAGCGCGATACCGCACACAGGAGCTGCCAACAGGGAAAGCCGCAATACAGAGAGCCGTTTCATGACACTTAAAACCTCGCGGTGTAGCAGGCGTTTTTCAGGCGCCCCTTGGAATTGATCAGGTGTTTCGCAGCAGGACATCAGGCGTTTCAAACAGGGCTTACAGGTTCTGGGTTACGTACTGGAGCATCGAGTCAGCGGTCGAGATCACTTTGGAGTTCATCTCGTAGGCGCGCTGGGTGGTGATCATGTTCACCAGCTCTTCAACGGTGCTGACGTTGGAGTTTTCCAGGGTGTTCTGCTTGACCACGCCCAGACCGTTGAGGCCCGGCGTACCGACCTGAGGTGCGCCGCTGGAAGCGGTTTCCAGGTACAGGTTGCCGCCCTGGGATTGCAGGCCGGCCGGGTTGATGAAGTCCGCGGTCTGCACGTTACCGATGATCTGTGGCGTGGCGGTGTTGGCCGAGGTGGTGATCGACACGGTGCCGTCTTCGCCGACGGTGAAGGTCTGCGAGTCTTGCGGAACGACGATCGCAGGCTCCAGCGCGTAACCGTTTGCAGTCACGATCTGGCCGTTGCTATCCAGGTGGAACGTACCGTCGCGGGTGTAGGCCAGGGTGCCGTCAGGCTGACGGATCTGGAAGAAACCGCGACCGTTGACCGCCATGTCCAGCGGCTGGTTGGTGGTCTGCAGGCTGCCGGCGGTGAAGTTTTTCTGGGTGCCGACGATGCGCACACCGGTACCCAGTTGCAGGCCCGATGGCAGCTCGCTGTCCTGAGTGGACTGGGCGCCTGGCTGACGCTTGATCTGGTAAAGCAGGTCCTGGAATTCCGCACGGTCGCTTTTGAAACCGGTGGTCGAAACGTTGGCCAGGTTGTTGGAAATGGTCGTCAGGTTGGTGTCCTGGGCGGCCAGACCGGTTTTAGCAACATAGAGTGCCGGAAGCATGTTTGAATCTCCTCGAGCGCCTGTTTATCGGCGCAAGCTGTCAGTCATTAGCCCATTTGCAAGACGCGAGCCATCGACTCGTCATCCTGCTCGGCGGTCTTCATCATCTTGATATGCAGTTCGAATTGGCGGGACAGCGCCAGCACCGAGGTCATCTCGTCGACGGCGTTGACGTTGCTGGCCTGCAGAAACCCGGATTCGACCTGCACGTCAGCATCGGCCTGGGCCGGTCTGCCGCTTTTGGTGTGCATCAGACCGTCGGGGCCTTTTTCCATGGTGGTCTGGTCGCCCTTGACCAGCTTGATGCGGTCGATCTGCGCCATCACCTGAGGGCTCTCGCCCAGCGAGCGAACGCTGATGGTGCCATCGGCGCCGATCTCGATCTGCTGCTGCGGAGGCACGGCAATCGGCCCGCTGTTGCCCATGACCGGCAAACCATTGCCATCACGCAACACGCCGAGGGCGTCGATGTTCATGCTGGAGGTGCGGGTGTAGGCTTCGCCGCCGTCGGGCGTCTGCACCGCCATCCAGCCGTTGCCTTTGACGGCGACGTCCAGATCGCGACCGGTGTCGACCATCGCACCCTGGCTGAAGTCAGTGCCGGGACGTTCGCTCATGGCGTACGCTCGGGACGGGTTAACTTCGCCGAACACCGGCATTGAGCGCGCCTGTTCGAGGTCGCGCTGAAACCCGTTGGTCGAAACGTTCGCCAGGTTGTTGGCATGGGCCTTTTGGGCGATGGCGTTTTCCGACGCTCCGCTCATGGCCACGTATAGCAACTTGTCCACAGTCTTCCTCCTCCGACAGACGCTTGCCGCCTGTAGCTGTACTGAACAGGTCATAGCAATAATCGAACCAGTTTTTCAGCGGTGATACAAAGCGTTGATTCTTCAATGATTCCGGCCGCATTCGGCGGACCGGGATCCGGTTTGGACCGCCGCGCGACAGCGGACTGCCGGTTTCCTGCACATCGACGGCAGCGAGCGCCAGAAAACTCTCCATGGGGTGCGAAACTTGCAGCGTTTTATGAATTCGCTTGAGTCGCTACGGAAAACTGTCATGGGTCTGCGCATCGCCCTGCTCTTTACATTGATTGCCTGCTCGTTTGCCGTGTGGGCGGCGCCGGCGCCCTACTTCCTCTGGCAAGGCGCCCACCGCATCGTCTGCGCCCAGACCAGCCCGGGCAAAGGCTGGACCCGGATCAGCGCCGCCTATGTGAAGTCGGATTGTTCGATTTGAGTCGTTTCGTTTCGCCTGTGACGGATTGATCGCCTGACACGCCGCCTTCCCGGCTGAAGCCGGTCCTACACTGATCTCGGCGCAAGCGGATATCCCTGCTCGACGCAAGACCTGTAGGAGTGAGCTTGCTCGCGAAGGCGGTTTGCCTGTGATGAATCAACCGTCTGACACGCCGCCTTCCCGGCCGAAGCCGGTCCTACAATGATCTCGGCACATCCGGATATTCCTGCTCGACGCAAGACCTGTAGGAGCGAGCTTGCTCGCGAAGGCGGTTTAGCTGTGATGAATCAACCGTCTGACACGCCGCCTTCCCGGCTAAAGCCGGTCCCACCTTCGCGTTCACGCTAAATCCCGCATCAAGTCGCGCGTATCAGCGTCTGCATCAGTTCCGCCTCCGTCGACAGGGTTTTCGAGTTGGCTTGATAGGCCGTCTGCGCCTGGATCAGCTCCACCAGCTCGTTGGTCAACGTGACGTTGGAGCCTTCCAGCGAATGGCCGATGACACTGCCCAAGGTGCCGACACCCGGCGTGTCGTAATTGGCGACGCCGGAGGCCAGGGTTTCGACCCAGCGGGTGTCGCTCACCGGCTGCAGCCCCTGATTGTTGGCGAAGCTGGCGAGCATGACCTGGCCGACATTGCGGTGCAGACCATTGCTGAACCCGATCATCAGCATGCCGCTCTTGTCGATCGTCAGCTGGGTGGCCTGCCCTGCCGTGTGCCCGTCGATGACGATGTTGCTGCTGCCCGTGGCGGCGTTGTGCTGACTGATCTTGTTGAAGTCCATGACAATCCCGTCGGCATTTCCTACCGCGCCGTTCGCACCCCAACGCCCGCCCGGTTTGTTGCCGTCCAGCGGTTTGGCCGGCACCCAGCCTTCGAGGGTCAGGGTGTTGTTGGCAGCGGTCAGCCACTGGCTGCCGATCAGCGATTGCAGCGAGCCACCGGAGTCGAACAGCATGCTTGCCGTCGTCGGTGCCGTACTGCTCGGGTCCTGCGGGTTACGCCCGTCGATCAGCGTGTGCATCTTCCAGCTGTTGCTGCCGTCTTTGACAAAATACTGGGTCATCTCGTGACGCATGCCGAGGCTGTCGAACACGCCGTAGGTGGACGCCTTGGTGTAGGTGGTGATGTCCGCCGGATTGAAGGTCGGGACGGGCCGCGGCATGAGCGGATCGGCCGGGTCGAGCACGGGCAGGCCACCGTCCAGCAGCGGCAGTGAGATCGGGCCGGGCGCAGGCGCGGGGCTTACGGTCCAGCTGCCGTTGACGTTGATCGCCGGACGCCACTTCTGCAGGGACAACTCGGTGTCGGAAATCATCTTCACCGCCGCCGTCGAACCCGTGACCGAGAGCCTCCCCGCCGCAGACACCTGCAAACCGATTTCCAGCGGCGCGGTGCTGGTGGGGTCCAGCGGATTGACGCCGTCGATGAGAATGTAAGACGTCCAGTTGTCGTCTTCAGTCTTGACGAAGTACTGCTTGAGTTCGTGATCCTGTGGCGGAACGCCGGCGTCCTGAATCAGCCGCCCCGTTACCCGCGTGTAGGTGGTCGGGTCGCCAGGGTCGAAGCGCGGGATGGCGCCGAGTGACGGCGACGCCGCATTCAGGTTGAGGGTCTGCTCCATCTTGCCGGTGGCCTTGGGCGACATGTCGGCAGCGTCAATCTTCAGGTCCGTGCGAACGCCGCTGATCACCTCCCCCGCGTCTGTCACCCCATAGCCCTGCAAGCGGCTGCCGTGGGAGTCCACGACAAAATTCTGTGCATCCTTGATGAAGGCCCCTGACCGGCCGTAACTGATGGAACCGGCGTCACTCATGACAAAAAAACCGTTGCCCTGAATGCGCATATCAAGCGCCCTGCCCTCGCTGGTGATGACGCCGCCGGGCGCAAAGTTCTGCGAAACGTTGGCCACCTGCACCCCATCACCCGAGGCCGTCCGGCTGCCCCCGAGCATGGATGAGGAATAGACCGCCGAGAACTCGGCGCGTGAGGATTTGAAACCGGACGTGTGGACGTTGGCAATGTTGTTGCCGGCCACTTCCATGCGCTTGTGCGCCGCGTGCAACCCTGAAACCGCTGTGTTGAATGACATGAACACTCCCTGCGCCGTTGTTCAACGACACGCTCGTCAATGCATCGAGATCGCGGGCAAAGGAATGCAATCGAACGGACCGCGTAAACGACGCCGCTCAATGGCATTTATTTGTCAGCGATCTCGATTCTCGCAAAGACGAAAGTAGGAAGTTTCCAGTTGTAGAGTGGGACGGCTCTCGATATTTCAGTCAAAAAAAAAGGCATAAAAAAAGCCCCTCAGAGAGGGGCTTCAGCGAACGTATCCAGGGACCGCTATCAGGTCATCTGAATGATCGTCTGCATGATGGTGCTTTGCGTCGAAATGGTCTTGGCGTTCGCCTGGTAGTTGCTTTGCGCCTTGATCAGGTTGACCAGTTCACCGGTCAGGTCGACGTTGGATTCTTCCAGCGCCTGCCCGGTCAAGTAACCCAGCGTACCCGACTGTGGAGCGCCCGTGACCGGGATGCCCGACGAGGCTGATTCGCGCCAGTTGGTGCCGCCCGCCGGTGCCAGACCCTGAACGTTGGCGAAGTTGGTCAACGACACCTGACCGATCACCTTTGACTGACCGTTGGTGTAGGTCGCGAACATGTTGCCGGTGGCGTCGATGTTCATCGCCGTGATCTGGCCGGTGGCGTAACCGTCCTGGGTCTTGGTGATTGCACCCGAGACCGCGTTGGTCTGGGTGGTCGCCAGCATATTGAGCTTGATCCCGCCCGCGTTGGCGGACGCGCCGTTGCTTGACCAGGTGGTGGTGCTGCCGACGGTGGTCTTGGCGGCCGGTACCCAGTTGTTGATCGAGAAGACGCCGTCAGTACCTACGCTCACGTTTGGCGAATTGGTGGTATCAGGGGCGCCGGTGCCGCTGGTGATCAAGCCACCCGACGAATCGAAGGTCACTGCGGTCGCGTCAGCAGTAGTGGAGTTTGGATCGCTGATGCTGCGGCCATCGACCAGGCTGTACATCGTCCAGGTATTGGTGCCCGTCTTCGAAAAATACTGGTCGAGGGTGTGTTCGTTACCCTGACTGTCGTACAGCGGCGTGCTGTAGGTGGTGGTGTAGCTGTTGGTGTCGGACGGCGAGAACGTCGCAACCGTCGGAACCGTCGACGAGGAGTTCAGGTTGGAGGCGACGGTGATCAAGCTGGTGCTTTTCGGCGCCAGGTTCGACGAATCGACACGCAGGTTGCTCAGCACGCCGGTGGAGACATTGCCCTGACCGTCAACGCTGTAGCCCTGCAGGTTATTGCCCGCTTCGTTGATGATGTAGCCGGCGGAGTCGGTGTGAAATGCGCCGGCACGGGTGTACAGCTTTTCGCCGTTGTTGCTCAGCATGAAGAAGCCGTTGCCGTTGATCGCCAGGTCCAGGCTGCGGCCGGTACCGGTGTTCAGCGTGCCTTGGGTGAACTGCTGCGAAACCGCGGCGGTGGTGACGCCGCTGCCGGTGTTGGTGCCGCCGGAGGTGCCGCGAATCGATTGGGCGTACTGGTCAGCAAATTCCGCACGGGAAGATTTGAAACCGGTGGTCGCGACGTTGGCAATGTTGTTGCCGGTAACGTCGAGACTTTTGTTTGCGGCGTAGAGCCCACTAAGACCAACATTGAAAGACATGATTAACTCCTGCGCCGTCTAGTCGGCTCTAAATTCCGATTTGCTTGATTTTTGACAGTGCCACCTGGGTGCCGCCGGCAAGGTTCAACGTCATGTCAGAGCCCGTTGTGCCCATGGTCACGCTGCTCACTGTCGCCGGCAGATAGGTGCTCAGATTAGTAGCGGTGCCGTCCAGCTTGCCGTTGGCGACGAAGCTGTAATTGCCCGCTGCCACCGCTGCGCCGCTGTCGTCCAGGCCATCCCAGCTAAAGGATGTGGTGCCAGCGGCCTGAGTGCCGAGGTCGATGGTGCGCACGACGTTGGTACCGGTGCTGTCGTAGATCTTCACCGTGGTGTCGGCGCTGGACGATGGCAGCACCACCGAACCGGTCATGGCCTTGCTGGTATCGACATAGGTCGAACCTGCGTCCACGGTTACCGAGCGGCCGACCAGCGACGAGGCCTGCAACGCCTGGGACGACTGATACATGGTGCTGATCGAGTCGACCGAGGTGCTCAGGTTCTGCATGGTTTCCAGGCTGCTGAACTGAGCCAGCTGGGCCACGAACTCGCTGTTGTCCTGAGGATCGAGCGGGTTCTGGTTCTGCATTTGCGTGACCAGCAGTTGCAGGAATGAATCCTTACCCAGCGAACTTGAGCCGGTGAGGCTGCTGGTGTCGGTGCTGGATTTGGTGCTGGTGCCTGTGGTTCCGGGGGTCGTGCTTTGCAGCCCTTTGAGGAACGTCGAGGTAGCGTCTGTGCTTGAGACCGTCATGGATTTCGCCCTTTATCACTGACCCAGGGTCAGGACCTTCTGCATCATTGTTTTCGCGGTGTTCATGATTTCCGCGTTGGTCTGGAACGAACGGCTGGCCGAGATCATGTCGGCCATCTCGTTGACGACGTTGACGTTCGGGTAATACACGTAGCCGTTCTTGTCGGCTGACGGGTGATTTGGCTCGTAACGTGCTTCGAGGTTGGAGGCGTCTTCGACGATGCCGGAAACCTGTACGCCGGTGCCGGCCTGGCCCTGGTCTTCGAACAGCGAGGCGCTGCCGCCGGATTCCTGGCCCTGGAAGACCGTGGCGAACACCGGATGGCGGGCGCGGTAGGTCTTGTCCATGCTGGAGGACACGGTTTCGGCGTTGGCGATGTTGCTGGCCACGGTGTTGAGGCGGGTGTTCTGGGCACTCATGCCGCTACCGGCAATATTGAAAACACTGGATAGGGACATGGATTACTCTCCGCGCAGGGCTGCAACCAGCCCTTTGAATTTGCTGTTGAGCAAGGTGAAGCTGGCCTGAAAACCGATGGCGTTTTCGGCGTAGTTGGCGTTTTCGACCTGGGAGTCGACGGTGTTCTGATCGAGCGACGGCTGCGACGGGGTGCGGTAGAGCAGGCTGGCTTCGCCATCGCTCATGCCTTCGGCTTCGATGTGACGGCTGTTGGTCATGTCGAGGGCGAAGTGGCCGTTGTTGCTTTTGTCGCTTTGGGCGGCCAGGACTTTGGAGAAGTCCAGGTCACGCGCCTTGTAGTTGGGGGTGTCGGCGTTGGTGATGTTGTTGGCCAGCACTTCAGCACGCTGGGCGCGGAAGTTGAGCGCTTTTTCGTGGATGCCGAGGGCGTTTTCAAAACTGATGCTCATGTCGGGACCTTTGAGGGCTGACCAGATGTACGTGCAGGAGTTATAGCAAGGTGCGTGCCACTTGCTGGAAGTGCCGTTTTTCGCGGACTGCAGGGGTGTTGGTGCAAGGGGATGACAGAAAAGCGGCAAGGGATTTCCGCTCGATGGGAGGAAAGCGGCAAGAGCAGTGCCGTTTTTTTGCCGTATTGCGCTTTCGCTCGTGACATCAAGATCAAGGGCGTCTGCCTGGGGGCAGACGTTTCGCCTTCGGCGAGTTACTTGGAAAAGCACCCCAAGTAACCAAGGGTGCTTGCTCCTGGTTGGGCCCCTCCTGCGTCGGGGTTCCTTCACTCCGGTCTCGCTCCGTGGGCCCGCGCCGAACGGACATCCATGTCCTGACGGCGCTCTCGCCGCATCCATGCGGCTCGGCCCACTCCGCGAGACCTCCGTTCAGCCTGCACCCAAGTCGCGATTGGTGTCGTCTGAACTCTCTGCGTATGAAGATCAACGGCAACGGCGACGGCTTCCCGTCTGAAGCCAGTCCTACGGACTGCATGCGCTGCTGTTAGTGGGACCGGCTTTAGCCGGGAAGAGGCCAGTGCAGGCGCTTGCTATTTTGCTGATCAGACACCCTACCTGTGGGAGCGAGCTTGCTCGCGAATGCCGTTGCCGTTGCTGTTGCCGTTGCCGTTGCCGTGCTTTTGATCTTCATACGCGAACGGTCCGGTCACCGCCGAACGCGACTTGGGTGCAGGCTGAACGCAGGTCTCGCGCAGTGGGCCGAGCCGCATGGATGCGGCGAGAGCGCCGTCAGGGCATGGATGCCCGTTCGGCGCGGGCCCACGGAGCGAGACCGGAGTGAAGGTACTCCGACGAAGGAGGAGCCCAACCAGGAGCAAGCACCCTTGGTTACTTGGGGTGCTTTTCCAAGTAACTCGCCGAAGGCGAAATGTCTGCCGTTAGGCAGACCCCTCTAAGCGCCGCTCCGGCTAAGAGGCAGCCAACAGTCTCAGCGCCAACACGAAACAAAAAACCCCGCCTAAGCGGGGTTCTCATCAAAGCAAAACCGCAGCCAATCACTTGGCCTGATAAATAATCCCGGGACTGCACTGCACCATCTGATAATGATCGGGCAACCCGTTCAACGCCTCCGACGCCCCCAGGAACAAATACCCCCCCGGCTTCAACGTCGAATGAATACGCAGCAAAATATCCTTCTTCACCTCCGCCGAAAAATAAATCAGCACGTTGCGACAGAACACGATATCGAACTTGCCCAACGCCGCATAACTGTCCAACAGATTGAACGAACGAAACTCCACACGGCTTTTGATCGGCGCCTTCACCGTCCAGCGCCCTGGCGTCTTCTGATCGAAGAAACGCTGCAGACGATCCGGCGACAAACCCCGGCCGATGGCCAGACTGTCGTACTCACCCGTCTTGCAATTGTTCAACATCAAACCCGACAAATCCGTCGCCACAATCTGCGCGCCCGACTTCAACTGCCCCGGGTTACTGCGCTCGAACTCATCGATCGTCATCGACAGCGAATACGGTTCCTGACCCGACGAGCACGCCGCCGACCAGATGCGCAAACGCTGGTTGGGGCTGGCCTTGATCGCCTCGGGCAAGACCTTGTTCTTCATCACCTCGAAGGGGTACGTGTCGCGAAACCACAACGTCTCGTTGGTGGTCATCGCATCCACCACCTGCTCACGCAAACCACTGCGCGGCTGAGTCTGGATCCGCTGGATCAGCTCGCCCAACGATTTGATGGACTGCTGCTCCATCAACTTGTTGAGGCGGCTGGAAACCAGGTACTGCTTATTTTCACCCAGCAAAATGCCACAGGCTTTTTCCAGGAATACCCGGAACTGATCAAAATCCAAATTACCTGTAGACATGCCGCCTCTCAAATCATGTGAACAGCAAGGAGGAAAACCCCTCCTCAGCTGATATCTGCCGCCTTGATACGATCTACCACCCTCGCCGCCAGATCGTCTGGCCGGAACTTGGCCAGGAAATCATCCGCGCCGACCTTCTTGACCATCGCCTGGTTGAACACGCCGGACAACGACGTATGCAACACGATGTGCAACTTCTGCATGCGCGGGTCGCTGCGAATCTCCGCAGTGAGGGTATAGCCATCCATCTCCGGCATTTCAATGTCGGAAATCATCATCAGGAATTCTTCTTCCGGCTTCTTGCCTTCATCCACCAGTTTGCGCAGGAAATCGAGTGCCTGACGACCGTCATTCAACGCCGTGACTTCCACGCCGACGGTTTGCAGGCAACGCGTCACCTGTTTGCGCGCCACCGAGGAGTCATCGACCGTCAGCACGCGCAGCGACAGAGCCTTGTGCTGAACCTCCGCCGTGACCACGCCGACCGAGATGTTCTCGGACACCGGCGCCACTTCGGCGAGGATCTTCTCGACATCGATGATTTCCACCAGCTGGTTGTCCAGACGCGTCACTGCCGTGAGGTAGTGGTCGCGACCGGTGCCCTTGGGTGGCGGATGAATGTCTTCCCAGTTCATGTTGACGATGCGTTCCACCGCATGCACCAGGAAGCCCTGAATCTTGGTGTTGTACTCTGTGATGATCACGAATGAATTGGTAATGTCAGCCAGCGGCTTGCCACCGGTCGCCAACGCCAGATCGAGGATCGGGATAGTCCCGCCACGAATATTTGCCACACCGCGCACAATCGGACTGGATTTGGGCATATGGGTAAGTTTCGGGCACTGAAGCACCTCTTTTACCTTGAACACGTTGATCCCATACAACTGCTTGCCGTCCAACCGGAACAGCAACAGTTCAAGGCGGTTCTGCCCGACCAGTTGAGTGCGCTGGTTTACTGAATCCATCACACCAGCCATGCACCACACCTCCCAAAAACGACCAATTGCGCTACCGGAACGGTAAGCGGCACGGGCCTTGCTATTTACTCATCATGAACACACAAACGACAGTATCCCGACGCCCGGCACCCGCAACCCGCAGCTTTGTCTGCGTGCTGGTCGCGCTGTGTCTGTTGTGTGCCGCCAGCCTGAGCCGGGCGGACAACATGACCCTGCCTGAAACACTTATCGGCGTGACCCAGGGCTTTCTTGAATTCACAGTTGAAGACTACATGGCGACCAACCAAACCGCCGGCCGCTACGAAATTGAAGTCAAGCAGCTGGACCCGCGTCTGCGCATGCCGCTGTGCGACAAGGATTTGACAGCCTCACTGGAAAGCCCGGCCCAGCCCATCGGCCGCGTCACCGTGAAGATTCGCTGCGAAGGCACGTCCCCGTGGACGGTGTTTGTGCCGGCCCAGGTACACCTTTACCGCAATGTGGTCACGGCCGTGCGGCCCATGAAGCGCGACGCAATCGTGACGGAAAACGATGTGGCGCTGCGCGAACGCGACGTCAGCCTGCTGGGGCAAGGCTTCCTGGATTCAGTCGATCAGGCAGTCGGGCAAAAAGTTGTCCGACCAACGGTCATCGACCAGATCCTGACGCCCGTCCACCTCGATCAGCCGCAAATGGTCCATAAGGGCGACCAGGTGGTGATCAGTGCGCGCAGCGGTTCAATGAGCGTGCGCATGCCGGGCGAAGCCTTGTCCGACGGCGGTTTCAACGAGCAAATACGAGTGAAGAACCTCAACTCCCAGCGGGTGATCAAGGCCAATATCGTTGCGCCCGGGCAAGTCGAGGTCGCTATGTAACTGACATGTGAAGGTAAGACCTCTGGCGCTGCGCTTGCGCTTTTCCTACACTCGGAACCCCTGTGCTCCGTGCGAAGTCCATTCGAGACTGTTTTCGCACGGGCCCTAAAGTTATTCCGGGTCTGGCCGAAACCAAGGCAAGCGTCCTAGAACCCAGAGGTTTTTCAATCATGGTCATCGACTTCAATCGTTTGAACAGCTCCACTACCGTTGGCGGTACAACACGTACTGCCAGCACCAAGGAAGCCAGCAAAACCGAAGCTACGGCAGCGGTCAGCGGCACCTCGAGCGTGCCCGGTAGCGGTGAGGCAGTACATTTGAGCAGCGAAGCTCAACAGTTGCAGAAGATCAGTGATTCGTTGCGTGATCAGCCTGTCGTCAACAGCGCCCGTGTGGCTGAGTTGAAGCAGGCGGTCGCCGACGGCAGCTATAAGGTCGACAGCAATCGTGTTGCAAGCAAACTGCTTAACTTCGAAGCCCAGCGCTAGCCCCAGGTCTGCGCAGGGGCTTCTGGACGCTTAAACACCAGGGCATGCGATGCAAGACACTACATTGCTTCAACTGATCACGGACGACATTGCGCCAACCCGGCATCTGCTGGATATCCTGAAGGCCGAGTCAGTGGCGCTTCACGGGCGCAATATGGTCGAGATGGAACACATCCTGGCGCAGAAACAGGCGCTGGTGATCGTGCTCGAGCAGCATGGACGCCGACGTACCCAGCTGATGACCAGCCTGGGTCTGCCCGCCAATCGCGCGGGACTCGAAGAAGTGGCGAAACATTCGTCAGTGGGTGAAGCCTTGTTGACCGCAGGCGATGAACTCAGCGCGCTGATGAGTGAATGCCAGGCGGCCAACGAACAGAACGGCAGCCTCATCCAGCTCCAGCAACTCACCACGGCACAGCAGTTGAGGATTCTCAACGGCGGCGACACGCCCACGCTGTACGACAGTCGCGGTTCGACGTCGGGCAAGGCCAGGCCGCGTCCGCTCAGCCAGGCGTAAGTTCTTGTATCAAGGTGCGCACTGTGGTGGCAATATGCCGCACGCTGCACGCTGCCGTTATTTGCCTGGAGATGGATAGACCGTGAATGCCTCAAGCGCGGACGATGTTCCGCAGCCCCCGAAGGTACTGACCACCCCGTTGGAAATCGCCGCCAATCTGCGGCTGCTGATGGAAAGTCATGACCCGTTGATCATCACGTTTCACGAACGCACCCAGCGTTTTCAGAGTTACGTGATCGACGTCGACCGTGACACCAACCAGGTCATTTTCGACGAGATGATCCCCCGAGATGGCGAGCGTTTCCTTGCCAGCGGTGAGCCCTTCCGGGTCGAAGGTTTTCACGACGGTGTGCGCATCGCCTGGGAAAGCAAAGCCCAGCTGACCGTGATCGAAGAGCCGCGCAGCTATCGCGGCCCTCTCCCTGAAGAAGTCGTCTATCACCAGCGTCGTAACGCGTTCCGCGCGGCCCTGAAGCTGGCTTCGCTGATTGATGTCGAGATTGGCGGCGACCGGCTCAAATTTCCGTTGCGCGGCAAACTGCTGGATGTCTCCGCCACCGGCTGCAAGCTGCGCTTTGAGGGCGATATCTCCGAGCGCATGCAACTGGGCCAGGTCTATGAGCGCTTCATCGCCTCCCTGCCCTTCGGCAACATGACCACGCCGGTCGAACTGCGCTATCTGCACTTCGAAGAAAGGATCAACACCACGTTCGCCGGTGTGCGCTTCCACAACATGAGTGGATTGGTGCAGCGTCAGGTCGAGCGTTTCGTGTACCAGCTGCAGCGCGAAGCGCGACGCTTCGACAAAGACGACGATTTCTGATCGTTTGTGATGACCGGCTGGCGCGTTTCAGGGCGTGCTGGCCGGTTGCCCACATCCGCTGCTATCGCCTCCCCCCATAACGCGCACATCAAATAGCGCGTCCTGATCCCCTCCCATAACGCCTCCCGCCCCGCTCCAACCCCCTCCAAACCACGCCTGTTCGATCAAAATGCGAACCTCATCACGCCCGCGTGTAGGACTCTTCACCGCGCAAAAGTAGGACGCGTCTTGAAATAATCTGTGCCACTTTCAAGCCCCTGACCCTGTGTTAATTTCGCGGCTCAAACGCACCGGAGCATGGACGCTCGCCGCGGCCACATCTCAGGGAAGTTTCGTCATGCGCCCCATCATCGTTCTCAACGACCCCACCCTCAAAGGCGGTCGAGTCATTCAAGGCTCGCCCTCCACGTTCCTGCACGGTCTCGAAGTCGCCCGCCACGGCGACGGCGTGCTCTGCTTTCACGGCCCCTGTGCCATCGCCGAAGGGGATGAAACCTGCCTCGTCGATGACCGGCCCATTGCCCGCGACGGGGATCGCCTGCTGTGCGGCGATGCCCTCGTCGCGACCCACGATGACTGCTGCATCCTGTAGGGGTCGTCATGAAATATTCCTTTTTGAAACGGCTGCTTGGCAAACCCGCGCCGCTGCCACCCCCTCCTGCCCCTCAACATTACGTCCGGCCGCGGCGGAACATGTACGACCGGATTTCCGAGAAACGGCTGGCACAGGAAGCCGCCCAGCGCCTGCTGGACCGGGCCAAACCCCGAGGTGATTTCTGCTCGCAGAGCGTCAGCGTCGAGGACGTCTGGCTTCGATTGCCCGGGCATTCCCTGGACCAGCAGTTACCTGTCCAGCACATCCCCAGGCACGCGAACGCGCTGAGCCACGATTCAAGGCTGATGGCTGCCGATGGCTCGCGCCGACTGTTGCGGCGGATCGAGATCGACGCGATTCCTCTGCCCTCGATCGACCCGCTCGCCCGCGCCATGGAACTGCTGCAGGCGACCCTGACCCAGTGCCCGCTGCTCGACCGAGTTGCGGACTGGACGCAGGTTGAAGTGCATCTGTTCCCGCCGTCCCATGTCGATCCATTGGTCTGGTTTGAGACCGTGGTGGGTGTGTGGCCCCAGGCGTGGCTGCCCGGCGGCGGTTTCCGTATCGCCCGCCAGGCACCGGGGCCGTGGCTTGCCGAATTGCTGTCCAGCAACCTGAGCATGCCCGGCCATCTGTGCCTGAGCCTCGACAGCTGGGCCACCCTGCCGGCCAACGCACACGCTGCAGATCCGGCGCCCCTGGGAGAGGTGGTATCCCTCGTTTCGCTCAAGCGGGGCGCGCGGACCGATACCCCGAATACCGCCCCCGAGCAGACCTTCAATCAGCAGGTTCAGGCCCCGTCGCTGTGCGGCCAGGTCGGGACCGTTGCTGCCGAATGGACGCGGATGGCCCTAGGCTGCCTGGCGGCCCGCGCCGCCTCCGGCCAGGCCCAATGGGTGATGGACCTTACCGACAGCGATTCAAGCAGCGGGTCGATCATCGCCGCCCCTCACGCTGTGCCCACTGCCCCGACAGGAAGTCCGACATGACCTTCGCAACCCCCTCCCCCTTCAACTTCGCCGGTATCCGCCAGAAAGGACGCCTGCTCGAACTCAAGACGCCACTGACCGAGCCGCTGCTGGCCGTGCGCGTGCACGGCGTCGAGCGAATCGGCCGAATCCCGCGTTACTGCGTGGACGTCGTCAGCGAATCGACATGCCTCGACCCCCACCAACTGATCGGCGAGCCGGTTCGCCTCGCCATCAAGGCCGCCGACGGCAGCCACAGTTACAAACACGGTTTCGTGGGCAGCGTGCGCTACCTCGGCAGCGACGGCAGTTTGCAGGACTGGCAGCTCGAATTCGCGCCGTGGTTCAGCCTGCTGGAATACCGTCAGGACTGCCGTATCTGGCAAGACATGACGTTGATCGACATCTTCACCGACGTATTCCGAGGGCATCCCCAGGCGCAAGGCCGCTATGAATTCAACTTGCGCCACGAGCATCCGCCGCAGTCCTACGTCACCCAGTTCAACGAAAGCGACGCCCACTTTGTGCATCGCTGGTGCGAGCAGGCCGGCATCTATTGGTACGTGCTTCATGAGGCTGACCAGCACCGGATTGTATTCGTCGACAGCGTCCTTGACCTGCCGCCGCTGGAGCCGGAAGCGCTGCCTTTTCACACCCAGACGGCCGCGCTGGACCACGACAGCATCGTGGAATGGAGTCAGGCCGACACGCTGCTGAATGGCCACGTTCTGTGGAGCAGCAACAATTACCGCGCTCACCGCCAGCCCATGTCTGTCCGCTCCATGGGCCTTAATCCACCGGGGGCGGCGAAGACGCTCGAGCGTTATGAATACCGAGGCCAGTACGCGTGGCACAGCGAAGACGACGGCAACTGGCAGACACGGGTGCAAATCGAGCAGGTGGAATCAGCCGCGCGGCGCATCACCGGCCATGGCGGCGTCCGGCACATGCTCCCGGGTCACGGGTTCGAGCTGCACGGGCATCCGCTGTATGAGGACGGGCCCGCTAAACGCCGTACGTTTCTGCTGATCGCCGTCGAGTTCTTCGCGCAAAGCAATTTACCCGTTGCACTGACACGCCGTGAACGCCCCGGCAGCCTGCAATCGCGCCTGAAAGAGCTGGGCGCCGACAAGCCGTCCGAGAAAGGCGAAGGATTTTATTGCAACGCGTTCGAGGCCCAACGTCTGGACGTCCCGTACCGCAGTGCCTTCGAACACCAAAAGCCTGCTAACCCCGGGCCGCAGACCGCCGTGGTCGTGGCGCCCAACGGCGGGCCATTGCAGACCGACGCGCTGAATCGGGTGTGCGTGCGCTTTCACTGGGACCGCCTCCGATCACCGAAAAAAGCACCCAGTTGCTGGCGGCGCATGCTGCAAAACAGCAGCGGCGCCGGTTGGGGCAGTGTCTACGTGCCGCGGGCAGGTGAAGAAGTGGTGGTCACCTTTCTCGACAACGACATCGACCGCCCGCTGATCCTCGGCCAGGTCTACGGCGGCGACAAACCGGCGTGGCATTCCACGGGCCGGATGAGCGGCTACAAAAGCCAGGAAATCGACGGGCTCGGTTACAACCAATAGGTGATGGACGACACCACGGGGCAGTTGCGCACGCAGATCCACAGCAGTCACGGCCACAGCCAACTGAACCTCGGCTGCCTGGTCGATCAACAGGGCAATGACCGCGGCGCCTGGCGCGGTGACGGGTTTGAATTGCGCACCGATGCCTCCGGCGCCATTCGCGCGCCGCAGGGTTTGTACCTCAGCACCTGGCGGCGCACCAAGGCACAAAGCGGGCATCTGGACAGCAGCGAGGCCAGCCAGCAGTTAAGCGACGCCTTGCAGCGGATGACGGCCCTATCCGACAACGCCGCTCAGCACAATGCCCTGTCGCTGGAGGAAGGGGTCGACAACCTGAACCGTCTGCATCAGGCCGCCACGCATTCCCACCGCCAGGGCAATGCGACCTCTCAGGGCTATGACGCGCCGCTGATCGTCGCCTCGGCGCCCGCCGACATCGCCGTTGTCACGCCGGAGAACATCCAGTTGCACAGCGGCCGCCACACCAGCCTCTCCAGCGGTGAAGACATCAACCTCGCCAGTGCACGCTCGCTGCTGGTCAGTGTGGGTCGCAGCATCAGCCTGTTTGCCCGCGACGCCGGGGCGAAGCTGTTCGCGGCCAAGGGCAAGGTTGAGATTCAGGCCCAGGACGACGCCATCGAACTGACCGCCAAAGACAGCGTACGCATCACCTCCACGGCGCGAACCATCGAGATCGCTGCCCAGGAGGAAATTCTGCTGACCTGCGGCGGTGCCTTTATCCGCCTCAAGAACGGCGATATCCAGATTCACGCCCCCGGCACCATAGACATCAAGGCGGCGAAGAAAACCATCGGCAACGCCAGCCAGATGGACCGCGAGCAGACGCCGTGGCCGCAGAGCACGGCGGGCCAGACGCTGACCCTGCTGGCCGGGCAAAGCAGCGCCGCCAGTCACCAGCCGTGGACCGGCATGCCTTACACGGTGTTCGCCGACGGGGTCGAGATTGAAAAGGGTGTGATATCGAGCGACGGGAAAATCAGCGTTGAGCACCGGGTATCCCGCTCGCGCTACCGCGTCGAACTGGCCAACGGCGCCAGCTATGACATCCCGGTCAGCGGTGATTACCTCGGCGATCAGGACAACGGCGCACGCGCCAACCGCGGCCTGCATCGCCATCAACACAGCCTGACGCCCGGTTCGGGCGAAGCACCCAGTCAGTACCGCGAAGACTACGACCGCCTCAACCATCCAGACACGGAAGCCTGAAGATGAACACACCCAGCATCACCTGCCCCATCGCCACCCGCCAGACCTCATCGGCCGTCATGAATCAGCGCTGGATGGTCGAGTGCAGCGAGTATTCGCCCAAGCCTGCGACCTTCGAGCCGCTGGTGAATGGCGAACGAGCATTCGGCGCCGTCCACGACGCGATCATGGCGGCAAAACATTCGGTGGAGATCATTTGCTGGGGGTTTCAGCCTTCGATGCAGTTCAAGCGCGGCGGTGGTCAGGCGCAGTGCATCGGCGAATTGCTGGTCAATAAAGCCTCTCTTGGCGTGAAGGTGCGCGTGCTGTGCTGGTCCGACAGCGCGCACCTGACTGCGATGTTCGCGGAGAACATGACACCAGGACGCAACGTGGCCTCTATTGCATCGCACGCCGGCGACTGGCGATCCACGTGGCAGCAAGCGTATGACTGGGAATGGTACCGCCGCGCCTCAACCCCTGACACCGGTGCCAGTTCGCTGGTGGGGAGGGTGTTCCCCGGACTGAAGGGCTTCCGATTAACCAAGTTACTGGCACAAGAACTGTTCAAGGCGGGCGCGCGGCCTTTCGAAAACATCGAGTTTGCGGTCCGCGACCTGGGGCTGGCCGACCGAGCCGAGATTGCCTATCAAATATGGACGCGCTCCCGGGAGCAAGGCGCGACAGAACTTGAGGCAGCCAGCAAGGCAGCGGCGATGTCGGTGATCCCCACCCATCACCAGAAAATGGTGCTGATCGACTACGAACACGCTGACCGGGCGGTCGGTTTCGTCATGGGCCACAACATGCTCGACCCCTATTGGGACCGCGACGACCACGCCCATGCTCGTGCGAATGATGTGTCCGGCCGCAACGGTTCTACGCCGCGCCAGGACATATCCAGCCGCGTCACCGGCCCGGTGCTCCAGGACCTGAACGCCAACTTCACCCAGGCCTGGCTTAAAGCAACCGGCATTGACCTGCAGACCGCCCGTGAGCCCCTCGCCGCCAATCTCAAACCGCGCAAAGGTTTCGGGCCGCCGATGATGGCGCAAGTGCTGCGCACTCAGACCGAGGCCGGCAAGCGCGACATCCGGACGATGTACCTGCAAGCGATCAAGAACGCGACCCAGTTCATCTACATCGAGAACCAGTATTTCCGCTGGAAGCCGTTCGCCGACGCCGTTGTCGACATCGCCCGCCGCCATGCCGAAGGCGGCCGCGACCCCGGCGAACACGGCTACCTGCACCTGTTCGTCGTCACCAACTCCTCCGACGAAGGCATGGCCGACGGCGCCCTCGGCACGTTTCGCATGCTTCGTCAGTTGGGCCGCAGTGAAGTCATGCCCTCTGTGGCGCGTCTCGAACACGATGATTACTGGCAGGCGAAGCTCGATGCGCTGCGCGAGGAGCACTTTGCTGCGTTACGCAAATTGACGGCCTATTACGACCGGGCGGACGCAATGGGCAGGCTTGATGGACCCATCGAACGGTTGGAAATCGAACGGGATGAACTGGTCAGGCAATACAAAGAGCTGGCGGGGAAAATTCACCAGGAGAGAAAAGCGCCTATTACTCCGACAGAAGTCCCGGGATTGAAAGTCCATATCTGCACACTCGTCGCCCCCGACTCCCCGCCTGATAACTGGCTGGAAGTGTATATCCATAGCAAGCTGATGATTGTTGATGACGTGTTTACCACGCTGGGCTCGGCGAATATCAATGAGCGGAGTATGAGCTCGGACAGCGAGTTGAATATATGCGTCGAGGATCCGGCGGTGGCGCGGCCGTTGAGGAGGCAGTTGTGGGGGTTGCATACGGGGAAGGAGGATGTAGGGGATATCAGTGAAGCGTTTAAAGCGTGGGGTGAGAGAATCAGAGCAAATAAGTTAGCGCATGGGCAAGAGCAGGGTGCTACCAACCAAAAACCGGTATGTTCCCTAGTTGAATTTTTACGAACCAGCCCTAGCCGTAAGAACATAGATTGAAATGAACATCAAACTTTACGGACTACTGGTACTGGCGCTTTCCGCAAACGGTTGCGACATGAGGGACGAACCTGTGACATATTTTATTCCTGAAAAGGCTGACTACGATGTTGCGTTCAAACGTCTAGAATTTACTTGCGTGCATGAATCTGACGCATTACCGGGATTGCATCCAGACGCGCAAACTCTATATCGCTACGCGCTGCATTTAACCCAGGTAAAGGGACCGAAAGTTTTCAACCTCGCCGCACGATTCTACCGAATTGCTGCCGCGCATGGTCACTATCGTGCCGCGAACAATCTCCAAGCATTGCTATCACAAGGAATGACGAATGCTTCGCATCCGGCACGCGAAACGATCAACCTAGCGGAGGAATTCATGGAGTTAAATATTCCTGGAGCTTACTACGACATGGGCCACTATCTAGAGCTAGGATACGGAGTCAGCCAAGACAGGTCAGCTGCGCGCTACCACTTTAGGCGCTCGGCCGACTTAGGAAATCCGGACGCGCAATACTATGTCGCCGAGCAACTTTTTCAGCTTAAAGGAGGGGGAAAAGTTGCATCTCAAATGCGCAAGTGTGCAATGGAACAAGGCCACCTTAAAGCCGCAGGAGAATATGGTGCTTTGAAGCAAAATCAGGGAGATTTTCCGGAGGCACTGCGTGCTTATCAACTAGCAGTTAAATCGGGTGACTCCTTAACCGCAATGACGCTCAAAAACGCATTCAACGGCGTAGAGCCTGAAAACAGACTTCACTATCTCGCACTCAATAAAGACACCGAGCGGTCCAGGCGGTATCGACTGATCGAAGCCTTTTTAGACAGATACGAACACCTCGGCGCCAAAGTCCCCGACATCGATCAGATCGCACCCCTCCCCCCAGCCAAACTTCCCGATTGGGACGAAACATTCGAATGGAAGCGCAAGCGCGACGCAGCCGTGACTCCGTCGCCACCCAGCAAAGAACTGATCGCGCGGATGTGTGAGGAGAAGCAACTCGATCCAGCCACAGGCTGGCCGTTGAGTGGGTTGAGGTAATACACCTCGCTGATGAGCAATAAAAGCAAATAGTAAATACAAGGACTGATATGAACTACCTCGGATCAGCAGGGTTGCTAATAGCGCTATCTCTGAGCGGCTGCGACACCAAAGTCGAAGAATCAAAAAGCTTCGTCCCTGACTTCACCGATTACAATGCTGTGTCCAGAAACCCGAAGTTTGAGTGCGTGCAGGAGCCGGACAGGCTACAACACATCAGTCCTCACGAGGATGCCTTTTACCAGTTTGGACGGCACCTCTCCCAAGTGAGAGGTCCGAAGGATTTCGATCAAATTGCACGTTACTATCGAATTGCCGCTGCCTATGGTGATTATCGTGCAGCGAGGGGCTTGCAAGCCTTGCTAACACAGGGCAAGACCACTGCTGAGAGGCCAGCCGAAGAAGCTATAGGTCTGGTGAAGCACCTATTAGCCCATGGCAACCCCAAGGGCTATTACGATATGGGGCTTTATCTTGAGTCCGGATATGGAGTGCAACAGGACAGTTCGGCTGCGCGCTACTACATCAGACGCGCGGCTGACTTGGGCAATCCGGAAGCGCAATTCCTGACAGCACAATCACTACTTCAATCGTCTAAAAACAGCTTTGTTGCATTATCCATGCTGCGCTGCGCTATGGCACAAGGCAGTGTTGATGCCGCAAATCAGTACTTTGAGATCAGCTCCAACAAAGGGGATTTTGAACAAGCGCTGCTCGCCCTTCGTACCGCCACTAAATTTAGAGACGTCGAAAGCGCATCTGCTTTAGCGAGCACTGATTACGGCAGCGGACTTGAGAGGGACTCCAGGATGTTTAATCCGGACGAACGTGTTGAGGGAGATCGGCGATACAAACTTATTGCACGCTTTCTAACCAGGTACAAAAATCTTGATCCCCAAGTGCTGGACATCGACGAAATCGTTCCACTTCCCCCAACAAAACTTCCCGTCTGGGACGAGACATTTCAATGGAAGCGTGCTCGTGATGCAGCCATTACGCCGTTAGCGCCAAGTAAGTTAACGATTAATGAAATGAGCAGACGAAAAGATCTCAGTCCAACAACCGGATTGCGGTTGAGCCCGTTAAGACTGAAGCTCAAGCCTATCAGAAAGAAATTGCAATGGCGTAGCTGGGATTAAAATTCATGACTAAACGATCGAACAAACTCTTGTGCTTCGTGCTTGCGTCAATCTCAGTGATGAGCTTTCTTGCGATAAGCCAATTCGGTAACCAACCATTTATTATTAAATCACCCGGCGCTGCTTCGTACGTCTTTAACTGGAATCCGCTTCTCGATCTAGACTATGCAAGCGCGGAGTGGGTTTTCGAATCTATCAGCGAGCAAGCGGTGTCGGGAGTGATTAGGGACGCCATCCGGGATCAAGAAATCTGGATAAGGACGCCTGAAGCCACGGTTGACGATAAATACTTCTCCTGTACCCCTATCAGCCTGAAGAAACCAAGCAAATTCGCACTGGCCGCGTTCGACGAAGCGGAAAAGCCCGCTTCCGGGCCTATGGCCAGATTTAACTATGTTGAGGCGGCTCGAGAAGGTTATTGGCGAGCCGCTGCGCGCCTGGTGACTTTGAATCTTGACGAAGGCTACCCTCTCTACGCCGTCACGCTGGTGGCCTGGCTCCTACAAAACAAGGTTCCAGCGGGACATAACCTACTGGCGGATATTTTAGTCACACATTCTGAGGGACCGGATTTTGATCCGGCGGGTCTTGGAACGTCACTCAGGTGGCGGGCCGCTCTCAATGGCGATCCGGATGCTTTGTCGAAAATGGCAGACCTGCTGACGCGTGAAGGCGAGCCGCAGTTTGCCAAAACGCTGCGTGACTGCGCCGAACGTAACAGGCAAACATTCGGGGAATACGAGGATAGCCCTTGGGATTCATTCCTGCAGTGGCTGCTGGAGGCCGGATCTACCCCGTAGAGTTTTGCCGGATGATGCACCGCATTCTTGAGCAAGCGCACCGCAGGTTCAGCGCGCGACTGATCGGCAGTTGAATGGAGATCAACTGTAGGAGCGACCGGGGTGGCGCTCCACCTTGCTCGCAAATGCGCCAGGCCAGGCGAAATCCATGTCACTTACATTGCGCCTTCGCGGGCAAGGTGGACCGCCACCCCGGTCGCTCCTACAGGTTTAGCGGTAAAGCAGATGCACTCGGCGGGGTCGGAATCAGCCAGGCCCCATCACAAAGGCCGATCCACCCCGACATCCCGACGCACTTCAACCGCCTCCTCCGGCCCAGCCGCATCAGGTTCAGCAGCCACTTCCTCATCCATAATCGCCACCGGACGCACAACGCCCTCACCCGACGCCACAACCCGCTCCACCATCTCTGGCTGCACTTCAGATTCAGCCGCCATATCCGGCGCCACATCCGACGAAACCTCAGGCTCAACGTCCTGCATCTGATCCTGCACGACCTGCTCATCAACCCGAGGGTCAAGGGCAACTACCAGCGGGGAGCTGGACATGCTGTCGGGCATCGCGATGTGGTGCAGCGGGGCGTCTTCGACCTGGTGCAGGTTGGTGACGGCTTTTGGACGAATACGCAGCACCAGCACCAGCGCCACGAAGCAGACGAAGGCGTAGAGCATGTTGCTGCCGAACATCTTCATCAGCACGCCGGACACCAGGGGGCCGACGCTGGCGCCGACGCCGTACGTCATCAGCAGCATAGCGGTCAGGGACACGCGGCGTTCGCCTTCGACGTGGTCGTTGGAGAAGGCCACGGCCAGCGGATACAGCGAAAACTGCAGCAGGGACGCCAGGAATCCCACCGCCAGCAACAGCTCCATCGGCACGCTGGGGAGAATCGCCAGCGGCAGCGAGGCCAGCACCAGCAAACCTGCCACGCCGCGAATCAGCCAGGCGCGGTCGTAGCGGTCTGACAGCTTGCCCAGCGGGCCTTGCACGATAAGGCCCGCGCCGATGCAGCTGGCCATGAACAGGCCGACATGCTCGGTCGACAGCCCCTGTTGCGCGGCATACAACGGCGCCAGACCGTAGAACGAGCCGATGATCATGCCGGCGCTCAACACGGTGGTCAGGGATTGCGGCACCCGGCGCATGAAGAACAGCGGCTCCAGCGGTGCCGGGTGCATCGGTGCCGGGTGAATGCTGCGGGTCATTGCCACGGGCACGAGGCAGAGGGCAAAACACATCGCCACGAGCATCAGCAGCTCAGGGCCCAGTTGCGGGTGGATGACCAGAATCAGCTGGCCGAGCACCAGCCCGAGGTACGACGCGATCATGTACAGGCTGAACACCGTGCCGCGCTGCTTGGGCGAGGCCTGCTCGTTGAGCCAGCTCTCGATGACCATGTACTGGCACATCATGCCCAGGCCGACAATCATCCGCAGGAAAATCCACGCCGGCAGGTAGTCGAACAGCCCGTGGCCCAGCACCGCCGCGCCGACGATCCCGGCGCAGGTCGCGTACGCGCGAATGTGCCCGATCCGGCCGATCAGCCGGTGGCCGATCTTGCCGCCCAGGGCCAGACCGACATAGTTCGCGGCCATCAACGCACCCACCCACAGGCCATCGACCTGATCGGCGGCCAGACGCAAGGCAAGGTAGGTGCTGAGCAGGCCCGAGCCGATCAACATCATCAGCGAGGCAAAATACAGCGCTCGAAAGGACTTCCAGATTTGGCGCATAGCTTTCCAAAAAACGGAAATCCCCGGCTTCAGAGGATTTCCGAACAGCGATTCTTAAGCCTGAGCGGCCAGAACGCGGCGCTCCCAGGGGGTGATTTCGTTGAAGAAGCTGGTCAGTTCCAGGGTCTTCGACGCGACGTAGCCTTCGATGAATTCGGCACCAAACAGTTCCTTGGCCAACGAGCTGCGAGTCAGACGTTCCAGGGCAGCGTGCAGGGTACATGGCAACGACAGATTATCGGGCACAACGAATTCGCCCTGGATCGGCGGCGACGGTTCCAGCGCGTGCTCGATACCATAAAGCCCCGCAGCCAGACTGGCCGCAATGGCCAGATACGGGTTGGCGTCGGCGCCGGGCAGACGGTTTTCGACCCGACGGGCGACCGGTGCGCTGGCCGGAATGCGCAGGCCCGCCGAACGATTGTCGTGGGACCAGCACGCGTTGTTCGGCGAGGCGAACGGATGGCACAGGCGCTGATAGGAGTTGACGTTGGGCGCAAACAACGCGGTGAAATCAGCCATCGCCGCCTGCTGCCCGCCGATGAAGTGATGGAACAGCTCAGTGGCCTCTCCCTGATCGTCGCTGAAGATGTTCTGGCCGGTGGCGGTCGCGACCACGCTCTGGTGAATGTGCATCGAACTGCCGGGGGTGTGCGCCAGCGGTTTGGCCATGCACACCACGATCAGGCCGTGCTTGAGCGCGACTTCCTTGAGCATGTGCTTGAACAGAAATGTCTGGTCGGCCAGCAGCAGCGGATCGCCGTGCAGCAGGTTGATCTCGAACTGGCTGACGCCCATCTCGTGCATAACCGTGTCGCGGGGCAGGCCCAGCGCCGCCATGCAGGCGTAGACCTCCTTGAAGAACGGCCGCAGGCCGTTGTTGGAACTGATGCTGAACGCCGATTGGCCGTCCTCGCGACGACCGTCCAGACCGACCGGCGGCTGGAAGGGCTGGCTCGGATCCGGGTTGGCGCCGAAGACGAAGAACTCAAGCTCGGTGGCCACCACCGGTGACCAGCCATGCCCGGCGTAGCGGGCGATCACCGATTTGAGCTGGCCGCGGGTGGACAGCGGCGACGGCTGGCCGTCGAGCTCGTCGGCGTCGCAGATTGCGAGTGCGCGAGGCTCGTCGCTCCACGGCAGACGGTGGATCTGCTGCGGGTCAGCGATCAAGGCCAGGTCGCCATCGTCGCTGCCATAGAATTTCGACGGCGGATAGCCGCCCATGATGCATTGCAGGAGCACGCCCCGCGCCAGCTGCAACCGACGGCCTTCGAGAAAGCCCTCCCCGGTCATCACCTTCCCTCGGGGCACGCCATTCAGATCCGGCGTGACGCATTCAATTTCATCAATGCCCATCAGTCGCTGCGCGAGTGAATGGTGGTCATCGCTACTCATGACTCAAATCCTTTTTATGGGGCAGGCCGCAGGGCGGCAAGGCGTACAAAATAAGCGTCAGGCGTTCGGAATATCAAGCGCATCTTTGCCGCACGGCGGGTTGGCCGGCTTCTTGCTTTTTCGGTGCCATAGCGCCGCAAACGCCATTTCGATGACGGCGAGCGTTCGACGACGCCAGCCATCACAGCGCGGGCGTTCCGCCGTGCGTCAACGCGCACAGACCGCAGCGCGTCAGAGAGCACAGGAAGCTTATGAGTAAAACGATCCCGGTCACCCAGCCTCTGCTGCCTCCGCTGGAAGAGTTCATGCCGTATCTGCAGCAGATATGGGACAGCAAGCGCCTGACCAACGCCGGGCCTTTCCATGAAAAGCTGGAGAAAGACCTGGCCGCGTACCTGGGCGTCGACCACTTGTGCCTGTTTTCCAACGGCACGCTGGCGCTGCTCACGGCGTTGCAGGCGTTGCGCGTGACCGGCGAAGTCATCACCACGCCCTACTCGTTCGTTGCCACCGCCCACTCGCTGCTGTGGAACGGGCTCAAACCGGTGTTTGTCGACATCGCGCCGGGCACCTTCAATCTCGACCCTGACCGCATCGAAGAGGCCATCACCCCGGCGACCACGGCCATCATGCCGGTGCATTGCTATGGCATGCCGTGTGACGTCGACCGCATCCAGCAAATCGCCGACCGCTATGGCCTGAAAGTGATCTACGACGCCGCCCACGCCTTCGGTGTGCAGCACCAGGGGCAGAGCCTGCTGCGCAACGGCGACCTGTCGGTGCTCAGTTTCCACGCCACCAAAGTCTTCAACACCTTCGAGGGCGGCGCGATTGTCTGCCCGGACGCTAAAACCAAAAAACGCATCGATTACCTGAAGAACTTCGGTTTCGCCGATGAAGTGACCGTCGTTGCCCCCGGCATCAACGGCAAGATGAGCGAGATCAACGCCGCGTTCGGCCTGTTGCAGCTCAACTACATCGATGGCGCGCTGGAACGCAGAAAGCAGATTGATTCGATGTACCGCGAAGCACTGACGCAAATACCGGGCATCGATTTGCTCTGGAGCCCCGGCGAGCACCACAACTATTCGTACTTCCCGGTGCTGGTGGGCGACGCCTTCCCCATCAGCCGAGACGCCTTGTTCGAGCGCTTTCGCGAGCAGGACATTCTGGTCCGGCGCTATTTCTACCCGTTGATCTCGTCGTTCCCGATGTACCGCAGCCTGGAATCCGCCAAACCGGACCGCCTGCAGGTGGCGAGCGACGTGTCGAATCGGGTTCTGTGCCTGCCGATCTTCGATAGCCTCACCCCGGATGAATTCGCCCGCATTATCGCGATCATGCAGACGGTGCTGGCCGAGCACCGCTGAGCCGCGCCCACATTCACATCGCCGGTCCGCCCCCATGAGCGTGAACCGGCGCCCGTCATCCGTCGCAAGGTAACCCGATGAGCGCTTCACGCCTAGTCAGCATCGTCATTCCCGCCTACAAGCCCACGTACTTCGAGTTGGCGCTGCGCAGTGCCTTCGCCCAGGATTACGATCAGCTGGAGATCGTGATCTGCGACGACTGTCGTGACGGCGGCATTCGCGCGCTGGTGGATCAACTGACCCCTGACAGCCCGTTTCCCGTTCGTTATTTCTACAACGAAGATTCGCTGGGCGAGGCGCTGAACGGCGCACGCGGGGTCAGGGAGGCGCGGGGCGAGTACATCAAGTTTCTCTACGACGACGACCTGCTGGAGCCCGAGTGTGTGAGCGCGCTGGTCGACGTGCTGCACGGTTACCCGGACATCACCCTGGCGGCGGCCACCCGTCGACTGATCAACGAGAAAGGCGACGTTCTGCGTGATAACGTCCTGACGTTTTTCCCGTTCCAGGAAGACGTGGTCATACACGGGCCGGAGCTGGTGGCGCTGCTCTCGGAGCTGCCGTTGACCTTCATGGGTGAACCCAGCTCGGTCATGTGCCGGCGCGACAGCGTGTTGGCGTATGGTCAGGACATCATGTCGCTCAAAGGTCTGCCTATTCACTGGCTTGGCGATATGAGCCTGTACGTCAAGCTGCTCCGAGAAGGCAATCTGGCCCTGCTCGGCCGACCGCTGTCGCGCTTCCGCATGACCGACACCCAGAGCAGCAGCATCGCCAGGGCCACGCCGCAGATCGCCAAAGAAGGTCACGCCAACTATTACCGCATCACCAAAGAGCTGGGATGGCTGCGCGAGCTGGCTGACAACGGCGACGTAAAGGTCGCCCCCCTGCGTGACCGGGAGAACTTCGCGCCCTTTAACCTGCGAGCCTGGTTTCTGCAGAAATCCTCGTCGGAGATCCGCCAGGACCAGATTCTGGAGTGGGCCTGGCAGCGACGCCCCGCCGGGCCGCAGAAGCCGCACATCGTGCAGTACTTCCAGCAGCACAATGGCGCGCCGACCTTTGCGGTCATCATTTGCGACCTTCACAATCGCCAGCAGGCGCTGATCAAGACCCTGGTCAGCGTCGAAGCCGCCACCCGCGGCTGGATGCCCCCGAGCGTATTCGTGCTCTACGACGGCAGCCGTGACACGCCCCAACCCGTGGCGGACAGTCCCGCCATTTATCTGCCGGTGACGGGGCACAACCCCGCGCCGCAGCTCAACCGGCTGATGGACGAACAGGGTTTCGACTGGTTCCTGATGCTCGACGCAGGCGCGACCGTGAGCGTGGCCGGATTGTTCAAGGCAGCGGTCAAGATCAGCGAAGGGCCGACTACCCGGGCCCTGTTCGCCGATGAAATCGCCCAGCCCCAGGACGACACGTCGGAAGTCATGCTGCGGCCGGACTTCAGCCTCGACTATCTGCTCAGTTGCCCCGCCGTCACCAGCAAGCACTGGATGTTCAACCGCTATTCGGTCATCGATGCCGGCCGATTCGACCCGCACTACCCTCAGGCCCTTGAGCTGGACCTGATCCTTCGCCTGATCGAGCACGATGGCATGGGCGGCCTCGAACACATTGCCGAGCCCCTAGTCACCTATCGCCCTGACGCACGCGAGTCGAACCCCGATGAAACGCGGACGCTGCAGCGCCACTTGCTCGCCCGGGGCTATGAAAACGGCCAAGTGATCGAGACGCGGCCCCGGCAGTACCAAATCAAGTACGGCCACGCGGGCCGGCCCAAGGTCTCGATCATCATCGCCACCCGGGATCAGATCCTGCTCCTGCAGCGATGCGTCGAGAGCATTCTGGAAAAAACCACGTACCCGAATTACGAGATCCTCATCGTCGACAACGACAGTCAGACGCCTGAGGCCGTTGACTGGCTGAACGGCGTCGCGGCCATGGGGCTGGAGCAGGTGCGCGTGCTGCGTCATCCCGGCGAATTCGACCGCTCTGCCCTCTACAACAGCGCCGCACGCCAGGCGACCGGCGAGTACTTGTTGCTGCTCGACAACAGTACCGCCGTGTTGCACGGCGACTGGCTCGACAACCTGCTCAATCATGCGCAGCGGCCGGAAGTCGGCATCGTCGGCGCAAAACTGCTGGCGCCGGACAACACCATCCGCCACGCAGGCCTGATCCTTGGCCTGCACGAGCCGGTCACCCCGGTGTTCCGCGGCCAGAGCGGCGCCAGCGAAGGCTACATGCAGCGGCTGACGGTGGATCAGAATTACAGCGCGGTCAGCGATGCGTGCCTGATGATCAGTCGGGCATTGTTTGATGCGGCGGACGGGCTGGACGAGGGCGCGCTGAACAATCGTCATCGCGACGTCGACCTGTGCCTGCGCGTGAAGGAATCCGGGCGGTTGATCGTCTGGACGCCCCACGTGGTGCTGCTTCACGAAGCGGCCCAGGCCGAAGCGCCGGATGAACACGCAAAGCACGCGTTGTACACCAAATGGCTGAAGTACATCACCCATGACCCTGCGTACAACGACAATTTTTCAGCCCGCGCCCAGGGCCTGCAGCTGGAAACCAACACCGCACTGACCTGGCGGCCGCTGAGCTGGCGCCCCGTGCCGATCGTGCTGTCCCACCTGAACGACCTCTGCCCGGCGAGCCAACGCCTGAACGGTGCGCTGGACACCCTCGCTGACGCGCTGCTGATCGAGCATGTGTCCGTGCCAGACGTCCTGACCCTCGGCGAGTTCACCCGCCTGCGCCCGGACGCGTTGATCCTCCAATGCCCCTTGAGCGACGCGTCCCTCGCCGACATCCGCACGATCAAGGCTCACAGCCAGGCGCTGCGAATCTGCGACATGGATCAATACCCGCCGTCAGCCGAACGGTTGCCGGGCGCGCCTTCAGCGCAACAGGTGCGTGCCGGTCTTGAGGCCAGCCTTGCGCTGATGGACAAGGTGGTGGTGTCCAGCACAGGTCTGGCCGACGAACTGAGCGCATTGCATCCGCACATTCACGTCATCGAAACCCGCTTGAGCGAACACTGGCGGCGAGTGCAGTGCCAGTCGCTGCCCCATGACAAGCCACGGGTCGGCTGGGTCGGCACGCAGGCTGAGGTGAACGATCTGGCGTTGATTGCGGACGTGATCAAGGCCTTCGCCGACCGGGTCGAGTGGATCATCATGGGCCCGTGCCCGCAGGCCCTGCGCCCTTATGTTCATGAATGGCGCAGCCCGGTGGAAGGTGTCTTGTACCCCGGCGTGCTGGCGTGTCTCGACCTGGACCTCGCCCTGATTCCAGCCGGCCACGATGTGTTCGGCGAACACAGAAGCTGCCGCCTGGCACTGGAATTCGGCGCCTGTGGCTATCCGGTCATCGCCACCGACGTGCAGGGCCTGCGCAACAATTTGCCGCTGACGCGGGTACACAACACGACTGCCGACTGGACCGACGCGATCGACCAGCACCTCAACGATCTGGACGAATCAAAACGACTCGGGCAGGCGTTGAAGCAGCGCGTGATGAGTGACTGGATTATGGATGAGGCGTATCTGCAGCGCTGGCGTCAGGTGTTGCTGGACCGCTGAATAAAAAAGGGCTCCTTCGTGGAGCCCTTTTTGCGTGCGGCTGAACAGTCACCTTACGCGCCGGAGGGTGACGCCTTCGCTCACCAGCGAATCACGCAGCCACCCCACGAATACCCCACGCCGAACCCCACCGCCGTGATCACGCTGCCGGGTTGCACCTGGCCTTTCTTCAGCGCCTCTTTCAGCGCGATCGGAATGCTGCACGACACCGTGTTGCCGCAGTGTTTGAATTCGGTGATGAATTTCTCCGGCGCCAGCTTCAGTCGACGACGCAGCGCTTCGAGCATGAACTGGTTGGCCTGGTGAAAGACGAACAGGTCGGAAGACTCGACCGTGAACTGCTCGTCGAACAGTGAGGCGAACAAGGCCGGGACCCGGGTCATGGAGAATTCGAAGATCGCCGGGCCGTTCATGTACAGGTCCGCGTCCGAACGGACATTGCCGCTGTCGTCTTCGTAATCGACGGGCATCTGTTCTGCATCGAACGGCCGGCGGGCAGCGCCCATGGGTACGATCAGGTTGTTCGCTCCGGCGCCGTCGCTGCCGTAGCGAAAACGATCGAGGCAAGGCCCCTCCTCGTCCGACGCTTTGATCAACGTGGCGGCCGCCGCATCGCCAAACAGCGTGCGCACGCTCTTGTCCCGGGGGTTGATGTAGCGGCTGTAGGTTTCGGCGGTGATCAGCAGCACGTTCTTGCACTGGCCGGATTCGATGAAGCCCTTGGCAATGCCCAGCCCGTAGATAAATCCCGAACAACCCTGATTGAAATCGAACGCGGCGCAGTGCTGGGACAGTTGCAGGCGATGCTGCAGGATGCAGGCGGTGGCCGGGAGCATGTGATCGGGGCTTTGGGTGCAGTAGATCAGGCAGTCGATCTGCTCTCGCGCCGTGGCGCTGTTGGCGAAAAGTTTTTCGCAGGCGCGAAACGCCAGGTCCGAGGCGGTCTCGTCGTCGGCAATGATGTGCCGCTGGCTGATCCCGGTCTTCTGGAAAATCTTGTCGACGTCCCACTCCGGAAACGCTTCGGCCAGCATCTGGTTGTCGAGCACGCCCTCGGGCAATTCGTATTCGATTTCGGCGATTCGAGCGTAGGTAGGCATGTCGTTCTTATCCTGAGATGCACTTGGCCGGCACACCGAAAACCACGCTGCCGGGTTTGACCGTCCGCAGCACCACGCTGCCGGCGCCGACCACAGCCCCTTTTCCGACGCGCACCTTGGGCAGCACGGAGGCGCGCGAACCGAGGAACACTTCGTCTTCCAGCACCGCGCCGCCGGTCAGATCACAGTGCCCGCTGAGGGTCGAGAACTGGCCGATGACGGTGTCATGGCCGACGGTGCACAGCGAGTTGATCGTGACGAAATCGCCAACGACCAGATCAACCGACAGCACCGAAAACGGACAGACCAGCACGCCCCGCCCGATCGTCACGTTCTCGCCAACGATGGCCGTCGGGTGAATCAGCGTGAAGAACGCCGCGCCCTTGGCCAGCAGCTTTTCCACCACGTATTTCTTGTCGGCGGGCTTGCCGATGGCGCAGAGCAGCAGCTCATCGTCGGCCGGTTCGTAGGCGTCGATGGTCGAGAGAATGTCGGCGTAATGATTGAAGCGATTGAGCGACAGGCTGCCGTCATCGATGAAGCCGCCGATGACGTAATCCGGGTTGTGCTCGACCCAGTCCTTGAGCCAGGAATGGACCTCCCGGCCCAGCCCGCCTGCGCCGACGATAATGAGTTTTTTGGTGTTCATTCGGCCAGGTAACCTCCATCGACAACCAGCGACGTACCCGTGACCCAGCGCGCGGCCGGTGACAGCAGATAATTGACGGCGTAGGCCACGTCCAGCGGATGACCGAGCCCCAGCGGATGTTTGCGTTCGATGGCGGCCATGGCGTCTTCGCCGACCAGGCCTTCGAGTTTCTCCGCCATTTCGGTTTTGATCACGCCGGGCGCAATGGCGTTGACGCGAATGCCTTCCCGCGCCAGCTCAAGGGCGGCGGCGCGAACCATGGATTCAACCGCGCCCTTGCTCGCGCAGTAACCGATCAACGCGGGTTGGGCGACCTGAGCCATGACCGACGACAGCATGACGATGCTCGACGGGTTGCGGCACACGCCTTTTTGCCTGAACGCCTTGATCAGGGAAAAACCGGACGTGACGTTGGTGGCGAAAATGGTTTCCCAGTGATCCAGGCCCATGGCCCGAATCGGCAGCGGCAATTGCACGCCTGCCGCATGCACCAGACCGTCGAATGGCGAGCCGTTGCGCGACAGGGCTTTCAGCCAGGCGGAGACGTCGCCGCCACCCAGAAAATCAAAGACTTCGACCGAATGCCCTTCGCCGTGCAACTGGCTCAGGGTTTCTTCCAGGCGTTGAGCGTCACGGGCCACGGCGACGATTCGTGCGCCCTGTCGGCTCAGCCAGATCGCCACTTCACGGCCGATCCCGGAAGACGCGCCGGTGACCAGGATGGACATGCCGTCCAGGGAAAAAGGATTGCTCTGCACTTACGCCTCGCTACTGTCTGTGCCGACCAGCGTCAGCGGGCTGATCCACGTGTTGTCGAGATCGACGATGCAGCCGGCCCACGAATAACCCACGCCGAAACCGGCGAGCAGGTGCTGGCCGTGCAGGGTCGAGCCGCTGTCGGCCGTGGCCGCATTCGCGCCAAGACTCAACGCCAAGGGAATCGACGCGCTGCTGGTGTTGCCGACGTTCTGCAGATTGAGCACGACCTTTTCCGCCGGCAACTTGGTCTTCTTCGACAGGTGCTCGAGCATGAAGCGGTTGGCCTGATGGAACACATATTTGTCGATGGAGCGTTGCTGTTCCTCGGCGTGCTTTTCCAGGGTGCGCACCAGCCCCGGCACGCGGGCCAGGGTGAAGGCAAAGATCTCGGTGCCGTTCATGTACAGGTCGAACGGGCCACGCACATCGTCTTCACTGGTGGAGCCATCGGCCCCCTTGCGGTCACGAAACCCGCCGCCGGGCACGATAAGGTTCTTCTCGCCACGGCCATCGGTGCCAAGCACGAAAGGCGCGCCGGCAACGGTGTCATCGTGGTCGAGCAACGTGGCGGAACCGGCATCGCCAAACAGCGCGGCCACCGAGCGATCGCCCGGCGCTACCAGTTTGCTGATGGTGTCGCCGACCAGCAGCAGCACGCGTCGGCTGCCGCCACCGGCGATCATCGCCGACGCCATCCACAGTCCATACACGTAACCCGAGCAGCCCATGTTCACATCGAGCGCGGCGGTGGTGACCGGCAAACCGAGGCGCCGTTGCAAGGTGCAGGCGGTGGCCGGGAGCACGTAGTCCGGGGTCTGGGTGATGAAGATCAGCGTGTCGATGGACGTTTTGTCGATGGCCAGATCCGCCAACAGACGCTCGGCCGCCTCGACACACAGGTCCGACGTGCATTCGTCCTGCACCACATGCCGGCGCTCGATGCCGGTGCTGGCCATGATCTTGGCGATGCTCTCGTCGCCGAAGCGCCCGGTCAGGTCCGCGACATCCGACACGCCCTTGGGCAGCGCACAGGCGATGCCCCTGATTTTGACGTTGGCAATGCTGCGCACTGCGTCATCGCTACTGCCAGTGACGCTACTCATACCCGTTCCTCGCCAACCGTTGTGACGGCACCGGCCTGTCGTGCCCACTCCGCGCAGGACGCCCGAAAATGCAGAAGCTTGGCTTCCAGCGAGCTGTGATAACGCGGGGCATTCCAGGACCAGGTGTCGCCAGGAATTCTTTTGCAGATGGTGTGATCTTCTTCGAACACGGCCCGGTTGTTCTCGGCCGTGGACGTCATGAACGTGGACACGATCTCGTCGTATCGCTCGGACGCGGCACGCAGCGGGTACAGCTGGCTGGTGAACCAGGTCCGGTCGGGTTGTGCAGAAGGAAAGAAATTCTGCATCGACCACGAATAGCCGTAGGTCGAGGACAGCATCGAAAACGGATACAGAAAGAGGCTCACGTACCCCGCGTAGGCATCCCTCGGGGTGAAAAAGCGCGACAGGCTTTCCAGCCGTCGGGCGACCTTTTCGTTCTCCACCGGGGCGTACCAGATGGAGTTCTCGCCGTAGAACACATTCTCGCCGGCGCCCAGTTTCAGGGTCGCCAAGGTGTCCCGGTGCACGAGGGGGATGTGGTACGGCTCGAGGGCGTTTTCCAGGGAAATCGGCCAGTCGGCTTCGAAGGCGTACCGATTGAAATCCGAGGGCTTGTTCAAATCCGGGGTGGTCTGCTCAAGCAGGGTGAAGATGTCCTGGCCCAACTGGTCAGGCAACGACGCCCGCGGTTCGATGGCAAAAAACACCAACTCGCCGCAAGTCGCCAGCTTGAAGAAATTCAGGCTGGCGCTGCCGATGTCACAACCGACGAAACGCTTGGCGTCAGGGATGCGCAGCTGACCGTCCGCGTAATTCCAGCCGTGGTAGGGGCAGAGAATCCGTTGATGGCCTGCGTCTTCGGTGAAAAACCGCGTCCCCCGGTGGGGGCAGCGGTTGTCGAAGGCGATCAGATTGCCCGCGTCGTTGAACACCACGACTTCGAAATCCAGCACATTGAAGCGCACAAAATCCTTGTCGTCGGCCACTTGGGACTTCAGGCAAAGCGGATGCCAGTAGGCTTTCACCAGGTCCGGCGCGATCCGTTGTGAGGCTGTGCACGTCATGAGTCTGTCCAGAAAACGGGGTCACGCGTGAGAGCGCTACAGCGAGGGCCGCGTGGCCGCCCTGATGTTGAAGCGCTTTCGGTAATGGAGCGCCTTATCCGGAAACCGGGTTCATTCCGAAACCAGCGTGATGACGTCCCGGACGGTTTCGCACTTGTTCAGGCGCGAAGCCGAAATGGTTTTCTCCAGGCGCTCGTCGACCAGGGCCATAAAGGTCACCAGGGCAATCGAATCCCAGTCCAGCGGCTGGTCGACCTTGAGGGTGCCCTCATCGGCTTCCATCGCTTCTTCGATCAACGCGACGACTTGCTCTTCCAGTGCCACTGCTTGCTCTACCATCTCTCGCCACTCCACGGACCATGATCGGACGCCTTCGCCGATGCGTAGCGGGACTGAAGCAAGTTCCGAACCAGAACCCGAAAAGCAGGCGCCAGGCCACGGATCATATGGGGTACAGGGGTTTCCGGGAAAGTTGGAAGAATCGAGGGGAGACAAAAAAACGGCGCGCTCGAGAGGCGATCAGGCCGTTGCATCTGGATTGACTGCAGCCAACGACGTGGGTCAGGCGTTCTGCGATCAATTATGGGAGCGAGCTTGCTCGCGAAAACGCCGGTACACCCAGTCAATCTCCAGCGGCGGAATGCTGTCTTTGCGGGCCACTATGGTGGCCCGCGCAGGATCAGCGCCCATCGTCATCACGCTGCAGTTCTTTCCTCACCGATCTTCGCGCCGCGCATGTGGAACACCAGCATCGTGCCTTCGATGTGATACAGCTCCAGACTGCTGGCCAGGTCTTCCAGGTAGCGGGTCAGCTCGGGAAACTGCGGATTACCGTAGTCATGCCAGACGATGCAGCTGCTGTCGCCACCGAGCATCTTCAGCGAGTTTTCGGTGTCACGCTTGACGTATTCGTACTCGTGGTTGGCATCGACAAAGATGAAATCGAACTTGCCCACATAGGGCGACGGATCAAAGGTCATGGAGTCTTGCAGGATCTGCCTGACCATGGCCTTTTTCGGCGACTGGTTGTACTTGCGGCTCGACAGCACGGCCTTTTCGGCGAGCAACTTGTCATCGCCCTGGAACACGACGCCGTCGGTATCCGGCAGGTCCAGCGTGTAAATCCGTGGCTCGCTGTCGCCGTTGTCCGGCAGATCTTCCAGCACCAATCGGGTGGTGCGCCCGTCGAAGGTGCCGAACTCGAACACGAAGTCCGGGTTGATGGCGCGGACCAGCTTGAGCAGCATCACCGATTCAAATGCCGTCAGGCTGCCGGCGCCGTCGGCGGGGGGCATGAAGAATTTGACCTCTTCTTCCCGGCCGTCCTCAATGCTCAGCACGCGGTAGGGCCGAATGTGCATCAGCGCTGAAGGCGCGTATGTGCGGGTCGCGAGACAGGTATCCATTTTCTCTCCTCAAATCGGTTGTCAGACGCAGGGGCGCATAATTGGGTCAAGCTGCGCCAGCGGGGTCAGTGTTCAGGGGGCGGTATCGACTGATACCTGCAACGCGCGGACAGGTCCGGCGTTTTGAATCATTCGGTTGAGTCAGTGGCGACACGTGCGGCGTCGGCCTTCAACTGCGCCAGTTCTCTTTCGTATTTAACGATCTTCAGAATGCGTGAATTGACGAAGTGACGCGTGATGTCTTTGGGCGAGAAAAATAGGTTGGTCTGCCATTCGCCGCAGATCAGTTCTTGCCCGGTGGGGTCGTCGGCAGGCTGGATAATCATGTCGGCCATGATGCGATCGACGCCCGAAACGTTCGGTCCTGACTCATGCCACAAGCGACTGTCCATTATCACGAAGTCGCCCGACGCAAGTTCGGGGGTGACCGTCGGCCACTGCACCTCGAAACTGGCGGGATTGATCTCACCGGCATCGCCCAGAGAACCCAACGCGTGTGAGCCCACATGAAACGTCATGCCGCCGTTGTCTTTGTTCACGGCGCTGATCGCCACAAAAACGCTGCACTTGTTGCTATTGCCTGCGTGATAACAACTGTCCTGGTGCAAAAACACTTTGTTCGCACTCAGCGCGTCCTTGATCACAAAGCGATGGTTATACAACGCGATGTGCTCGCCCATCAGCGGCTTCAGCGTATTAGCAAAAACCGGCTCGCGGTACAGGTGCGCGAGGCCTTCGGGCAGCTGTTCGTTGAGGGACACCGGGTTGGCACGATTGACGTCCCGGCCCTTCTTCAGCACCGCGCTGTAAAAGCTTTTCCACTCGTCTTGCCATGCTTCTACGACCGCCCGTGGCACGGCGTTGCGCACCACGAAGACGCCTGTCTTGCGGAACACGTCGACGTTGAACGTGCCCGACGAGAGCGCGGGAATCAGCGCCTCAAGGGACTTCACGGTGTCGTGCATGGCGGCGTTCATATGAAACGGAACGTCAGTTCGCTGTCTTTGGTTTCCTTGAACTTGTTACACCGGGCAAGGACGTTATAGCGAATCGGAAACAGCTCACGGTCCGGGGATTCGAGAATATCGATCTCGACGATATCGAAGTCGCGCAGCAGCGCATTCCAGCCATGTTCGGTAATGCGCCAGCAGTCCGGGCTCGGACCGTGTATGCGCCAGTTCAATGGGGCGGAAATCAGCAGATAACCCTCATGTTTGAGGATGCGGCGAATCTCCTTGATGGTGTCGAACGGGTTCAGCGTGTGCTCGATGACTTCCATGCAAACGACGCAGTCATAGGCGCTGTCGGCAATGAATTCGTTCTTGCGGGTGATATCGCCAACAAGGGTCGGCCCGTAAGTGTCGACGATGTCGAAGGTATCAACGGCGAACTGGGTGAAACTTTCCCGAACCAGCGAACGCTCCTGGGGCCCGACTTCCAACAACCGTCCGGTCTCTTCGTGGAGCAACTCGGCGGTCTTCTTGACGAAGTGCTGCAAGTGATCGCGGGCCAGCTGGAACGTGTCGTTATCGAATTTCGAAGGTGTTGCCATGGTATGTCCCGCTGTCTGCCTGGAGCAGTGATTGGAAGGTGATCGGCGTGAAGCACAGCCGCCTGTCTTTCGAGTATCGGCATGAATACGACGATCATTAATCTACTCAAGCACGCTTTCCAGCAGGCCTCAAGACGTATCTCACGAGCACCACTGGCCACCCTCGCGGGGCCATTAATTGGCCAGTAGATGCAGGTTTCACGGCAAAACCTGATGCCCATTCGTTGGCCGGGATATTGCTTCATCGGATGTTCATGCCCGAGGCGTCATTTTCATGACGGGTCGCTTGCGCACCCGTTTTGCTGTCAATGCGCCGATGTTCGAGGCACGTTTTTCAACTACCGGATACCCCCATGGATTCTCAACGACTGGTCAGTGTCGTCATCGCCGTCTGCCGTACCGATTTTTTTGAAACCGCGCTGAGCAGCGTGATCGGGCAGACCCACGATGCCATTGAAATCGTGATCTGCGACGACGCCACGGACGGTCTGGCAGAAACCGTAACGGACCTGTACCGGGCGTCGTGCCGCTGGCCGATTCGCTACCTGCGCAACGAATTTCCCGAGGGCGCAGACGCCTGTTTCAACCGCGCCGTTGCCGAAGCTTCCGGGCAGTACATCAAGTTCATGGCGGGTGACGCCGTGCTGGCGCCGGACTGCATTCAGCAGATGGTCGCGGCGCTGGAGGTCAATCCCCAGGCCTCACTGGTGGCTGCGCACCGCCAGTGGTTGAACGCCGAGGGCGAGGCGCTGCAAGAGAATCTGGCGACACGCTTTCGCGTCACCGAGCCCACGGTATTCAATGGGCCTGACATCGTCGGGCTGCTGGGGGAGTTCACCTGCAATTTCATCGGTGAGTTGAGCAGCGTGCTGTGTCGCCGCGATGACCTGCTGGCGTTGGGCGCCGATCTGTTTTCCCTCAACGGTGAATCCGTCGGCCCGCTGGGGCACTTGGCGCTGTACGCCAAGTTGCTGCACGACGCCGAGCTGATCCTGCTGCCGGCGACGCTGACGGGCACACGCATCGCGCCGCAACAGCTGACCGAACAAGGCATCGAAATTGTCGGCACGGACAGTGATCACCTGCCCCTGTTTCATCGGCTGATCCGAGAAGCCGGCTGGGCCAGCACGTCGCTGGACAACGGCTGGGTCAGCGCCCGCCCGTTGTCGGCAACCCAGGGGTTTACCGATTTCAACCTGCTGGCGCAGTTGTCCGCGCCGTTGCCGCAACGGCTGAACCCGCAGCAGGTCGAGGCCTGGCTCGGTCATCGCGTCCCGACGCCCGACCAGCAAACGCAGATCGACCAGCACCTGGCTGACGTCGGCGCGCCTTCGCTGTTGGTGGTGATCAAGGATGTCGGCAACGCCCCGGAGAAGATTCAGCGCAGCCTCGACAGCCTGGCCCTCCACGGCGCCCTGCACGCTGCCATGAACGTCGTGGTGTTGACCGACGCGACCGAGCTGCTGGCCACCTTGGTCGGCCCTAGGCTGACCACCCATACCATCGGCGCTATGAACGCTGCCGCGCTGCTGAATCAGGTGGTCGAAAACCACCGTTTCGACTGGCTGATCGTGATCGACGCCGGCACCCAATTCACGCCGTTTGGCCTCGCTGCCAGCGCGCTGAAGCTGCTCGAATCCCCTGACGCCCGCGCCGCCTTCGCCGACGAAATGCACCGGCGGCCTCGGGGTGGCTTGAGTTCAGCCATGCGCCCGGACTTCAACCTCGACTACCTGCTGAGCTACCCGCTGCTGACCGCAGGTCATTGGCTGTTCCGGCGGCAGACCCTGGTGGACCTCGGCGGCTTCGATGAGCGCTTCGCCGATGCCGCTGAATTCGACCTGATCTTGCGGTTGAATGAGCGTGAAGGCGCCGGGCAGATCGTTCACATCAGTGAGCCGCTGCTGGTCTGTGACCTGCCGGAAGCGGTGGATAATCCCGACGAAATCGCCACATTGCAGCGCCATCTGCAGGTGCGCGGTTATTCGCAGGCGAGCATCGAACACACCCTGCCCCGCCGCTACCACGTGCGCTACGGCCACACCGATCAACCCTTGGTGTCGATCATCGTCCCGACCAAGGATCAGCTGCCGTTTTTGCAGCGCTGCGTCGAGACCCTGCTGCACACCACGCGCTACCTGAATTACGAACTGCTCATCGTCGACAACAACAGCGAGACCCCCGAAGCCCTTGAATGGCTGGCGCGCATCGACGCCCTGGGCTCGGCGCAGGTGCGCGTGCTGCGTTACCCGCACCCGTTCAACTATTCGCGCATCAATAACGTCGCTGCGGCCCAGGCCAAGGGCGAGTACCTGGTGCTGCTGAACAACGACACCGCCATCGTCCATACGCGTTGGCTGGACGAATTGCTCAATCATGCGTTGCGCCCTGAAGTCGGCGTGGTCGGCGCCAAGCTGCTGTTCCCCAACGGGCGGATGCAGCATGCCGGCGTGCGCCTGGGCATGGACGGCCCCGCCGGTCACCAGCACATCGGTGAGCCCGGGCACATTCAGGGTTACATGCAGCGCGTGCAGGTGGATCAGGACTTGAGCGCGGTGACGGCGGCGTGCCTGATGGTTCGCCGCTCGATTTACGAGGAAGTCGGCGGGCTGGACGAAGAGGCCTTCGTCGTGTCCTACAACGACGTCGATCTGTGCATGAAAGTCGGCGCCCTCGGCTACCTGAATGTCTGGACACCCCACTCGGTCTTGATCCACGAGGGCAGCGTCAGCCAGACCCACGTCGACACCGCCACGCAGCAGGCCAAGCGCAAGCGCTTCGTCGGCGAGCAACTGGCGATGTACCGCAAATGGCTGCCGACCCTGGCGAACGACAGCGCCTTCAACCGCAATCTTTCGTTCGACCTGCAATCGGTCGAGCTCGAACTCAACATGCCGCTGGTCTGGCGGCCGATGGCCTGGCGCCGCGATCCGGTGGTGCTGGCCTACCCCGCCGGCCTCTGGGCCTCGCCCCATGAGCGGGTGATCGCGCCGTTCGAGACGCTGCAAGCCGCCGGTGTTGTGGACGGCATGCTCAGCAGCCAAGCGCTGTCGATTCCTCAGGAGGGTCGCTTCAAGCCTAACGTCGTGGTGTTTCAGGCCCGGCTCGACGCCGACCACCTGCAAACCATCGCCCGCGCCCAGCTGTTGCCGGATGCCTTCGTGGTGCTCGACATCAATGACCTTCATCTGGGTTCCCGGACGCCAGGCGAAGACCCGTTCGCCTTCGATGCCGAGTGCGTTGACCTGCTGCAGAAGAGCCTGCACCAGGCCCATCGCGTGATCGCTTCGACCCAAGTGCTCGCCGATATCGCTCGCGAATTTCACGCGGACGTGCGGCTGCTACCTTCGCGCCTGTCGCCTCAGGTCTGGGGCAACCTCGTCTCGCGCCGTGGCGTGGGTGGCAAGCCGAGGGTCGGTCTGGTCAGTGATCGCTGGCAGCCACAGGATCTGCACATGATCCTCGCCGTGGTCGAGGCCCTGGCAGAAGAGGTGGAGTGGATCGTGATGGGCGATGACCAGGGCGTGCTGCGCAGTCATGCCCATGAATTCCACGACCGGCCGCCCGCCGAGCAATACGCCACAGCCGTCGCCGACCTGAACCTCGATCTGGCCCTGCTCCCCGCCGTGGATAACCTGTTCGGCGCCTGCAAGAACAACATCACCCTGCTGCAACTGGGCGCCTGCGGTGTGCCGGTGATCTGCAGCGAGGTTCGCGCCTACGCCGGCGACTTGCCGGTGACGCGTGTGCCAAACACGCTGGAGGCCTGGGTCAACCTGATTCGTGCCCACACGATGGATCTGGCCAGCGCGGCGCTGCTGGGCGACGACTTGCGCGAGCAGGTGCTTCGCGACTGGATGTTCGACGACGCGGCTGTTCAGGCCTGGCGCGAGGCGTGGCTGCCCTGAGGCCAGTGGCGCCTCATCAGTCCGCTGTAATGAGTCGGGTGGTTTGCTTAGTGCGGTAGCCGCCCGGACTTTCCCCCGTCCATTTCTTGAACGCCCGGTGAAACGCGCTGGGCTCCTGAAATCCCACCAAGGACGCGATCTCCACCACGCTCAGCTCGGTGTCGCGCAGCTTCTGTTGGGCGATGCCGCGGCGAACGTCATCCTTGATCCCTTGAAACGCGCAGCCCTCGCGCTCCAGCCGACGGCGGAAGGTGGTGGCACTGAGTTTCAGTTCATCGGCCATTTCCAGCAGCGTCGGCCAGTGGCCGTAATGGCTGTTGCGCAGGCGCTGATAGACCTGTGCCGCCAGCCCGCGCTGGTTGCGGTAGCGAATGACCAGCCACTGCGGCGCAGTGCGCAAAAACGACTTGAGCGACGGCAACGACTGCACCACCGGCAGACGCAGGTAGTGGCTGGAGAACTCGATTTCGGTGCGTTGCTCGCCAAAACTCAGGTTGAACCCCCACAGCAGTGAGTCGTCGCTGAGACGCTGACGGCGCTGGCGAAACTGTGCGCGGTCGATGCTGATGCGGCGCCCGCCGAGCCAGCACAACAGGCTGATCATCAACAGCAAGAACGTTTCCTCACCGAAGCGCTGCCGGACCGGGTCGTCCGTGGTGGTGTCCACCGCGAGCACGGCGCGCGCGCCGCGAACAATGAGGCTGCCGCGAAAGTCGCGCAGGAACAGGCCGAAATTGCTCAGGCACTGGCGCAGGGCCTTTTCCAGAGTGGGTTCCTGAATCAGCCCCCGGCAAATCAGGGCGAAGCTGCCCAGGGGCATGCCGTGGGAGTCGAGGCCGAAAAACTCGTCGCCCAGTTCCTTGATCTGAATCAGCCACAACGCCGCAAACGCGCTGGCCGAGACCCGCGCCGTGGGGTCGTCGAGCAGCGCCATGTCGATCTCCGCCGCCTCAAGAACCGACTGCAAACGCAGCGGCTGGTCGCGCAGCGCGTGGACGATCAACTGGACGAAGTAGATCGACACTGAATCCTTTTCCCGCATGACCGCCTTTCCCTTTTTGAATGGTGCACCACGGATCAGGCGCTGATGGTAAAGAACGCCAGCCCATCTGGACAGTTTCGGCATAGGCCCGCCCCGAACGCCGATCTAGACTTGCCCGCAGTCAGCACCGGCTGAAACACCGTTTCGCGGTGCCGCCCCCATAATTCCAATACGTGTCAGGAGTCCCCATGAGCACACCCGAAGTTTTCGTCGTCAGCGCACTGCGTACCGCCATCGGTGGATTCGGCGGTTCCCTCAAGGACGTCTCGCCCATCGAACTGGGCACCCAGGTCAGCCGCGCCGCATTGGCCAAATCCGGTATCGCACCGGAGCACATCGGCCATGTGGTCATGGGCCACGTGATCCCTACCGAAGTACGCGACGCCTATCTCTCCCGCGTCATCGCCCTGGAAGCCGGCCTGACCAAAGAAACCCCCGCCATGAACGTCAATCGCCTGTGCGGCTCCGGCCTGCAGGCCATCGTGTCGGCGGCGCAGTCGCTGATGCTCGGCGACACCCAGGCCGTGCTGGCCGGTGGCGCCGAATCCATGAGCCGTGGCGCGTACATCATGCCCCAGGCCCGCTGGGGTGCGCGCATGGGCAACGTGCAGGCGTATGACTACATGCTCGGCGCGTTGCACGACCCGTTCGCCAATATTCACATGGGCATCACCGCCGAGAACATCGCCGAGCATTACGGCATCACCCGTGCCGATCAGGACGCCCTGGCGCTGACCAGCCAGCAGCGCGCCGCCCACGCCATCGCCGAGGGCCGTTTCGAGGGTCAGATCGTGCCCATCGAGATCGCCACGCGCAAAGGCACCGTGACCTTCGCCCAGGACGAACATGTGCGTGGCGACGTGACGGCCGAGCGACTGGAGAAGATGAAGACCGCGTTCAAGAAGGACGGCACCGTCACCGCCGGCAACGCGTCCGGCCTCAACGACGGCGCGGCGGCGCTGGTCATGGCCAATGGCGACATGGTCCGCGCGCACGGCCTCAAGCCGATGGCGCGTCTGGTGGCGTATGCCCATGCCGGGGTTGATCCGGCGATGATGGGGTTGGGGCCGATTCCGGCCAGCCGCAAAGTACTGGAGCGCGCCGGCCTGACCGTGGCGGATCTGGACGTGATTGAATCCAACGAAGCGTTCGCCGCCCAGGCCTGCGCCGTTGCCCGTGAGCTAGGCTTTGATCCGGCCAAGGTCAACCCGAATGGCTCGGGCATCTCCCTCGGCCACCCGGTGGGCGCGACGGGGGCGATCATCGCCACCAAAGCGATCCACGAGCTGCACCGGATTCAGGGCCGCTACGCGCTGGTGACCATGTGCATCGGCGGCGGTCAGGGCATCGCCGTCATTTTCGAACGCGTGTAAGGAGGCTTGTCGATGAGCATGCAACACATCGCCGTGATCGGCGCCGGCACTATGGGCAACGGCATCGCGCAGGTCTGCGCGGTGGCCGGCTTCGACGTGACCCTGCTGGATATTTCCGACACGGCACTGGAGCGCGGCATGGCGACCGTGCGCAAGAACCTCGAACGGCAGGTGACCAAGCAGACGGTCGCGGCCGATGTCGCCGAAGCGGCCCTGCGGCGCATCAGCCTCACCACGGACTACGGCCAGTTGAATGGCGCCCAACTGGTGATCGAAGCGGCCACCGAGAACCTGGAACTGAAGCTGCGCCTGCTCAAGCAGATCGCCAGCCATGTCGACCGGGAGTGTGTGATAGCGTCGAACACCTCGTCGCTGTCCATCACGCAACTGGCGGCCAGCGTCGAACACCCGGAGCGGTTCATCGGCCTGCACTTCTTCAACCCGGTACCGATGATGAACCTGATCGAGGTCATTCGCGGTTTGCAGACGGCGGACACCACCCACATCGCGGCGATCAAGCTGGCCGAGCGGTTGAACAAGACTGCGATCACCGCTGGCAACCGCCCGGGGTTTGTGGTCAACCGGATTCTGGTGCCGATGATCAACGAGGCGATTCTGGTGTTGCAGGAAGGTCTGGCCACTGCTCAGGACATCGACGACGGCATGCGTCTGGGCTGCAACCAGCCCATCGGCCCGCTGGCGCTGGCTGACCTGATCGGGCTGGACACCCTGCTGGCGATCGTCGAAGCGTTCAACGAAGGCTTCAACGACAGCAAATACCGCCCCGCGCCGCTGCTCAAGGAAATGGTCGCGGCCGGGTATCTGGGACGCAAGACCGGGCGTGGTTTTTTTGTTTATAACTGAATGAATCCGGATGTGGGACAGCGTGTTTCTGGTAGGACTGGCTTTAGCCGGGAAAGCGTCGGTGGTCACACCGCTAAATTGATGGCGGTCAATCCGGCCTCTTCCCGGCTGAAGCCGGTCCTACATAACGCGTTCGCCAGCAAACGCGCTCCGACGACCTAAATGTCGCCACTCAATGTGAAAACAGCGAATTCCCGACCTTGCCCGCCATCTTCTCCGGTTTGATCAGGAACCGCGCCAGCGCTGGCAACAGCCACAGGGCGCCGAACATGTTCCACAGCAGCATGAAGGTCAGCATCAGGCCCATGTCGGCCTGGAACTTGATGGCCGAGAATATCCAGGTGCACACCCCGATCGCCAGACAAAGGCCAGTGAACAACACCGCTTTGCCCGTGGACTTCAGCGTCTGGTAATACGCTTCCTGCAACGGCAGTCCCGCCCGCAGGAAACTCTCCAGTCGGCTGTAGATGTAAATCCCGTAATCGACCCCGATCCCCACCCCGAGCGCCACCACCGGCAGCGTTGCGACTTTCACGCCGATGCCCATGAACGCCATCAGCGCGTTACCCAGCACCGACGTCAGCACCAGCGGCAGGACGATGCACAGCGTCGCCGCCCATGAACGGAAGGTGATCATGCACATCACCGCCACGCACACGTACACCAGAATCAGAATGGTCAGCTCGGCCTGCTTGATGACTTCGTTGGTGGCCGCCTCGATCCCGGCGTTACCCGCCGCCAGCAGAAACTCCAGGCCGTCCTTGTTGTTCTGCTGCGCGAACTCCTGCACCGCATGCACGGCGCGATCCAGGGTTTCGGCCTTGTGGTCGTTGAGGAAAATCAGCAACGGCGCCAGGGAACAGGTGTTGTTGTACAAACCGTCAGCGCGGGAAATCGAGCTGTTGAGCACGTCCTTGTTGCGCGACAGCGACTCCCATTTCAGGTTGCCCTCGTTCATCCCCTTGATGACCTGCTTGGACACAGTCACCAGGGAAATCGCCGACTGCACCCCCGGCGTATTCTCCATTTTCCACGACAGCTCGTTCATCGCCGACAGCGTCTGGTACGCCGAACACCCCTCGGGCGGCGTCTTGACCATCACCACCAGCACGTCGGAGCTTGTGGAGTAATTGTTGATGATGAAACTGTTGTCCTGGTTGTAGCGCGAGTCCGGCCGCAGTTCCGGCGCGCCTTGATCGAGGTCGCCGATCTTCAGGTTATGGCCGTACCAGAGGCCGCCCACCAGCGCGACCAGCGCCAACGTCACTGACACGCGGGCGACTTTTGGTGCGGCGAAGTTCGACAGCAGACGCCAGAATGGATGCTCGCGCACGGCATCCTCTTTACTGCGCACCACGGCTTTTTTGCTGATGCCAACGTAGGAAATCGCCACCGGCAGGAGGATCAGGTTGGTGAACACGATCACCGCCACGCCAATGGACGCCCCGATGGCCAGCTCGCGGATCACGCCAATGTCGATGATCAGCAACGTGATAAAGCCGACGGCGTCGGCAAGAATCGCGATCATCCCCGGCAGGAACAACTGGCGGAACGTACGGCGTGCAGCGGTGAGCGCGCTGTCGGCATCACTGGATTGCAGGGCGATGCCGTTAATCTTCTGCACGCCGTGGGAGATACCGATGGCGAAGATCAGAAACGGCACCAGCATCGAGTAGGGATCAAGGCCAAAACCCACCACATGCATCAGGCCCAGCTGCCAGATCACGGCGATCAACGTGGTGCTCAACACGGCGATGGTGCTGCGGGCGCAGCGGGTGAACCACATCAGCAGGACCAGTGTGATCAGGAAGGCGATGCCAAAGAACATCACCACCATGATCAGGCCGTCGATCAGGTCGCCGACCTTCTTGGCAAAACCGACGATGTGAATCTCGACATTGGGGTTCTGCGCTTCGTACTTGTCGCGAATCTTCTCTTCAAGCTGGTGGGAGAACTGACGGTAATCCAGCGGCAGCAGCTTGCTCTGGTCGTTGGGGTCCGGGTAGAACTCCTGCAACGGCACATCGACGATGCTCGACTTGAAGTTGTTGGAGACCAGGCGCCCAACCTGTCCGGACTTGAGAACGTTATTGCGCAGCTTGTCGAGGCTCTGTTGCGAGCCGTCGTAGCTCTGCGGAATCACCTCGCCGCCGGCGAAGCCCTCCTCCGTCACTTCGGTCCAGCGCACGCTGGGGCTCCACAACGACTTGAGCCCGGAGCGGTCGACGCCGGAAATGTAGAACACCTCGTCGTTGATCTGCCGCAGCGTCTCCATGTACTCCTTGGAAAAGATGTCGCCCTGCTTGGCCTCCACCGAAATGCGCACGGTGTTGCCTAGGTTCGCCAGGTCGTTGCGGTGCTCCATCATGTTCTGAACGAACGGATGGCCGAGAGGAATCATTTTTTCGAAGCTGGTGGACGGGCGAACCAGAGTCGCTTGCCAGAACAGAAAGATGCTGACCAGCAGGCAGATGCCGATCACCGTCTTGCGGTTGTTGAAAATCAACTGCTCCAGGCGCGTCGGCTTGTCGTGGTGTTGTTGAAGGTTGCTCATGGAAACGTGTCCTCGCCTGCTTGTTCTTATTGTTGAGCGCTGTCAGCGCCCGTCGGCGAGGTGACGCGAACGCCGCCCTGTCCCACCAGAACCAGATTGCCTTTGTCGTCCTCGGCTACGCCGGATAACGAAAGCCGGTCGGGGCGATTGGCAACCGTGAAGCTTTCGCCATCGTCCGTGCTGCGCATGACGCTGCCGCCGTTGCCGACCAGCACGATAGAGTTGTCCGGCATCAGTGAGGCGTTGGCGATGCTGAACTCCAGCGGGCCGCGCTCACCCTGTAGCGGGACGGGCTCCCAGGTGGTGCCAAAATCGGTCGAACGAAACAGATTGCCGCGCAGGCCGTAAACCAGCAGCGTGTTGGATTCCGCCGTGCCTACCGCGCCGAACAACGAGCCCTGATAGGGGCCTTCGAGCTTTTCCCAGGTCTGGCCGTCGTCCGGGGAGCGGAACATGCTGCCCTGTTCCCCGACCACGAACAGACCGGCGTCCTTCACGTACGCAATGCCGTTGAGGTGAAACTGGTCTTCGTTGTCCAGCCGGTCGCCGATGTCTTCCCAGTGCTGGCCGCCATCGGTGGTTTCCAGCACCGCCCCGTAGGCACCCACGGCAATCCCGGTGGTCAGGTCCTTGAACCAGACATCCAGCAACGGCGCTTCGCGTTTGAGGTCTTCGAACTGTTTGGTCCAGGTGGCGCCGGCATCGCTGCTGGCGAGGATCTGCGCATCGTGGCCTACCGCCCAGCCGTGTTGCTCATCGACGAAATACACCGCCGTGAGCATCTGGCGCGTCGGCACTTTGGCCTGGGTCCAGGTTTTGCCCTGGTCATCGGAATAGAGAATGTGGCCGCGATCCCCCACCGCCACCATGCGCTTGCCGGCATGGGTTACGTCCAGCAGCAGGCTGCGGGAGGCTTTCGCGGACTCGAGGGCGTAGACGGCGGAATCGCCAGCGTTCGCGGGGGCGTCACCGGGTGCGGCGGCGGACGTGCTGTCAGCAGCCAAGGCAGCGCCACAGAAGAGGGGAGAGATAAATAGCGACAGAGCAGCGTGGAGAGGCAGGCTCTTGAAAAGCGTCCGGGCGCTGAAATGGCCCCGAATGACCGCAAACCGAGTGCGCCGAATGACGGGCTCACGCATGAAGCTACCCCTTTCTTTATTTTTATTGGGTGCTTCAGAAGGCCGTTTAACCGCGCAGACGCTCTAGCCTGCACGCGACGTGGCCGTACCGAAGCGACCCCATCCTAGTCAGCTTTGGAAACGTATGACAATCGACATGACGTTATCTTTTGTTAAGCAGCGGGGCGCTGATTGGCGTGTTATCACTGGGAGTGATTGAGCGAATTCACCGTGTGTAGCGTCGCTGGGCCGTGGAGCTCCCATTCAGGCGTCAACCGTGCCGGGCCGCTCGGCACCAGCACGGCTGTCGGCTTGGCTCAGAAAGCGTAAGTGAGCGCCAGCGTGGACATCGTCGTCCTGGCAGACTGACTGCCCGCGTCACCTGCGATACGGAAGCGATCGCCGCTGTGGGTGTCCTTGATCAGCGTGTTGCCTTTCGCCTCGGCGTACACCTGATGATCCACACCCGCCCTCACCGAAAGCTGCGGACTCACGCGGTAACTGAGCGCAACCGCCAGACTTTGCATGCGGCCGTCGTTCCCGTAGTCACCGTCGTAGGTAACGCCGGTGACATGATGTCGATCGTGATCCCGCGCCCGAACCCACTGGCTGTATTTGAACCTGCCTTCCAGCGTCCAGTTGCGGAAATGGTAGAGACCGACCAGCCCCACATAAGGCGTGTCGTAGGTCTGCTGATAGGAAATGCCTTTCTCCCCCGCCGGAAATTCTCCGGACTCGTCGCGGAACCCTTCGTCCGACGAATAGGTGTAGCGCCCGCCTTTCGCCGACCAACCAAACTGGTTGCGCTGATAACCGAGCATCACGCCCAGTGCCACATCCTCACGCTTGAGCGCCCACGCGGTGGCGGCGAAATCGGCCTGCCAGGCTTTGCTGACCTGAGTGTCCGGATGATCGGAATAGTGGCTCCAGTCGCCGCGATCCTCCTCCAGCCAGTCGTAATCCTTCAGATGCCCATCGCCCTTCGCCACCCGCGTCCAGCCGTTCAGATCAAGGGACAACCAGTTTATCGGCTGGTACTTCACGCCCAGATGCAGTGTCGGCACCTGCTTCATGCTCCAGTTCAACTGGCTGATCTTCTGCCCGCTTTCAACGTCGTACACCTTTTCTCGCGCCTGCCCATTCAACAGCCCGACACCCAGACTCACCCCAACCGCCCCCAGCTGGAACTGCTCCTCGCGGGTTGTCTGCGCCTCGGCCAACGCCTCGGCGTTAAACGCAGCCAGCCCTACCCATATCAGCGTATTCCTGCCCTTCATCACCCACTCCGCACTCTTCTTATTGAGATTTTTGCCCAGCGCCGCACGCCGCTGGACAAGGAGCGAAAGGATGAAGCGCCGCGAAGGAAATCTCTGCCGGGCGGTTCTGAAGGAACTGCGTGAAAGCTAAACGTTGGCGTTGAGAAATTGCCTACAAAGCCGTCGAAGGTCTGTTCAGTGACGCAACAATTTGCGCAATGGCACCCCATCCTTGAGCACCGGCGACTTGATGACGATGTAGCTGAAGTACTTGGAGATCCCGATGTTTTTGTCGAGCAGGCTTTCCACCACCTCCTGATAGTGCTGGATGCTGCGGGTCATGAAGCGCACCAGGTAGTCGTAGCCGCCGCTGATCAGGTGGCATTCCAGCACTTCGTCCACTAAGCGGATGTTGGATTCGAACTTGGCGAAGTCTTCGCGCTTGTGGTCGCTGAGGGTGATTTCGGTGAAAACGGTGACCGAATCGGTAATCTTGGCCAGGTTCAGATGCGCTTTGTAGCTAGAGATATAACCGGCCGACTCCAGCCGTTTGACCCGCTGCAGGCAGGGGCTGGCAGAGAGGCCGACGGCATCGGCGAGGCTGACATTGGTCATGCGGCCGTCCTTTTGCAGTTCGACCAGGATGCTGATGTCGATCCGATCCAGTTTTACGAGCCCTTCCATCACGTACCTCTTGACTGCCGTTGTAAGACAATCTTCTAGCAAAATCAGCGCCGTAAAGACAGCTGATGCTGCGCCACCAAGTCGGCCATGCTGTTGATGCAGTACTCCGCCGCGCAGGGCGAAGGCTGACGCGCCCGGTGGCGGCCGATCAGGCAGCGGTCCAGCGCGGCGAAGGGCTCGACCGACGGTCGCGTTACGTGCAGGACCGGTTGCACCTGATCGCCCTGATCCGTGAGCCATTGCGGACCTTCGGCCAGGGAAATGAAATCTTCCGGTGCAATTCCCAGTCGCTCGCACAGCACGCCGCGATCCTCTGCATCGCGGTCGCCGCGTACCAGCAGTCGATAGAACTTGCGCAGGTAGAGCATCGCCCCCGGCGCGTCTTCGAACAGCGACCAGTTGCCCGCTGAACGGGCAAAGCTCATGCCCTCCTCCCAACTGGCGTGCAGGCCCCACTTTTCCGCCAGTTGACGATGGGCGAAGCACAACAGGCCACTGAAACCCAGCTCGGCGAAGCGCGGATACAGGCTCGCAACCACCGCGCTGAATTCGGCCAGCACATCATCTCTGGCCGGCTGCCCGCCGCGGCTGTCGAGCAGCGGTTGCAGCGCGGCCCAGACACCCGAATCGCGATCCACCAGCACTTCATCGCAATCGATCAGTAACGCTCGGTACTCTGTCAGTCCAAATCCTGTCAGCCCCAAATCTGTCAGCCCCATGTGGATCGAACCTCCCGGATGCATCTGGCCCGTTACGGGCAAGGCGCTGCTTCAATTCGAGTTCAAGACCCGTGCCAAGGCGAAGTCGAGGATCTGCACGGCTTCGTCGACCTGGGCTTCTGTCGTCACCAGCGGCGCGAGGAAGCGCAGCACGTTGCGGTAAACGCCGCATTTGATGACCAGCAAACCACCGGCACGGGCTTCGTCGATCACCCGTGAATTGAGATCGGCGTCCGGGGTGCGCGCGGCGTCATCCTTGATCAGCTCGATCGCCAGCATGAAACCGGTGCCGCGCACGTCGCCGATGCGCGGGTAACGCGCCTGCAAACCGATCAGGCCCCGACGCAGGCGCTCGCCCAAAAGCTGGCTGCGCGCGAGCAGTTGTTCTTCCTCAAATGCATCGATCACCGCCAGTGCCGCTGCGCACGCCAGAGCGTTGCCGCCATAGGTGCCGCCGAGGCCGCCGGGCAGCGGCGCGTCCATGATGTGCGCCTTGCCGACCACGCCCGATAACGGCAGGCCACCGGCGAGGCTCTTGGCGACAGTCACCAGATCAGGCTGGATGCCGGCGTGCTGGTAGCCGAACCAGGTGCCGGTGCGGCCGAAACCGGTCTGGATCTCATCGAGGATCAGCACGATGCCGTGCTTGTCGGCCAAGGCGCGCAGGGCCTGGAGAAACTCCGGCGGCGCGGTGAGGAAACCGCCATCGCCCTGCACGGGTTCGATCAGAATTGCAGCCACGCGGTCCGGTGCCACTTGGGTGGCGAGCAATTCGTTCAGCGCGGTGATTGCGTCAACGCTGCTAACGCCGCGATACGCGTTCGGGTACGGCGTATGGAACACTTCCGGCGCAAACGGCCCGAAGTTCTGCTTGTAGGGTTGGCTCATGCCGGTGAGCGTGGTGCCGAGCAAGGTGCGTCCATGGAAGCCGCCGCGAAAGGCGATGACCGCTGAACGGTTGGTATGGGCACGGGCGATCTTCACCGCGTTTTCCACCGCTTCGGCGCCGGAGGTGAAGAACGCGGCCTTGTAGGCTTCCTGCCCGCCGATCATTTCGCAGAGGCGCTGGGCCAGGTCGAGGTAAGGCGTGTAGGCCGCCACCTGGAAGCAGGCGTGGGAGACTTTTTGCAGTTGAGCCTGCACGGCCGCGACCACTTTCGGGTGGTTGTGGCCGATGTTGAGCACGCCGATGCCGCCGACGAAATCCAGGTAGCGCTTGCCATCCACGTCCCACAATTCGGTGCCCTGGGCGCGGTCGATCACCAGCGGGTGCGCGGTCACCAGGCCACGGGGCACAAATTGCTCGCGCTGACGGAGCAAAAGAGGGGTTTCGTCGACTTTGCTGTTCATGGCATTTCCCATCGTGAGTCCGGCAACCTGGAGGCGGTTGCGATGCTGTTCAGGTTACGGCGTGCGGGCAACGCACTTAGCCGAACTTGGCCCGTGAGAAATTCGGATCAACTGTTTTGGCCCCGCCTTTCAACAGATCCTGCGCCGGGCTTGGGGGATGATGTGGGCTGGCTCCCTACACTTCCCTCCAACGTCCTTTCAGCAGGAAACGCCCATGGCCTTGCTCTACAAAGCCGACCCCGCGCGCGCGCCACACTGGCAGACGCTGTTCGCCGAACACGCACCGGACATCGAATGGCGCGCCTGGCCGGACATCGGCAATCCCGAAGAAGTCGAGTACCTGGCCGCCTGGCAGGCGCCGGATGATCTGACGCAGTTGCTGCCCAATCTGAAGGTGCTGTTTGCGCTGTCGGCCGGGGTCGATCAGCTGGATCTGTCGCGGTTGCCGGCGGACCTGCCCGTAGTGCGGCTGCTGGATCCGGGCATTACGCGAGGCATGTGCGAATACGCGACGTGGGCGGTGTTGAGTCTGCACCGGGACATGCTGCGGTACCGCGAGCAGCAGGCGGCGCGGCGTTGGCAGGCGCATCTGTTGCAGCCGGCAGAAAATCGGCGCGTGGGGGTGATGGGGTTGGGCACCCAGGCGCAGCAGATTCTGGCGACGCTGGCGCCGGTCGGGTTTGCCTTGTCGGGCTGGGCGCGCAGTGTTCATGAGATTGAGGGGGTGGACTGTTTTGCGGGTCAGGCGCAGTTGTCGGCGTTTTTGGGGCAGTGCGATATTTTGCTGTGTGTGTTGCCGTTGACGGAGCAGACGGAGGGGATTCTGGACCGGAATCTGTTTGCGTTGCTGCCGCGGGGTGCGGGGCTGGTGAATATGGGGCGCGGCGGGCATCTGGTGGAGGGGGATTTGCTGGAGGCGCTGGAAAGTGGGCAGTTGGGCGGCGCTATTCTGGATGTGTTGCAGGTGGAGCCGGCGGGGTCTGATCATCCGTTTTGGGGGCACCCGCAGGTGGTGTTGACGCCGCACGTAGCGGCGATGACGCAGCCGGCGAGTGCGTTTGGGGTGTTGCTGGAGAATATTCGGCGGTTTGAGCGGGGGGAGCGGATGGTGGGGCAGATAGATCGAAATCGCGGTTATTGAGATCCAGATCAAGATCAAAAGCGTCGGCCTAACGGCCTCGGGTTTCGCCTTCGGCGAGTTACTTGGAAAAGTCGAAAGTCGCACCATCCCCAAGTAACCAAGGGTGCTTGCTCCTGGTTGGGTTCCTCCTCCGTCGGAATACCCTCACTTCGACGACGCTCCGTGGGCACGCGCCGAACGGACATCCATGTCCGCAACGGCGCTCTCGCCGCATCCATGCGGCTCGACCCACTGCGCGTCGTCTGCGTTCGGCCTGCACCCAAGTCGCGATTTGTGGTGTCTGGACTGTTTATGTATGAGGATCAAAAGCAGATCAAGGGCTTCCCGGCTGAAGCCGGTCCTACGGGGATCGCCGCCCCTCCCACTGACACCCCGCATGCTTTTTTAGTGGGACCGGCTTTAGCCGGGAAGACGCCAGTCCAGTCGCCAACAAGTATGCGACTTGCAATACAACGCCCTCTCTGCTGAGCCAGTCCCACTGAAATCTAAAGCCTTTCCGTCCGGCAACATCCCGGAACCCCCACGCCGTTGACCACTCGTCGACCCGACCGCATCCTCCGCCGCCTCAAATTGGCAGGCATCAACAAGGTCATGTTCAAGGACGACAAAAAAGATCCCTTTGGGGACGACTCGATTTTCAAAGGGCTTCCCAACGGGGGCGCGTCATGGACACCGTGGAATCCGCCTCCCGAACCCGTGCGGGTGCCCACTCCGATGCCAGAGCGCTGGCCGGCCCAGAAGGAGCGCACGGACAAGGTCTTCTCCAAATCCTGCACCGGGGAATGGTGCAGTACTGACGCCGGCACTGAGGTAGAGCCCGCCTCCAACTTCGGCGCGATCATGATGGCGGGCGCCATGATGCTGCCCTCCGCCTCCAACGCCATTGCCGCCGCACTCGGCGCAGACATGGGACTGGGCCGGATGGCCGGTGGCGGCATCATGCAGCGCAGCCACACCTGGCTGCTTCGCGGAGCCGGCGGCCCGGCGAGTCTGTTCATCGTCGGCATGCTCCCGGCGAAGATGGGCGACGGCACGCTCTACACCGACGACGAATTGCGCAACCTGACCCAGGCGACAACGCGGGTGCGTTTCCAGTTGCGCCGTGATGCAGAAGGCGAGTTGCAGATCTACGGCATCCATTCCAAAGCATCCGGCGACGACTCGGTCCGCACCGTGCAAGCCCGCTGGAACGCCGACAAAAGTGCGATGGAAGCCCATCTCAACGGCATCACCATCCTCATGACGCCCCGCCTGGGCCGACACGGGAGACTGGAACCGCTGGTCTACCCTGAAAACAGCGATGCCCGATTAGGCACCATCCTCGTCCACCCGATCCCGGAAGACTCCGATAGCCAACTCGAAGGCCTCCCCGGCGACGACATCACCGCTGAAGACTGCATCTTGGTCTTCCCCGCTGATTCGGGGCTGAGGTCGATGTACGTGGTGTATGCGCGGCCGTTTAATGGGGATCATGGGTATCATCCGCCTCCGCTGGACCTCCCAGGCTTTCCAGACGCCAAGAAAGCAGACAGTAAAACAATGGTCCAGGGTGGTGGAGCGAAGCGACGACGCTGGAAAGATCCCAAAGGCCGAATATTTGAGTGGGATAGTCAGCACGGGACTGTCGAAATGTATGACAAACAAGGCAAGCACTTGGGGGAGTTTGATCCTCAGAGCGGCGAGCGAACCAAGCCGGCCAAGCCCGGCCGTAAAATTGAAAAGTGAGAGTTCTATGTTCCTCTATATATTTGGATTTTTGCTCGACAGCACCGAAGACGACTCGCTGAAATTTGAAATGAAGATAGATCCGTCGTTGAATGACGAAATCGTAGCGCGGCTCGGCCATGCAAGCCTAAACGCGATGGCGGAAGGTGACTGGCCGCTGACAAACGAGCAGGTCACAATGCTGTCTTCAATCATGGGACGCCAACTTCCGACCGATCTGAAGCTCCTGATAGGCGTCGTAGCGTGAGCACAGCACGGGGCCAACCACCCTCTGGATAACTTAATGAGGCGTTCCAACCAAAGCATTCGCGAGCAAGCTCGCTCTCACAGGGACGGTGTCCGGGCATGAAATTTTGATCGTTCCCACGCTCTGCGTGGTAATGCAGCCCCGGACGCTCTGCGTCCCTGTGGGACCGGCTTTAGCCGGGAAGGCGTCGGCGGCCATACCGGAAAAATGATATTGCACACACCGGCCTCTTCCCGGCTGAAGCCGGTCCTACTATTGGAGCGCGTACCCTTACGCCTTCCCGGCTAAAGCCGGTCCCACATACGTCAAAAGCCAGTCCCACTGAAACACCGCCATCCCCTAAATCAACCTCCCGGCAATCGCCGCCCCGACGTCTTGCGTCGAGCCCTTCCCTCCCAGGTCCGGGGTGATCGGGCCTTCGGCAATCACCTGTTCAATCGCCTGCAAGATCCCGTCGTGGGCCGCGCGGTAGCGTTCGTCGCCGTTGCCGAGGAAATCCAGCATCAGCGCGCCGGACCAGATCATCGCGATGGGGTTGGCGATGTTCTGTCCGTAGATATCCGGCGCGGAGCCATGCACTGGTTCGAACAACGAGGGGAAGCGCCGTTCCGGGTCGAGGTTTGCCGAGGGGGCGATGCCGATGGTGCCCGCGCACGCCGGGCCGAGGTCCGACAGGATGTCGCCGAACAAATTGGACGCTACCACCACGTCAAACCGGTCCGGCTGCAGCACGAACCGTGCGCACAGAATGTCGATGTGCTGTTTGTCCCAGCTGACCTCAGGGTAATTCGCCGCCATCAACGCCGTGCGTTCGTCCCAGTACGGCATGCTGATGGAGATGCCGTTGGATTTGGTCGCGGCCGTCAGGCGTTTGCGCGGGCGGGTCTGGGCGAGTTCGAAGGCGAACTTGAGGATGCGGTCGACACCACGGCGGGTGAACACCGATTCCTGCAGCACGAATTCGTGTTCGGTGCCTTCGAACATCTTGCCGCCCACCGAGGAATATTCGCCCTCGGTATTTTCACGGATCACCACGAAATCGATGTCGCCCGGCTTGCGTCCGGCCAGCGGACAGGGCACGCCGGGGAACAGGCGCACCGGGCGGATGTTCACGTATTGGTCGAAGTCCCGGCGAAACTTGAGCAGCGACCCCCACAGGGAAATGTGGTCCGGCACCTTGTCGGGCCAGCCCGCGGCGCCGAAGTAGATCGCGTCATAGCCCTTGAGCCGCTCGAACCAGTCATCGGGCATCATCTGCCCGTGCTGGAGGTAGTAGTCGCAGTGGGCCCAGTCGAGCACATCAATGCTCAGGTTCAGTTGCCATTTTTTCGCCGCCTGTTCCAGTACCCGCAGTCCTTCCGGCAGGACTTCCTTGCCGATGCCGTCGCCCGCAATCGCGGCGATTCTGAATGCCTTGCTCATGGTGCGCCCCTTGCAATGAATCAGTTCAAGCCGCCGATGTGGAAGGCTTTGACTTCAAGGTACTCGTCCAGGCCGTACTTGCTGCCTTCACGGCCGAGGCCCGATTGTTTGATGCCGCCGAAGGGCGCGACTTCCATCGAGATGATCCCGGTGTTGAGGCCGACCATGCCGAACTCCAGCGCTTCGCCGAAACGCCACGAGCGCTTCAGGTCCTGGGTGAAATAGTAGGCGCCCAAACCGAACGGCGTGGCGTTGGCCAACGCCAATGCCTCGGCCTCATCAGTAAAGCGCATCAACGGCGCCACCGGGCCGAAGGTTTCCTCGTTGGCCAGCAACATGCCGGCGTGGGCGTCAGCCAGCACGGTGGGTTGCACGAACGGGCTGTCGAGGGATGGAATCCCGCCGCAGAGCAGTTTCGCGCCCTGGCTCAGGGCATCGTCGATGTGCCGGGCCACTTTGCTCACCGCCGCCGGGTTGATCAGCGGGCCGATAGTCACGCCCTCTTCCAGGCCGTTGCCGACCTTGAGTTTGCCCACCTCCTCCACCAGCCGCGCAGCGAAACGGTCGTAGATGCCCGCCTGCACCAGAATGCGGTTGGCGCACACGCAGGTTTGTCCGGCGTTGCGAAATTTGCTGATCATCACCCCGGCCACGGCCTGTTCCAGGTCCGCGTCGTCGAACACCACAAACGGCGCGTTGCCACCCAGTTCCAGGCTCAGGCGCTTGATGTGTTCGGCGCTCTGGCGCATCAGCAGGCGGCCGACGGCGGTGGAGCCGGTGAAAGAAATCTTGCGCACCGCCGGGTTGCCGGTGAGTTCTTCGCCGATGCCCGCGGGCATCCCGGTGATGACGTTGAACACACCGGCCGGAATACCTACGCGTTCGGCCAGCACTGCCAGGGCGAGGGCCGACAGCGGCGTGAGGTCCGACGGTTTGACGATGATCGGGCAGCCGGCGGCCAGGGCCGGCGCGCATTTGCGGGTGATCATCGCGTTGGGGAAATTCCACGGGGTGATCGCGGCGCAGACGCCCACGGGTTGCTTGAGGGTCAGCAGGCGGCGGTCGCCAGTGGGTGCCGGCATGGTTTCGCCGTAGACCCGGCGCGCTTCTTCAGCGAACCATTTGACGAAGCCGGCACCGTAGCGGATCTCGCCCTTGGCCTCGTTCAGCGGCTTGCCCTGCTCGCAGGTCATGATCAGCGCGAGGTCATCGAGGTGGTCGATCATCGCCTGAAACCAGCGCTCCAGCAGCCCCGCGCGTTCTGCCGCCGGGCGCGCGCGCCAGGCAGGCCAAGCACGTTCGGCGGCTTCGATGGCGCGCCGGGTGTCGACCGCGTCCATGGCCGGGACCTGCGCCAGCAGTTCGCCGCTGGCGGGATCGCGGACGTCCAGGGTGGCGCCACTGTCAGCAGCGATCCACTCGCCGTTGACGTAGGCGCGTTCAGCCAGCAGGCCGGGGTCTTGCAAGCGATTCTTGAGCATGGTCGAGTCCTGATCCGAGACAGATTCCAGTCTAGGGATCTGGCTCGAACGAGGATGCCGAAAGCGTCTTCAAACCAGCGCGCCGTGCTGAAATTCACGTCAGGACGGCAGGCTCTGCTACGCCTTCAACGAGCCCAGCAGCCCTTGCAAAAAGCGCTCGCCGGCGTCCATCTGGCTGACCTCGATAAACTCGTCCGGCTTGTGCGCCTGCTCGATGGAACCTGGGCCGCACACCACCACCGGCACGTCCAAACGCTGCTTGAACAGACCGCCTTCGGTGCCGAACGAAACTTTGGTCATGCCGGTGTCCGGCGCAGCGAACTGCTTGAGAAAGCTCACCGCTTCGACCGTCGGATGGGTGTCGAGACCGGGGTAGACGTTGATGGTTTCGATTTCGATGGCCGCGGCGCTGGAGAGCTTCTGCGCCTCGCGCACGATCACTTCGGCACGCTCGCGCATCTGCTCGATGAACTGATCCAGATTGTCCGCCGGCAGGTTGCGCACCTCGAAATCCAGGGTGCACAGGTTCGGCACGATGTTCAGCGCCTTGCCGCCGCTGATCTGGCCGACGTGCACGGTGCTGTAAGGCACGTCGTAGTCGGTGTCCTGAGCGCCGTGTTGTTGCAGATGCTGCTGGCTCTCCCGCAGGGAGGTGATGAAGTCGCAGGCCACGTGAATGGCGTTGACCGAGCGCGGCGCAAGGGACGAATGCGCTTCCTGACCCCGGCAATAGGTCCGGTAGGAGCCCTTGCCCTTATGGCCCAGCACGAACTGCATGTTGGTCGGCTCGCCGATCACGCACAGAAACGGCCGCACCGGCGCCAGGTGCAGCACGTCGAGCAAGCGCCGCACGCCGACGCAACCGATCTCCTCGTCATGGGACAAGGCCAGTTGCAGCGGGCGGTTAACGTTGTGCTCTGCCGCGTCGAGCATGGCGTCGATGGCCAGGGCGATGAAGCCCTTCATGTCGCAGCTGCCACGGCCATAGATGCGCCCGTCCTGCACGGTGGCGGCGAAGGCCGGAAAGGTCCACGCCTGCCCCGCCGCCGGCACCACGTCGGTATGCCCGGACAGCAACACGCCGGGCTGGTTTTTAGGACCGGTGCTGGCAAACAGGTTGGCCTTCTTGCCACTCTCGTCCTTGACGATCAGCGACTCGATGCCCTTGGTCAGCAGCAGGTCGCGGACGTAGTCGATCAGGGCCATGTTGGACTCCGACGACACGGTTTCGAAGGCCATTAGCCGTTTCAGAATGTCGAGAACGCGGGGTTTCATGAGGCGTGGCTCCGTTGCACGGCGGGATGGGCAAAACGCGTGATGGAGAATGCCTCGATCGGGGTCGTGGTGCGACCGGTATCGAGCAGTTCGGCCATCACGTCACCGACGCCGGGGCCGAGCTGGAAGCCGTGGCCGCAAAAGCCGAAGGCGTAGAACAGGCCGTCGACGGTGCCGCTGGGGCCCATGATCGGCAGCGAGTCCGGCAGGTAGCCTTCAATGCCGCTCCACACGCGGATGATGTTCAAATTGCCCACGCCCGGCAGCAGCCGGCGCATCTGCTCGGCCTGATTGAGGATGCTGCGCGGCTCGACAGCGGCGCGGCGGTTGAGCATGTCCGGTTTGCTACGAAAGCCGCCGCCGATGACGATGTTGCCCCGAGGGATCTGACGGAAGTAGATCACCTCTTCGGCGATCTTGGTGTACACGCCGATCACCGTCGGCAAGGCGTAGGGCACCGGTTCCGTGACCGCCATCTGCGGGCCGTGGGTGTCCAGCGGCACCGGCTCGCCAAACTGCGCCGAGAGCTTCTGGCCCCAAGCGCCGGCGGTGATCAATAGCTGCGCGGCGTGGTACTGACGGCCGTCGGTGGTGGTGACGTGAAAGTCTCCGCCGACCTTCTCGACCTCGGCCACTTCCGTGCGCTCTTCAATCTGCGCCCCCAGACGCCTAGCGGCACGGGCAAAGGCCGGCGCGGCGAGGCGCGGGTTGGCGTGGCCGTCGTGGGGGGCGTACGAGCCTCCTTTGACGTCCGCGCCGAGAAAGCCAAAACGCTGATGCAGCTCGGCGCCCCGGAAGATTTTCAGGTCCAGCTGCTCGGCCTCCGGGGCGGCGGCATAGGCCTCCAGCTCGGCGATTTCGTCTTCGCGATAACACACGCGCATGTGCCCGCTGGGGATGAATTCGAGGTCGTCGTCGATCAGTTCCGGCAGGCGTTTCCACAGCGCGTACGAGCGGTTGGCCAGCGCCAGTTGCCCGAGGAATCGCCCTTGCCGGCGCACGTTGCCGAAGTTGACGCCGCTGGCGTACTGGCCGATCTGGTCGCGCTCCAGCAGGATCACCGACTGCCCGCGCTGACGCAGAAAGAACGCCGTCGCTGAGCCCATCACGCCGCCACCGACGATCACCACATCTGCTTTTTGCACGCTCATGGCGACACCTCCTCAATGAGCATCGACAAGGGTTTGACCGGCGCCTGCCCGCGCTGGCGACCGACTTCCTGCACCTGCACGCCGGCTTCCGCGGCGATCACTTCAGCCCCCGCCTGGGAGCAATAACGGCCCTGGCAGCGACCCATGCCGACCCGGCTGAATGCCTTGGCTCGGTTGACCTCACAGGCGCCCTTCTCGTTGACCGTGCGGCGCAATTCGCCGGCCGTGATCATCTCGCAGCGGCAGACGATGGCGCTGTCGGGCAAGGCCTTGGCCTGTTCAGCAGGCCAGGGAAACGCTTCGGCCAGGCCCAGACGAAACTGGTCCATCACCGCCAGCGCCTGTTGCTGTTCATCGCGCAGCCCGGCATTGAACGGCTGCTTGAGGTCTTCCAGCAGCGCCAACGCCACTCGCCGCCCGGCGTGCTCGGCAGCATCGGCACCGCGAATTTTCGCCCCGTCGCCCGCGGCATAGACGCCGTTCACCGAGGTCCGACCGGCCTCGTCCGTCGCCAGCCACCATTGGCTGGAGGCTTCATCGAAGGCCATGGCGCAACCGGCCAGATCACCCAGCTGGGTTTCCGGACGCAAGTGATACCCCAGCGCCACGGCATCGGCCTGCACGGTCACGGCCTTGCCGCTGCCCGTCGTAAAACGCACGCCTGCCACGCCATTGGCGGCATCGCCCAGCACCTCTAACGGCTTGACGCCGAGATGCACCGGTACTTTGGCTTGATACAACTGCGCCAGCAGTTTCGTACCGGTCCACAGCAAACCCGGCCGCGCCAACAGTTTGGGCAGGGCTTTGAGGCGCAGGCTGAAGGGCGAGGTATCGAGGACCGCGGCCACAGTCGCGCCGGCTTTGACGTACTGACTGGCGACCAGATACAGCAACGGCCCGCTGCCCATGAACACCACACGATGACCAATGGAAACCGCCTGATTCTTCAACGCGATCTGCGCCCCGCCCAGGCTGTAGGTGCCCGCCAGTTGCCAGCCTTCGATGGGCATCAAGCGGTCGGTGGCGCCGGTGCAGAGGATCAGCGCGTCATAGTCCAGCGTGGTGTGGCGGCCCTGATTGGCGCAGCACAGCTGCCCCGGCGTGAGGTTCCACACGAGGGTATCCGGGCGGTAATCGATGGCGCTACGGATGCGGTCGAAGGTCTGGTGCAGGTCCTTGGCCTTGTCGGCTTCGCTGCCATACAAGGTGGAGTAATCGCGGGTGAATCCGTCCGGCTGGCGGCGGTAGATCTGCCCGCCGTCGCGGCGGTTTTCGTCCACCAGAATCGGTTTGATGCCGGCCGCCAGCAGGGTTTCGGCGCAGCGCACGCCGGCCGGTCCCGCGCCGACGATGACGACGCGATGGGTGCTCAGCTGTGCAGTGGCCATGTCGCCTCCGGTTGTGTGGTGACGATGTCCAGCCCGTCGCGGACTTCGTTGGAGCAGGCGCGCAGGCGTTCGCCGCCACGGGTCCAGACCCAGCAATCCTGGCACGCGCCCATCAGGCAGAAACCGGCGCGGCGGCCGCTGTCGAATTCCGACTGGCGCAGCGCGGTGCCCTGGGTCAGCAACGCCACCATCAGCGTGTCGCCCTGCAATGCGTCGACCGGCGCGCCATCCACGGTCAGCTTGACCGTCGGCCGGCCCTGTTCGGCCAGCCTCACAAAACGCCCTTTCATGCATACGCTCCAAAGCTTGTGGGGGTGACGCCGCGCTGGGTCGCCAGCAGATCGGCGGCGTCGCGGTGGCACAGAATTTCACTGCCGTTGTCCAGCGTGCGGCGGTTGGGCGCGGTGCGGTTGCACAGGCCGTCGATGCGCATCGGGCAGCGATTGAGGAAGGTGCACAGCTCCGGCAGGTTGGCCCGCTCGCCGATCGGCGGCAGCTCGCCGCTGGTGGCGCCGCAGGTTTCCAGCCAGCCTTGACGCAGTTCCGGCACCGAATGGATCAACAGGTCGGTGTACGGGTGGTACGGCGCTTCGGCAAAGGATTCGCGGCGGCCGGCGTGGACTTTGTGGCCGCTGTACATCACCACGATGTCATCGCACAGCGCACGCACGGTAGAAATGTCGTGGCTGATGAACAGGTAGGACACGCCCAGTTGCTGGCGCAGGTCGCGGAGCAGTTCGAGGATCGCCGCGCCGACCACGGTGTCAAGGGCCGAGGTCACTTCATCACAGAGAATCAGGTCGGGCTTGGCCGCCAGCGCCCGGGCCAGATTGACCCGCTGTTTCTGCCCGCCCGACAGCTCATTGGGACGGCGATCAGCCATTTCCCGCGGCAGGCGCACCAGATCGAGCAGCTCGCCGATGCGCGCCTGCAGCGCTGCGCCCTTGAGGCCGAAATACATTTTCAACGGACGGCTGAGGATGGTCGCCACGCTGTGCATCGGGTTGAGCGCGGTGTCGGCGTTCTGGAAGACCATCTGGATGCGCCGAAACTGCTCCGGCGTGCGCTCGGACAGGCTGCCGCCCAACGGCTGGCCGTCGAAGGTCAGGCCGCCGAGTGCCGGAGTCAAGAGCCCCGCCACGACCCGCGCCAGGGTTGATTTGCCCGAGCCCGATTCGCCGATCACGCCGATGGCCTGGCCACGTCGTACGGTCAGGTCGATGTCTTCCAGCACGCGAATCGCCGGCATGCCGTGCAGGTTTTTGTTGCCGTAGCCGGCTGTCAGGCCGGTGATGGTCAGCAGTGGCCCTTCTTCCGCGATGCCACAGGGCGGACGAATGCGCGTGTCGGGCCGCGCAGCCGCCAGCAGGCTGCGGGTGTAATCGTGGGCCGGTGCCTTGAGCAGCGGCGCAGTGGCGCTTTGTTCGAGAATCTGCCCGCCGTTGAGCACGACAATCTGGTCGGCCATTTGCGCCACCACGGCCAGGTCGTGGGACACGTAGACCGCCGTCGCGCCGCGTTCCCGCACCACCCGCTTGAACGCCCGCAACACATCGATCTGGGTGGTGACGTCCAGCGCGGTGGTCGGCTCGTCGAGCACCACCAGCAGCGGGTCGCTGATCAGCGCCATGGCGGCCATCACCCGTTGCAGTTGCCCGCCGGAAACCTGGTGCGGGTAGCGGCGGCCAATGCGTTCCGGGTTTGGCAGGGCCAGGTCGCGGAACAGGCCGATGGCCTTGGCTTCCAGTTCGGCGCGGGTGCCGAGGCCGTGGATTAACGGCCCTTCCACCACTTGGTCGAGGAGTTTTTTCGCCGGATTAAAGGCAGCAGCCGCGCTCTGGGCAATGTACGAGACGCGATTGCCGCGCAGGCCCTGCAACTCTTTTTCGCTGAGGGCGAGCATGTCGTGTTCGCCGACCTGCACCACGCCACCGGACAATCGGCAGCCCCGTCGCGCATAACCGAGCAAGGCCAGGGCAATGGTGGTTTTGCCGGAGCCGGACTCGCCGATCAGCGCCAGCACTTCGCCCTTCTCCAGGGCAAAACTCACGCCCTTGACGATCTCCACTTCGCTGCCCGGATCACCGGCCACCACGCGCAAGTCTTCGACGCGAATCAACTGGGTCATATCAATGGCCTCCCGAGCGGCGACCGCGTCGCGATGACAGGTAGTCGATCAGCAGATTGACGCCGATGGTCAGCGTGCCGATGGCCAGCGCCGGAATGATGATCGCCATCGCGCCCTGATTGAGGCCGCCGATGTTTTCCCGCACCAGCGAGCCAAGGTCGGCGTCCGGCGGCTGCACGCCGAGGCCCAGAAAACTCATGCCGCTGAGCAACAGCACGATGTAGCCGAAACGCAGGCCCAGGTCGGTGAGCACCGGGTTGAGCATATTCGGCAGGATTTCCCGGCACGCCACGTACAGTTTGCCTTCGCCCCGGGTGCGCGCCACTTGCACGTACTCCAGCGCTTCGATATTGACCGCCATGCTGCGGGCCACCCGGAACGAACCGGGGATGTAACTGATGACCGCCGTGCAGATCAGCAGCGTGACCGACGAGCCAAAGGCCGAGACCATGATCAGCGCGAGCATTTTGCTGGGGATCGAAATGAAGGCGTCCATGATCCGGCTGATGATTTCGTCCAGCCATTTCGGCGAAACCACTGACAGCAGCGCGCAGCCGGTCCCGAAGAAGCTGGCCAACAGCGCCGCCACCAGCGACAGACCGACGGTGAAGCGCGCGCCCACCAGCACCCGGCTGAGCATGTCGCGGCCCAGGTAATCGGTGCCGCAGGGATGCGCCAGGCTGAAGCCTTCGAAAATGTTGTCAGAGATCACTTCCCCGACCGGGTGCGGCGCCAGCCACGGGCCGAACAGCGCCACCAGCAGCCAGATCACGCAGACGGCAGCACCGACCAGTCCCAGCCAGGACGGGTTACCGGAGACCTTGGCCAGTGCCAGGGCTGAGGACGCAGGCCTGGATTTCGCAATGAGCGGGTTCATTGGTTTCTCAGCCTCGGGTTGGAGAGGATGGCGCAGAGGTCGGCAAGCAACACCAACGCCAGATAGGCCGCGCAGAACAGCATGGTGCAGGCTTGCACCAGGGCCATGTCGCGGTTGGTCACGGCATCCACCATCAGGCTGGCGATGCCGGGGTAGTTGAAGATGGTCTCGACGATCACCACCCCGCCGAGCAGGTACGACAGGCTCAGGGCGATGGCGTTGGCTATCGGCCCGATGGCGTTGGGCAACGCGTGGCGCAGGACAATGCGGATCGGGCTGACGCCTTTGAGGCGGGCCATTTCCACGTACGGGCTGTCGAGCTGGTCGATGACGGCGGCGCGGGTCATCCGCGCCATCTGCGCCACGATCACGCAGCACAGTGTCATCACCGGCAGCGCGTAGGTGCGCAAAAACTGCAGCGGCGACGTGATGTCGGTGGCATAGGACAGCGCCGACAGCCAACCGAGGTTGACCGCGAAAATAAGCACCGCCAGGGTTGCCACCAGAAACTCCGGCACTGCGACCATGGCCAGGGTAATGAAACTCAGGCAACTGTCGATGCGCCCGCCCCGACCCATGGCCGAACCGATGCCGAGGATCAGCGCCAGCGGCACCGACACCAGCGCCGTGGCGGCCGCCAGCATCAGCGTGTTCGGCACCCGCCCGGCCATCAATTCACCCACCGGCATCGCGTTGGACACCGACTGGCCCATGTCGCCGGTGAGCAGGCTCATCAACCAGTGCAGATAGCGCAACACGCCGGGTTGATCGAGCCCCAGTTTCAGGCGCAGTGCCGCCACCTGTTCAGGGGTGGCGAACTGACCGAGGGATTGCTGCGCCGCGTCGCCCGGCAGCACGGCCGTGATCGCGAACACGACCATGGACACGATCAACAGGGTCACGACCCCGGCACCTAAGCGCCGGCAGATCAACCACAGCGTATGGCTATTCATCGCACTGCCTCCTCAAGCGTCCAGCCACACCTGCTCGGCGAACATGTAGCCCATGAAGCCGCCCAACGGGTTCGAGTCGTAGCCCTTGATGCGCTGGTCGACACCGTCGATGTTGCTGATGAACACCGGCACGCCGATGCCGCAGTGATCGTGGACCAGGGTCTGCATGTCGCCGTACATCTTGGCGCGCTTGGCGTCGTCGGTTTCGCCCCGGGCCAGCATCAGCAACTGGTCGAACTGATCGTTCTGCCAACCGGACTCGTTCCACGGCGCCTTGGACTGGAAGAACTGCGAGAACATCACGTCGGCATTCGGTCGCGGATTGATGTTGCCGAAGCTCAACGGGTGCTTCATCCAGTGATTGGACCAATAGCCGTCGCTCGGCAGGCGGTTCACGTCCAGCTTGAGGCCGGCCTGTTTTGCCGATTGCTGCAACAGCACGGCGATGTCCACGGAACCGGTCGCGGCAGGCGACGCCATGACCGGCATGGTGATGCTTTCCATGCCGGCTTTCTTCAGCAGGAACTTGGCTTTTTCCGGGTCGTAGACCGTCTGCGGCAAGTCGGTGTTGAAGTAGCGCGACCCCGGCGCAATCGGGTGATCGTTGCCGACCACGGCGAAGCCACGGAACACGGCGGATTTGACCTGTTCGCGGTCCAGCAGCAGTTTCATGGCCTGGGTGAATTCCGGGCTTTTGCCGGGGAGCTGGTCCTGGCGAATGATCAAGTCAGTGTAGTTGCCCGACGGTGCATCGACGACGCGGTGTTTGGGGCTGGCGGCGATGCGCGTGGTGGAGCGCGGGTTGACCTCGTTGATCATGTGCACGTCGCCGGACAGCAGCGCGTTGACCCGCGACGGCTCGTCGGCAATGGCGATGAATTCGATCTCGTCGAGGTACGGCAGGCCCGGTTTCCAGTAGTTCTTGTTGCGCACGGCCACCGAACGTACACCCGGCTTGAACTCGCCGACGGTGAACGGCCCGGTGCCGATGCCTTTGTTGAAATCGGTGGTGCCCTCGGGAACGATCAGCAGGTGCGACACGGCGAGGATCGACGGCAGTTCGGCGTTCGGCGCGCTGAGGCGGATCTGCACTTCGTTCGGGCCGGTGGCCTTGATCTCGGCGAACTGCTCCATCAGCGGCATGACTTTGGAGCCGGTGATCGGGTCCTTGTGGCGGCTGAGGGAGAACACCACGTCGGCGGCACCGAGGCTCTTGCCGTTGTGGAAGGTCACGTCCTTGCGCAGGGTGATGGTCCACAGGGTGGCGTCGACGTTGTCGATGTGCTCGGCCAGTTCCAGCTGCGGCACCAGGTGCTTATCGAAACGGGTCAGGCCGTTGTAAAACATGTAGTGACGGGCATAGTCGGTGGACAGCGCGCCCTTGGCCGGGTCGAGGGTGTCGGCGGTGGAACTGGACATACCGGCGACGCGAATCTTGCCGCCCGGCTTGCCTTTGCCGCCGGCGGTGGCTTCTTCGGCAAACAGTTTGCCGGCGCTGCCGAACAGGCTGCCCGCCCCCGCTGCGGCGACGCCGGCAAGGCCGAGCATCTGCAAGGCGTTGCGCCGCGACATGCCGCGATTGAGGCCTTCGAATACCCGCAGGCTGTCTGGGCCGGAGATAAGCTCGGGGGTGTCTTTGTGGTCAGTCATATCAAGGCTACCTGTCGATGATCGGGATATTCGAGTGCTCACGGATGTCCGGAGCGTCCTGGAAACGCAGACGACGGTGACGCTACAACGGGCGACTCAGCGCAGGCGTCAGTGCAGATAGTCCTGCAAGCGGTAATACGCGCCCACGAACGGCAGAAACCACGGCTTGCCAAAGTGCCCGGGGATTGCCGGCCATTCCAGTTCACGCCAGGGATTGGCCGCCGCGTTGCCGGCCATGACCTCGGCCATGACCTGGCCCATGTGCACGGACATCTGCACGCCATGGCCGCTGTAGCCCATGGAATGGAACACGCCGCCGTGCTGGCCGGCGCGGGGCAGGCGGTCGGACGTCATGTCCACCAGACCGCCCCAGCAGTAGTCGATTTTCACGTTGGCCAATTGCGGGAACATGTTCAGCATCGCCGCCTGCAGCACCTTGCCGCTCTTGGCGTCAGACACGCCGTCGGACATGGCAAACCGCGCACGGCCGCCAAACAGCAGGCGGTTGTCCGGGGTCAGGCGGAAGTAGTTGCCGATCTGACGGCTGGTCACGTACGCCCGGTGCTGCGGCAATAACTCGTCGATCAGCGCCTGGGGCAAGACTTCCGTGGCGATGACAAAACTGCCCACCGGCACGATCCGCCGGCGGTACCAGCCGAGGTCGCCGTGCTGGCAAGCGCCGGTCGCCAGCAGCACTTGGCCTGCGTGCAGCGAGCCCTTGGCGGTGTTGACCTGATAACCGCCGGCCTGGGGCTTCCAGTCCTTGACCGGGGTGTGTTGATAAATCATTGCGCCACGCCGCGCCGACGCTTCTGCCAGGCCAACACCAAAGCGGCCGACGTGCATTTGCACGCCATTGCGCTGCAACAAGCCACCGTGAAACTGCGACGAGTTGACTTCGGCACGGGTCTGCTCGGCATTCAGCAGCTCGACGTCGGCGTCCACCTCCTGGCGAATCAGCTCGCAGGTGCGGGCCAGGCCTTCGTAATGCAGGGGTTTGGCCGCCAGCTTGAGCTTGCCGTTGCGCAGCAGATCGCAGGCGATCCCTTCCTGCTCGACCAGCGACACCACGGTCTGCACCGCGCTTTCATAGGCCTGGTAATAGGCGCGCGCCCTGGCCGCACCGAGACTGGCGTGCAGACCGGCGTAATCCTGCGCCACGCCGGTGTTGCACTGCCCGCCGTTGCGCCCCGAGGCTTCGCCGATGACCCGACCGGCGTCCAGCACGACCACGCTGGCACCCTTGAGGGCCAAGGCTCGCGCCGCTGACAGGCCGGTGAATCCACCGCCGATCACGGCCACGTCGACCTGCCCGGGCAAGCCGCCGAGTTGGGCACCGGTGAAGGCCGGTGCGGTGTCGAGCCAATAGGATTCACTGCCCATCTTTAACCCCTTATTGCTAAAACGGCGGCGCTGAAACGGCGTGGAGACGGCGTTTGAGTTACAGACCCACCAGCGCCGGCAGTCCGCCGATGTCGGTGATCTGCTGGTACTCGAAGTACGCATTCGCCGGGACTTCATGACCACGGGCCACGAACGCCTTGTGCTTGATCTTCATGTCGTGGGCCGACATCAGGTCGTAACGGAAACTTGAAGACACATGCAAGATGTCTTCCGGGCCGCAGCCGAGGTTGTCGAGCATGAACTCGAACGCGGCCAGACGCGGCTTGTAGGCCTGGGCCTGTTCGGCGGTGAAGACTTTGTGAAACGGCGCGCCGAGCTTGTCGACGTTGGACATGATCTGGCTGTCGCTGGCGTTGGAGAAGATCACCAGGGGAATCTTGTCGGCGATCTTCGACAGGCCGGCCGGCACGTCGGCGTGGGGGCCCCAGGTCGGCACGGCGTCGTAATACAGTTGGCCTTCATCACGGTACTCGACGCCCCAGCGTTTGCAGGTCCGGGCCAGGGCGGTCTTGAGAATGACGTCGTACGGCTGCCAGTCGCCCATGACCTGATCAAGGCGATAGGCCGAAAAGTCTTTGACGAACTGGTCCATCTGTTCAGGCTTGACGCGGTCAGCAAACAGCTCGCGGGTCATGGTGCCCATGTGAAAGTTGGTGAGCGTGCCGTAGCAGTCGAACGTAATGAATTTGGGACGAAGAAAGCTCATTGAGTGCGGTCCTGAAGTCAGTTGAGTGTGGCAAGCGTTCGTGCCCTGGCGGCGCGTCGGCCTCGTTGCAGCACAGCTTCATTACATCACTGTGAAATCAGCATATGCCGTCTAAAACGACCCGTGCTCAATACAAACCACCGTTTTGGTGGCTGGGCTCAGCAGAGTTTGCGGTGCGCGCCAGCCTTGGGCAGGGCCTGTGTTTGTGCGCTTTTAGGGGGCTTTTGAAGGCGTTCGGGCGGGCAAAGGCTTAAGAATGGGCGTCGGGGCGGCAGATAATGTGGCGTGGCACGCGCGGGGTTAACCGATTCTGCGGTGAGGGCAGATTCTGCTTTCGCCCCCCCTGGATCACGGCTGACTGACCCGGGCTCAGTCACTGCGGTGCAGCCATTCTGTGTCAGCGTGCAAGACATCGGGCAGGCGCAACGGCCTGTTTGCCAAGTGGTAGAATCCCGCGCCCCGCACCGCATCCGTAAGGTGCACGGGCACGGCGAATGCTCGCCCCTGAATGACCCGCCTGGCGGGATGGTGCGCTATGTTTGTAAACCTTAAAGTCCGCAGCTACGACAGGGAAAACCCCAATCACCAGCACGACCACACTCAGTTGGTACTGCCGATCCGCGGGCGAATGGAAATCAACGTGGACGGTCGTGAAGGGGCTATCGATCAGTCATTGGCAGCCGTGGTGATGCCCGGCTCGGCGCACTCCCAGCTCACCCACGTTGACAGCCGGTTTCTAATCCTGGACTGCGCCGCGACTACGCTGGAGGCCTTGCACATCGCGCCGCTGGCCAAGCGTGTGTACGTGCCGGTTTCCCCCGCCACCCGGCGGCTGATCGAGTTCGCCGAGCTGATCGGCAATGAGCAACTGGCCTTGAGCGCTTCACAGCTCGGCCCGCTGCTGCTGTCCTCCCTGTTGTCGGACGCCGTCGGATCGCCGTCGCCCATGGCTCAACTGATGGGCCGTCTGCGAGCCACGCCCGGTGACCACTGGAGCAACGAGGTCATGGCGCACGCGGCAGGCATGAGCATCAGTCAACTGCACCAGCGATTCCGGCAAATGTTCGGACAAAGCCCGCAAACCTTCCTCACTGATCTGCGCATTCAGGAAGCTCAGCGATGGCTGCGTGGCACATCGTTGTCGATCGCCGAGATTGCCTTGCGTGCAGGCTTCTCCGATCAGGCCTCCCTCACCCGGGCCATGCAGCGTGTCAGCGCCACGACACCCGCGGCGTACCGCAAGGCGCACAAACAGCCTGGGTAAAAAATTCGACCGGTACGGACAATACGCCCCGATTCCATTGCCCCAGACTTGTGGCTTTACGGTTTGGAGCGGATGAAATGCTGGCTGATCGAGCACTGCTAAAAGGCATCGGCTACGGGGTGTGTGCGGGGCTGTGCTGGGGGGTTATTTTTCTGGGCCCGCAGCTGACGCCGGGCTTGAGCGGCCTGCAGTTCGCCGTCATCCGATTCCTCTGCTACGGCGCCATCTCCGCAGCGCTGTTGATGCCCCGGTGGCGCCGGGTCTGTGCGCAACTCGGTATGGCTGACTGGAAATCACTGTTCTGGCTGAGCCTGATCGGCAACCTCCTCTACTACTCGCTGGTGGGCACCGGTGTGCAATGGGTCGGCATCGCCACGACATCCCTGATTGTCGGACTGATTCCGGTCATCGTGACGCTGGCAGGCCGTCATGACGCCAACGCCGTCCTCTTGCGCAAGCTGATTCCTTCGCTGTGTTGCGCGGTCGGGGGCGTCGTACTGATCAGCTGGCACGCCCTGTTCAAAGGCGACAGGCCGGATACATTGACCAACGTTGGCGGGATTTTGTGTGCGCTGGGCGCACTGGTGACCTGGAGTTGGTACGCCGTGAGCAACGCTCGGCGACTGGTTCAAGTCACCGAGGTTTCGTCCCATGACTGGGCGCTCCTGACCGGGGTGATGACCGGCGCGCAGTCCCTGCTGTTGGCAGTGCCTGTCCTGGGGTTTCAGGCCTGTACGTACAGCGCCGCGGACTGGCTGCATGTTTTGGGAGTGGCCGGGGGCGTCGCCTTGCTGTCCTCGGTGGTGGGTGGCGCGTGCTGGAATCAGGCGAGCAGGCTGCTGCCGCTGGCGCTCAGTGGGCAAGTGCTGGTGATCGAGACATTGGCGGCGCTGGTGTTCGGCTTTATATGGGAGCACCGACTCCCTGACAACTTTGAGTGGGCGGCCATTGTGCTGCTGGTGACCGGCGTCGTCTGGTGCCTGAATTGTCACCGTGCCCCGCGCCGTGAGGCGAATGCGTCGGTGGGTGCATGAACGGTGCCCATCCGGCAAAAGTCTGTCTACCGCCCGCTGCAACTGCTTGAAAAAAGCGCTCGGTGCCGTGTTATTCAGCATCAATGTCCCGTGGCATTTGCTGCCGCCCTCGCCCCGGATTTAAGTACGAAGTAGGGTCCCGTCCCCCGGGGCGCGACGAATCTGCCGAATATCCCGAGCCCTCTTGTCAGCCCTCACATCAGGTGGGATACAGGCGTTCAGTCCCACTTGAATAACGCATAACGGAGCCTCGCCATGTCCGCCCTGCCGCACCCTTCTTATAGCTATCGCCCCATGACCGTGGCCGACCTGACCGCCGCCCATGACTTGTCAGTGCAACTGAAATGGCCCCATCGCCTGGACGACTGGGCGATGCTGCACCGGGTCAGCGACGGCTTCGTGGTGATGGACGGCGGCCGCCTGATCGGCAGCGCCTTTGTCTGCCCCCAAGGTGATTTCGCGACCATCGGCCTGGTGATCGTCAGCAACGATTACCAGGGCCAGGGCATTGGCCGCCGCTTGATGGAGAGGGCCCTCGCCGCGTGCGAGCCGCGTACGCCGATTCTTAACGCCACCGTCGCTGGCAAGCCGTTGTATGCCAGCCAGGGTTTCGTAGAATTCGGCCGGGTGCAGCAGCATCAGGGGCAGGCCATTGTGCCGGCGCTGGTGGAGCTGGCTGACGGTGAAACCTGCCGCGCCCTCACTGCCGACGATCACGCCGCCCTCCTCGACCTCGCCAAAGCCGCCAGCGGCCTGGACCGCCGCGACGTGCTGCGCGACCTGCAAGTGGAGCACGCGGTGGGCATTGAGCGTGACGGTCAGCTGCGCGGTTTCGCCCTGCTGCGGCCATTCGGGCGCGGGCGCTGCATCGGGCCGGTGGTGGCAGAGAACAGCAATCAGGCCAAACACTTGATCGGTGTTTTGCTTGCGCAGGTGCCAGACACTTTTGTGCGCATCGACATCCCCGTGGCCTGCGGCCTGAGCGACTGGCTGGAAACGGCGGGCCTGAAGAACATCGACACCGTGGTGCAGATGGCCCGAGGCACGCCGCCCGAGGCCAGCCAGGGCGTGCAACCTTTTGCGCTGATCACCCAGGCGATCGGCTGACTTTTTTACGGAGCATCAACCATGTCATCTCCCGGTATTTTGTTGTTGGCGCGCGCTGATGGCAGCGGTGTTTCCACCTCTTTCAACTCGGCGCCGTTGAGCGCCTTTGATCCCTTTGCCGAAGCGCGACAGGTGGCGTGGCGCGGCGATGACGGGGTGTCGGCCGGGCTTGTGCGGTTCACCGGCGACGCGTTGATCGAGGACTTTCCCTACAGCGAGACGCTGGTGGTGCACGCCGGCCATATGGTGCTGAGCAGCGCGGAGCAGACGCTGGAGTTGGGCGTCGGTGACAGTGCGGTGATTGGCCGTGGCAGTCGCGTGGCGTTGCATGCCAGCACTGGCAGCGAGTGGGCGTTTTGTGCGGTGGATGTGGCGGATACCCCTGCGCGACCCGGTTTGACGCTGTTGCCGGCGCATACGTGGCTGGAGCCGTCTGCGACGCTGGAGCCGCCGATTTTGATCGGGCCTGCGCCGCAGTGTCGGGCGTTGAGTCTGTTCGAGGATGAGGTGACGGCGTTGAAGGTGGGGATCTGGGATTCGACGCCGTATCAGCGCCATGGTCGTGCGCATCGGTTGCATGAGTTGATGCATCTGTTGGAGGGGAGCGTGACGCTGGCCGATGATGAGGGCGGTGAGGTGACGGTTAATCCGGGGGATACGGTGTTTGTGGTGAAGGGGGCGTTTTGTGCGTGGACCAGTACGGTGTATGTGCGCAAGGTCTATGCGGTGAAGTGATTTTTTTTAATCAAGATCAAGATCAAGATCAAGATCAAGGGCGTCTGCCTGGGGGCAGACTGTTTCGCCTTCGGCGAGTTACTTGGAAAAGCACCCCAAGTAACCAAGGGTGCTTGCTCCTGGTTAGGTCCCTCCTCCGTCGGGATACCCTCACTCCGACGACGCTCCGTGGGCCCGCGCCGAACGGACATCCATGTCCGCAACGGCGCTCTCGCCGCATCCATGCGGCTCGGCCCACTGCGCGTCGTCTGCGTTCGGCCTGCACCCAAGTCGCGATTGGCGGTGTCTGGGCTTTTTGCGCACGAAGATCAAAAGCGCGCTTACGCTTAGTAGGACCGGCTTTAGCCGGGAAGCCTTTGATCTTGATCGTTCCCACGCTCTGCGTGGGAATGCATTCCCTGACGCTCCGCGTCACCGGTCTCACTGATGCAACGCGCGCTGTTAGTGGGACCGGCTTTAGCCGGGAAGAGGCCAGTCGCAGCGCCGACGTTGTTGCGGTGTAACGCCTGCTTGCCGATCGAACTCGCCGTTCACACCTTCAACGCATCTTCCAGAAACGCCACCAACGCTTGCACCCTCGGGCTGCGCAGTTTGCGGGAGGGTACGAGGAGGTTGACGGGGGCGCTGTCGAAGTTCCAGTCGGCGAGGACGCGGATGAGGTTGCCGCTGGCGATGGCGTCGCTGACGTCCCATTGCGAGCGCAACACCAGGCCCAGGCCTTGTTCGGCCCAGCGGCGGGCGACGCTGCCGTCGTTGGTCAGCAGGGCCGGTTCGACGCGCAGGGTTTTGCGGGCGGGGCCTTTGCGCAGGTGCCAGAGGGTGACGTCTTCGTCGTTCTCGCGGATGCAGATACAGCGGTGGGCGCTGAGTTGGTCCGGGGACGTCGGCTCACCGTGTTCGTGCAGATAGGCCGGGCTTGCGCACAGCCAGCGTTCGTTGGGTGAAAGTTGCCGCGCGGTCCAGAGGCTGTCGTTGAGGTGGCCGATGTGGATCACGGCGTCGCTGTCGTGGCGATCCGGCCAAGGTGTTTCGCGCAGGTCCAGGTGCAGGCACAGCTGCGGATGCAGCCGGATGAAACGCGCCAGCAGCGGTGCCAGTCGCTGTCGTCCGAAACCGAACGGCGCCGCCAGTCGCAGGGTGCCGACCAGTCTTTCGTCCTTTTGCCGGAAGGATTCGGGCAGCGCTTCGAGCTGTTCGAGCAATAGCGCGCTTTCCCGGGAGAAGCGTTCGCCATCGGCCGTCAGGCTCAGGCGGCGGGCGTCGCGGTTGGCCAGGGTCAGGCCCAGCAGGGTCTCCAGTTTACGCAGGCGCATGGACAGCGCCGGCGGCGAAACATTGAGCGCTCTGGCCGCCGCACTCAGGGACTCGGCACAGCTCAGGGCGACCGCCAGGCGCAGGTCTTCGATGGAGATCATTAACTTTTACTTAATGATTGATGAGGCTGGATTGAACCACACCTTAACGACAGCTGAGTAGAGTGCAGCCTGTCCCTCGCCACCCGAGTTCCGTCATGTCTACGCCGATCGCTTCTCTCGACACGCCCGCCGCGCTGGTGGACGTCCCGCGCATGCAGCGCAACATCCAGCGCATGCAGCAGCGCATGAACAGCCTCGGCGTGCGGTTGCGTCCCCACGTCAAGACCAGCAAATGCCTGCCGGTGATTCAGGCGCAGATCGCGGCCGGCGCCAGCGGTGTGACGGTCTCGACGCTGAAAGAAGCCGAGCACTGTTTCAACCAGGGCATCAGCGACGTGTTGTATGCGGTCGCCATCGCGCCCGGCAAATTGGCCCAGGCACTGGCGCTGCGGCGGGCCGGCTGCCACCTGAGCGTGCTCACCGACAGCGTTCAGGGCGCTCATGCCATCGTCGCCTTCGCGAAGGAGCACGACGAACGCTTCCGCATCTGGATTGAGGTCGACTGCGACGGTCATCGGTCCGGCCTCGCTGCCGAAGACCCGGCACTCATCGACGTGGCACGCATCCTCATCGAAGGCGGCCTGCAACTGCGCGGTGTGATGACCCACGCCGGTTCCAGCTACGAACTCGACAACCCCGAAGCCCTGCAAGCCCTCGCCGAACAAGAGCGAGCCCTCTGCGTTCGCGCCGCTCAACGCATTCGTGACGCCGGGATGGCCTGCCCGGACGTCAGCATCGGCTCCACGCCCACTGCCCTCTCGGCCCTGAACCTGGAAGGCGTGACCGAAGTGCGCGCGGGCGTCTATGTGTTTTTCGATCTGGTCATGCACAACATCGGCGTCTGCCAGGCCGACGAGTTGGCCCTGAGCGTGCTGACCACGGTGATCGGCCATCAGCAGGACAAGGGCTGGATCATCACCGACGCCGGCTGGATGGCCATGAGTCGTGATCGCGGCACCCAGCGTCAGCGCCACGACTTCGGGTACGGCCAGGTGTGCACCGAAACGGGCGAGTGGATCGAAGGGGCGTTGGTCACAGGCGCCAATCAGGAACACGGGATCGTTACCTTGGGCGGCGCCGACAGTGCCGACCTCGCCACACGTTTCCCCATCGGCAGCCGCCTGCGCATCCTGCCCAACCACGCCTGCGCCACCGGCGCGCAGTTCCCGGATTATCACGCCCTCGACGCCGACGGCGCGGTGCACACCTGGAGTCGTCTGCATGGCTGGTGATCTCGAAATCATTCACACGCCCCACGCAGCGGCGCCGGGCGGGCATTATTCCCAAGCAGTGGCTTACGGCGGCGTGGTGTACGTGTCCGGGCAGTTGCCGGTGCGCGCCAATGGCGAGCACAGCGCCGACCAACCGTTCGAGGTGCAGGCCTCAATTGCCCTCGACAACCTCATGGCGATCCTTGCACAAGCGGGTTTGAGCCCCAGCGATCTGCTGAAAGTCACGGTCTACGTCGTGGACATTGAACACTGGCCGGCCTTTGACCAACTCTATGGGCGATACCTGGGTGAGCATCGACCCGCCCGCGCCGTGGTGCCGGTCCCGGTCTTGCATCACGGTTACCTGATCGAAATCGAAGCCGTGGCGCGTGACCTGCAACCCCGCGGCCTGCCAGCCCGTAACCTGCAAGAGGAGCCTTCATGAATCCGCAAAAAAGCGATGTGCTGGTGATCGGCGGTGGCGTCATGGGCGCCTCGTCGACGTTTTTCCTGCAGCGGCGCGGTTGCTCGGTGACGCTGCTGGAGCGCGACCAGATCGGTCAGTACGCCAGCGGCGTGAACTTCGGCAACGTCCGCCGCCAAGGGCGTTATCTGGGCCAGCTCGAACTGGCGAACCGGTCGTGGGGATTGTGGAAGCGCCTGCCGGAGTTGATCGACGACGACCTCGAATTCATCCCCAGCGGGCACATGCGCGTGTGTTATCGCGAAGACGAAATCGCCGAGCTGGAGGCCTATGCCGCTGCCCCGGAAGCCGAGCAACTGGACCTAAAAATCTATCGCGGCGCCGAGCTGCACAAGCGGTTCCCCTTCCTTGGCGCAGAGGTGAAAGGCGGCTCCTACGCGCCCCACGACGGTCACGCCAACCCGCGTCTGGCGGCACCCGCCTTTGCCCGCGCGGCTCGTCGGCTTGGCGCACGGATCGAAGAACGCACCGAGGTTGCCGATGTGCAAAAGGTCGGCGGCGTGTTTCACGTCACCACCACTGACGGGCAATTGTTTGTCGCCGAGCAGCTGTTGATCACCGCCGGCGCATGGGCGACCAGGCTGTCTCAACAGTTCGATGAACCCGTGCCCCTGGAACCCAACGGTCCGCAGATGTCGGTGACCGAGCCGGTGCCCTACGCATTGCCGACGGTAATCGGCGTATTCACCAAGATTAAGGAAGAGGTGATCTACTTTCGGCAGATCCCGCGCGGCAACATCATCATCGGCGGCGGCGCCCGTTGCGCGCCGGACATGGTCAACCGTCGGGCGTTTTTCAAGCCTGAAAGCCTGCTCAATCAGATGCGTCAGATGAAGCGGCTGGTTCCCGGCGCCGAGAAACTCAACATCATCCGCACCTGGAGCGGCATCGAAAGCTACACCCCGGACTCCCTGCCGGTGATGGGCCGCAGCGGCATGGTCGACGGGCTGTTTTACGCCTTCGGTTTCTGCGGCCATGGCTTTCAGCTCGGCCCTGGGGTCGGCGATGTGATGGCCGAACTGATCAGCACCGGCAGCACCACCACGTCCATCAGCCCCTTCGACATCCGCCGGTTTACTCAGCCATCACTCGTACCGCAATTGGCGACCAGCCTTTTCAGCACAGGAAAACTCATATGAGCGACGCCTACGTTTATCGCATGGCGACGGCCGCCGACATGCCCGCCGCCCACGCGCTGTCCGTGCAGTTGAAGTGGCCCCATCGCGAGGCAGACTGGGCGATGGTGCAGCGCACGTCCGAGGGTTTCGTCGCTGAACATGACGGGCAATTGGTGGGGGTGGCGTTTGCCTGCCATCAGGGGGCTTATTCTTCCATCGGGCTGGTGATCGTCAGTGATCAGCACCGGAGCAAAGGCATTGGGCGCCGGTTGAGGAACCTGTGCCTGGACGCCGCCTCGCCGCGCACGCCGATCCTCAATGCCACTGAATCGGGGGCGCCGCTGTACGTGAGCATGGGCTTCGTCGAATACGCGCGGATTCAGCAGCATCAGGGGGTGCCGCAGTTGCCGCCTGTGGTTGCAACGGGGGACTGGCTCTGCCGGGAAGTGACCGAGGCCGAATACCCGCAGGTGATCGAACTGGCCAACGCCGGCAGCGGGCTGGATCGCACGGCGGTCCTCAATGATCTGCTGCCGATGGCGGAGTGTGTGGTGGGCGTCAAGGTGCACGGCCAACTGAAAGGCTGCGCCCTGCTCCGCCGTTTTGGTCGCGGGCATCTCATCGGACCGGTGGTTGCGCAAAATCTGGAGCAGGCGCAACAGATGATCACGCACTTGCTGGACCTGATCCCCGGCGCGTTTGTGCGTTTCGATATTCTGGCTGATTGCGGGCTGGTGGAGTGGCTGGAAGGTCTGGGGCTGTCATGCGTTGATCGCGCGCCCCGCATGGTGCTGGGCGAACCGCCGCAGTCTCGGGATGGGATTGCCCAGTTTGCGATGGTGACCCAGGCGATTGGGTGAACGTTGCCAGGCGCGCCGCCATTTGTAGGACCGGCTTTAGCCGGGAAGGCGTCGGGCGTCACTCCGCAAACTGATGTCGCTTACACGGGCCTCTTCCCGGCTGAAGCCGGTCCTACAAAAACAGACCGCGTGCATTCAGGATATCCGGCATGACCCCGACTGTAGGACTGGCTTTAGCCGGGAAGACGTCAGGCGACACACCGCAAAACTGATGTCGCTTACACGGGCCTCTTCCCGGCTGAAGCCGGTGCTACAAAAACAGACCGCGTGCATTCAGGATATCCGGCATGACCTCGACTGTAGGACTGGCTTTAGCCGGGAAGACGTCGGGCGTCACTCCGCAAAATTGTGGGTGCTCATGCGGGCCTCTTCCCGGCTGAAGCCGGTCCTACAAAAACAGACCGCGTGCATTCAAGATATCCGGCATGACCTCGACTGTAGGACTGGCTTTAGCCGGGAAGACGTCGGGCGTCACTCCGCAAAATTGTGGTTGCTCATGCGGGCCTCTTCCCGGCTGAAGCCGGTCCTACAAAAAACAAACCGCGTGTATCCCGCCAATGATGCAGCGCACGCCATCACCTGTAGGACCGGCTTTAGCCGGGAAAGCGTCAGGCGTTACACCGCAAAATTGATGGCGTACACATCGCCGGATTCAGCAGATTCTCCCTTGCAGACCGCAACAACGGCATCTTTTGCCTGGGCCGGTTTGTTAGCGTATCGAGACGTCAGGACTCGCTGTTCGCAGCACTTATCACCGCTCCAGGGAGCTAGCTGGATGACCTCACACTCTTCACACACCCACGGCCTTGAGCTGCACAACGCCGGGCAGTTTTACATCAATGGCGAGTGGACTTCCCCCGCGGTTCCGGCTCTTCTGCCGGTGATCAATCCCGCCACTGAAGAGGTGGTCGCCGAGGTCGCGCGGGGTTCGGCCGAAGACGTTGATCGGGCCGTCGCAGCAGCGCGCGCTGCCTTCCCCGGCTGGTCGGCGACGCCGGTGGTAGAACGCGCATCGATCCTGAGCAACATCCACACGCTGATCCTTGAGCGCAAAGAGCCGCTGGCCCAGGCCCTGTCGCTGGAAATGGGCGCGGCCATCAGTTTCTCCCGCGCCATGCAGGTGCCGCTGGCCGCCGAGCACGTGCGGGTGGCCCGGGATCTGCTGTCCACCTACCGCTTCCAGACCGTCGAAGGCAGCACCGCCATCGAGCGGGAAGCCATCGGCGTCTGCGGCCTGATCACGCCATGGAATTGGCCGCTGTACCAGATCACCGCCAAAGTCGCGCCGGCCCTCGCCGCCGGTTGCACCGTGGTGTTGAAACCCAGCGAGCTGTCGCCGTTGAGCGCTTTGCTGTTCGCTCAACTGGTCCACGACGCCGGCCTGCCCCCCGGCGTGTTCAATCTGGTCAACGGCAGTGGTCCTGACGTCGGCGCCGCGATCGCCGCACACCCTGACATCGACATGATTTCCATCACCGGCTCAAATCGGGCCGGTGCCCTCGTCGCGCAAGCGGCGGCGGTGACGGTGAAACGCGTAACCCAGGAACTGGGCGGCAAGTCGCCGAACGTGATGCTGCCCGACGCCGACTTCGCCAAAGCCGTGCCGCTGGGGGTGCTGTCGGCCTTCCGCAACGTCGGCCAATCGTGCAGCGCGCCGACCCGGATGATCGTGCCCCGCGCCCGCCTCGCCGAAGTCGAAGCACTGGCCGCCGACACCGCCAACGCGTTGATCGTCGGTGACCCGCAATCCCCCGACACCCAACTCGGCCCGATTGCCAACGAAGCCCAGTTCAGCCGCGTCCAGGCGATGATCCAGGCCGGCATCAGCGAAGGCGCAAAATTGCTGTGCGGCGGGCCGGACCGCGTGAAAGGGTTTGAAAAAGGTTATTACACCAAGCCAACGGTGTTCTCCGAAGTGGGTTCGGCGATGCGCATCGCTCAGGAGGAAATCTTCGGCCCGGTGCTGTGCATCCTCGCCTACGACACCATCGACGAAGCCGTGGCCATCGCCAACGACACCGTCTACGGTCTGGGCGCCCACGTGCAGGCGCAGGACCTCGAACTGGGCCGCGCCGTCGCCTCACGCATCCGCGCCGGACAAGTCCACCTGAACCACCCGGCGTGGAACCCCATGGCGCCCTTCGGCGGCTACAAGCGCTCGGGCAATGGCCGAGAGTACGGCGTTATGGGATTTGAGGAGTATCTGGAGACCAAGGCGATTATCGGCTTCAACGCCTGATCGCCAGCTGGCCGGGATCCTTGGACGTCGCAAATTGTGGGACCGGCTTCAGCCGGGAAGGCGTCATTCGTCACAGCGCAAAATGCGGTGGCGCACAAACCGGCCTCTTCCTGGCTAAAGCCAGTCCTACGAAGGCGTAGCGTGCAAGACTGCATCCGAAGCGCTGAAACCAGGAATCAGCGCCCACAAAAAAGGGCTGTCCGCGCAAACGGACAGCCCTTTTCAACAACCGCCCGGTTTACGCCAGGCTTTTGCTCACCACTTCATACACGTCCGGCGACAGCGGGCCGGAGGCGAGGATACGCTCCAGTTCCGCTTTCATCAGCGCTTGCCGCGCGCTGTCGTACTTGCGCCAGCGGGTCAGTGGCGCCAGTTGGCGAGAGGCGATCTGCGGGTTGAAGCCGTTCAGCTCGATGACCAGATCGGCCAGGAAGCGATAGCCCGAACCGTCCGCCGCGTGGAAGTTGATCAGGTTCTGCCCGGCAAAGGCACCGATCAGGGCACGCACCTTGTTCGGGTTCTTCATCGTGAACGCCGGGTGCTGCATCAGCGCTTTCACCCGCTCCAGCCCGCCCGGCAAGGTGCTGCCGGCCTGCACGCTGAACCACTGATCCATGACCAGCGCGTTGTCCTTGAAGTTCTCGGCAAACACTTCCAGCGCCTTGGCCTTCTCGGCCTCGAACGGCGAGTTCACCAACACGGCCAGCGCGGTCAGGCGCTCGGTCATGTTGTCGGCCGTGTCGAACTGATCGATGGCGGCGGCCAGGACTTCCGGCTTGCCGGTCTGCATCAGGTAAGACAGCGCGATGTTCTGCAACGCACGGCGAGCGAAGTGCTCGGACGCGGCCACGTACGGCGTCTGCTTGGACAGCTCGCGGTTGGCCTGATAACGCGTCCACAGCGCGTCGCTCAGGTTATCGGCCAATTGCTGACGGGCAAACTCCCGCGCGGCATGGATGGCGTCGACGTCAGCCACTTCGCTGATTTCGATCAGATACGCCTCGCCCGGCAGCGACAGCATCTCCGCGACCATGGCCTGATCCAGGCTTTCGTCGGTAAGTACGGTGTGCAGCGCGGTGATCAGACGCTGATCCATGACCAGCGGCTCGCCCTTCTGGTGCTGGGCAATCAAGTCCTGCAGCACTTGAACCGACAGTTGCTGACCGGCGTCCCAGCGGTTGAAGCCGTCGCTGTCGTGCTGCATCAGGAACATCAGCTGATCGCGGTTGTACGGGAAGCTCAGTTTCACCGGCGCCGAGAACCCGCGCAGCAGCGAAGGCAGCGGCTGCTCGGCGATGTCGATGAAGGTGAAGGTCTGCTCGGCTTCGGTCACCGAGAGCACGCGGGAGGTGTTCACCGCCGGTGCCTCGCCCTGCAGGCGCAGCGGCAGTTCCTGACCCTGGGCGTCCAGCAGGCCCATGGCGACCGGAATCACGAACGGCAGCTTCTGATCGCCCGGCTGGCCCGGCGTGGTCGGCGTGCTCTGACGGAAGGTCAGGCTGTAGGTCTTCGCGGCAGCGTCGTAGGACTCGCTGACCGCCAGACGCGGCGTGCCAGCCTGGGAGTACCAGCGCTTAAACTGGGTGAAGTCGACACCGTTGGCGTCTTCCATGGCCTTGACGAAGTCGTCGCAGGTCACGGCCTGGCCGTCGTGGCGCTCGAAGAACAAGTCGCTGCCCTTGCGGAATCCTTCCACGCCCAACAGGGTGTGGATCATGCCGACCACTTCCGCGCCCTTTTCGTACACGGTCAGGGTGTAGAAGTTGGAAATCTCGATGAAGCTGTCAGGGCGCACGGCGTGGGCCATGGGGCCGGCGTCTTCGGCAAACTGGTGGGTGCGCAGATAGGCCACATCCTGGATGCGCTTGACCGTGGCCGAGTTCATGTCAGCGGAGAAGCCGGAATCACGGAACACCGTGAAGCCTTCCTTCAGCGACAGCTGGAACCAGTCGCGGCAGGTGACGCGGTTGCCGGTCCAGTTGTGGAAGTATTCGTGGGCAACGATCGCTTCCACGCGCTGGTGGGCGGCATCGGTGGCGGTTTCGGCGCGGGCCAGCACGGCGCTGGAGTTGAAGATGTTGAGGCCCTTGTTCTCCATGGCGCCCATGTTGAAGTCGTTGACGGCGACGATCATGAAGATGTCCAGATCGTATTCGCGGCCATAGACTTCTTCGTCCCAGCGCATGGACTTCTTCAGGCTGTCCATGGCGTGCTGGCATTTGTCGACGTTTTCCGGCTCGACGAAGATGCGCAGCGTGACCTTGCGCTGGCTCATGGTGGTGAAGGTGTCTTCGATGCACCACAAGTCACCGGCCACCAGTGCGAACAGGTAGGCCGGCTTCTTGAACGGGTCCTCCCAGGTTGCCCAGTGACGCTGGGTGTCATCGGAGGGGCCGGCGGCGATCAGGTTGCCGTTGGACAGCAGGATCGGGAAGGCCTGCTTGTTGGCGCTGACCGTCGTGGTGAACTTGCTCATCACGTCCGGGCGGTCGAGGTAATAGGTGATCTTGCGGAAGCCCTCGGCCTCGCACTGGGTGCAGAACATGCCGCTGGATTTGTACAGGCCTTCCAGGGCGGTGTTGGTTTCCGGGTGGATCTTCACGGTGGTGTCCAGAGTGAAGGTCTCGGAGGTGGGCTGGACGGTCAGGCTATCAGGGGTCAGCCGGTAGCCGTTCTGTGCAAGGTCGCCCTCGGACAGGTCGACATCCGCCAGCTTCACCGACAGCAGCTCAAGCTGCTGGCCGTCGAGTTCCAGCGGTGGCAAGGCCGCGCCCTGGGCAAGCGCGGCGCGCTCCGGGTTGCGGCGCATCACCAACTGCGCGTGGACCAGGGAATGGTCGTCGAACAATTCGAATGTCAGGTGGGTCTCGTCAATGAGGTACTCAGGCGCCTGATAATCCTTCAGGTAAATCATTTTGGGCTGGTCGGTGCGCATGCGGTTGTCCCTTCTTCTGCTAATACGGGCTACTGATGCACGGCGAGTTGATACGCCGTGTATTTGCGAATATTGATCACGCCGGTGTCGAAGATCAGGTACTGCCCTTTGACGCCCAGCAGGGTGCCTTCGGCGATCGGATCCTTGTCCAGATTGAAGCTGACGATCTTGGTCGGATAGGCCTCTACCGGGTATCGGATCTCGATGGGCTCGACATCGTTCATCACCTGAATGGCCTGCAGGCCAAAGCGCATCTGCAACGCGACCAGGCCTTCGGCGCAGGACTCGAACAGTTGCTGACGAATCGCCGCCAGATCAACCGCCGGTGCGTCGCCCTTGAGCAGCGCGCGCCAATTGGTGCGGTCGGCCACCTGGCTGCGGAACAGGTCTTCGACGAAACCGGACTGCTGGCGCGTGGCGCAGCGCACGATCGGCAACGCCTGACTGGCGCCCTGATCCAGCCAGCGCGTTGGCAGCTGGGTGGCGCGGGTGATGCCGACCTTGACGCCCGACGAGTTGGCCAGATAGACCACGTGATCGGTCATGCAGAACTGCTCGCCCCACGCCGGATCGCGGCAGGTGCCATGTTCGTGATGGCAGCGTTCGGGGCTCATGATGCACAGGTCGCACTGCGCCAGCTTGAGCATGCACGGGTAGCAATAGCCCTGGCTGTAGCTGGTTTTGGTGCGCTTGCCGCAATGGCTGCAATGAATCGCACCCAGGAATTCCAGGCGCACGGTTTTGCCGATCAGCGGGTTGACCGGGATCTGTGAGTCACCCAGCCGGAACGCGTATTCCACCCGCGAGGCCTCAAGCCGCGCGGACATTTTGTTGACGGAGCCTCTGCCGATTTCAATCAATGAATGGAGTCCGATTTAAACAGGATGTTGGGCACCGGCGCCGACTTCGAGGCGCACTCTTGCGGGCCCATGTAGCCGATGCGCTGGTCCTCGGGGACGTTGCGCACTTCCCAGGCAATCAGCGCCTGCAGCGACAGCTCACGTTGCTCCTGGGTCAGCTTGCGGCCGTCGGACCATTTGCCGATTTCCACCGCCAGCTTCAGGCTTTCGTAGACGTCCGGGGTGATGTTTTCGATCATTTCGACAAAAGAGGACATTGGGTTCTCCCAGAATTAAGCGGGCAATTTTAGTGCTTGCGGCGGGCCAGTGCACCGCCCACAAGACCTGTAGCACAACCGATGATCAGTCCGCCGACGTGGGCGCCGTTGGCGATTTCGCCAAACCCGAGCGCACCGACGACGCCGGACAGGCAGACCACCAGCCAGATCAGCATCATCCCCAGAACACCCCGTGGTAAACGATACATGGGGTTGGGGGCGAGCAATTGAAAGATCCAGCAATGGCCGAGCAAGCCATAAAGTACCCCGGACAAGCCGCCGAACAGGCTCGGGCCGCTCCAGAAATACTGGACGTAATTTGAAAACGCGCTGAACGCCAGGGTCAGCCCGAGCAATTGCCAACCGCCCTGGCGCATTTCGATGCGCCGACCCAGTTCCCAGAACCACAGCGCGTTCATCACCAGGTGCAGCAGGCCGAAGTGAATCAGCATCGGCGTGACGACCCGCCACCACTGCCCTGCCCCCAGGGACGTTTCCACCGGCAGGAAGCGGATGTACTCGCCGTTGACGCGAAAGTCGTTGAAGGTCAGCCAGCTCAAGGCCTCGAAGTTGTCGCCGAGCAAGGTGACGCCGGCGACGATCAGGCACAGCAGCAAGACCACGCTGGTCACCGGGCTGCTGCGCACTTGCACCAGCGGGCTCGGCCTGCTCACGGCCACGACTTCGCGGCCCGGCGGCAACTGCGCGGTCGGGTCGCCTTCGGGGTATTGCTGATACAGCTGGCGGATGTCATCGGCCAGTTGCGGCGCATCGGGCACCCACAGCACTTGCTCGCCGGCCTCTTCGCTGACCCGATGGGGCACGTTGAGGCGCCGCAGCAATTCGACAAAACCGCTCAGGTCGGTTTGAAGCGGCAGGCGTAAGACAGCAACCGGACTCATTGACCTATCTCCGGTCGGGTGACGTCGACCCAGACGAACTTGTCCGGGTCAATTTGGGTTTCCTGATCCAGCCGGTAGGCGACCAGCTTGCCGTAGAGCACGGCGCTGTAATCCAGGCACGCCAGGTTGGGGCGGATCGGCGCGGGAATGCCGCTGCGCCAGTAGTGACCGACGAACAACAGCGGCTCATCGGCGCCGTACCGCAGCAGCGCGTTTTTCTCGCTGGGGGACAGCGGCCGACGGGCCACCGGCTCCGGCAGCGCGTCAGGCTGGAACACCACGTCGCCGTAGGTCTGCGGGTCGTCTTCCCAGAATTTGGTGCGGAACGAGGCGCGGGTCAGGCCGTCGCCACCGGTCAGGGTCATGCCGTGGGGCAGGCGCATGTCGGTGCCGCGCAGCAGCCGATCAAACACCGCACTGGCAAAACTGCCGGGCTCCGCCGACGCCTGCACGAAGGCCTGATCGATGCGGCCGTCGCCGTAAACGCTGCGCAAAGGCGCGATCAGGCTGGCATCCCAACAGGCGTGGACGACACGAAAGCGCTCGGCGTCGATGAACAGCGGCAACTGATAAAACCATTTGAGAAAGTCATTCCAGTCACCGGGGTGCTGCTCGAACTGCGCCAGGGTTTCGCCCAGCAGGCGGGCATGGCGCGGCGTGTGTTCGCGCACCCACTCATGGCCGCTGTCGGGCGGCGCCGGCGTGCTCCAGCCCAGCGCGTTGAATTCATGGTTGCCCATGATGCAGAACGCCTGGCCGGCCTCGACCATGTCACGGACGATGTGCAGCGTTTCGCGAATGCGCGGGCCGCGGTCGATGATGTCGCCCAGGAACACGGCGATGCGTTCAGGGTGGCGCCAGACGCCGGCCTGAAAGCGGTAACCAAGGGTGTCGAGCAAGTGCTCAAGGGTCTGGGCACAACCATGCACGTCACCGATCAGATCGTAGCCACGCGCGGGATCGAGCATCAGTCGCTCCCGCCGCCAAGCCGACTGCCCCAACCGAGTTTGGTCCGGCAGACTTCGTAGTAGTTGTGGTCGAGGGGGTGAATGAGGCGCAGCTTCTGCGGCTTCTTTTTCACGGTCACGGTGTCACCCGGAGCGCAGGTGAAATGGTTCTGGCCATCGCAGGAAACCTGTGGGTAGATCGTCATGTCCTTTGAGACAACGATTTTCAGCTCACTGTTTCCATCGACGACAATCGGCCTGCCGGACAGCGTGTGCGGGTACATCGGCACGATGACGATAGCGTCGAGCTTGGGGTGCATGATCGGGCCGCCCGCCGACAGCGCGTAGGCAGTGGAGCCGGTCGGGGTGGCGACGATCAGGCCGTCGGCCTTCTGGCTGCAGACGAACTGGCCGTCGATGTAGATTTCGAACTCGATCATCCGCGTGGACTTGCCGGGGTGCAGCACCACGTCGTTGAGGGCGTCGCCCTGCCCGATCGCTTCGCCATGGCGGCGCACTTCGGCCTGCAGCAGGAAACGGTTTTCCACCAGATAGTGGCCGTCGAGCACTTCGGCGACTTTGACTTCCAGCTCGTCGGGGCGGATGTCGGTCAGGAAGCCCAGGCTGCCGCGGTTGATGCCCAGCACCGGCACGTTGTGCTTGGCCAGCGCACGGGCAGCGCCGAGCAGACTGCCGTCGCCGCCGACGACGATGACCATGTCGCAGACTTCGCCGAGCATCTTGCGCGAAGAGGTCTGCAAACCATGCCCCGGCAGGACCTCGGCAATGGCGTCTTCGAGGATCACATGCAGGTGCCGGGATATCAGGAATTTCTTGAGTCGGCGAACGGTCTCCACCACCTGGGTACTGCCCAGGCGACCAATGATGCCGATATTTCGAAATTGCTCCATGGGGCTCCCGCAGGCTTGATGCGTGTAAAGAACGCGATTATGGGCGAAGGGGTCGGGGGCGGCAAATGGGCTCTCTGCGCGCAACCTTCGAGCAGCGCCGTTCCAAGGGTGCGAAATGTACGGGTTGCATCCGAAGGCGACGGTGGAGCGGTGGCCCCAAGCGCCAGTCACCCGCTATCCTGCCCTGATGAATAACCCGTTCCCGACCCTGAATGCCCTGCCCCGTCAGCTCTGCACGCCAACTGTGCGCGATCTGGCGTGGGTCATCCTGTCGCCGCCCCTGCTGGCGGAAACCCTGTGGCCCCAGCGTCACCCGCTCAGCGGCAGTGACTGGGTGCAGCAGCCCGAAGCGCTTGAAGCGTTTTTAACGCAGCTGGACCAGGACGACAGCGCACTCAGCGACTGGCTGGCGAGAAGCTCGACGCGCCGGCTCGGGCTGTATTACGAGCGGCTGTGGCAATTCGCGATCCAGCACGCGCCAGGCGTCGAGCTGCTCGCGGCGAATCTGCCGATCCAGGGCGAAGGGCGCACGCTGGGCGAGCTGGACCTGCTGCTGCGGGATAAAGACGGCGTTCACCACGTTGAGCTGGCGATCAAACTCTACCTTGGTCGGGAAGACCAGGACGGCGAAGATCCGGCGCACTGGCTGGGTCCCGGCTCCGTCGACCGGCTGGATGTGAAGCTCGCCCACCTTAATGAGCATCAACTGCCCATGTCAGGGCGCCCGGAAAGCACAGCCGTTCTCGCCGCGCGAGGTGTGGAGACCTTCAGCGCTTCGCTCTGGTTGGGGGGTTATCTGTTTTATCCGTGGTCCCTTTATCTCGGGCATAGGACCGACGCCCCGCCACAAGGGGCACACCCTGAGCATCTGCGCGGCACGTGGTTGCATCAGAAGGACTGGCCGGACTACGCAGAAAACAGCCTGGACGGTCGCTGGCAATTGCTTCCGCGTCCGGCCTGGCTGGCGCCGGCGCGCTGCGACGAGGCATGGACACCCCGTGAGTTTCAGGACTGGCTGGAAGCCCTGAACCCGCAGGCGCCGGCGCAACTGCTGGTGCGCCTGACCCGCCATGCCGACGGCCATTGGGAAGAGGCCGAGCGGCTGTTTCTGGTGTCGGACCTGTGGCCGAACCAGCCGGACGCCCGCCGCGTTACAGACTCAGTCGCAGCACCAGCGCCGCCAGAGTGATCAACAGCACCGGCACGGTCAGGACGATGCCGACGCGGAAGTAATAGCCCCAGCCGATGGTCACGCCCTTCTTCGCCAGCACATGCAACCACAACAAGGTAGCAAGACTGCCGATCGGGGTAATTTTCGGGCCCAGGTCGCTGCCGATGACGTTGGCGTAAATCATCGCTTCCTGCAGCACGCCGTGGGCGTGGCTTGCATCAATGGACAACAGGCCAATCAGCACCGTCGGCAGGTTGTTCATCACCGACGACAGCAGCGCCGTCAGCACGCCCGTGCCCATCGCCGCGCCCCACAAACCGTGTTCGGCAAAGCGATCGAGCCAGGTCGCGAGGTAATCGGTCAGGCCCTGATTGCGCAGGCCGTACACCACCAAGTACATGCCCAGGGAGAAAATCACGATCTGCCACGGCGCGTCTTTCAATACCTTGCGCGTCGAGATGCGGTGGCCCTTGGCAGCGATGCCCAGCAGGATCGCGGCGCACACGGCGGAGATCGCACTGATGGGAATCCCCAGCGGTTCCAGGGCAAAACAGCCCACCAGCAAAATCCCCAGCACCCACCAGCCGGTCTTGAAGGTCGCGCGGTCCTTGATGGCCGAAGACGGTTCGGCCAGTTGCGAGGCGTCGAAGGTTTTCGGGATGTCGCGGCGGAAAAACAGCATCAGCACTGCCAGCGTGGCGGCGACGCTGACCAGATTGACCGGCACCATCACCGAGGCGTAGCGGTTGAAACCGATGCCGAAATAGTCGGCGGACACGATATTGACCAGGTTGGAGACCACCAGCGGCAGGCTCGCGGTGTCGGCGATGAACCCCGCCGCCATGACGAAGGCCAGGGTGGTCGCCGGCGAAAAGCGTAGCGCCAGCAGCATCGACATGACGATGGGCGTAAGGATCAACGCCGCGCCGTCGTTGGCGAACAGCGCCGACACCAGCGCGCCGAGCAGCACGATGAACGCGAACAGCCGCCGGCCCCTGCCGTTGCCCCAGCGCGCCACGTGCAGCGCGGCCCAGTTGAAGAACCCGGCCTCGTCGAGCAGCAGGCTGATGATGATCAGCGCAATGAACGTGCCGGTGGCGTTCCAGATGATGTGCCAGACCTGAGGGATGTCACTCAGGTGCACCACCCCGAAAATCAGGGCGAGCATTGCGCCAAAGGTTGCACTCCAGCCGACACCAAGGCCCTTGGGTTGCCAGATCACCAGGGTGATGGTGACCAGAAAAATCGCGACGGCTATCAACATCTTTTTGAAGTTCTCGGAAGCAGGATGGCGAGGATGCCCAACAGCGGCAGGTAGGAGCACAGCGTGTAGACATAAACGATGCCGTGAAGATCCGCGAGGTGACCCAATAATGCAGCGCCGATGCCGCCAAAGCCGAACATCAGGCCGAAGAAGATGCCGGCGATCATACCGACGTTGCCCGGCACCAGCTCCTGGGCGTAGACCACGATGGCCGAAAACGCCGAGGCCAGGATGAAACCGATGATCACGCTGAGCACGCTGGTCCAGAACAGGTCGGCGTAGGGCAACGCGATGGTGAACGGCGCCACGCCCAGAATCGAGAACCAGATCACCGCCTTGCGGCCGATGCGATCACCGATCGGCCCGCCGAAGAACGTGCCCGCCGCCACCGCCGCCAGGAACATGAACAAGTGCAGTTGCGAACTGGCGACCGACAGCTGGAATTTGTCGATCAGGAAGAAGGTGAAGTAGCTGGTGAAGCTGGCCATGTAGAAGTACTTGGAGAACACCAGCATTGCCAGCACGACCAGCGCGCTGGTCACCCGCCGTTTCGACAGCCCGTGGGTCGCCGCCTGGCCGGCCTTGATCTTGAACAGCGCCAGGTGCGCCTTGTACCAGCGGCTGATGGCATACAGCAGGCCCACGGAAAACAGCGCCACCAGCCCGAACCAGGCGATGTGCCCCTGGCCGAACGGGATGATGATCGCCGCCGCCAGCAGCGGCCCGATGGCCGATCCGCTGTTGCCGCCCACCTGAAAGGTCGATTGCGCCAGGCCAAAGCGCCCGCCTGAGGCCAGCCGGGCGATGCGCGAGGCTTCGGGGTGGAAGGTCGACGAGCCGATGCCGATCAACCCTGCGGCAAGCAGGATCAGCGGGAAGCTGCCCACGGTCGCGAGCAGCATCACGCCGCCCAGAATGCACAACGAGCCAACCGGCAGCACCAATGGGTTGGGATGACGGTCGGTGAAATAGCCGACCCAGGGCTGCAGCAACGACGCCGTGACCTGGAACGTCAGGGTGATCAGCCCGACCTGGGTGAAACTCAGGCCGTACGAGGCCTTCAGCATCGGGTAGATCGAAGGCAGGATCGACTGGATCAGGTCATTGAGCAGGTGCGCCAACGCCACCGCACCGATGATGCGCATGACCAAGGGGCTTGATTGCGCTGATTGCGGGGCGGAAACGGGTTGGGTATCGGTCGCGGGCACGGTTGCAGGGCGGGTAACGGCCATCGGGTCCATCCATCGAACGTTGACGCGCCGTCGGACTCGTTACAGAACATGTCAGCGGCACAAGGGGTCGCCAATGTGCCATTTTTTGGGGCGCCGCTGCCATGTTTTGTTGCTGATTTATGAGTGGGATAGCGTGTTGCAGTTGTTCTGGCACCCCGTTATCGTCTGGCAGGCGCACCCCTTGTGGGAGTGAGCTTGCTCACGAAGACGGCCTGCAATCCGCCGAAACTCCAGCAGATATTCCGACATCTACGCGAGCATAGAGCACCGCCCCCAGTCAAACCACCGTCTGCAATCTCCCCCGCGCCGTCAGCGAACCCTCCACCTCATGCAGCGACACTTTGGACGTCTCCGGCAGGGCCAGCCCGCCCGCCAGCGCCAGCAGCGCGATCACGATCAGGTAAAACGCCGGCGCCAGGTTGCTGCCCGTCGCGCCGATCAACCAGGTCGCCATCAACGGGGCCGTTCCGCCGAAGATTGTGTACGCCATGTTGTAGGTGATCGCCGAAGCGGTGTAACGGGTGCGTGTCGGAAAGGTCTCCGACAACAACGCCGCCGTGACCACTCCGCAGAGGACAGCGCCAATCGCCAGCAACATCACGCCGACGATCGACGCCACGAACGAACCGGAACTGGCCATCAAAAACGACGGATACACCACCACGATCAGCAGGACACAGGTGCTGAGCACGGTCTTGCGGCGCCCGACCTTGTCGGAAAATGCCCCGGCCACCGGACAGATGGCGGCGGCGAACAGCAAGGCAATCAACGACACCAGCAACGCAGTGGCACGGCTCAGCCCGCCCGCCACCTGCAAGTAGGTCGCGAAATAGGTGGTGAACATGTAGAACGACAGCGCCGTCAGCGACACGAACGCGCCGAGGCAGCAAATCGCCGCGCCGTGGTTGCGCAGGGTTTCCTTGAGCGGCGAATGAGCGACCGCATGCTCCTGCTTGACCGCCTGAAACGCAGGTGTTTCGTCCAGTTTCCAGCGCAGGTACAGCCCGACCAGCCCCAACGGGGCTGCGATCAGAAACGGCAGCCGCCAGCCCCAGCTGCCCATGGCTTCGGCGCTCAGCGAGGCTTCCAGCGCGTAGGCAATGATCGCCGCCGCCGCGAACGCCGAAAAAGTCGATACCGGCACGAAGCTGCCGTACCACGCCCGCTGCGTGCGTGGCGCGTGCTCCATCAAGTAAGCGCACGCCCCCGCGTACTCGCCGCCGGCAGAAAAGCCCTGGGCGCAGCGAATGAGGGTGAGCAAGACGGGCGCCGTCACGCCGATTGCCGCGTAGGTCGGCAACAGACCGATGATCGTCGTCGCCCCGGCCATCAACAGGATGGTGAACGCCAGCGTGCGTTTGCGGCCGATACGGTCGCCCAGCATGCCGAAGAACACTCCGCCCAGCGGCCGAAACGCGAAGGCCACGGCGAACACTGCGAAGGTTTTCAATAACGCCGCGCTGGCATCGCCGCTGGGGAAGAACTGCTGGGCGATGGTCGTGGCCAGAAAGCCGTACACCGCGAAGTCGAACCATTCGACGAAATTGCCGATGGCGGCGGCAACGATGACTTTTCTCAGAGTGGCAGGGTCAACCTGCTCAAGGACGGGAGTGGTCATGCATACCTCGGCGCACGTGGGAAAGATCCGATTATCGACACAGCGCCCTGCCCGCCCGACTCCAGAAATGCCGCCGACGTACTCAGGACCGACCTGTCGGGAGGTGTGGGCCGCAGGATTCGTGCCAGTACGCGAATGCGTGCCTGGGCGTCAGCGATGTGCTTGTTCAGAATCGAAAGTTCGTTTGCCCTGTAATCCCCCCGTGTGCAGGAAAATCAGCCGCGCGCCCTTGGCGACCCGGCCCGAGATCACTTCGTCGTGCAGCGCCAGCAAAGCCTTGCCGGTGTACAGCGGCTCGAGGGGTATTCCGGATTCGGCTTCGTGGCGCGCGATGAAATCGAGCAACGCGGGGTCGGTCTTGGCGAAGCCCCCACGGCTGGCGGGAAGCAAGCGGTAACCCTGAGGTTTACAGCTGGTAGGCAAAATGGCGTTAAGCGGCTGTTGATCACGTTCGGCCAAGGTCGCCGGTTTCGACAACGACACCGCCCCTGTAGGAGTGAGTTTGCTCACGAAGGCTGAAAGAATGTCCTCCACATTGCCCTCAACCCCATGACCATCGGGCACCGCCATTGCGCCGATCACCTCATGCTGCCCCGCCTCCGCCAGCACCAGTCCAGCCAATGTGGTGCCAGTCCCGCACGCTAGCCACCAGCAGTCGTAATCTTCCCATCCCAAAAGGCCGAGCTGGCGGCGCGCCTGTTCGACGATTTCAGCGCAGCCCACCGCACCGTCGAGCCCGCCGCCGCCTTCAGGCACCGGATAAAGATGCGGATAACGCTCGCGCCACGGCCCCCAGAAATCCGCGTCATGCCGCGCGCGATATCCGGCGTAGCCCAGCCAGTGCAGCTCCATGCCGAACGCCCGCAGATCCAGCACCGTCGGCGTCTCGACCGCATGCCCGCGCAACAACCCGACCGTGGCAAAACCAAAGCGCTTACCCGCCGCCGCCAGCGCATGCAGGTGATTGGAATGCGCGCCGCCCAGGCTGATAACGCCCTGTGCCCCGGCCTGTTCAGCCGCCGCCAGATGGTGCTTGAGCTTGAACCATTTATTGCCGCTGATCAGCGGATCGACAAGGTCCAGCCGCAGGATCGCCGCCCCCACGCCGGCTGCCTGGAGCCAGTCGAAACGGAGGGGTTGCAGCGGTGCACAAGGAAGTGGTGATGAAGGAGCAAACATGAAATCGGTCGGGCAATGAACGGTGCGCGAGTCTAGCACTCGTCGGGCTGGAGTCTCGGTTTGGGGGGCCGTGTTGGGGGATTCCCCAACCGTCAGCCCCCCAAACCCTTACAACCCCGCCGCCAACCGCGACCCCTGATCAATCGCCCGCTTGGCATCCAGTTCAGTCGCGACATCCGCCCCGCCAATCAGGTGCACGCTCTGCCCCGCCGCCTGTAACCCGTCATACAGTTCACGCAGCGGATCCTGCCCGGCGCAAATCACCACGTTATCAACCGGCAACAGTTTCTCCTCGCCCTCTGCCCCAATCCGAATGTGCAGACCCGCATCGTCAATCTTCAAATATTCCACGCTGTTGAGCATCTGCACCTGTTTGTTCTTAAGCCCCGTGCGATGAATCCAGCCGGTGGTTTTGCCCAGGCCATCGCCGACTTTCGTGGCCTTGCGCTGCAGCAGGAACACCTGACGGGCCGGTGCATGGGGATGGGGCTTGATCCCGGCCACGCCACCCCGCGCTTGCAGTTGGGTGTCGATGCCCCACTCGTCCCAGAACGCGTCGCGATCCAGGCTGGTGTAGACGCCCTGGTGCACAAGGTATTCCGACACGTCGAAGCCGATGCCGCCCGCGCCAATCACGGCGACGGACTTGCCCACCGGCTTGCGGCCGAGGATCACGTCGAGGTAGCTCAGCACCTTGGGGTTGTCGACGCCGGGGATGGCGGGCGTTCGCGGCGCGATGCCGGTGGCCAGAATCACTTCGTCATAGCCCTTACCAAGCAGGTCATCAGCCGTGACCCGGGTATTCAGGCGCAGGTCGACGCGGGTGGTTTGCAGCTTGCGGCCGAAGTAGCGCAGGGTCTCGAAGAACTCTTCCTTGCCCGGAATGCGCTTGGCGATGTTGAACTGCCCGCCGATTTCGCTCGCCGAGTCGAACAACGTCACGTCATGCCCGCGCTGGGCCGCGACGGTTGCGGCAGCGAGGCCCGCAGGACCGGCGCCGATCACGGCGATTTTGCGGACCTGAGTGACCGGCAGGTAATTGAGCTCGGTTTCATGGCAAGCGCGTGGGTTGACCAGGCAGCTGGTGAGCTTGCCGCCAAAGGTGTGATCCAGACACGCCTGGTTGCAGCCGATACAGGTATTGATCTCGTTGCTGCGACCGGCCGCGGCTTTGTTGACGAATTCGGGGTCGGCGAGAAACGGGCGCGCCATGGAGACCATGTCGGCGTCACCTTCGGCCAGCACCTGCTCGGCGACCTCGGGGGTATTGATGCGGTTGGTGGTGATCAGCGGGATCGATACCGAGCCGCGCATTTTCGCCGTTACTTTAGCGAACGCAGCGCGCGGCACCTTGGTGGCGATGGTCGGGATGCGGGCTTCGTGCCAGCCAATGCCGGTGTTGATCAAGGTGGCGCCTGAACGCTCGATGGCCTGGGCCAGTTGCACCACTTCTTCCCAGGTACTGCCGCCCTCGATGAGGTCGAGCATCGACAGTCGATAAATGATGATGAAATTCGGGCCGACGGCTTCACGCACGCGCCGCACGATCTCCATCGGCAGGCGCATGCGGTTTTCATAGCTCCCGCCCCAACGGTCGCTGCGATGGTTGGTGTGGGCGACGAGAAACTGGTTAATGAAATAACCTTCGGAGCCCATGATCTCGACGCCGTCGTACTCGGCGGTCTGCGCCAAGGTCGCGCAGGTGACGAAATCCTGAATCTGCTTCTCGATGCCCTCTTCGTCGAGCTCTTTGGGTGTGAAGGGGTTGATCGGCGCCTGGATCGCGCTCGGTGCCACTTGCTTGGGGCTGTAGGCGTAGCGCCCGGCGTGAAGGATCTGCATGCAAATCTTGCCGCCAGCCTCATGCACGGCTTTAGTGACGACACGATGGTTGGCCGCCTCTTCCGGCGTCGACAGCTTGGCCGCCCCCGAATACACCCCGCCTTCAGCGTTCGGTGCGATACCGCCGGTGACGATCAGGCCGACCCCGCCCCGTGCGCGCTCGGCGAAGTACACCGCCATGCGCTCGAACCCGCCCGGCTTCTCTTCAAGCCCGGTGTGCATCGAGCCCATCAGGGTGCGGTTGCGCAGCGTGGTGAAACCCAGGTCCAGGGGAGCGAGCAAATGCGGGTAGTGGGGGGCGGCCATAAAAACTCCATCGAGCATCATCACGGGGCGCGAGCGCTCTGCGGCGCTCGTCGAATCAGTCAGGGCCTTGGACGAGCGCCTTGTACATGGCGCAAACAGTAAACAGCCGCCCGGCCATGCTCAATGACTGGAAGTGACAAATCAATGATCAAGCGGTGCACCTCATCGTTCATCGGGCCAGCCTCCAGATTCGGCCTTCGGCGCCGATAGCCCCACAACGACCTTGCCGCACCGCCTCGATGGCTGAGCAGTGTCCTTTTTCTCAATACCTCGGCAGGACGACCAATGAGCTGGATCAATGATGCAAAAATTTCGACCAAGTTGGTCGCAGCCTTTGTGCTGTGCGCCTTCATCACCTTGGGTGTGGGTGTGCTCGGAAGCCGTGGCGTGTCGGACCTGTCGGACAGCCTGAAGCTGGTGTTCAGCAACAACCTGGTGTCCGTCGCAAAAACCGGCCAGGCCAAAACCAACGCCGTAGGGCAAAGCCGCGATCTCTATCGGTTATATACGGCGACGGCCGCCGGCATGCCCCAGGGCGTGAAGGACGAAGTGATTGCATCGATCAACGCCAACCAGCAGCAAAGCGAGAAAGCCTTCGCCGAATACCGCAAGACCCCGCTGGCCGACGATGAGCGCGCGGCGGGCGACCAGATGGAAAAAGACTGGCCGGCCTACCAGGCACTGGTCCAGAAATACGTCGGCCTCATGAAAGCCGGCGACCTTGATAACGGCCGTGCCTTGTTGTTTGGCGATCTGCAGGCGGCGTTCCGCGTGGTGCTCGATGAATTGACCGTTATGGTTGAGTCCAATAACCGGCAGATCGGCGAAGGCGCCGAGGATGCCGCCCGCATGGAGTCCTCCGCCAAGACCTCGCTGTACATCGGCATCGCTATTGCCTTTCTGGCGGCGATCTTGCTGGGTATGTTCATCAGTCGCCTGATCAGCCGTCCTCTCGCCTATGCGGTCACGAGCGCGCGGAGCATTGCCGGCGGTGATCTGACTCAACAGATTGTCAGCACCGGCCGTGATGAAGCCGGGCAATTGTTGACGGCGCTGGGCGAGATGCAGGGCAGCCTGAAAAGCACCATTCAGCAGATTGCCGATGCGTCCAGTCAACTGGCCTCTGCCGCAGAAGAGCTGACCGCCGTCAGCGATAACGGCAGCCGAGGGTTGGTCCGCCAGAACGACGAGATCCAGCAGGCCGCGACCGCCGTCACGGAAATGACTTCCGCTGTGGAAGAAGTGGCGCGCAACGCCGTGTCTACTTCCGACGCGTCTAGGACCACCAGCAAACAGGCCAGCGAGGGCCGCGACCAGGCCCGTGGCGCCGTCGAAGCCATCAACAGCGCGACCACCGAAATCGCCACCTCGACCAACATGGTCCGCGACCTCGCCGTGCAGGTCCGGGACATCGGCAAGGTGCTGGACGTGATTCGCGGCATCGCCGAACAGACCAACCTGCTGGCCTTGAACGCCGCCATCGAAGCCGCCCGTGCCGGTGAGCAGGGCCGGGGCTTTGCCGTGGTCGCCGACGAAGTCCGGGCCTTGGCCGCGCGCACCCAGGCCTCGACCGGTGAAATCGAAGGCATGATCAACAGCGTCCAGGCCAGCGCCGACCAGGCGGTCGGGGCGATGGGCAAAAGCCAGTCGCTGGTGACCGACACCCAGGCGCTGGCCCAGGCAACGGGTCGCGCGCTGGAGCAGATCGCCGACGGCATCGCCCAGATCAACGAACGCAACATGGTCATCGCCACCGCATCCGAGGAGCAGGCGAATGTCGCGCGCGAGGTGGACCGTAACCTGGTGAACATCCAGGATCTGTCTACCCAGACAGCGGCCGGTGCGCACCAGACCAATGCGTCGACTCAGGACCTTTCCCGCCTGGCGGTTTCGTTCAACACGCTGGTCAGCCGCTTCCGCCTGTAAACGCGCTGCCCGTGATGCCTGCAAATCGCCGGCATCACGGTTGATTCATACAGCGCAGGCGGCCGCCGACGCCGCCTCGCTTCAATGCCTTCGCCGAATGGCCGCCCTGGTCGTTGGCAAACCTTCTCCAAATCGCCGTTTTGCCGTAGCCTTCCGGCAACGTCATGGCGCCCCGTGCGCCTTCTTCAGAGGCAGCTCTCCTTTCTTCATGCGCAAAGTTCTCGGCTCACTTACCGCAGCAGTGCTGGTGATGCTTCTCGTCAGCTACGGGCTGTGGACGGGCAAGCGTCATGTCGGGCACTACCTGACGGACCTGCGCATCCAGTTGGTGATCAACGACGGGCAACCCGGGGAACGCGGCAACCTGCTGGGCATTCAGCCCGAGCTGTTCCCTTCCGATTATTCGAGCGTCAAGCGCCTGCACCGCAAGCTGGCGTCCTATCTGGTGCAGGCTCGCGACCATGGGCTGCTCAACGATAAAACCATCGTGGTGCTGCCCGAGCACATCGGCACCTGGTTGTTGGCGGTGGACGAAAAAACCCAGTTCTATCAGGCCACCACTCTCGAAGAAGCCATGAACTGGCTGGCGTTCAGCAACCCGCTGCTGTTCATCGACGCGGTGATTCACGCGCGGGGCAGCAGCCGCTTCGAGGATGCGCGTTTGCGCATGAAGGCGCACAGCATGGCGCAGGACTATCAAACCGTGTTCGGCGGGCTGGCGAAGGAATTCGGGGTAACGCTGGTGGCGGGCTCGATCGTGCTGCCCAGCCCGCAGGTGGAAAACGGTGAACTGCGCATCGGCCGTGGCGCGCTCTACAACAGCAGCCTGGTGTTCGGCCCCGACGGCCTGCCCTTGGGGCAACCCCAGCGTCAGTTGTTTCCGGGCTGGAATCAGCGGGGATACATCCGACCCGGCAAGGACGCGCCGCTCAACGTAATCGACACCCCCGCCGGGCGACTGGCGACGCTGATCGGCAGTGACAGCTGGTACCCCGACAACTACGCGCGCCTCAATGCCAGCGGCGTCGAGCTGATTGCGGTCCCGGCCTACGTCGCCGGCACGGACGGCTGGTCGCAACCCTGGCGCAGCGACAAGCACGACGCGCTGGCGGCCCATCTGAACCTGGGCGCCAAGCCGATCACCCAGGGCGAAGCCTGGCGTCGATTGGCCCTGACACCGGCCAGCACGGCGAAGGCCGGCGTCAGCGTGTTCATGCGCGGCCAGTTCTGGGACCAGGGCAGCGCCGGCCACAGTTTCGCCAGCCGCGACGGACAGAGCATCGCCGAGCAATCCATCAGTGCCGCTCCGAAAGGCGTCCGCCCCGGTCATGGTGCGCGCCTGATCAATCTGTGGTTGTAACCGATGACCTCCCCTCGCGTGCGTCTGGGCGATCTGTCCGTGGGTTTCGTTCATAGCCTCGCTGATGCTGTTCGCGGCGAGGGCAAAGACCCGCAACCCTTGCTGGCGCAATACGGCCTGGATGCCGCGCGACTGGGTGAGGCCGGCGCCCGGCTGTCGATCCCGCGCTACATGCGCCTGGGCCATGGGGCCATCGAACTCACCGGCGTGCCTGCCCTGGGCCTAAGGATGGGCCAATCCAGTCGCTTGAGTCACGCCGGGCTGGCCGGCATCACCGCTGCCCAAGCGCCAACGGTGCGGGAAGCGGCGCGGACGCTGATTCGCTTTGAAGCGCTGTACGGCTCGAATTATCGCGGCCAGTCGAGCCTGCACGAAGACAGCGCCGGTGCCTGGCTGCGTTTTTACTCGATCAGTCCGTACAACGACTACAACCGCTTCGTGGTGGATTCGATTCTCAGCGGCTGGCTGCATCAGCTGTCGACCCTGAGCGGGACGAAGCTTGTCGCCGAACGTCTGGAGATCGAATTCGACGCCCCCGCCTACGCCGCGGAATACGCCACGCTCTGCGAGCAGCCCGTGAGTTTCGCAGCGGGCGTCAACCAGTTGCGCCTCAACCAGTATCAGCTTGGCCTGCGCAATCCCGACCACGTGCCCAGTACCTGGCGGCATCTGCTGCAGGTGTGTGAACGGGAACTGGAACAGCTCACCCGCACCCGCAGCCTGCGCGAGCGCATCACCCAGTTGCTGGGGCCGTTGTTGAATGGGGGGCGGGAGCCGGATCTGGAAGAAGTGGCCGCGCGACTGAAGCTGCCGACCTGGACCCTGCGCCGCAAGCTGGCGGACGAAGGCACACAGTTTCGCGCGATCCTCAATGACACCCGGCGCGACCTCGCCATGACCTACATTCGGGACACCGAACTGGCCTTTGGCGAAATCGCTTACTTGTTGGGATTTGCGTCGGCCGAAGCCTTTCAGCGGGCCTTCAAACGCTGGACCGAACAGACGCCCGGTGCGTTTCGTCGTAGCCAGCGCCAGTCGCTCTGACTGGCAGGCGTGGGCTTTCTTACAACTCGGTGGCGTCTTCGGCAGGTTCCAGCGGGTCCATCTCGTACGCCTGGTATTCCAGCAGTTCTTCCTGGTACTCGTCCATTTTTGCGCCCTCGTGGCGGGTTCTTGTGATCGATGGTGTTTTTGTGTCGCTGAGTCATTCAGCAGCAGATTCACTGACTACGCGCCCAACCCTAAAGTGCCCTCATGAACAAAAAATGAAGGCCCGTTGAAAACTAGACGCGCCCGGATAAACGGCAATGGCCCAAGTGGTCTCCAGGCCTTCTTCTGGCTCGCCCTCCGTTTTTTTCAGCCTGCCAGTTTTTTAGCGTTGACGGGGTTAGCCCACTTGACGACCGCGCCGTGTTCGCAATAGTCTCGACGCCATGAACGCACCCCAGCATTGCTTCGGCCAGATAATTATTACCGCCATTCCAGTCATGGCGGGTTAGCCGACGTTTGCACCCAACCCGCCCTAGAGGCGGGTTTTTTCTTTCTGTCTCCCGGGCCAAAAACCACATCAGGAGTCGGACATGATCATTCGCCCTTCCCTCGCTTTCTTCGCCGCCAACCTGATCATCGCAAGCCTTCCCACGAGGCCCACTCGATGAATCAGATGCCAGCCCACCCGCTCGTTCAGGGCGACTTGCTCAATCACTACGTCAAAAAGATCCTGACCTCCCGCGTGTATGACGTTGCCGTGGAAACCCCTCTGCACGCCGCCCGCCAGCTGTCTCAACGCCTGGGCAACAACGTGCTGCTCAAGCGCGAAGACCTGCAGCCGGTGTACTCCTTCAAGATTCGTGGCGCGTACAACAAGTTGGCGCAGCTGAGCCCGGAAGAATTGGCGCGGGGCGTGGTGACGGCGTCGGCGGGCAATCACGCCCAAGGCCTGGCGCTGGCGGCGAAGACCCTGGGCGTGTCGGCCACTATCGTGATGCCGAAGACCACCCCCGAGATCAAGGTCGAGGGCGTGCGCTCCCGGGGCGGAAAAGTCGTACTGCACGGCGACTCTTTTCCCGAAGCGCTGGCGTATTCGCTGAAGTTGGTCGAGGAGCACGGCTACGTCTATGTTCATCCGTATGACGATCCCGACACCATCGCCGGGCAAGGCACGGTGGCGATGGAAATCCTGCGTCAGCATCAGGGCCCGCTGGACGCGATCTTCGTCCCGGTCGGTGGCGGCGGGCTGATTGCCGGCATCGCGGCGTACGTGAAATACCTGCGCCCGGAGATCAAGGTGATCGGCGTCGAGCCGGATGACTCCAATTGCCTGCAACAGGCCATGGCCTACGGCGAGCGCGTGGTACTACAGCAAGTCGGGCTGTTTGCCGATGGCGTCGCGGTGGCGCAGATCGGGCAGTACACCTTCGACATCTGCAAGGATTATGTCGACGAAGTGATCACGGTCAGCACCGATGAAATCTGCGCGGCGATCAAGGACATCTACGACGACACCCGCTCGATCACCGAACCTGCCGGCGCGCTGGGCGTGGCCGGGATCAAGAAATACACCGAACAATACGAAGTCACCGGGCAGACCTTCGTCGCCATCGATTCCGGCGCCAACGTCAACTTCGACCGCCTGCGCCATGTGGCCGAGCGCGCTGAGCTGGGCGAAGGCCGTGAAGCGATCATCGCCGTGACCATTCCGGAGCAGCCGGGCAGCTTCAAGGCGTTCTGCGAGGCCATCGGCAAGCGGCAGATCACCGAATTCAACTACCGCTATCACACCGACCGCGAGGCGCACATCTTCGTCGGCGTGCAGACCCACCCCGACACCGACCCGCGCAAAGCCCTGATCGCGAGCCTGACGGAGCAGGGTTTCCCGGTGCTCGACCTGACCGACAACGAACTGGCCAAACTGCACCTGCGGCACATGGTCGGCGGGCATTCGGAACGGGTCAACGACGAGGTGGTGCTGCGCTTTGAATTCCCCGAGCGGCCGGGTGCGCTGTTCAACTTTCTGAACAAGCTGGGCGGGAAATGGAATATTTCGATGTTCCACTACCGCAATCACGGCGCCGCGGATGGCCGAGTGGTGGCGGGGTTAGTAGTGCCGGAGGATGAACGGCATCTGGTGCCCCAGGCCCTGGCGGAGATTGGGTATCCGTATTGGGATGAAACCAGGAACCCGGCGTATAAGCTGTTTTTGGGGTGATGCGGCTACGAACGACACCGAAGATCTGCAGGCCCAGCGCACCCTTGTGGGAGCGAGCTTGCTCGCGAAGACTTCAGTACAGCCACTAAACCTCCAGTGGCTGAAATGACCACTTCGTGAGCAAGGTGGAGCGCCACCCCAGTCACTCCCACAGGTTTTGAGTTTGCTGCATGTGCGGTGTCAGCACGCGGCACCTCACCTGGGAAGTAGCAGCGCAGCTCACTGCGCCGGCGTTGACTCAACCGCTGGCGCAGCGCTCGGCTCGGTGGTCGTCGCGGGCGCAGGCGTTGTGGCAGGCGCGGCCTCCACAGGCGTCGCTGTTTCGGCCTTCAACGGCTCCGGTTCGGCAGGCGCAGGCATTGGCTCGCTGCTCTGTTCGGCAGCGGGCGCAGGCTGAGTCGCAGGGGTTGCCAACGGCGCTGGCACAACTGGCGTCGTTGCAGCTGGGGCGGCAGCGGCAGGTGCAGCCGCCGGCTTCTGCTCGGTCAACGCCGCCGGTTTGCCCGGCACCGGCTCAGGCATGCCCAGGTCGGTCTTTGGCTTCTCTTCAATGTGCGCGGCTTTCTTCACTTCAGGCGGCAGGAAGTTTTCCACCAGCCCGAAGAAACGATCATAAAACTTGGACGATGCCACGGTTTCACTGGCGACCTTGACCATCGAGTCGTCGGTCGAGCCAATCGGCATAGACACCGAGCCCAGCACGCCTACCCCCAGACTCGCGGAGTTGTTGACCTTCTTCAGCGCATAGCGATCCTGCAGCGCATTGGCGAACATGGTGGTCTTGTTGTCGGCACTGCCGTCCGGCGCACACACCACGTTGAAGCTGATCTCCATGTGGGTTTCGCCGGTCTGCTGGAAGCTTTTATGGCCGCTGATCACTTTGGGATCGCTGCTGGTGATGATGTAGCCCTGGCTCAGCAATGCCCGCCGGGCCGCTTCGCAGGTGGCGGCATCTGACACCGGGTAGTTGCGGGAGAACGTCCCGGCATCGTCGAAATTCTCATGCTCATAGACCGTCGGTTTTTTCGACGAGCAGCCTGCGGCAGCCAGCAGGGTAATGACCCAGCATGCGGTACGAAAGCTCAGTAATTTAGGCATCAAACATCCTGGGGCAATTGGTCGACTGAAAGTGGACCGGAGAAAACGCCGGTAAGTCTGCAACAAGCCTGCCATGGGATCAACGCAGAGTTTGCAACCGTGTGGATACATCGAAAGGGTAACTGTGCACGGGGCCTGCACCCGTGGGCCTGTCCGGGAAGCGCAGGGTGCGCTGATCAGACCGCAAGAGGGTCGGAAAAATCGGCACGCCGGGCCTGGCATCGATCAGTCGACTGCCTCAGGCCCGGCATGCTCTGGGCTTCAGACCTCGCCGTGCACCAATTTCACGCCGAGGAATTCCAGCGCACGCCAGTAGCCGGGGTAAGTTTTGCCGACGCATTCCGGATCCTGAATCCGCACGCCTGCCACCTTCAAGCCGGCCAGCGCGAAACACATGGCAATGCGGTGGTCGGAGTGCGTGTTGATCAAGGCGTCGCTGCTGGTCCCCGCCAGACTCGGATCAGACGCAACGAGTAAGTCATCCCCTTCTACCGAGGCCAGTCCGGGGCGGACCTGATTCAGGCCATCGTGCAGCGCCTGAACGCGATCGCATTCCTTGACTCGCAGGTTAGCCAGATCGACGAAGCGCACCGGCGTCTCGTTGAAAGCTGCCAGCACCGCCAGTGTAGGAATCGCGTCCTGCATCTGTGAGCCATTGATGACCGCAGGCATCTTCGGAAACTGCGCGATCACTTCCATGGCCTTGGCGTCTGGCTGAGTGAACGCCTCCCCCACCACTCCCAGGTCGATCTTGCCGCCCGTCAATGCCTCGGCAGCCCACAAATAGGTTGCGGCCGAGGCGTCGGGCTCGATCTGGTAATCGCAGGCGGTGTAACCCGTCGGCGCAACGCGCCACAACGCATCATCCAGCACCTCGACCTCGGCCCCGAACGCACGCATGCAGGCGATGGTCAGGTCGATGTAGCCACGGGCGCCGATCTCCTTGCCGGTCAGCGCCACTTCAATCGGCGCATCGCCACAGGCCGCCACCATCAACAGGGCGGAGACGTACTGACTCGACAGGCCGCCGTCGATTTCGAAGCGAGTGGCGGTGATCGAACCTGTCCCGTGCACCACCACCGGCGGACAACCGGTGGCGCTTTCCGCGTTCAAGCCGCCTTTGCGCAAGGCCTCAAGCAACGGGCCGATCGGGCGTTTCTGCATGTAGTGGTCACCGTCCAGCGTAACGCTGCCATTCACCGTGCACACGGCCGCTGTCAGGAATCGTACCGCGGTCCCGGCATTGCCGAGGAACAGCGCGTCTTGCGGCGCCTCTAGATGCCCGCTGCTGGTGACGACGAAGCTGGTGTCGTCTGGCTCGTCGATGGTAACGCCCATCTGCCGCAGGGCATTGGACATGTGCCGGGTGTCGTCGCTTTTCAGTGCACCGCGCAAATAGCTGGTGCCTCTGGCGAGGGCAGCCAGGAGCAGCGCGCGGTTGGTGATGGACTTCGAGCCGGGCGGCGACACATGGCCCGTCAGCGGTACGCCCGGCGGGATGACAGTGATGGTTTGGTTCATGCCCATGGTCCAGCTCTCCAAATTCGAAATCAGGCACCGCACAGCGCCGCGTTTACAGCCGGCGATGATGGCATTTATCGCCGGGCTGTGCAGCATCCAGCGCGACAGGCGATGCTTTCGCCAAATCGCAGGCACAAAAAAAGCGATCCTGGGATCGCTTTCTCTGTTGCTTCAAGGCGTTCAAGGACCTCGAAGCTATGTATGGCGCAGCGGACGGGACTCGAACCCGCGACCCCCGGCGTGACAGGCCGGTATTCTAACCGACTGAACTACCGCT
>NZ_JBWKVD010000015.1:0-139255 GCF_059421525.1 Pseudomonas sp. GW821-FHT02H06
TTCCCCATGTGAGAGTAGGTCATCGTCAAGATTAAATTCCAGAACCCCATTTGCGAAAGCAGATGGGGTTTTGTTTTAAGTGAAGGTCATACATTTTTGCTGGAACGTTACATCAGTAACGGATCGGCTACAGAATTTCTTGACGACCATAGAGTGCTGGAACCACCTGATCCCATCCCGAACTCAGCAGTGAAACGGTGCATCGCCGATGGTAGTGTGGGGTTTCCCCATGTGAGAGTAGGTCATCGTCAAGATTGAATTCCGAAACCCCAGTCTGCTTACGCAGACTGGGGTTTTGTCGTTTAAACCGCCGGCACTGAAACGCAGCAGGCCTAGGCTATGAGCGCATCACAGCTCCGGGCACGTTCTTCATCGCATCATCAGCAAAGTCCTGTAAAAACTTTCTGAATCCCTCAGCGCTTATCGGGTTGGCATCTGTAGGCTCGGCTACGATGGTCCAAGTAGCGACGCAGCTTGCACGGCCTTTGGGGGCGACCGTCATCGCGGCCCAGAGCCTGCTGACACCTAGATTGTTGTAGATGGTCGTCCATGTCATAAACATCTCGTCGTCGTCACGAGAGTTGAGTTGCTCGACAACCCGCAGACCACCCTCCTTGAATTTCTTGTAACGTATCGACCCCGGACCTTCGCCAACCACTTCGATGCTTTCCAGTTGCGGTATGAAATGGGTGAAACCACCGAAATCGCCTACGATCTTCCAGACCTCACGCGCAGGTGCGTTGATCGAGATTGCAGAAACCACAGGTTCTCCTCCAGGATTGGTAACCAGTGTATCGGGCGAAAGGGAGCCAAGGGTGTTGAGCGGCTGAATAGCGTTCATGTTGTTCTCCATAACTTAAGGGGGAGTTGCGTTGGGGTGTATCAGATGAAGGCAATCTCTTTCAGGTACTCGCAGCCTTTGCGCAGCAGTGCCGGGGTTTTCGAGGGGTAGCTTTCGCCCATCCGTTGAACACCCGCATGGGCGTTCTGGTAGGCGATCATTGATATGTCTCCGATGTCTTCCTCAAACCCATCGAGGTAAAAGCCGAGCACGCCGAATAAAGCGTTGTCGCTGTCCACGCGGTTCAATTGGGTTTGCCACTCACTGACGCTGACCATCTCGAAATCACTGCCCGCTTCACGGAACGCGCTGACGTAATTGCTCCAGCTCAACGGCTCCGGGTTGTGGAGGTTGAAGACTGCGTGTGCCGGCTGGTAACGACTGGCGTGAAAGCCAATGAATCGGGCGAGGAAGTCGACAGGCATCAAGTCGAAGGTCATGGAGAAATCCGGGACCTGGCCCAGTTGCATCGACCCCTTAAGCATCAGCATCAGGCGATTCTTGTGCGGCTGGCAGACACCGGTCGTGCTGTTGAAGGCGATATTGCCGGGCCGGTAGATGTTCACCCATGCGCCTCGATCACGGGCTTGCTGCAGGATCCGCTCGGCGACCCACTTGGAGAGGTTGTAGCCGTTCTTGATGTAGATTGGCGGAGTCTCGGCAGCAGGCGCTTCGAGGACGCGACCGTCAGTCCCGACGGCGCTTGAAGCAGAGAGCGTAGATACGAAGTTGAGCACCTTCTTGCTGCGCCCTTCACACAGCTTCAGGCATTCGAAAATCGGCTCGACGTTATCCTTGGCCAGCGTCTCGTAGTCCTGAACGTGGTTGACGTTGGCAGCGTTGTGCACCAGCGCGCCAAACTCGCGATCAAGCCGCTCATATACCTGGTTACTCAGCCCGAGCTGTGGCCGCGTGACGTCGGCGGCATAAACCCGTACGCGCGCCAGATCCAGATGATCGAGACGGTTTTCGCGCAGTGCCTGGATAAAGCGGTCTTGGGCCGTCATCCCTGCGCTTTCACGTACCAGACACGCAACCTCGGTTGCGCCCCATGCCAACAGCGCTTCGACGATGTGAACACCGAGAAAACCATTGGCGCCGGTGACGATGACTTTGTGTACGTCGCCCATGCGCTCCACAGGCAGTACCGGCAGCTCGAAGGGCGCCGAAGCATCCCGGAAGGCTTGCGGGCTGACGGTCCATGAGGTGGTGCCGTCGCTGTCGAGCAGCGACGCCAGATTGGTCAGCGTTGGCGCCTCAATGAAGCGGTTGATCGGAATGCTGCGGCCGAACCGTTCGCGAATCCCCAGCAGCATTTGCGACAGCAGGATCGAATGGCCACCCAGATTGAAGAAGCTCTCGTCAGTTGATATTTCGTCAGGCGGAAGCTCAAGCAGATCGGCCCAAAACGTAAGAAGAAGCCTCTCGTTTTCGGTGTCGGGCAAACGGCGTGGGGCTTGCTCCAGCAGGTTCACTGGCAGCTGCAACAGCGCCTTGCGATCGACCTTGCCGTTGCTGGCAAACGGCATGCTCGCCAACTCCGTGTAGGCGGTCGGCCGCATATAGTCGGGCAACAACCCTGCGACATGGTCCTTGAGCAAATGCCGGGCGGCGTCCGGCTCCACGCCGTGTGGTTGCGCGAGAAAAGCCAGGATGCGTCGCTGGTCGTCAATCACCACCGCGACTTGTCGGTACAGCTGGCTGTCGCGCAGGCAGTGCTCGATCTCCTCAGGCTCTACCCTGAATCCACGGATCTTCACCTGGTTGTCACGTCGCCCGGACAACTCGATGCCCGCGCTCGTCCATTTGCCGATGTCCCCGGTGCGATAGGCGCGCACGCTTTGGCCATCACCCAGCGCGACATTCACGTAGCGCTCATCGGTAAGTCCAGGATTGTTGATGTAACCCAGGCACACGCCTGGGCCGACGATGTAGAGCTCGCCGGGTGTCTGGTCCGCGACGGGCTGCATATCCTCGTCGAGGATCAGGACTTGGCTGTTGGCGATCGGGCGACCCAGGTTGCGGTTGCTGCCGCCGGGTTGGAACCGGCCGGCGGTGATCAACACCGTGGCCTCAGTCGGGCCGTACAGGTTGTGGAAGTGACATTGCGCTGCCAGGCGCTCAATCACGTAGGGCTCGCAGACATCACCGCCGGTGCACAAGTGCTTGAGCTTCAGCGGTCGGTCAATCGGCAGGATGCTCAACAACGCTGGAGGCAGAAACGCGTGGCTGAGATTCTGATCCAGCAGCTCGAACAGTTGCAGCGGATCACGACGCTGATCGTCGTTCGCCACGATCAGTTCAGCGCCGCTGAGCAGGGTGGGGAATATGTCGATGACCGACGAATCGAAGCTCAGCGTCGAGAACTGCAGCACCCGGCTGTGTTCGGACAGCTCGACATAGTGGGCGTACCAGGCCGTGAAGTGGCTCAGGTTGCGCTGGCTGAGCATCACGCCTTTTGGGTGTCCGGTCGTGCCCGAGGTGTAGAGCGCCATGCACGGCGCGTCGGTCTCCGGGCGATAGCGCATCAGCGACTGCGCCGTCGGCACGATCTCGATGTGGCTGATATCCAGCCCCGGCACAGCAACCCCCGCCAGCGGGTGAGTCCCATCGTGCAACAGTAAACAGGCATGCGCGTTTTCGAGGATGTACTGCTGACGCTGGAGAGGCTGGCTGGGATCCAGCGGCAGATACACCGCTCCATTGCCCAGAATGGCAAGTATCCCGGCGAACAGCGCCGCAGATTTCGGCATACAAATGCCAATCACCACCGGTTCAACTGAAGCGCGCGGCAGCATGGCCTGAATCTGCGCCTGGATCGCGACGCCGTGTGCGCGGAGTTGGTCGTAGCTGATGCGCTCGCCGTCGATACTCAGCGCAGTGCGCCCTGCGAATTCGCTAAAGCTCCGATCCAGACGTGCGACCAGCGTCTCCTCGGCAACACGCAGCAACTCTGGCGCCGCAGTGAAGTTGAAGCAATGCTCGAAGGCCAGTCGGTCCAGTCGTAGCAGGCTTTCCTGGCGCTCCCCGTGCGGCGGATCGATGCGTTCGGCACGCGCGAAGTACTCCGTATCACGCGAGAACCGGCTGATCAGCAGCGCTACGTTGTCCACCAGCGTTGCGACCGCCGCGTCCCGCAACCCGCGGCCGTTGCCGGAAAGCGTGGCAGCCACGGCATGGCGTGCGATCAAGCGCTGCGCCGTAGCTGTGCCGAGCCAGCACACTATTTCCAGTTCAGGCAGTGCCCGCTCGCTCCCCGGTGTAAGTCCTACCCGGAGACCAAGATGCACGGCTGCCTTGAACGCGCCCCATTCTGCATGGGGCAGTTCCAGCGTGCCGTCCTCAATGATGATCGACGCGTCCTTCAGCGCTGTCAGCTCCGGCGGGGTCACATCGCGCAGGAGGTGAATCGAATGCCCATGGGCGTCCAGTTCTGCACTTAGCTCACTCATCGCCCGGCTGTGACCGATGAGCACAATCTCCAGGCGCTTCATTGCAAGCCTCCGGCCGGCAGATAGTCGGCAAGGGCGTGCTGGACGCAGAGGGAGTCGAGCATCGAGCTTGAGGTGAAGAAGCGCATGATGTTGCCCACCAGCGGATGGTGGCGATTGATCGGGAAGCACATCGCCCGTGTTTCTTGCTTCAGCGCCTGCTTGATCGGCTCGATGACCGGCAGGCTGTCGATCAGAACGAAGTCAAAAGACTTCTGGATGTCATTGGTCAAATACTGAGCAATGAACACGGGGAGGATCTGCGCGATCACTTCCTTGTCCTGTTGGGGCGCTGCGTGCCAGTAGATCCTGACCAGCCGCGACCAGAAGCCGGAGTGCCGTCCTTCATCAAGAAGGTGGTCGGCCATGAGGCCTTTGACGGACTGCTTCACCGTGTCGTCCTTGGCGAACGCGGCTACGTCGTTGGTCACGGTGTTCTCGGCAATCGCTACGCAGATAAGCTCGACCGCGCTGCGCAAGTGGTCTGGCGCCAATGCCAGTGCAGCGGGGATGGCTCTGCTGAGTTCGATTTCCTCCGGCAAAGGGATCGGCTGGATGCCGGTCAATGCGATGGTTTGCTGCATGAAGTCCATTGCCACCAGCGCGTGGTAATCCTCGTCGACGACCACGGTCATGGCGTCGTAGCGGCAAGCGAAGGGGAAGCGAATGGCGAAGTTGTCTTTGGCGATGCTTCGCGCGGTCTTGTCGACGATCTCGGTCTCGAAAATCACGACGTCGTTGATGAACTTGTACAGGCTCTGTACCAGCGCCAGATCGCGCAGATGAGCGCATTCGCGAGTGAACGTCTCGCTTAGCACCAGTGGCTGGCGGCTGAGCGGGTAGATCAGTTTTTCATCGTTTTCGACGATGCGGCGCGGGCGTGTCCGAATCGTCGCACGACCTTCCCAGGCATCAACGAATGACAAGTAGTCTTCGGCTTTCATGATGGCGTCCTTGTGTGGGTATCGAGTCGGTGGCGGAGGAGGGAAGGGCTCATGCGCTGACTTCCCGCGCCGTTTCACGCAGGGTCAGTTGCACGGCGTCCCACAGCGCGATGCGGCTGTCGACTGCGGCGACGGCGGCGGCATAGACCTCGTGCTGGTGCTGTTCATTGCCCGCGACTAGTCTGGTCAGCAACGATTCCGCAGCCGGGCCGTGGTCTTCGGAGTCCACCTCAATGTGGCGTTCCAGGTAGTAGCGAAAGGTCGGTGCCTTGTCGGCAGTGATGCCCCAGTCGTCAAGAATCCGCTGGAACATCTGTGGGATAACGCTTTCGCGACCGTGCAGGAACGCGGCAGCCACGCAATGCGCCGGCGCATTCAGCGCGATGTCGAGGGTGTCCCGGACGAAGTGTGTGGCCGCTCGGCCTGCGCCGACGCTATCGAGCGCGGTTTTGTAGTGAATGCCTTCGCGCAACAGTTCGACGAAATGCTCGATGCGCGCGGTGCTTGCGCCGATCTCGCGCATGGCATCCAGGTAGAGCTCGAAGTGGCTGTAATGATCGTGGCGTCCGGGGCGATCATCCGACTCCTCACCCAACACGATTTCGTTGATGAGCCGTGCTGCCTTCGGGTCTCGCGGCGGCAACCAGGGGAGTCGGGTGCAGGTCAGTTCCTGCTGCAGCCGTTTGGTCAGCGACATAAAGTCCCAGACCGCGAACACATGCACCTCCATGAACCGCTGCAGGGCGTGCAGCGAATCAATTTCGGAAAAAACAGGGTGCGCGCCGAGTACTAATTTCTTTGCGATAAGTTGCTGTTTTAACAGATCCATTTTTACGTCCTTGATGAGATTGAGTGCGTCACACACTCTTTTAATTGCCGAAATTAGCGGTCGTGTTAAGTGCCCGTATAAGAGCGGCCGAAATGGACTCCCGTAACTATCGGGCAATAAGAGGCTGCGAACGTTACTTCGTTAATGGTCAACAATCGTGCAGGATTTACTAAGGCATGCTCACGTGGTCTATGCCCTCGCTGACCAGCGTTTGTGGGTAAATGGCCCATAAGCGTTGGCGGCCAGAAAACGTTAGAACAGTTTCAAATGGTTTCGCAAATACTTTTTAATATAATTAACGGCCTATCTAAATCGCGCGCGAGCGTAGGCGATAAAACTTCTTAGTTAAGTTTTATTAGGGCTAACGCACCCCTTCCGGCTCATTAAAGCCAGAATTGAAATTAATGAACGAATACCTCGTTCAGCGTTGCGCTTTATCGGGCTAATACAGTTTTTTGAGATTTTTTGGTTTGGGCGACATTCGGGGTTTCACTTCAATGTCTCCGCCTAGGGCAATGCTCCTTTTGCCGCTCCATGAGAACTGCTTTCCCTGAACCGGCTGCAGACCGATTCGTCGTTCGAGTGTGCCTGAACACGGCGGTGCACCGCGTCAACGACGGCCAAGTTTTACGATAGGTGCATTAGCGACGGCCGAGTGTGGGACGGCCGGCTTTTAGTCGTAGGAGAGATCAGAAAGGAGGGCGTGAGGAGTCGATGCAGAAGGAGAGGGCGGCGATGTTTCTTCAGCCGCCCAGCAAGCCGAGGTGCGTATTGATGATGTGCAGCAGGCGGTCGCGTTGCGAGCTGAGAAAGTCATGAGTGCCGCGGACTTCGATCAACTCGAACTCGCGACGCGTGAACTCCCGCCATTTCATCATGCTGGCGGCTGTAGCGACCGGATCATCGCTGCCGTACAGACCGGTCAACGGGATGTCCAGGCCCTCATCGGCGCAGTGCGACCAGATCTCCGACAGCTTTACGTCGCTGCGCACGACAGGCTCCAGCAGCTTGAGGCGTTTCTTATCCTGCGCGAACGTGTTCGGGAGCACGCCCAACTTGATAAGCGCTTGAATGAAGTCGTCTTGCGGCAGCGTGTGCAGATACGGCCAGGGTTGTCGGCTGTCAGGGCTGCGGCAGCCGGACACGAACAGATGGCGTGTCAGATTCGGGTAATGATTCTGCGCCAGCCTGGCCATTTCATAAGCGACCCGACCGCCGAAGCTATGGCCGTAAAACGCGTGGGGTTCGCTCAGATAGGGCTGCAAGGCGAAGAAGGTGTCTTGCAACAAGGGCGCCCACTGATCGTAGGGCGTTTCCTTGAGCCGACTGCCGTGACCGGGCAGGCGCAGCGTTACCAGCTCGATGTGATCGGCAAGTCCTTCGGACCAGTCACGAAAATGCTCAGGATCGCCTCCTACGTGAGGACAGCAAATCAGGCGTGTTCTGACGGGTTGTCCGGAATTGACGACCATCAGCCATTTGTTCTTTTCGGCTTGCACTCAGCTTCCCCGAGCCTTGATAAAGGCGTCATAACCGTGGAGCCGGGTCCTTCGGCGCATACGCCGTCATGAACGGCGTTCGTTGATCCCTTGTGCTTCTCGGCCGATTAGCCGGTAGCAAGCAAGGTCAAGATTGGATACAGCGGTGAATGTTACTGGGTGACGGCACGTTTTCGTGAGGCCGCTGCAGGTTTTGCCTCTTCCGCCTTACGGGCGCTCAAGTAGGCATTGATGGCCTCAACACCCCGATTCAAGTGATGAGTCAGCGCCTCGATCGTGGCGTCCACGTCACCGGCACCGGCCATTTCCAGCAATTCGTAGTGGTCGTGCTGGGACACCTTGCCCAGGTTCATTTGCTTGAGATTGAAGCGCAGGAAACGCTCTTCCTCGTTCAAGCCGTCCTCGACCAGTTTGAGCAGGCGGGTGTTGTGCGCCCTGGAATACAGCGCCATGTGGAACTGGCGGTTGAGCGTGCCCATGATGCTGTAGTCGGTTTCGACCTCAAGCTGTTCGATGTACCCACGCGCAGTGCTGATGTCTTCGGCGGTCAGGAGCGGGATCGACTGGCGCAAGGCCTCGGACTCCAACAGGATGCGCAACGCATAGGCATCCGTAGCATCCTCGTTGATCAACGGGGCAACGACCGCACCTTTGTGGGTCTCGACGCGCAGCAACGATTGCGCTTCCAGCTGACGCAGCGCCTCGCGGACGGGCATGCGGCTGACACCGAAAAGCGTCGCCAGCTCTTGCTGGCGCAGTGCGATGCCTGCCGGGAGGCGTCCTTCAAGAATGGCGCTGCGCAGTTTTTCTTCGATGATTGCACGCGCCAGATGCGCAGGCGGCTGCTCAGCACCCAGGGTTTCCCGCAGAAATTGCTCTTTCTCAGTCCTGCGCATGCTTGATCTTCTTCGGCTGACCAGTTATTGGATCCAATGTAACACTAGAGACCGCTGCTGTTCTTGTCAAACTTTGATACAAGTTTAGCAGGCGGTCTCGGCGCGGCATTCTACAAGGGATTGAGCGTACAGGTATTGCCATCAATCGGGGATTGAGAACGGGATGCCCGGCCTCGATGACGCAAGTCCTTCGCGGCAACCGAGGCTGGCTTCACAGTCAATCTGTGTCAGATATAACGGCCCGTCACGAAATGCTGCACATCATTGAAACCCGGCGTGGACGCATGCCCGGGTGTCACGAGGGAGTCGATGAACGCTTCGTCCTCGCCAGTGATGTTCACGCTGAGCGCTTTGGTGTAACTGTCCCATTGGTCCTCGGTGCGTGGCCCGACAATGGCAGAGGTCACGGCCTGATTGTTCAGCACCCAAGCGATCGCGAACTCCACCAGACCTACGCCTTTGGCCTGGGTATACGCCTGCAGTTTCTGGGCGATGTGCAACGACTCGCTGCGCCATTCGGTTTCCAGAATGCGCTTGTCCTGACGGCCGGCGCGGGTGCTGCTGTCCGGCGTAACGTCGGGGGCGTACTTGCCACTCAACACGCCGCGGGCCAGCGGGCTGTAGGGCACAACACCCAAGCCGTAGAACTTCGCCGCAGTGATCTGTTCCAGCTCGGCCTGACGGTTGACGATGTTGTACAGCGGTTGGCTGATCACCGGTTTGTCGACGCCCAGGCGCAGAGCGACGCTGACCACCTCAGCGATGCGCCAGCCGCGGAAGTTCGACACGCCCCAGTAACGGATCTTGCCCTCGCGGATCAGATCGCCGATGGCAGACACGGTCACCTCGAGTGGCGTGTTGTGGTCTTCCTTGTGCAGGTAATGAATGTCGATGTAATCGGTGTCGAGACGGCGCAGGCTGGATTCAATTTCATTGAAGATGTGCTTGCGATTAAGTCCACTGGAGTTAGGGGCGGTATTGCCCGAACTGCTGCCGACTTTGGTGGCGAGTACCCACTCGCTGCGCCGTTTGGCGATGGCCTCGCCAACGATTTCCTCAGACCGGCCGGCGTTGTAGACGTTGGCCGTGTCGATGAAATTGACGCCTTCATCCCAGGCCTTGTCGATGATGCGCAGGGATTCTTCGGTGCCCGTCTGCACGCCGAACATCATGGAGCCCAGTGTCAGCGTTGAAACCTGGAGGCCGGATTGGCCAAGGGTGCGGTATTTCATTGCTCGATATCCTTTTCGTCGGGGAAGTGGAAATCAGGACAGTCTGGGACAGGCTTGCAAGGCGTCTCGTAAAGACCGATCAGACCGACAGCTCAAGGCCGGACATACTCACCTGTTTGGGCGGGTTTTGAAAAGTGACAAATTGACGGAACTGCGTGTGGCGAGCGCGGGCTCAGAGCGCGATGTCTGCGTGAGCGAGCTTCGCATGTCGCCCAGCCAGAAAGCACAACGTGCCGCCCATGGCGGTCAGGCACGCAAGGACGTAAAACATGGTCGGAGCCGGGCTATTGATCAATAAGTAGCCGCAGATCACTGGGCTCAACGCTCCGCCGAAGGCCGCCAGATTCTGCGCACCCAAGTAGCTGCCGCGAAGGTGATCGGGCGCAATGGTGTCGACGAACAGGTATTCCGCGGGATAAATGATCATCTCACCTAACGTGAAGACGAACATCGCAGCGCACCAGGCCAGGGTCGTTTCGGCAAAACTGAAGCCGATGAGCCCGATCGCAAATAAAGCTGTGCCGAGGCAGATCCAGTACCGCAGTTGCTCGCGCTTCAGAAAACGGCCGATCTGGTACTGCATCAGGATGACTGTTACCGCGTTGCACGCCAACACGGCTGACAGGATTTTCAACGCCTGTTCCGCCGTATGCGTGACCAGCAGAAACTGCGACAGGTACAACGTATACCGGCCATGCACGATGGTGCTGAGCAAGCTGCCGCCCGTGAACAGAATCAGTGTGCGGTCGTTTTTCAGCGTGATCAGGGTGTCGAGAAAGCTGCGCGGTGGGTGTTCGGTATCAGCGACTGTGCGCGGGATGCCAAGCATCAGAAAAAGGCTGCAGAACGCGATGGCGCTGGCGATGAAAAACGGCGCCAGCGGCAGGTGCCCGGCAATGACCACGCCGAGCATCGGGCCTGTGGCGTAGCCGATGTTGGTGAGGGTGTAGCGCAGCGAGAACACCTTCGCCCGCTGCCCGATGGGCAGGTTTTCGCTGATGATTGCTTTGGAGCCGATGAGAAACAGCGCCGACGCCGTCTCAGTGATCACCAGCGTGAGTGTCGTCAGGTAGACGTTGTGGGCGAAGGTCAGCAGCGAGAAGCCCACGGCACTGGACAGCATCGCCAGGATCAGCAATTTGCGCTTTTCCAGCCGGTCGATGATGTAACCACCGTACAGCCCCAGCAGCGTAGCGATGAACACCGCGATGCCCATCAGCAGCCCGACGTCTTGCTGGTTGAGTCCCAGTCTTGTGCTGAGGAACAGTGACAGCAACGGGCTGGTCATCGCCCGGCTCATGACGATGGTGAGCGAGCAGATCATCAACCGGCGGATGACGAGGGAGTAAGTGGCCACTGGTGTTTTTCCGTCCTTGTTCAAGCCTCGGTACAAATCCTTTGTGGGAGCACCGGTAAGGCGCTCCCACATGGGCGGCGTTCGCTGTCCGACCGTTTACTACTGACCTTGATTCATCCCGACCTTGGTCACCGCGCCCTGTTCCAGCTCCCACTTTTTGAGGATTTTGCCGTAGGTGCCATCGTCGACCATGGCCTGCATCGCTTCGGCGATGGCCGCCGCCAGTTCAGGGTTGGACTTGCTGACGCCCAGGCCGGTGAACTGTTTCGAGATCGCCAGACCGAGCGGCTTGTACGTGTCCTTCTCCTGGGACATCAGGTACGGAATGGTTTCGCTGCCCTGCATCGCGGCGTCAAGCCGGCCCTGACGCAGTTGCGCGCGGGCATCGGCGGAGCCTTCGGAGCCACTGACGATGATCGCCGGCTTGCCTTTCGCTTCGCAGTTTTCCTTGCTCCACGCTGCGATTTCCGCAGGCCAGCTGGTACGGCGGCTGGTGCCGACTTTCTTGCCGCACAAATCGGCCGGCTCGTTCAGATCAGCGTTTTTGGTCAGCGTGTACAGCTGCGGGCCGCTGGCGAAGTAGTCAATGAACGTTACCGACTTCTGCCGCTCGGCCGTGTCAGTCATGCCCGACAGAATGATATCGAAGCGCTTGGTGACCAGGCCGCTGACCATCTGCTCGAAGGCGGTTTCCTGCCATTTGATCTTGACGCCAAGGCGCTCGGCCAGGGCGTTGCCGAGATCCACATCCAGGCCGGTCAGCGTATTGGTGCTGGTGTCTTTGAAATCCATCGGCGGGTAGTTCGGCACGATGGCGGCGGTGATTTCGCCCTTTTCCTTGAGGCTGGCGGGCAGCGCGGCGAACACTGACGCGGACGCCATCAGGCCGGCGAGCAAACTGGGGATGAGGATCTTTTTCATGGTCGTTCTCGTTTGTTCTGGTTTAAGTGCGAACGGCAGAAATGAAGCTTTGGGTTCTTGGGTTTTGTGGGCTTATTAGTATGTCTTCCGGGGTGCCGGCCTCCACAATCTGGCCGCCGTCCATGAACACCATCCGGTTGGAAACTTCGCGGGCAAAGCCGAGTTCGTGTGTCACAACGATCATGGTCATGCCGCTGTGCGCCAGGTCCCGCATGACCGACAACACTTCGCCCACCAACTCCGGATCGAGGGCGGAAGTGGGTTCGTCGAACAGCATCAGCTTGGGCCGCATCGCCAGTGCGCGAGCGATGGCGACACGCTGTTGCTGACCGCCGGAAAGCTCGACGGGATAGGAATGACGCTTGTCCGCCAGCCCGACACGGGCCAGCAACTCGGTGGCTTCCTCGGTAGCCTCTTTGGGCGAGCGCTTGAGCACCTGGATCGGGCCTTCGATCACGTTCTGCAAAGCGGTCATGTGCGGGAAGAGATTGAAGCGCTGAAACACCATGCCGGTGCTCAAACGCTGACGGGCAATCTGAGCGTCCGTCAGCTCGTGCAGTTTGTTGCCGACGATGCGATAGCCCACCAGTTCGCCGTCGACCCACAAACCGCCCTTGTTGATTTTTTCGAGCTGATTGACGCACCGCAGCAGCGTGCTCTTGCCCGAGCCCGAGGGCCCGATAATGCACAAAACTTCGCCTTGCTCGACTTCAATGCTGACGTCTTTGAGGGCGTGGAACTGGTCGTAGTATTTGTTCAGGCCGACGGCTTTGACGATGCTTCTCATGCTGATTCTCCTGGGCCTGATTTACGAACGCTTGCCGGCGCCGCGGGCAAAGCGCAGCTCCAGCCGGCTTTGGCCGAATGACAGGACAGTCACCACCGCCAGGTACCAGATCCCCGCGACGATCAGCAGCTCCATGACCCGGGCGTTGGCGTAGTAGATGTTCTGCGCGTTGTGCAGCAATTCGGAATACTGGATGACGCTGGCCAGGCTGGTCATCTTCACCATGCCGATGAATTCGTTGCCGACCGGCGGGATGATTACGCGCATGGCCTGGGGCAGAATCACCCGGCGCAGAGCCTGCAGGCGCGGCATGCCGATCGACTTTGCGGCTTCGTACTGACCGGTGTCCACGGAGAGCAAGCCTGCGCGCACGACCTCTGCGGTATACGCGCCCTGATTGATGCTCAGGCCCAGCAGTGCGGCAACGAAGGGTGTCATCAGGCTGACCGTGTCGATCTCGAACACGCCGGGAATGCCGATGACCGGGAAGATAAGCGCCAGGTTGAACCACAGCAGCAACTGCAGAATCAACGGCGTGCCGCGAAACAGCCAGGTGTAGGTGATCGCGACGTAACGCAAAATCGGATTTGCCGACATGCGCATGATGGCCGTGACCACGCCGATCACCACCCCGAGCACCATCGCCAGAATCGACATGACGATCGTGTTCAGCAGTCCCCACAGAATGGCTTCGGAGGTCAGGAACTGGCCGATGTAACTCCACTCGATCTGCCCGTTGGCAAACGCGCGGGCCAGGCCGGCGAGGGCAATGATGATCAGGGCCGCGAAGAAAATGCGCCCGTAATAGCGGCGTGGGACGTGTTCGTACTGGGTGATGTCGAACGCGTTTTCGGTCTTCCTGCGCTCGGCTTGCAGCTGCTCCGCCTGATTCTGATTCATGTGTCTCTCCGAAGCTGTATGCAGACCGCGCCTGCCTGATCTGGGCAACCCTACCCAGCCCTACTGCCCCGACGTAGGCCCGCCGTTGCAGCATGGAATCGTCCTGGACAGAGGGCAGTTACAAATTGAAAGTCCTGATCAAAGTGTCAGGTTATTTAATGTTGGATCCGGTTTCGGCCTATGTAGCGGGGTACCTCGCGCGCGGTTGCCAATCAGGTTTTTCTGTGTTCATTATTATCAATCGGGCATGTAGTTGTTGTGAGTCAGAGCCTGTTGAATCCAATAGGCGAGGTCAATAAGCATTATGGAAACTCCACTTTCCAATTCTGGAAACGTGCCGCCTAAACCGGGAATACGCCCCCCTCTTACTCTCAGCGGAATGGACTTCAAGCTGTTGCGGGTATTCCAGGCCGTGGTAGAGGCGGGTGGCTTCAGCGCCGCCCAGAATGAGCTGAATGTGGGGCTTGCAGCCATCAGCAAGCAGATTTCGGACCTTGAAATCCGTATCGGCATGCGCCTCTGCACACGAGGCCGGGAAGGTTTTCACCTCACTGAAGAGGGCAAGCTGGTCTATCAGGCGGCTATCGAATTGTTCGCCTCGGTGGACAGTTTTCGCGACCGGATTAGTTCAGCGCAGAATGAATTGATTGGCGATTTGAGTATTGGCGTAATTGATAACACCCTGACCGACAAAAGTTCGCCGCTCATTGCCGCACTCAGACTAATGCACGATGAAGCGCCCAAAGTCAGACTGCGTCTGCAAGCGTCCCAACTGGATGAAGTCGAGCGTGCGATGGTCGAAGGACGCGTGAGTCTTGGCATCGTGCCGGTGTATCAGCGGCGCGAAGAGTTTGATTATTTCGAGCTGTATGAAGAGACCTCCCACGCGTATTGCGCAGTGGGTCATCCGCTGTTCGAGGCCGATGACAGCGCCCTGAGCATCGACAGCCTGCGCGCCTTCGACATCGTGAATCATCGCTATGCCATCCATCGCGACAAGGCGAGCTTCGTTAATTCGGACAGCCAAAGCGCTTCGGCCTCCCAAGTTGAAGCGGTGGCCATGATGATCCTGACCGGCCGCTTCATCGGCTTTCTCCCCGAGCACTACACGCGCAATCTGATCCGCGACGGCCTACTCCGCGCCTTGCGCCCCGACCTGATCTTCCTGCGCACACCCATCAACCTCATCCTGAGACACAACGCCCCACGAAGCCCGCTGGTCAAGGCGTTCGCGCGGGCGTTGGGGGTGGATTTGCGGGTTGGCCTGTAGCGTAACTATCACGCGATTGCCGCGAACGTGAGCCCGGTGGCGTGTACCACTTGGCGCATGGTTTTCAACGTGGGATTGCCTTTGGGGGATAGCGCTCGACGAAGGCTTTCATGAGGTATGCCGGCTTTCTCTGCTATGAATGCTATTCCGCCTCGAGCCTCAACAACATGTCTTAACGCTGCAAGAAAGCCGGCATCGCCGCCTTCTTCGTCCAATTCTTCAAATGCAATTCGCAAATACTCCGCTGCGAATGCGGGGTCGTCCCGAATCATCGCAATGACTGTTTCGTCGTGATCACGTGAGCTCGTCATGGCCTTCTCCGCTGATAGTCGTGCCCGCAATCAATGGCTTTAACAATGTCAGATCGCTGGTGGCGCTTATCGCCTCCCAGAAGCAGCAAGATTAGCTGCTTACCTGCCTGGGCGTAGTAAACCCGCCCAATGCGCCTGCAGCGACCCGGTTGATGCGCGTGGTGATTCTGGCTTTCGCGGATCGGTCTTTGAGCTCATCAAGCCATTGCTGATAAAGATCGTCGCCGTTTGCGCTGAGGTAATGTCTGACCTGATTCATGGGGCGAACAATAGCGTTGATGCAATCGATCAATATGCCCGTCTGAACGGATGTGCCCGGTAGGAATTTTCAGCGCGAACGCATGGCCTAGATTTTTCCCCTCCAAGAATCTAGGCCAACCGCGCCTCCGCATGCGCAGATAATCAGCTGCTAAACCCCGGCAAACCCCAATCCTCCAGCGGAAACTCGGTCAGCGAACCCAGTATCAAGTCGGCGTGCGCGTATTGCTCGATCGGCATGTGCGAATCCGGCACGGCCACGGCGTACATCCCTGCGGTCTTGGCAGCGGTGACGCCGAAAGGCGAGTCCTCGAACACCACACAATCCTTCGGGTCCACACCCAAGTGGCGCGCCGCAGCCAGGAAGATGTCCGGCGCAGGCTTGGCCGCTGTGACCTCGGCGTGATCCGCCGTCACCACGTCTTTAAACAGCTCAAACCAGGCGCGATGATTGCTCGTCTTCGCGTGGAAATAGTGAAGGGAAGAGCTGGTGCCCACCGCGATGGGGATGTTGTGCTCGGCAAGGTGACGCACCAGTGCCTCGGCGCCACGCATCGGCTTGGCGTACGGAAAACGCTCGTCCAGCATCGGTTGGCGAACGGTCAGGAACTCCTCGGGAGACATCGGCAGCTCGAGCGCGCGGATCACGTATTCGGCGAAATCCTGGGAGCCGCGGCCAATGGAGTGCTGCTTCACGGCCCAGTCGAACGTCTTGCCGTGCCACTTGGCGATGGTGTCGGTCACTTCGGTGTAGATGCCTTCGGTGTCCAGCAGCAGGCCGTCCATGTCGAAGATCACCGCCTTGACCGGACCCTTGGGCTTTTGCACTTCGCTCATCTCATCGATCCCGTTAGCAAATTGGCGTCCAGCCTAACGCTTCGGCGAACGTCGTGGCTAGGCGCAACGGCTGCAAAACGTTCTCGCCAAGTGCTAATCTCGCCGGGCTCTCGGCAGCGCAAGGTGCTGCACGGCCGCTCTGTGTGGCGCCGAAACCCTCCGGGGTCAAGGAAGGCAAGACCTCTCTTCAAGAACGGACATCTTCGAGTCGACACATGAAAAAATCAGTCAACATCGCCGTAGGCGTCATTGTGGTTGCGGGCGTCCTCGTCACCGCTGGCGCCTGGTACACCGGAAAACGGCTGGAAGGCGCGCTCAACGACGCCATCCAGCAAGGCAATCAGCAGCTTCAAGCCGCCTTCGTCGGGCATGAAGGCAAGGCGAGTGTTGAGCTCCTTTCTCTGGACCGCCACTTCTTCACCAGCACCGCGCACTACAAGCTGAACATCCAGGACCCCCAATTCAATGAGGGCAAGCCGGTCGAGCTGCTGTTTGTCGACAACATCGAGCACGGGCCATTGCCGTGGAGCCGCGTGAAGTCACTGCAACTGGTGCCGGTGATGGCCGCCAGCAACGTGCAGATCGAGAAGAACGCCTTCTCCGAAAAATGGTTTGCCATGACTAACGGCCAGCCACCGCTGACCGGCCACTTCAGCATGGGCTACGACCGCGCCGCGTTGGGGCGTGTGGAGTTGCTCCCCTTTGAATTCACCGACCAGACCGGCGCGTTCAAGTTTTCCGGTTTCACCCTGAATGCCTCTGGCTCGGGTGATGGCCAGAAGCTTGAAGCCAACGGTGTGCTGGGCAGCGTCGACGTCACCGCTACTTCTGAAGAAGGTCCGGTGCACCTGACGCTCAAGGATTTCACTTTCAACACCGGTGGCACCAAGGGCAAATCGGGTTTCTACCTGGGCCACACCGACGCGAAAATCGCCTCGGCCACGTTCCAGGCAGCGGGCCAGCCGGCCATTCAGCTCAAGGACTTCGTCAACACCAGTCTGTTGCAGGAAGTGGAAGGCAACCTGAATGCTCAGGTGAGCTACGACATCGGCAATATCAGCTTCAATGGCAACGACATCGGCGCCCTGCAGATGCTCTGGAAGTTCGGCAATTTCGACATCGCCTCAACCCAGGCGCTGATGAAGATCTATCAGGAGAAAGTGCAGCCTCAAGCCCAGGCCGCCGCGGCGGTGGGTGAAACCTACACGCCACATTTGAGCCCGGCTGATCAGGCGCTGGTGCAGGCCGAAGTCAGTAAGCTGCTGAGTGCCAAGCCACACATCGAGCTGGAAAAGCTTTCACTGAAAACAGCCAGCGGCGAGAGCCAGTTCAACCTGTCGATGGACTTGGGCAACCCTTCGGCGCTTGATCAGCCGGGCGCGGAATTGCTCAAGCAGTTGCTGACCCAGCTGGACGCCAAACTGCTGCTCTCCAAGCCGATGATCAAGGACCTCGCCGCACTGCGCGCCAAGGCTACCGGCCTGACCGATCCCGCCGCCATTACGCAACAGGCGCAGGCAGCAGCAGAGTCGGTGGGCGGCATGGCGGTCATGTTCCAGGTGGGCAAGGTCGAGGGCGACAACGTCGTGTCCAGCCTGCATTACGCCAACGATGTGGTGGACTTCAATGGCGTGAAGATGCCGGCGCAGCAGTTTGCCGCCATGATGATGGGCAAGTTCGTAATGTTCAGCGGCGGGCAGTGAGTCTGTTCCGGCCACCACTGGTGGCCGGGCAATTGGGTCTTATCTGTCTTCAGACTGGCGGCTGACGAGCAATTTCTGTCGGCGCTTCGTGGCCTTCGCGCTCTGGCTGTACGGTGCGCGAAGACATCTCCGCACGTAGTTGCGGCAGGCATTGTGGATATTGCCGGGCAACGAAACTGATCAAGCGCTCGCGCATGTGGCATCGCGCATCCCAACTGCGCGATGAATCCGCCGAGCTCAACAACACCCGCAATTGCATCGCCTTATCGGTGGTGTCCGTGACCTGCAGCACGCAGACGCGGCCATCCCAGAGGTGCGGGATTTCCTTGCAGATACGCTCCGCTTCCTCGCGCAACTCCTCCAGCGGCAACGCGTAATCCACCCAGAGAAACACCGAGCCAATCAGACTCGACGTGCTGCGCGTCCAGTTCTGGAAGGGCTTTTCGATGAAGTACTGCAACGGAATCACCATCCGCCGCTCATCCCAGATCTTCAGCACCACGTAGGTGCCGCTGATCTCTTCGATGCGTCCCCACTCGCCCTCAACGATCACCACGTCATCCAGGCGAATCGGCTGAGAGATTGCGATCTGCAGGCCCGCGATCAAGTTGCCGAGCACCGGCTTGGCGGCGAAACCGGCGGCAAGACCCGCGAGCCCTGCCGATGCCAGCAGGCTCGTACCAATCTGCCGCACCGGCGGGAAGCTCATCAGAATCAGACCCGTACCAAACAACAGCACCAGCACATTCAGGCAGCGTACCAGCACCCGCACTTGCGTCTGGATCCGGCGGGCTTGCAGGTTGTCTTCGATGTCCAGCGGGTTTCGGATCGCGACCGCTTCGCCAATGGCCTTCACGCAGCTCAGCGCCAGCCAGGTGAAACCGGCCACCACCAGCATGCCGTTCAAGTGCCGAATGCCTTTGATCAACATCAGATCATCGGGGGCAGAGGTCCAGACCGTTTGCAGGGCCAGCAGTGGAATTAGCCACAACGTCGGCGGCTCGGCGCGATGGAGAAGCTGCTGGGCGAAGACGAACGACTTGGCGACGCGCCGGAGCAAGATCAGCGCAATCCAGCGTCCCAACAGTGCGATGCCGATCGCGACGACGGCGGCCACGAGGGTATTGAGCCAGGGCAACGGCAGCGCGTTCAGCCAGGCTTCCGGGAGTACGTGTTCCATAGAGGGGGTCACCAACAGGACGGTTCAAAGGCAAGAGGTGTGAGCTCCCTCGTTGCTCAATGTTCCCTGATCCACCCGCCGCCGCTGAAATCGTGACGGGCTGGAATCAGCGAGCCAGAGCATCCGACACGTTTACTACATGTCGAATGCGCTGACCAGTTCAGGCTAATGTCGGGCGACGCCTGAATGTCTGGCTCATGCTGTAGCGGCCATGGCATTGCTTGCTCGCAACACCATGGCGAAGGCTCGTCTTTCACGCACGCTGAGCAATGAAAGTTACGACGCTCTTTGGTCTGTCTCAGCCTTAGCAGCCTTTGAACGGATTCCAGCCTTGTTCGCCTTTAATTTCCTTGAGGTAATAGGCGTAGTTTGTGGTCCTTGCATAAAAGGCGTTTATGGCGATACCTACAGCAAGATCCAACTGTTTGGCGTAGGCAAAGTCGGTGGCCGAATAGAAGATTTCCGACACGACACTGACGGCCAGCAAAATGCCGATTATCGTCAGGTTTTTTTTCCACAACCCCAGAACGAACAGGTAAATCGGGCCGAAAAAAAACGCAATGATGTTCGCGTTGATCTTGATCCTCTGCCGGAGAGGCAGCTTCAGCCATGCGGGCTTGAACGTTGGTGAATTCGGCGCGCCATGCTCGTCAAAAAATGCGAAACGTTGCTGCCATTTCTCGCTGTAGCCTTCACGGCTTTGTACCTGATCTGTCGTGCTCATTTGAGATCTCCTTATGGTCCTTGAGTGGTGTTTTTCTTCCCGGATATCCTGGATGTTGCTTGTTGTTATGCGTTGCTGACTCCTCGAAGTTCTTGAAGAGCGGGGAAACGCTCACGAGCGTGGCGAGGGCTTCATCGCGCGTCGCTGCAGCCTCATGGGTCGGAATATTCCTACAGGTGGGGAATTTTTTCTCATTTTTTTTACAGATTACAAAAGCGTCCAGACGCCGGCCAGGCGTGGCCCTCGCCGAAGCCCGCGAGGCCTTTACCGCAGCAGACGAAAGGTCTCACGCACATGCTCGGTGAGCGTTGCTGGGTTCTCCATGGCAGCGAAGTGCCCGCCGTGCTCGGCCTCAGCGAAGAATCGCAGGTCGTCGAACCAAGCCTCTGCCCAGCGCCGTGACAGGCGGAGCTGCTCGCCCGGGAACATGCTCACCGCCGCTGGGATGGGTACGGCGGTGACAGGGCCTTGCTGCTGCATTTCGCTCATCCCTTCCCCATGTGGGCCACGGCATTCTCGAACATGCGTTGCAACCCGATACCCTGGCAATGATGTGTTGGACCCCGCTGCTGGGTGGAGACCGGTTGAAGCTGGTGCAGGCCGCCGGTTTGCTGGACTAAGTGTTCTGGGCTCCTACGGCCGGTCAAGTAATGAGTCTGAACGGTAGAAACCGCGCGGGAGTTAAGGGGTGATCAACTAAAGGCGACCCGTTTTATGACTAATTTGTTCAACACTGACGGCACTAAATCTTTAAGTTAAAAGTTGCCATGTGGTGAGCGGTACCCACACTTACTGGAAAGAGTAAGTGTCTTTCGGGTCTGCTTAACTTGTCCCATCCACTGAATGGGAAAGTTTCCTGAGTCATCAGCCCTGAGAGGCGCAATCCTGCCGCCTCTGGCTTGGGCCGAGCGCTGGTCGAATCCGCCAAAGCCCGGCTGGATCCGAAGTCTCCGGCCCACACAGCCGTTCAGTGGGCTCACAAAAAAATGGCGAATAGGTTGAACTTATTCCCTGAAATAGTTTCGGCGATGAAAATAAATTATTAGTTCGATAGCCTCTTAAAAAGATGCTTTTTCACTAAAGTTTCTTTGCGGGTGGCCGAATGTTATGGGGTTAGGAATGGCATGGAGTGGCCCTCTCCTATGTGAATACCTATAACTTTCAGAGGGCGCCATGCTAAAGAATATTTTGATCAATATGACCGTCAGGTCAAAGCTCGTACTCGGCTTCACCCTGGTGATCATATTTACTGTCCTTATTGCCCTCACGGGTTGGACAGGAATCTCCTCACTCAGTGAGCGAAGCGAGCGCGTGTCTGATATTGCGAAGCTCACAACCCTGACCCGGGACATGCGCATCGCCCGGCTGGTCTACGGCCAGAATTCCGACGACGCCAACGCTGCCACCTGGCTAAAAGCCTATGACAACCTCGACAGTCATTTGGCGTATTTGCGCGAAATACTCGACTCCGAGCTCAATATTCCCCACGTTAAAACCGCGACCGCCGCGATGACGGTTTACAAGGGCTTTTACAACGACATCATCAATGCGACCCATACGCGCGAAACGAGCCGAGCCGTGTCTGGCAGCGCCGCTGATGAGGCATTGGAGGTGCTGCTGCGCTTAGACACGCTCTCCAATTCGCCCGAGGGCACGGCCGCACAGCGAGATGCAATCGGACAAGCGCTGACGCTTTTTCAGAAAATGCGCTTTGATGTGCGTGGGTACACCTTCACGCTAAAGCCTGACGCGCAGCAGCTGGCGAACGCTTCAATCGCTGCGGCCGTAAACAACGCCCAATCCCTGCAAGCCGCTGGATTTCAACCCGACGCCATCAAAGGCTTTCAGGCTTCACTGAATAGATACCAGGCTGCCATTGCCCAGTTTTCGGAAGCACAGGCCGCCATTAATCAGGGCCAGGCAGGTATTACCAAAAACATCGAAGTCCTGCTGGCCTCCGCCGATCAGTTGGCACAGAACCAGGTCTCGCTGCGTATTGAGGACGTGGGTCAAGCCAACAAGATGTTGATCATATGGCTCAGCATTGCGCTCATCATCAGCGCACTGGCTGCATGGGTCATCACCCGCCTCATCGTGGGTCCGCTTCGCGAAGCGCTGCAATTGGCTGATCGAGTCGCCAACGGCGATCTGACCTACAGCGAAGTAACGCAAAGGCGAGACGAGCTTGGCCTGCTGCAGACCAGCATGCACAGAATGACCACCAACCTGCGGCAATTGATTGGTGGCCTGCGTGATAGCGTCACTCAGATCGCGAGCGCTGCCGAACAGTTGTCGGCGGTGACCGAGCAGACCAGCGCGGGCGTTAACAGCCAGCGAACCGAAACTGATCAGGTCGCCACAGCCATGAATGAAATGGCCGCTACTGTTCAGGAAGTCGCCAGGAACGCAGAGCAGGCGTCAGATGCGGCGGTCAGCGCCTCGAAAGAAGCTCGCGATGGCGACGCAGTTGTGGCCAAGGCAGTGCTCCAGATTGAAAAGCTCGCAACCGAAGTGGGTCATTCGAAAATCGCCATGGATGAGCTCAAGCAAGAGAGCAACAAGATCGGCGGTGTGCTTGACGTGATCAAGGCTGTCGCCGAGCAAACCAACTTGCTGGCACTCAATGCGGCCATTGAAGCCGCGCGGGCTGGCGAAGCCGGACGAGGTTTTGCGGTTGTAGCGGATGAAGTAAGAAGTCTTGCGCAGCGCACCCAGGCGTCGACCGAAGAAATTGCGACGCTGATTGGTGGTCTGCACAGCCGAACCGCACAGGTTGCGACCACCCTGGAAAACAGTCGCCTGCTGACTGACAACAGCGTGGAGCTGGCGCGGGATGCAGGGGCTTCGATCGGCAACATCAGTCGCTCAATTTCAACCATCGAGTCGATGAACCAGCAAATCGCGGCGTCCGCTGAAGAGCAAAGCGCAGTGGCTGAAGAGATAAACCGCAGTGTTCTCAGTGTGAGGGACATCTCCGAGCAGACCGCTTCCGCGAGTGAACAGACTGCAGCGTCAAGCGTTGAGCTGGCGCGTTTGGGTGTCCATCTGCAGGGGTTGGTGAGTAAGTTTGTGGTGTGAGCGGCTGGGAAGATGATCATCCAGTCACTGGGGGATTAGATGCCTGATCGCTCGTAGAAATTGAGCTGTCGTTGCAGGCAGCCCGATGTTCTATTCGAGAGCGTGGACTTACGGTCGTCCATCGATCAGTTGATAGCTTCAGCCTATAACTCATCCATCGAAACCTTAACGCGCTGCGGCGCGGCAAGGCGCTCGCGCGCCACGGAGATCAACGCTTCGTCTTCTTGAGTGAGGAGGACCGGCCGGAACGGGAGTTGACCACGCTCGGCGACGTACTGCAGGGCTTGGCGCATAAGGTCGGACGGAGTAACGCCTAGACGCTCCAGCTCTCGGTAGGCGCGAGCCTTGAGTTCGTCGTCGACGCGAACATTAATGGAAGCCATAGTTTGAGCCCGTAAAGAAATGTGTCGTTACGTTAGATATATCGCCGTTCCACGGCAAGTCTGGGCTACGGATAGCGCGAGCCGCGATCACAGTTAGGGTCAACTTACGCCGAGCTTTCGAGGCTCATCCTTTAAGGCTCGGCGGCTATAAGATCTGGAGCGAGTGCATCCTTCCAGAGTAAACGCGATACTACTTTCGCCAACGCTCTATGACCTGTGAGAATACGACGTCACGCCACTGTGTTCTCCATTCATTATGAACTTTGACGCTCTGCGAATGCGGTTCTGGAACCGGTAGCGGCATTTTAATAACGGCAGGTAAGAGCACCGCGTCACCTACGACAACGCATTCGCCGGGAGCTAGGTTAGGTAGGATCTCAGTGATCGCATTAGCATTGTCAGGAAATAGACGCCGCACATATGTTTGATCTGCATCGTTCGTCAGGCGCAGCGATATAAAATTGCTGCACTGTGCGAAGATAGTTTCTGAGACTTCAGATGGCCGCTGGCTGACTACCATCAGGCTCAAGCCGTATTTCCTTCCTTCTTTAGCAATACGCTCGATAGACTTGCGGGACGCACGATAAGCCGCCTGATCGCTGCGTGGAACGTAATTATGCGCCTCTTCGCAAACCAGCATGACTGGGATGTCGTTAAGCAAGCCTTGCGCGTGCTGTAGTTTCGAGTAATGGAAACAAAAATCGAAGATCAGCCGGGAGATGAGGCTAACAGTGATGCTAAGAACCTCAAATGGTACACCGCTGAGGTCAACGACAGTCACGTTTGCCTTATCTAGGTAACCAATGAATTGCTTCATCAACGCCTCGAAATCTTCCGTGACATGAGCGTGTCCGTTTGATTTCTTTGCAGTCAACAAAAACCTAAGACGTTTATCCGTGAGTTTCGCCTCCAATCTTGAAACAAACCTGTTGAACTCACCATTGAAGGGCCCATTAGTGGCTTTTGTAGCCGCGGCGCTAGAGTTGGCAATGAAGTCGTGAATTTTGTCGAAGTATATGCTTTTGTCATCGACTAATTGTCCGCTAGTAAGCTTGGGCTTGTCTTCTCCCGGCAGTCGCCCGATAACTTCACGATTAAGATTCTCGATGAAGTTAAAAACCTCTTTGATTGAAAAGTAAACGGGTGTATCGTACGTAACCTCCGAAACTTTGGGATTGTGCTTTTCTTTATTTAGCACCACTGCATATTTAAACTGACTAACTTGATTGTGAGAATTTGCTTCGTTGCTTTCTATGAACATGCTCTCAAGTTCTTCAGAATTCATAAGCCAATACGGTAGCTGAAGAGTATCAATGTCCAATCGGCTCAGTGTAAAAGCTTCGTCCTTTCCTAAGGTGAAAGCAGCAGTGTATTCATCATGGATGTCAAAGATAACCACATGAGAGTTGTTTTGTTTCTCTTTGTTATTGTTTTTGTGCTGCGAAATTCCAACAATACCCTGCAGCACACTTGCGACTGTGCATGACTTGCCAGAACCGGTCGAACCCACGACTGCAATATGTTTGCTGAAAAATCTGTTTCCGTTGATCATCAGAGCGGTCGCTTTGTTTAATGAAAGCCTTCCGAGCGGGAAGTCGTGATCGCCATCTGCAGCAAATATCTTCTCGAGAGTGTCTTTTTCTACGACGAATGCGTGCTCTGTAGGCACTGGCAGAAGCAAGCTTCCACGGTCGAATGTCTGATCGTCTACCAATGTCCCGATCGCCTGGCATTCAATCTGAAAGGCCCAGACCGGTTTTCCGTCAGGCCCCGTAGTATTTGTGCCCTTTATGTTTCGGATGGTGGCAATTGTAAAGTCGTGATTGCCTTGTGCAATTTTCAGAAACCGGCCGACTTGCAACCCCTCCTTGTTTTTTTCGAAAACTTCGAGGTTGTCAACTGCCACTATCACAGCCTCTGGTGCACACGAAAGTACAGCTCCGATTTTAATAACCATTACTTAACCCCATCATGTACTTGATTTCGTCAATTTTCTCCGCAGATAGCGCTTCAAGATTGACGTCCTTTGTGTCTAGCGGTTGTATTTCTCCCTCACCAATTGCAAATAAGTCATCTGGCTTGACTGCCATCGTGAGCCCAAGATAGTCATCCCAGCAGATAAGTCTCAGTACAAACTCTTTCTTATCCCTCTGCACCATGGGGTCACGAAAAAAATTAGCCTCCAAAAAGGCTTTAACTGGCCGTCCCATGTTTGGAACTACGTCTTTGCCAATGAGACGCTCTGCTATTTCCTCCAACAATTCTTGGGGCACATCCAGCGCGAAAATTGGTGTTTGGGTATGAGCTAATTTAAAGTGATATTTGTCTATGTATGACTTTATAAAAAGTACAATCTGATCGTCGAACTGATCTATGAATTTAGGAAATATAACAAAGTGCCGTAATCTAACGTTTGAACTTAAGCACTCTTTAAGTTGCTTGCGTCTCGCTTCGATGATTTTTTGACGGCTCTGCAGCGCCAACGTCCACTGAGATATCGCGGTTGATCGAATTCTGCGTAATATTTCCAGAAAGTCGATTTTTGTAATTTTTCTAAGTTTCTCATCATGTTTGATGCTAAGGTCTGCAATTAGCTGTACTGCATTTGGATAAAATAGAGTTTCCACTTCTAATTTATGAAATCCGAGTGCTTCAAGTTGGGAGATATTATTCCCCATTAGTTCGGAATATTTGGGTGTGACGGTGATTGCAAATACCTTCAAAAAACCATTGATATCCACGCCTGTCGCTTCAATAACCAAATTCTTTAGCTTTTTGTCTTTTGAGCTTAGCGCGCCTTCAAGCTCAATGGACGATATCGCAATTGCTGGTGCGTTGGGGAAGTGGGCGAACAGATGGTATTCAATATTTGCGTGAGGGTTTGACTTGAAATGCTTCATCATTTGCAGTATGGGATCATAAAGTATGCTGGGAGCATAATTTTCCTGAGTCTCATGATACTTGCATTGAATGGCTTTAATTCCGGCGTAGGTCTCTACTTCGATGTCTTCAACAATACCCTCGATTGTAATAATTGCATCATCCGGAGCTTTCAGTAACTCAGAAAGAGTCTGGTTAAACTGATATAGAAATCCCTGTATCGTGTAGTCTGCAGAACGTCCCATGTCAATCTCTCCCTTTGTAATTTTCAATCTGCGCTAATGGCGTGATAAGACAGCTCCGAGCTGCGCTCCGGCTCGCTAGCCCACCAGCAGAGAACCAGAGACCTCTATCACGATTAAATCAGACATGTTTTTTCGCGCGTCAGGAGGCCGTTAACGAATGTAATCAAATGAGTGCTGGAATTAGTACTCGACTTAGCGTCCTCTTTCATCAGCATGGCCTAGACATGCTGTTTTGCCTCAGGGATGACGAGCTTACGCCCCTCAATTTGGTAGCCGGCAGGGATGCCATGAAATGCCGAATGAAAATCGGGTCGATGACTTCGTAATTTTCTTCTGCACCGTTTGAAGCCTTGCGAATAAGCAAATCGCGCAGCTCGGCCAAAATGCTGCTATCGAAAGTCTCTATCTTCCCCTTCTGTACGCTCCATTTTATCCAGAGCGTTCGCGCGCTATCTTGCTTCAGCCACTCCAGTGTGTCCGTTATCACGATTTCTAACGACATAATGTCCCGCCCCTGCTGGTGAAAGCTTAGCTTAGACGGATTTTGAAGAAGCGGCTGACCGTAGCCCGGGAGGGGCGTGATCGCTTAAGTAAAAAAAAGCCCCTCGGTGTAAACCAAGAGGCTTTCAGTTCAGGCCTGCATCCGTCATGCACCGTCAAGGTCGATACCTCGAGTTGCAGCGGAGGCTAGTTGCCCGATTTGTATGGTGCACCTGACGGGATTCGAACCCATGACCCCTGCCTTCGGAGGGCAGTACTCTATCCAGCTGAGCTACAGGTGCAACGCGGGCGCCATAATACTCATCTGGCTTGCACGCGTCCATGCCGATGACCCGCCGTTCACAATTTAGTGGGACCACATCCAACCGCTTAGGCACCCGCGCATGACGACCGCATACGCATGCTCCCGGTTACGCTCATCCGATTAACCCCCACCCCAAGCTCCAGCCGTTCTTTTTTTCGAACGCACTATTGTCCTTTAACCCTGTTGTCCCTAGGATTCGTTTGAGATTTCAAACGCCCCGCCCGGCCTTTCTTCTATTCTCCAATCAGGGCCGGCGACAGTCTTATCCGGCGGCGGCCTCGGTCGAGGCGCCCGCACACAACCATTCGCCCCGCCGCGCGCGGTGCTGTTCAGGAGGCCGCAATGCAGCTCAAAGACTCGAAGTTGTTCCGCCAGCAGGCGTACATCAATGGCGCCTGGGCTGATGCCGACAGTGGCCAGACCATCAAGGTCAACAATCCGTCGACCAACGAGATTCTCGGCACTGTGCCGAAGATGGGCGCTGCTGAAACCCGTCGCGCCATCGAGGCCGCCGACAAGGCGCTGCCGGCCTGGCGTGCGCTGACTGCCAAAGAGCGTGGCGCCAAGCTGCGTCGCTGGTTCGAGCTGATGATTGAAAACCAGGACGACCTCGGTCGCCTGATGACCCTGGAGCAGGGCAAGCCGCTGGCCGAGGCTAAAGGCGAAATCACCTACGCTGCTTCCTTTATCGAGTGGTTCTCTGAAGAGGCCAAGCGTATTTATGGCGACGTGATTCCGGGCCATCAGCCGGACAAGCGCCTGATCGTGCTCAAGCAGCCGATCGGCGTGACTGCAGCGATCACGCCGTGGAACTTCCCCGCGGCCATGATCACCCGCAAAGCCGGCCCGGCGCTGGCGGCAGGCTGCACCATGGTGCTCAAGCCTGCTTCGCAAACCCCGTATTCCGCACTGGCACTGGCTGAACTGGCCGAGCGCGCGGGCATCCCGGCTGGCGTGTTCAGCGTGGTGACCGGCAGCGCCGGCGATATCGGTAGCGAGCTGACCAGCAACCCCATCGTGCGCAAGCTGTCGTTCACCGGCTCGACCGAGATCGGTCGCCAGTTGATGGCTGAATGCGCCCACGACATCAAGAAGGTGTCGCTGGAACTGGGTGGCAACGCGCCGTTCATCGTGTTCGACGACGCTGACCTGGATAAGGCCGTTGAAGGCGCGATCATTTCCAAGTACCGCAACAACGGCCAGACCTGCGTGTGCGCCAACCGCATTTATGTGCAGGACGCGGTCTACGACGCGTTCGCCGAGAAGCTGCAGGTTGCCGTCGCCAAGCTGAAAGTAGGCGATGGCCTGGCTGAAGGCACCACCACCGGTCCCCTGATCGATGAAAAAGCCGTGGCCAAGGTCAAGGAACACATCGCTGATGCCTTGAGCAAAGGCGCGAAAGTGTTGAGCGGCGGCAACAGCCTGGAAGGCAACTTCTTCGAACCGACTATCCTCGTCAACGTGCCGAAAAACGCAGCCGTCGCCAAGGAAGAAACCTTCGGTCCGCTGGCTCCGCTGTTCCGCTTCAAAGACGAAGCCGAAGTGATCGCCATGGCCAACGATACCGAGTTCGGGCTGGCGTCGTACTTTTACGCGCAGAACCTGAGCCGTGTGTTCCGCGTGGCGGAAGCGCTTGAGTACGGCATGGTGGGCATCAACACCGGCCTGATCTCCAACGAAGTCGCGCCGTTCGGTGGCATCAAGGCGTCCGGTCTTGGCCGTGAAGGCTCCAAGTACGGCATCGAAGATTATCTGGAAATCAAATACCTCTGCCTCAGCATTTGAACCGGCTGAGTGGCAGAGTGAAGTAACTGTTCTACAACCTGCGGGACGCGAGAGCGCCGTTTCGTAGGTTTCAGTGGCACCAACCTATGGGTGGCCGGGAGGCCGCGACAGTCGATCATCGTATGCTGTCGCTGTTGACCCCCGCTGCTTGATCCTTGAACCGCGCCGCCCGATGAGCGGCGAATGAGGAAATGATGAGCAAAACTAACGCATCCCTGATGAAACGCCGCGAAGCTGCTGTCCCACGCGGCGTTGGTCAAATTCACCCGATCTTCGCTGAGTCTGCGAAGAACGCCACCGTTACCGACGTCGAAGGCAATGAGTTCATCGACTTCGCGGGCGGCATCGCGGTCCTGAACACCGGTCACCTGCACCCGAAAATCGTCGCCGCCGTTCAAGAGCAACTGACCAAGCTGACCCACACCTGCTTCCAGGTGCTGGCGTACGAGCCCTATGTAGAGCTGTGCGAGAAGGTCAACGCCAAGGTCCCGGGCGATTTCGCCAAGAAAACCCTGTTGGTCACCACCGGTTCCGAAGCGGTTGAAAACGCCGTCAAGATCGCCCGCGCCGCGACAGGCCGTGCAGGCGTCATCGCCTTCACCGGCGCCTACCACGGCCGCACCATGATGACCCTGGGTCTGACCGGTAAAGTCGTGCCGTACTCGGCCGGCATGGGCCTGATGCCGGGCGGTATCTTCCGCGCCATCTACCCGAACGAGCTGCACGGTGTCAGCGTTGACGATTCGATCGCCAGCATCGAGCGCATCTTCAAGAACGACGCCGAGCCGAAAGACATCGCCGCGATCATCATCGAGCCGGTGCAGGGCGAGGGCGGTTTCTATGTCGCGCCGAAGGCGTTCATGGCGCGTCTGCGTGAACTGTGCGACAAGCACGGCATTCTGCTGATCGCTGACGAAGTGCAGACTGGCGCTGGCCGTACCGGCACCTTCTTCGCCATGGAACAGATGGGCGTGAGCGCCGACCTGACCACCTTCGCCAAATCCATCGCCGGTGGTTTCCCGTTGGCCGGCGTGTGCGGCAAGGCCGAGTACATGGACGCCATCGCCCCGGGCGGTCTGGGCGGCACGTACGCGGGTAGCCCGATCGCATGCGCGGCTGCGCTGGCGGTCATGGAAGTGTTCGAGGAAGAGCACCTGCTGGATCGTTGCAAAGCGGTTGGCGAGCGTCTGGTCACTGGCCTGCGCGCCATCCAGGCCAAGTACCCGGTCATCGGCGAAGTCCGCGCGCTGGGCGCCATGATCGCCGTCGAGTGCTTCGAGAATGGCGACACCCACAAGCCGAACGCTGCTGCCGTCGCACAAGTGATCGCGAAGGCCCGTGACAAGGGGCTCATCCTGCTGTCCTGCGGCACCTATGGCAACGTATTGCGCGTGCTGGTCCCGCTGACCTCGCCGGACGAGCAGTTGGACAAAGGCCTGAAGATCATCGAAGAATGCTTCGCTGAAATCGCCTGACTTCATGCCGATGAGCTGCGGCACGTTTGATCAAATGTGACCGCTTCGTCAGAAAAAACCTGCTTCGGCAGGTTTTTTTGTTTTTGACGTCAGGAAATTCTCTTTCGGTTTGTATCCCTGCGCAGTCTTTGACTATGGTGAAGAGACTGATGCCGGAGAGTCATGATGACCGTTGTAGAGGCGCTAGCCGTTCCCCGCGTGTTGATCGCTGAATCGGACCCTTGGGCCCGCGAGATGCTCAACGAATTGGTCCTGGATGTGCGTTGTGACGCGCAGCTGGACATCTGTTCCAACGGCCGGGAGGCCATCGAGCGGATGAGCGGGTACATCCCCGACCTGGTCATCGCCTCCCGCGAGTTGCCGGGCGTCGATGGGCTGAGCCTGCTGCGCGGGCTGCGGCAGTTGCGTCGTCAGCCTCCGGTTCGTTTCATTCTGCTGAGCAGTCGCAGCGACAGCGTCAGCGTGCGTGAAGCTGTGCAGCTGGCGCCCACGGCCTACCTCACCAAACCCCTGAACCTGGAAGGCCTGCGCCAACGGCTGGAAACGCTGCTGTTGCAGGACGGTGCGCAGGTTGCCTGTGCGGTGCCAGGTCTGGCGCCGGGCGTCGGGCTGGATGCGTTTCTGGAACAGCGCCGGGAAGTCGCAGACGGCGGACCCCTGTTCGTTGACGTGGCCGCGGCGGCGGCCAGCAGTCGCGGGGCGTCGGGCGTTGATCTGACGTTGCTGGAACAGGCGTTGACTCACGATCCCCACGTCACCGCGCTTTTGATTGCCGCCGCCAACAGCGCGTCCCACCATCAAGGCAAGCCCGTGCAGACGCTGGCGCAGGCGCTCGCCGTATTGGGCGGTACCCAGAGCGTCAATCTGGTTCAGGGTCTCGCTCTCAAGCGTGGCGCGGTGCTCACGGATGCAGCGTTGCTGCTGCAAGCCAGCGAAATCTGGGATGTCTCGCAACGCACCGCCGAATGTGCGCGGACGCTGGCGCTCAAGCTGGATCTGAATCACGAGCGCTGTTACTGCGCCGGCTTGCTCAGGGGCTTGGGCGAATTGACGGTGTTGCGCTGTTTGCAGGACTGGCTGATCGCCGGCGGCGCGCTGGATGAGGCCACCATTCGCCGCGCGTTGGCGCAGTATTCGGCCTCGTTTGGCTCGGCACTACGGACGCGCTGGCGCCTGCCGTTGGAGCTGCGTGAGCTGATTGCGGCGGTGTACCAATACAACACCGGCGTGTTCACGCGCGAGGTCTTGGCAATGAATGTGGCAGGGCAGATGGGCTCGCTAGGGCTCGAAGACCCGCTGGAGGCACTGGCGAAAAGCAAATCGGCGCGGCTCTTGAAGGTCAGCAGGTCAGATCTGGAAGGGGTGCGCAGCAAGACGGTGGCTTAGCCGGGATGTGCATTCGGAAAAGCAGGCTTACACCAGCACGATCTGATTCTTGCCCTGGCGCTTGGCCTGGTACATCGCAGCGTCCGAGCGTGCGTAAAGCGCTTCGAGGCTCTGGTCCTGGTCGCCGAGGTTGGTCAGCCCCTGGCTGGCAGTGATGCCGAAGGTTTTGTCATTGCACTGAAAGCTCAGGCGCTGAATCTCCCGCTGCAACCGCTCGGCAATCTGCTGGGCCATTTCCGGCGCACAGCCCGGGAACACGGCGGCAAATTCCTCACCGCCAATTCGTCCGAACAGATCACCACGACGGAGCGTCTTGCGCCCGCATTCGGCAATGCGCTGCAGCACCAGATCGCCTTCCTGGTGGCCGTAGGTGTCGTTGACCAGCTTGAAGTCATCCACGTCCAGCAACAGGAATGCCATCGGCGTGCCCTGTAAACGGGCCTGCTCGAATTCCCGCTGGGCGCATTCGAAGAAGTGCCGGCGGTTACTGCTCTGGGTCAGAACGTCGGTGGTGGCCAGGCGCTGCAGCTCGTCTTCGAGGTGCTTCTTCTCGGTGATGTCTTCGGCGATGCCGACTACGATCAGGCGCTGGCTGTGCTCGGCCTGATGACTGACGAAGCACTTATCGCTCAGCCAACGGACCTGGCCGTCGGCGCGAATGATGCGGTACTCGCGGTCTTCGATGGAGCCCTTCTCAAGCACTTCGCTCAGGCTGCGCTCGGCGTAGTCCAGATCGTCGGGGTAGATGCTGTCGCGCCACTCGCTGTAATCGGCGAGCAACAAACCGGCGGAACGGCCGAAAATGCGCTCGTAGGCGGGGCTGACATAGATCATGCGTTGCGTCTGCCAGTCGAACGCCCACAACACGGCGTTCACGCTGACCAGCAGAGAACTGAACAACTGCTCGCGCTCGCTGAGACGCGCCACTTCCGCCTGGGCATGCATCAGCGCCAGAAGGGTTTCTGCTGCGGCGGGGGTCTCAACGTGGGGAGTCTGGTTGTCCATGAGCACTGCATCTCGGAATAAGGTGCGGCGCATGCCACAACATGTCACACAGCATAGTGCGAAGGTGTTAATGAGATAGGAGTAATGGCACTAAGTTCCGATCGGTGCCACTCGGACGAATGGTCACCGATCAACGGCATCAGGCGTGATGAGGCCGCAGCGAGTAGGTTTTCAGCTGATCGGCGAAGTCACGCAGCGACTGAATGCCGCTGGCTTCCGCCTCGTGGACCCAGTCCTTGATGGCCGCCAGCATGTCGTGACCATTGCTGCTGGTCTTCGCCCAGATCTGCTGCAGCGCCAGGCGTTTTTCGTAGATCACTTTCAGTGCTTGACTGTGCTCCAGCATGGTCTGGATGCGCGCTTGATGCTTGTCTTCCAGCAGGCTTGGCTCGCGGGAAAGCAGGCGTTTGGCGCGGCGGAACTGGTGACGCACGGAGGCATCGGCTTTGGCCAGCTCCTGTGCCACCAACGGCGCGATCACCAGCTTGCGGTACTGAGCCATGATCTGGAAACGGTTGTTGAGGATGGCCATCGCCGTGTCCATGTCCAGATGGCCTTTGCCTTCCACACGGTGCGCGATCGGCGCAACCCGCTGCACCTTCGCCAGGCGCAACCAGCTGAACACTTTGATCCACGCCCAGCCCATGTCGAACTCCCAGCGCTTGACCGACAGCTTGGCCGAGTTGGGGTAGGTGTGGTGATTGTTATGCAGCTCTTCGCCGCCGATCAAAATGCCCCAGGGCACCAGATTGGTGGCAGCGTCGCGGCATTCGAAGTTGCGATAGCCGACCGCGTGGCCGAGGCCATTGACCACGCCCGCCGCCCACACAGGAATCCACATCATCTGGATCGCCCAGACGGTGATGCCGATGACGCCAAACAGCGCCAGATCGATCACGCCCATGAGCGCGACGCCTAGCAGTGGATAGCGCGAATACAGGTTGCGCTCGATCCAGTCCTCGGGGCAGTTTTTGCCGTAGATGCGCAGCGTCTCGGGGTTCTCCGCTTCGGCGCGGTACAGCTCGGCGCCTTTGCGCAGCACGGTCGACAGACCCTTGATGACCGGGCTGTGGGGGTCATCGACGGTTTCGCATTTGGCGTGGTGCTTGCGGTGGATAGCGGTCCACTCGCGGGTGTTCTGCGCCGTGGTGAGCCACAGCCAGAAACGGAAAAAGTGCTTGAGCCCTGCGTTGAGTTCCAGGGAGCGATGCGCTGAATAGCGATGGAGATAGACCGTGACGCCGACGATGGTGACGTGTGTCATCGCCAGGGTGACTGCGACCAATTGCCAGACGGAAAGGTCGAGCAGACCGTTGTTCCACATAGGCTGAGTTGCCCTCGGTTGTTACGCGTGCAATGTACGGATCCGCCTGAGCAGACCCTGAGACAGAAGCGAGCATTATCACTTAGCTCACAGATAAAAACAGTCGGTCTTTCAGAGAAGCGTCGCAAGATGTTTCTTGTTCTATAATTTCCAACTTTCGCAAGGTTGTTTCTTTCTATGTCGAGCATCACCCGGGATGCGCTACGCACCGCAACGTTGTACGGGCTTTTGTCGATGGTGTGGCTGGCGATCAGTGACTATTTACTGCCGCGGCTGATCGAGGACGCGACCGTGCTGACGCGAGCGCAACAGACCGGCGGTTATCTCTGGCTGGCCGTCAGCGCAGTGCTGATCTATCTGGCTCGCTCGCGGCTGCTGCGATTCATGGGCGTCACCGAGCTGGCGCGCCGGCATGAGGACATGCAGCGTCTGCGACTGGCAGCGGCCGTATTCGACACCACGCTGGAAGGCGTGCTGGTCACCGATGCCACGGGCGTGATCGTCCACGTGAACCGCGCTTTCAGCGAGATCACCGGGTATCAGCAGGACGAAGTGGTGGGTTTGCGGCCGAGCACGTTCAAGTCAGGCCGCCATGGCCCCGAGTTCTACGAACGGATGTTCAAGACCATCCTCAGCGCCGGGCAGTGGAGCGGCGAGATCTGGAACCGGCGTAAAAGCGGCGAGATCTACCCGCAGTGGCAGAGCATTCGTCCGATCCGGGACGAGGAAGGCGAAATCACACAGTTCGTCGCCGTGTTTTCCGATATTTCTTCGATCAAGCATTCCGAGCGAGAGCTGGCGCATCTGGCCCATTACGATCCTTTGACCGGTCTGCCCAATCGCCTGCTGTTCACCGACCGTGCCGAGCAGGCTCACACCCACGCACGCCGCAATAAGCGCACCCTGGCGCTTCTGCTCGTCGATCTCGATCACTTCAAGCACATCAACGAAAGCCTCGGCCACAACGCCGGGGACGAAGTGCTGAAAGCCGCCGCCGAGCGGCTGCAAATCCATCTGGAAAAGGGCGTCACGCTGGCGCGGCTGGGCGGCGACGAATTCGCGATTCTGCTCGAAAATGCCCAGCAGGTCGCGCAATCCGCCGAACTGGCGCAGAGCATTCTGGAAGGGCTGCGCGAGCCTTTTCTGGTCAGCGGGCAATCTCTGTTTCTGACAGCAAGCGTCGGCATCAGCATCTTTCCCCAGGATGCGCTGACCGCCGAACAGTTGCTGCGCAATGCCGACGCCGCGCTTTCACAGGCCAAGCATCAAGGGCGGGAAAGCTACGCGATGTACACCGCTGAACTGACCGCCCACGCCCAGCGCCGCGTCGAATTGGCGGCCGAGCTGCGACAGGCCGTCGAGGAAAACGAGCTGCGGGTGTTTTATCAGCCGATCCATAACCTCCACAGCCGCTGCATCGAGGGCGTCGAGGCACTGGTGCGCTGGCAGCACCCCGCGCGCGGCATGGTCTCGCCGGGTGAATTCATCCCCATCGCCGAGCAAAGCGGGCTGATCGCCGACATCGACAACTGGGTGCTGACCCAAGCCTGCCGGCAGATGGGCGAGTGGCTGGCGGAGGGTGTAAATATCGCCTTCGTCGCCGTCAACGTGTCCAGCCGATTGTTCGGTCGCGGTGATCTTGATCGCCGGGTGGCCAAGGTGCTGAACGAAACTGGTCTGGCACCGGAGTTTCTGGAGCTTGAGGTGACCGAAAGCGCGATCATGGACGACCCTGATCAGGCCATCGAGCAGATGCACCGTCTGCGGGATCTGGGTCTGAAACTGTCCATCGACGATTTCGGCACGGGGTACTCGTCACTGCTGCGGCTCAAGCGCATGCCGGTGCAGAAACTGAAAATCGATCAAGGGTTTGTGGCCGGGTTGCCGGACGACGATGACGACATCGCGATCGTCAACGCCATCATTGCCCTGGCCCGTGCCATGGGCATGCGCGTGCTGGCAGAAGGCATTGAGCAGGCCAGTCAGGCCGGTTTTCTGCTGAAGCACAACTGCGAACTGGGGCAGGGCTATTGGTTCGCGCGCCCCATGCCGGCGGAACAGATCAACTGGCAGCATGCGCCGGTGTTTGTCTCTGCCTGACACAGCCGTGTGGCGCGCGCCACACGTTCAGAACCGCTTTATCGGTCGTTCCCGGCCAACCTCAGGCGCAAATGCCTTTTGGTTATATCTGCATTCTTAAATAGTATTTTTAAGAATATCTCTGCCTCTCTACTATCGCGCTCACGCCACAAGCAGCGTTTGCCCCCACGCTGCGGCAAATCTTTCAAGGAGCACGAACATGAGCGCATCTCTACGTAGCGTTGACGGCCAGGACGAAGCAAGCATTTTGCGTGAAATTCAAAGCGCGCTGCGTGACCTGCGTTTTGGCGCGGTTGAAATCACGGTGCACAACGCGCAAGTGGTCCAGATCGAGCGCAAGGAGAAATTCCGTCTGCAAAACCCGAGCAACAAGCAGGGCTGAGGCACGCTCCCGCATAACGAACACCGCATGACCTAAAACTAGAAAAAGCCAACAACACACATTTGTCCAGGAGCCTGATTCATGTCCATTCGTCGTTATGCGCTGGCCGCGCTCGCCAGTGCGGTGTTTGCCGGTTCTGCTGTCGCCAAGGATTTCACCCTGCTGAACGTCTCGTACGACCCGACGCGCGAGCTGTATCAGGACTACAACGCCGAATTCATCAACTTCTGGAAAAAATCCCATCCGGGCGACACCGTGAAGATCAACCAGTCCCACGGTGGCTCGGGCAAGCAGGGCCGCTCGGTGATCGACGGCTCGCCTGCCGACGTGGTCACCCTGGCCCTGGCCGGCGACATCGACGAAATCGCCAAGCTGGGCAAGACCATTCCTGAGAACTGGCAGACCAAGTTGCCGGACGCCAGCACCCCGTACACCTCGACCATCGTGTTCCTGGTGCGCAAGGGCAACCCGAAAGGCATCCATGACTGGGGCGACCTGATCAAGGACGGAGTATCGGTGATCACGCCAAACCCGAAAACCTCGGGCGGCGCGCGCTGGAATTTCCTGGCGGCTTACGGTTACGGTCTGAAATCCAATGGCGGGGATGAAACCAAGGCCAAGGATTACATCGGCAAACTGTTCAAGCACGTTCCGGTGCTGGATACCGGCGCACGCGGTTCGACCATCACTTTCGTCAACAACGGTCAGGGTGACGTGTTGCTGGCGTGGGAAAACGAAGCGTTCCTGGCGTTGAAAGAAGACGGCGGCGCGGACAAGTTCGACATCGTCGTCCCTTCGCTGTCGATTCTGGCCGAGCCTCCAGTGGCCGTCGTCGAGAAGAACGCCGAGAAGCACGGCACCACCGAAATCGCCACCGAATACCTGAAGCACCTGTACAGCAAGGAAGGTCAGGAAATCGCGGCGAAAAACTTCTATCGTCCTCGCGATACGGAAGTGGCCGCCAAGTACGAGAAGCAGTTTCCTAAACTCAATTTGCTGACCATCGACAAAGACTTCGGTGGCTGGAAATCGGCTCAGCCCAAGTTCTTTGATGACGGTGGTGTGTTCGATCAGATCTACATTCCGCAGTAACCGCAGCCCCCCACGGAAAAAATGGACCCGGACTTGTTCCGGGTAACGTGTGTAAACCAAGGACTTTTATGTCTCGACGCATATCCCCCGTCATACCCGGCTTCGGGCTGACGCTGGGCTACACATTGGTGTACCTCAGTCTGATTGTGCTGATACCGCTTGCGGTCATGTTCATCCACGCCTCCCAACTGAGCGCCGTTCAGTTCTGGAACGTCGTCACGGCGCCTCGCGTGCTTGCAGCGCTCAAGCTGAGTTTCGGCACGGCGTTCTTCGCGGCGATCATCAACGGCATCATCGGCACCCTGCTGGCCTGGGTGCTGGTGCGTTACACCTTCCCCGGTCGCAAGATCATCGACGCGATGATCGATCTGCCCTTCGCATTGCCCACCGCCGTTGCCGGTATCGCGCTGACTGCGCTGTACACGCCGACGGGTTTCATCGGCCAGTTCGCTGCCGATATGGGCATCAAGATTGCCTACACCCCCTTCGGTATCACCCTGGCGTTGACCTTCGTCACCATGCCCTTTGTGGTGCGCACGGTTCAGCCGGTGCTGGCGGACATTCCGCGTGAAGTTGAAGAAGCCGCGGCGTGCCTTGGCGCCAAACCTCTTCAGGTGTTCCGTCACATCCTCGTCCCGGCCTTGTTGCCTGCCTGGCTGACCGGCTTTGCGCTGGCCTTCGCCCGGGGCGTGGGTGAATACGGCTCGGTGATTTTCATCGCCGGCAACATGCCGATGAAGACCGAGATCCTGCCGCTGCTGATCATGGTCAAGCTCGACCAGTACGACTACACCGGCGCCACGGCGATTGGCGTGATGATGCTGCTGGTGTCGTTCGTGCTGTTGCTGCTGATCAATCTGTTGCAGCGACGCATCGAAACCCCTAACTGAGGAGGCGCACGTATGTCTGGTTCATCGCTCATTGCTGCGTCCTCCGCCAATGCTGCCCGTCGTGGCAGCGCGGTGTCGCGGCGCATTCTGATCGGCCTTGGCTGGCTGGTCTTCGCGTTCTTCCTGCTACTGCCGCTGGTGGTGGTGATCGGCCAGGGCTTGAGTAACGGCCTCGGCGGATTCTTCGCGGCTATCCTGGAGCCCGATGCGCTGTCGGCCCTCAAGCTCACGGTGTTCGCAGTGCTGATTTCGGTGCCGCTCAACGTCGTCTTCGGCGTCGCGGCGGCCTGGTGCGTAAGTAAATACTCGTTCCGCGGCAAGGCGATTCTGGTCACCCTGATCGACCTGCCGTTCTCGGTCTCGCCGGTCATCGCCGGTCTGATTTACGTGCTGATGTTCGGCGCCCGTGGCGTGTTCGGCCCCTGGCTGCAGGAGCACGACATCCAGATCGTCTTCGCCCTGCCGGGCATCGTGCTGGCGACCATCTTCGTGACCGTGCCGTTCGTGGCCCGCGAGCTGATCCCGCTGATGCAGGAGCAGGGCACCCAGGAAGAAGAAGCCGCGCGCCTGCTCGGTGCCAATGGCTGGCAGATGTTCTGGCATGTGACCGTCCCCAACATCAAATGGGGCCTGATCTACGGCGTGGTGCTGTGTACCGCGCGGGCCATGGGTGAGTTCGGTGCGGTGTCTGTGGTCTCGGGCCACATTCGCGGCGTGACCAACACCCTGCCGTTGCATGTCGAGATTCTCTACAACGAGTACAACCACGTGGCTGCATTTGCCGTGGCGAGCCTGTTATTGATCCTTGCGCTGTTCATCCTGCTGCTCAAGCAGTGGAGCGAAGCGCGCATTAGCCGTCTGCGCAAAAACGCGGCGGAGGAATAACTCATGTCGATCGAAGTCCGTAACGTCAGCAAGAATTTCAACGCCTTCAAGGCCCTCGACGGCATCAGTCTGGATATCCAGAGTGGCGAGCTCGTGGCGCTGTTGGGCCCGTCCGGCTGTGGCAAGACCACGCTGCTGCGCATCATTGCCGGGCTGGAAACGCCGGACAAAGGCAGCATTGTGTTCCACGGCGAGGATGTCTCCGGCCACGACGTGCGCGATCGCAACGTGGGGTTCGTCTTCCAGCATTACGCGCTGTTCCGCCACATGACGGTGTTCGACAACGTCGCCTTCGGCCTGCGCATGAAGCCGAAGAACCAGCGCCCGAACGAAAGCCAGATCGCGGTCAAAGTGCATGAGCTGCTGAACATGGTGCAGCTGGACTGGCTGTCGGATCGCTATCCGGAGCAATTGTCGGGCGGTCAGCGTCAGCGGATTGCCTTGGCCCGCGCCTTGGCGGTGGAACCCAAAGTGTTACTGCTTGACGAACCGTTTGGCGCGCTGGACGCCAAGGTACGCAAGGAGCTGCGTCGCTGGCTGGCGCGGCTGCACGAAGACATCAACCTGACTTCTGTATTCGTGACCCACGACCAGGAAGAGGCGATGGAAGTCGCGGACCGCATCGTGGTGATGAACAAGGGCGTGATCGAGCAGATCGGTTCGCCCGGCGATGTCTATGAGAACCCGGCGAGCGATTTCGTGTATCACTTTCTGGGTGACTCGAACCGCCTGCATCTGGGCGAAGATAACCACGTGTTGTTCCGCCCGCACGAGGTGTCGTTGTCACGGCATGAAGTGGAAGGGCACCACGCGGCGGAAGTGCGGGACATTCGTCCGTTGGGCGCCACGACGCGGGTGACGCTGAAGGTCGAAGGGCAACCCGAACTGATCGAAGCGGAAGTGGTAAAAGACCATGACAGCCTGACAGGGCTGGCGCGGGGAGAAACGCTGTTCTTCAAGCCGAAGGTCTGGCAGAAGCGGGAGAGTATTTAGGGCGCTCTCTGATCAAGAGTATTTAAGCGCTCTCTAATCAAATGGACAGCTCGGCCACCGCGCTGTCTGGGGATAAATACACATCTTGTGGGAGCGAGCTTGCTCGCGAAGAGGCCATTACATCCGCTAGATTTTCAGCGGCTGGAATCCAGCCTTCGTGAGCAAGGTGGAGCGCCACCCCGGTCACTCCCACATTCCTTCATCCGCAGGGAAATCAGCGATGTCCTTCGACGATCGATCTGATTGGTTGTTAAAACACAGTTCTAGACCGCAGCCTTCTTCAAATCCCGCCGGTGCGTCTTGCCCACCCGCGCCTCGATGGCGTGTTGCAACTTCTTTCGCATTCCCAGCAAAAAAGCCGCTTCGGCAACGACAAACAGCGGGCCGATGATCAGGCCTGTGAGGTCGTCGACAAACGCCGGCTTGCGACCCTCGTAATAATGGCCCACAAACTGAATCGCCCAACCGAGCACGAACAGCCCGACGCCGGCGCTGAGCCAGACCATGGTGGTCTGTTGCGCCAGGCTTGCGCCGAGCCACAGGCACAGCGCGAGCAGAACGCCCATCAGCACGCCGAAGAAGGCGTCCAGCCGCAGGTAGAAAAACGTCGCCGCCAGACTCACCAGCAAGGCCGGCGACACCCAAAGCCCGCCGAGGGACCAACTGGTCCAGCCGGGGCGTGACAACAGCACGGCCACGGCGATCACGATCAGGGGAATGCCGACGAAGTGGGTAACGATATTACGGGTGTCGCGGTGGTAGGCCGCGTACTGGCTGAGGTGATCGACGAGGTTTTTCATTGTTATTCCTCTCTGGATACATGGATCATGCCGCTGATTTTTTTTGGCTGAGGCCGCTGCACGGCTCAGCCTGCAACAAAACGCCGGCTATCAAAAGGAGATTCACATGACGAATGGAACCCAATGGCGCTCATGGTTTATCAACGACCGATGGTTCCGCGATCTGCCTGCGCTGTTGCAGGATAGCTTGCTGATCGGCATGCGACAGCGCCGGGTGACGCCCGGCAAATCGATCTTCCAGCGCGGCGATCCCTCGCCCGGCCTGTATGCGTTGCTCACCGGTTCGTTACGCATTAATCCTCTCAAGCCGCAGCAAACAGACATCCCCCCGGCAGAAGGCTATCGGCCCTTCTGGTTTGGCGAAGCCTCGCTGTTCGACAGCCTGCCCGCGACCCACGATGTCTTCGCTCAAGGCGCGGTCATTCTCCTGCACATGCCCCATGCGCCACTCAAGCAACTGCTGGCTGAACACCCGGCCTTGTGGCGGCATTTCCGTGATTTGCTGGGGCGCAAGCTCGGGCTCGCCGTCCCCGCCCTTGAAGACATCACCCTGATGCCCACCGAGGAACGCGTGGCGTTTCGGCTGCTGATGCTGGCCGAGGCCTACGGCGAGATGGATCGTTCGGTGCGCAGCGTGCCTCTGTCCGACATGGCCTCCAATCGCTGCCTCGGGCTGAGCGCTGAGGTGGTCGAACGGGTACTTGGGGAGTTCGCCGAACGGCAAATCGTGCGCCGCGATCACGACCTGATCCATGTGCTGGACACCGAATGGCTGCGCGAGACGGCGCTTCATCGCCTGACCGGCGCAGGCGCGTGATGGCGTCACCGGTCAGCGATTCATCCCTTCGCGGTACTGGCTGGGCGTCATGCCGGTCCAGCGCTTGAACGCGCGGCTGAAACTGCTGGTGTCAGCGAAGCCGAGCAGGTAGGCCACTTCACTGAGCGAGCAGCCGGGGTCGCGCATGTGTTGCAGCGCCAGATTCTGCCGGCACTGATTGAGCAGCAGATCGTAGCGACAACCCTCGTCGGCCAAATGGCGCTGAAGGCTGCGCAGGCTCAGGTGCAGGGTGTGGGCGATGTGCTCGGCGGACGGCTCGCCTTCCGGCAATTGAGTTTCGATGGCGCCGCGCACCTTGCGCTCCCAGGTCAGCGCGCTGAGTTGTTCGAGGGTGCGGTTGAGCACGGCCTCGTTATGCTCGGCCAACTCGGGATTGGCGTCGTCCAGATGGCTGTCGAAATCCTCACAGGAGAAGAGCAGCAGATTCTCCGCCGCACCAAAGAACAGCGGCGCACGGAAGACGGCATGCCAGGGCTGCGGATCTTCCGGTTGCGGCCGCATCAGGTGAACGGCCAGCGGCGCGTAATGACGGCCCAGGCGATTGCGGCAAGTGCGCACATAGATTGCGGCGAAGGCGTCCATCGCCTCATTGGCCGGCATCGGGCTGCCGTCGGGCACGCGGAAACGAAACTCGTAATGCTCGTCCACGCGTTCAAAACTCATGACCAGCGCGTCGCTCACCACCGGGTGATAACGCACGATGCGCTCGAACACCTCACGCAACGACCCGCTGGCAACCAGCGCATAACCGAGCGCATGAAAGGTCGTCGGGCTGACGAACCGCGACACTCGCAAGCCCAGCGCCGGATCGCCGCTGGCCTGCACGGCCAGTTCCCAAAAACGGGTGGTGACCGTCACCGGGTATCGCGCGTTGGGGTCATCCATCAGCTGGGGATCCAGGCCCGCAGCCCGGCTCAGTGCGAGGCTGTCGAGGCCGAGGGCATCGAGTTGCTTGCGCAGGGCGCGGGTCCAGCTGGCGAGGATGCTCGGCTCAGACATACAAGTTGGCGCTTCCGGTCTACAGATTGGCGTTCACGGTCAGGCAGCATCCGGGCTTAAGCGGCAAAGTGGTGCCACGTTTTTTCATCCTGAAACCGGAGAATGGAAGCATGCACGACACTTCTGCAAGTGCTGCCGGACTGAATGCACAACAACGATCAGCGCATATTCGTGCGGTGGTTTCCGCCCATGGTGCCGCGCTGCGAGAGCGCTATCCGATGCTGCGGCACCAGGATGCCATCGGCGCCGGCATCCTGTGCTTCGCACTCGCCGGCATGATTGGCAGCGCGACGCTCTATATCGGGGGTTACCTGGCCTGGTGGGCGTGCCTGCTGCTGAATGCGTTCTTTGCGTCGCTGACCCATGAGCTTGAACACGACCTGATCCACAGCATGTATTTCCGCAAGCAGCGGGTGCCCCACAATCTGATGCTTGCATTGGTCTGGATGGCGCGGCCGAGCACGATCAATCCCTGGATTCGTCGGCACTTGCACCTCAATCATCACAAGGTCTCCGGCACCGAGGCAGATATGGAAGAGCGCGCCATTACCAATGGCGAGCCGTGGGGCCTGGCGCGGTTGCTGATGGTCGGCGATAACGTGATGTCGTCGCTGATCCGCATGCTGCGGGCGAAAACCTGGGCGCATAAATTCAGCATTCTCAAGCGCACCCTGCGCGTCTATGCGCCGCTGGCGCTGCTGAATTGGGGCGCGTGGTACGTGTTTCTTGGCTTCCATGCCGCCAATGGCATTGCCGGTCTGATGGGCAGCTCGATTGACTGGTCGGCGAACACGCTGGCGGTCATGCACGTCATCGACGTCGCTGTCGTGGTCCTCGTCGGTCCGAACGTGCTGCGTACGTTCTGTCTGCATTTCGTCAGTTCCAACATGCATTACTACGGCGACGTCGAACTGGGCAATGTCATGCAGCAGACCCAAGTGCTCAATCCGTGGTGGATGTGGCCGATGCAGGCGTTCTGCTTTAACTTCGGCAGCACCCATGGCATTCATCACTTCGTGGTGAAGGAGCCGTTCTATATCCGCCAGATGACGGCACCCGTTGCGCACAAAGTGATGGCTGAAATGGGGGTGCGGTTCAATGATTTCGGCACCTTCGGGCGGGCCAACCGCTTTGAACGAACGACTGAAAACGACGCGGTCCTCAAGCCTGCACGCGGTTGATACCTGGCGGCCCATTGCGCCAGTCTCGCCGGCTTGTGGGAAATTTCTCCGGATAAAAATTTCTGTAACAACCGCCCCTTAATCTCTGCTCATCCCCGGCGAGCTGGGGGCAGACAGCGTGATTCTCAGGGTCACCCCTTTAAGGCAGGGGGTGGCCCTCTTTTTTTTGCGCCTTTCCCTGAGGCTGCTGCATATATTTTCGAGCTATTAATAAATAGCTTCTTATTCTTTTTCGAATATATGTCCGATCCCTATACTCGCCCCCATGAACGCAACATGCAGGAGGCGAAGGCCATGCATAACGAATCGATCCGTTACCTGATCGTGCCAGGCTGGCAAGGATCTGCCGACGACCATTGGCAAACCCATTGGCAGAACAGTCTGCCCAATAGCGTGCGTGTGGAGCAGGCCGACTGGCTCAAGCCGCGCCGAGAAGATTGGGTGGGTGAGCTGCAACGCGCTATCGCCTCTGACAGCACCCCGGTGATTCTCATCGCCCACAGCCTGGGTTGCGTGACCGTTGCCCATTGGGCGCAGCTGGCGCCACTGGCGAGTTTGCGTCAGGTGCGCGGGGCCCTGCTGGTGGCGCCCGCTGACGTCGAGCGCCCCAATTGCCCGCCGGCGATCCGCAATTTCGCGCCGATTCCCGAGCACCTGCTGCCGTTCCCGACCCAAGTGGTCAGCTCCGATAACGATTCCGCCGTCAGCGCATTGCGCGCGATGGAAATGGCCCGCAACTGGGGCGCCGAAATCGGCATTCTCAGCGGCGCGGGCCATATCAATGTGAAGTCCGGGCATCAACGCTGGGAACAGGGTTTCGCTTATCTGTACCGGCTGCAAGGGCGCATCGAGCATTTCAACCGCCGCCGCGCATGACCATCGCATTTGCAACGGTCGTTGCGCCTGAGACCTCTTTTCTCACGATCACTTTCGCCGCAGTGAACCGACAGGCGCTGCGGCCTTTTTTTTAAAAACGCTTCGGTCAATGGATGGCCGGGGCGGGAGCCTGCCATGAGCCTTTCCGACCTATCGAGCAACCCGCTGTTGACCTTCCCTGATGCTGAAAAAAGCCCGCTGAGCATCCGCGCCAAGGCCCTAGTGTTCATCGATCCACGATCGCGGCAATTGCGCGAAGAGATGGAACTGCTGGCGCCGCTGGACTTGCCCGTGTTGATCCGCGGCGAATCCGGCACGGGAAAGGAATTGCTGGCGCGTCATATTCATCGAGGTAGCGACCGGGCCGGGTTATTCGTGTCGGTCAACTGCGGCGCCATCAGCTCGACCTACGCCGACGCCGAGCTGTTCGGTTACGCCGCCGGCGCCTACAGCGGGTCCGCCAGCAGTCGGGCAGGCTGGTTCGGCTCGGCAACGGGCGGCACGTTGTACCTGGATGAAATCGCCGACCTGCCGATGGCGATCCAGATCAAGTTGCTGGCAGCGCTGGAAAACCACGAAGTCACCCGCGTCGGCGCCACGCAGCCCAGCCAGGTCGACGTCAGACTGGTCGCCGCGACCAGCATCGATCTGCGCCTGTCAGTCGCCGCTGGCAAATTCCACGAGCGGCTTTATCGCTACCTGAACGAAGGGCGCCTCGACCTGCCGGCGTTGCGCGAACAGCCCGGCAACATCCTGCCGTTGGCCGAGTACTTCCTGGGGATTTACAGCCAGCGCTTCGATTTTGAGATGCCGCTGATCAGCGAAGACGCGCAACGAGTGCTCGAAGCCCATTACTGGCCGGGCAACACACGGGAGCTGGAGAACGTCATTCACTTCGCGTTGCTGGTGAGCAGCGGCGCGGAGATCCTGCCTGAGCACCTGAATCTGCCGGTCCGGTAATGGCTCTTGAGCTCACTGAGCAGGTAGCCGGGTGGCAAAATGCCCGCTGATAGCGAAAAGGCATAACCATCCGACTAAAAAGTATTGTCTCGGAATAAAAAATCTCGGTACTGTCCGCATCAGCCGCTCCCCTGCCAAGGGTCGATCCCGCGGCAGACCGAAAACAAGTCGCCCACGAGGCGACCCGATTTCTATTAAGGACATCGCATGAAGAAGACGTTTTTGTTCACCGCACTGGCGGCTGCTCTCTCCCTGGGCATCAGCGCTGCACAAGCTGCCGAGAAGCTCGTCGTGGGCGCCACCGCTGTTCCGCACGCCGAGATCCTCGAGCTGATCAAGCCTGAACTGGCCAAAGAAGGCGTGGACCTGCAAATCAAGGTCTTCACCGACTACGTGCAGCCGAACGTGCAACTGAACGAGAAGCGTCTGGACGCCAACTACTTCCAGACCAAGCCTTACCTGGACGGCTTCAACAAAGGCAAGGGCGCTACCCTGGTGACCGGCGTCGGCGTACACGTCGAACCGTTCGGCGGCTACTCGAAGAAGTGGAAGTCCATTGACCAGTTGCCTGAAGGCGCAACCGTTGCCATTCCGAACGAAGGCAGCAACGCCGGTCGCGCTCTGCTGCTGTTGCAGAAGAACGGCCTGATCACCCTGAAAGACCCGACCAACGCCTTGTCGACGCCGAAAGACATCGCCACCAATCCGAAGAAACTGAAGTTCCGCGAACTGGAATCGGCTCTGCTGCCCCGCGCGCTGGATCAGGTCGACCTGGATCTGATCAACACCAACTACGCGCTGGAAGCCAAGCTCAGCCCTAAAAAGGATGCGCTGATTCTGGAAGGCTCCGACTCGCCGTACGTGAACTACCTGGTCACCCGCACCGACAACGCTCACACCGACGCGATCGAGAAGCTGTCCAAGGCGCTGACCAGCCAGCAGGTCAAAGACTTCATCAACAAGAAGTACGACGGCGCAGTTATCCCGGCGTTCTGATGAAGGCTTGAATGCGCGATTGCAGCGCATTCGTATACAAAACGCGCTTGCCCGCCGTTGCTCCCGCTCCGCTGACGTACTGTCATCGGGTGCATGGAAGTGACGGCGGGCAAGTGCGTTTTTGCGTTTCGAGCGTAGCGCCTATGCATAAGTCGGCTTTTAGGCGCCTCGCTCATCAGTAATGGCCAACGGCCGTCGCTAGGTCGTTCGGCGCTATGCATATGCTCTAACGATATTTAAACTTCGCTTCTTATAGCTTTAAAGTCCTCCCTCCTCAGCCACACCTTTTGGAGTCGGAGTTCTCATGCCAGCAGCCTCCCACGCTTCGTCCGCGCAAGCGCCCGGTCAGCAGTTCGATGTGCGTCCATTCGCCGAAAAGGTGGGCGCGGAAATCGTCGGTCTGGATCTGTCCCGTCCGCTCAACGACGCCGATTTTGCCCGTGTGCACCAAGCGCATCTCGATTACCACGTGGTTGTTTTCCGCGATCAGCACATCACCCCGCAGCAGCAGATCGATTTCAGTCGCCGTTTTGGCGTCCTGCAGATTCATGTGCTCAAGCAATTCCTGCTCGCCAATCATCCCGAGATTTTGATCGTCTCCAATATCGTCGAAAACGGCCAGCCGGTCGGGCTGGGCGATGCCGGCAAATACTGGCACTCGGACCTGTCCTACAAAGAACTGCCGAGCCTGGGCTCGATGCTCTACGCCCAGGAGCTGCCAAGCGAAGGCGGTGACACCCTGTTCGCTGACATGCATTTGGCCTGGAACACGCTGCCCGAGCATCTGCGCAAAGCCGTCGAAGGTCGCAATGCGGTGCACAGCTATACCTCCCGCTACAGCCATGGGCATAACGCTGATAACTGGCGCCCAACCCTGAGCGCTGAACAGTTGGCCCAAGTCGCAGTGGTCAGCCATCCGATCGTGCGGACCCACCCGGAAAACGGGCGCAAGGCGCTGTTCGTCAGCGAAGGCTTCACCACCCACATCGTCGGCCTGCCGGAAGACGAGAGTCAGGCAATTCTCACAGAGCTGTACGCCCACAGCGTTCGCCCGGAAGGCGTTTACCGCCACAAGTGGCAGGAGAACGACATGGTGTTCTGGGACAACCGCTCGCTGATTCATCTAGCCGGCGGCACGCCCGATCACCTGCGCCGTCGCTTGCACCGCACCACCATTCAGGGCGATGCGCCGTTCTGATCCAGGAGAGCTCCATGAATGCTGTTCTGCAAAGCCACACGGCTAGCGATCGCTTGAACGCGCACCAGGCCAATCAGCCCACCGCTGAAGCGCTGCTGCAAGTACAAGGCGTCAGCCTTGAATACCGCACGCCGGAACGCGTGGTGCGGGCCACCCATCAAGTCAGTTTTGAAATCGATTTTGCCGACCGTTTTGTCCTGCTCGGCCCGTCGGGCTGCGGCAAGTCAACGCTGCTCAAGGCCGTGGCCGGGTTTATCCAGCCCAGCGAAGGGCAGATTCGTCTGGCCGGCCAAGAGGTAAAGGAGCCGGGGCCCGACCGCATCGTGGTGTTTCAGGAATTCGACCAGTTGCCGCCGTGGAAGACGGTGATCCAGAACGTCATGTTTCCGCTGCTGGCCTCGCGCACCCTCAAGCGTCGTGAGGCCGAGGAGCGCGCACGGTATTACCTGGAGAAAGTCGGCCTGAGCGCTTTCGCTGACGCTTACCCGCACACCTTGTCCGGCGGCATGAAGGCGCGCGTGGCAATTGCCCGGGCGCTGGCGATGCAGCCCAAGATCCTGTTGATGGACGAGCCCTTCGCCGCGCTCGACGCGTTGACCCGCCGCAAGATGCAGGAAGAGCTGCTGGAGCTGTGGGAAGAGGTGCGCTTCACGCTGCTGTTCGTGACCCACTCCATCGAGGAAGCGCTGGTGGTGGGCAATCGGATTCTGCTGTTGTCGCCCCATCCGGGCCGCGTGCGCGCCGAGATCAACAGCCATCAGTACAACTTGAAAAGCCTCGGCGGCGTCGAGTTCCAGGCGTCTGCCCAGCGGATTCACCGGCTGTTGTTCGACGAGGGCGAAGCGCCTGCAGTCGAGCCGGATCTGCGGTTTCAGGATGTTCGAATTGCCTACTGATCGCGGTTCGCCGAGCTGCCCCCTCAAGAGATTGCACCCATGAGCCTTTCACCCCCTCTGCGGGAAGAATACGAAGTCGTGCTGGAGCCTTTCACTCAGGAAGATCTGGCCCGCGACATTCCCCTCGCGCAACGCATCTGGCAGGTGAGCTGGGTGCGTAAAGCCGTCATCCTTGTCGCCCTAGCGATCATCTGGGAAATCGCCGCGCGCATTCAGGGCAACGACCTGCTGCTGCCGAGCTTTCTGCAAACCGCTTCGGCGTTTATCGACGGCATCGCCAGTGGCGAATTGCTGACCAAGGTCTGGATCTCCCTGACGGTCCTGGTCAAGGGTTACCTGATCGGCATCGTCCTGGCGTTTGGTCTGACCACGCTGGCGGTGTCGACCCAACTGGGTCGCGACCTGCTCGGCACGCTGACGGCGATGTTCAACCCGTTGCCGGCCATCGCGCTGCTGCCGCTGTCGCTGCTGTGGTTTGGCCTCGGTGAAAACAGCCTGATTTTCGTGCTGGTGCATTCGGTGCTCTGGGCGTTGGCATTGAACACCTACGCGGGGTTTCTCGGTGTTTCGGAAACCCAGCGCATGGCCGGGCGCAATTACGGCCTCAAGGGCCTGCGGTTCGTCTGGTACATCCTGATTCCGGCGGCGCTGCCTTCGATTCTCGCGGGCCTGAAAATCGGCTGGGCCTTTGCGTGGCGAACCCTCATTGCCGCAGAACTGGTGTTCGGCGCGTCCTCGGGCAAGGGCGGTCTGGGCTGGTACATCTTCCAGAACCGCAACGAGCTGTACACCGACAAGGTATTCGCGGGTCTGGCGGCGGTGATCATCATTGGTCTGCTGGTGGAAAACCTGCTGTTCAGTAACGTCGAGCGCCTGACCGTGAAGCGGTGGGGCATGCAGCGCTGATCTGCTTTATCAAACGAACGCTCCGCCTTGTGGCCGCTGAATGGGCCATGAGTCCGTCACCCCTTTCGCCTTCATCGTGAGAAATGTATGGAATTTCTGAAAACAGCTGCACCTTTCAAGCGCCCGACACTGACCGCGCTCGCCGCCGCCCTGGGTCTGGCTGGCGCTTTGTTGAGCAGCGGCGCTCACGCTGAAGGCAAGATCAGCATCGCCCAGCAGTTCGGCATCGGTTATCTGATTCTGGACGTCGTTCAGCAGCAGAAGCTGATCGAGAAGCACGGCAAGGAGCAGGGCCTGGACATCAAGGTCGACTGGAACAGCATCTCCGGCGCCACCGCGATGAATGAAGCCCTGCTGGCTGGCGCGCTGGACGTGGTGTCGGCGGGCGTACCGCCGATGCTGACCATCTGGGACCGGACCAAGGGCAAGCAGAACGTCAAGGCCATCGCCTCGCTGGGCTCGATGCCCAACTACCTGCTCAGCAACAACCCCAACGTGAAGACCCTCAACGACTTCACTGAAAAGGACCGCATCGCGGTGCCGGCCGCGGGCGTAGGGTTCCAGTCGCGTACGTTGCAGATCGAAACCGCCAAGCTGTTCGGGAACGACAATTTCAAGAAATTCGACAACATCTCCGTCAGCCTGCCGCACCCGGACGCCACGTCGGCGCTGATTGCCGGCGGGTCGGAGATCAGCGCGCACTTCTCCAGTCCTCCGTTTCAGTATCAGGAGCTGGAAAACCCCAACGTGCATAAAGTGCTGAGTTCTTACGATGTGCTGGGCGGCCAGGCAACGTTCAACGTGCTCTACACCACTCAGAAATTCCACGACGAAAATCCGAAGACCTACAAAGCGTTCTACGACGCACTGGCCGAGGCCGAGAAGATCATCAAGGCTGACAAGCCTGCGGCGGCGAAGACCTACATCGACGTCGAGAAATCGAAACTGCCGTTGCCGCTGGTGGAGAAGATCGTCTCCGACCCGGAAATCGACTTCACCGTCGTGCCCCAGCGCACGTTCATCTACGCCGAAAAGCTCCATGAGCTGGGTGTGCTGAAAAACAAGGCTGACAGCTGGAAGGACTTCTTCTTCGAAGAAGCCCACGGTGGTGCGGGTAGTTGATCCTCAACGTTGGTCGGTCTGTTTAGACCGGCTTGATGGGGGGCGGTGTGTCAGCCACACCGCCTTCGCGACCGTCGTAACCTCCGATTGCTCCTACAGTGGATTTGCGTGCGACCCAGATATTTGGCGCGCCGCGAACCTGTGGCATATCCCGTCGTCCAGACGACGCGCTGTCTGGCATCAAACACACCCCCTGTGGGAGCGAGCTTGCTCGCGAAGGCGGCGATTCAGGCGCTAAAGATGCAGCGGGGTGTCTCGACCCCTTCGCGAGCAAGCTCGCTCCCACAATTTTTGTGTCCACAGGTAGAACTGCGGCGTTGTCATGTTCATGAGAGTGAGCTTGCTCACGAAGGCAGTGTGTCTGCCAACATCGATGTCACAGACTCCCCCCATCGCGAACAGGCGTGCTCTAGCGTAGATTGGCGTGCGCTGTAGATGCCGGCAGAGTTCGGTGCCTCAAGGAACCCTGATGTAAGCTCACAGTCGCATGATCACATCGCAACGGCGTCCGGCGGCGCGGTGTCGCAACGGCATTGGCACAAGGAGCTTGCATGCCCGCCCAACCCCTCTTTTTTCATGGTCGTCTGACCGTTCTTTCCCTCGGTCTGTGCCTGGCCATGCTTGCTGGCTGCGAGAAGGAAAAGCCCCAGGAACCGGTGCGCGCACGCGTGCAGGCCCAGGAGGTCAAGACGGCCGATTTCTCTGCGGACGTCGCGCTGACCGGTGATGTCCAGGCGCGGGTGCAGACCCAGCTTTCATTCCGGGTGGGCGGCAAGATCATTCAGCGCACGGTCGACGTGGGCGATCGGGTGTCGGCCAAACAAGTGCTGGCCAAACTCGACCCCAAAGACCTGCAGACCAATGTCGATTCCGCCCTCGCTGCCGTTGCCGCCGAGCAGGCGCGCGTGAAACAGACTTCCGCCGCCTTCGTGCGTCAGGAAAAGCTCTTGCCCAAGGGCTACACCAGCCGCAGTGAATACGATTCCGCCCAAGCCCAGCTTCGTGGCAGTCAGAGCGCGCTCAAAGCCGCCCAGGCGCAACTGGCCAACGCCCGCGAGCAACTGGGCTACACCGCATTGATCGCCGATGCGCCGGGCATCATTACCGCGCGGCAGGCCGAAGTCGGCCAGGTCGTACAGCCCACCGCGCCGATCTTCAGCCTGGCCCGCGATGGCGAGCGCGACGCCGTGTTCAACGTTTACGAGTCGCTGTTCGTCAACCCGCCGACCGACCAGCCGGTCGAAGTGACGCTGCTGGACAACCCGAAGGTCAAGGCCGTCGGCAAGGTGCGCGAAGTCACGCCAGCCGTATCGGCGCAAACCGGCACACTGCAAGTGAAGATCGCCCTCACCTCGCTGCCGCCGGGCATGGATCTGGGTTCGGTGGTCAGTGCCGCGCTGAGCGTGCCGGCCAGGACCAGCGTGGAGCTGCCGTGGTCCGCGCTGACCAAAGGCCTGGGCGATCAGCTCGGCAAGCCGGCGGTGTGGGTGGTCGATGGCGACAACAAGGTCAGCCTGCGCGGCGTCACGGTCGGGCGCTACCTGACCGGCAAAGTGATCATTGTCGACGGTCTGAAGAATGGTGAAAAAGTGGTCGTTGCCGGTAACCAGTTGCTGCACCCGGACATGCAGGTGGAGCTCGCCGACGTGTACCCCAATGCCTCGAAACAGCCGACAGGAGCCCAGCAATGAAGCGCTTTTCGGGGGTTGTGCTGGCGGGCCTGTTGTTGAGCGCATGCAGCAAGGAAGAGCCGGCACCCGAGCCGGTTCGGCCGGTGCTGTTCATTGAGGTGAAACCCCAGGCTCAGGAAAGCCTGGGCCGTTTCGCCGGCAACATCGCCGCGCGCTATGAAAGCACTCTGGGCTTTCGCGTCTCGGGTCGCATTGCCCAGCGCAGCGTCGATGTCGGCGCACAGGTCAAGAAGGGCGACATGCTCGCCGTGCTCGACCCGACGGACCAACAGAATCAGGTGCGCTCGACCCAGGGCGATCTGGCCCGGGTCGAAGCCCAGTTGATCAACGCCCAGGCTAACGCCCGTCGGCAACAAGAATTGTTTGATCGCGGCGTTGGCGCCCAAGCCGCGCTGGATGTCGCAGTCACCGACCTGAAAACCACGCAGTCTTCCTACGATCAGGCCAAGGCCGCGATGCAACAGGCCAAGGATCAGCTGAGCTACAGCGAGCTGCGCGCCGATCACGATGCCGTCGTCACCGAATGGAAAGTCGAGGCCGGCCAGGTGGTCAGCGCGGGCGAGCAGGTGGTGACACTGGCGCGCCCGGACATCAAAGAGGCGGTCATTGATTTGCCGGCGCAACTGAGTGATCAACTGCCCAGCGACGTCGTGTTCAAAGTCGCCAGCCAGCTGGAGCCAGAGATCAACACCACCGCAACCGTGCGAGAACTCGAGCCCCAGGCCGAAAGCACCACCCGCACCCGTCGCGCACGTTTGACCCTGGCGGATACACCGGCGGCCTTCCGTCTGGGCACAGCGATCAGCGTCACCCTGAGCTCGGCGATCAAACCGCGCATCGAATTGCCCGCCACGACCGTTCAGGAGATCGACGGCAAGACGCAGATCTGGGTCATCGACATGCAGAACCAGACCGTTTCCCCACGCGTCGTCACGGTCGTCAGCCGCAGTGATGATTCAGTGGTACTGGCCGGGGGGGTCAATAACGGCGATCGAGTTGTGACCGCCGGGGTCAATAGCCTCAAGCCGGGGCAGAAAATCAAAGTCGATAAGGAAAGCCCGCGATGAAAGGGAAGTTCAACCTCTCCGATTGGGCGATCAAGCATCAGTCTTTCGTTTGGTACCTGATGTTCGTCGGCCTGCTGATGGGCGTGTTTTCCTACATGAACCTGGGTCGTGAAGAAGACCCTTCGTTCACCATCAAGACCATGGTCATACAAACCCGTTGGCCGGGCGCGACTGTGGATGAAACCCTGGAGCAGGTCACCGACCGCATCGAGAAAAAGCTCGAAGAGCTCGACTCCCTCGATTACGTGAAGAGCTACACCCGGCCGGGCGAGTCCACTGTTATGGTTTACCTGCGCGACACCACCAGCGCTGAGGCCATTCCTGAAATCTGGTACCAGGTTCGCAAGAAGATCGATGACATTCGCGGGCAGTTTCCCCAAGGTATTCAGGGCCCGGCGTTCAACGATGAGTTCGGCGACGTTTACGGATCGATTTACGCCTTCACCTCCGACGGCCTGACCCTGCGCCAGTTACGCGACTACGTGGAGCAAGTGCGCGTCCAGATTCGCGACGTGCCGGGTCTGGGCAAAGTCGAAATGATCGGCGAGCAGGACGAAGTGCTGTACCTCAACTTCTCCACTCGCAAACTGGCGGCACTGGGCCTTGATCAGCGCCAGGTCGTGCAGAGCCTGCAATCGCAAAACACCGTGACGCCCGCCGGGGTCATCGAGGCCGGTCCGGAGCGCATTTCCGTGCGCACCTCCGGCCAGTTCGCCTCGGAAAAAGACCTCGAAAACGTCAACCTGCGCCTCAACGATCGTTTCTATCGATTGAGCGACATCGCCGAAATCACCCGCGGCTACGTGGATCCGCCCAAGCCGTTGTTCCGCTTCGACGGCAAGCCTGCCATCGGCCTGGCCATCGCCATGAAGAAGGGCGGCAACGTTCAGGAGTTCGGCAAACAGCTGCACGAACGCATGAGCGCCGCGACCGCCGACCTGCCGATTGGCGTCGGCGTGCATGTGGTGTCCGATCAGGCGCAGGTGGTCGAGAAGGCCGTCGGCGGCTTCACCAGCGCGCTGTTTGAAGCGGTGGTGATCGTGCTGATCGTCAGCTTCATCAGCCTTGGCATGCGTGCGGGGCTGGTGGTGGCCTGCTCGATTCCGCTGGTGCTGGCGATGGTCTTCGTGTTCATGGAGTACAGCGGCATCACCATGCAGCGTATTTCCCTGGGCGCCCTGATTATTGCCCTTGGCCTGTTGGTCGATGACGCGATGATTACGGTGGAGATGATGGTGTCGCGCCTTGAAAAAGGCGAAACCAAAGCCCAGGCCGCGACCTACGCCTACACCTCGACGGCCTTCCCGATGCTCACCGGTACGCTGGTGACGGTTGCGGGCTTCGTGCCGATCGGCCTGAACGCCAGCTCGGCGGGGGAATACACCTTCACCCTGTTCGCGGTGATTGCCGTCGCCATGCTGGTGTCGTGGGTCGTTGCCGTGCTGTTCGCCCCGGTGATCGGCGTGCACATCCTTAGCGAAAACGTGAAGAAGCACGACGAAAACGCCAAGCCCGGACGCATCGCCAGAGCCTTCAACGGCTCGATGTTCTGGGCCATGCGCCATCGCTGGCTGACCATCATCATTACGATTTTGCTATTTGCCACGTCGCTGTTCTGCATGCGCTTCGTGCAGAACCAATTCTTCCCGTCATCGGACCGCCCGGAGATTCTGGTCGACCTCAACCTGCCGCAGAACGCATCGATCAACGAGACGCGCCGCGCGGTGGACAAGCTCGAGGCGACCCTCAAGGACGATCCGGACATCGTCAGCTGGAGCACCTACATCGGCGAAGGCGCGGTGCGTTTCTACCTGCCGCTGGATCAGCAGCTGGAAAACCCGTATTACGCACAGTTGGTGATCGTCAGCAAAGGGCTGGAAGAGCGCGGCGCGTTGACCGAGCGCTTGCAAAAACGCTTGCGTGACGACTTCGTCGGCATCGGCACTTATGTGCAGGCGCTGGAAATGGGGCCGCCGGTAGGGCGCCCGATTCAGTACCGGGTCAGCGGCGAGAACATTGATGAAGTGCGCCAGCACGCCATCGAACTCGCCACCCTGCTCGACAAGAATCAGCACATCGGCGAGATGATCTACGACTGGAACGAGCCCGGGAAAGTCCTGCGCATCGACATCAATCAGGACAAGGCGCGGCAACTGGGCTTGTCGTCCGAGGACGTTGCGCAACTGATGAACAGCGTCGTGACCGGCTCGGCGGTGACCCAGGTGCGCGATGACATCTACCTGATCAACGTCGTTGGTCGCGCGGTGGATGCCGAGCGAGGGTCACCGGAAACCCTGCAAAACCTGCAGATCGTTACGCCCCAAGGCACGTCGATTCCGCTGCTGGCCTTCGCCAATGTGCGCTACGAACTGGAACAGCCGCTGGTGTGGCGTCGCGATCGTAAACCGACGATCACGCTCAAGGCCGCCGTGAGCGACGACATGCAGCCAACCGATCTGGTGAAAGAGCTTAAGCCCGAGATCGACAAATTCGCCGCCGGTTTGCCGGTGGGCTACAAGGTCGCCACGGGCGGCACGGTGGAGGAGAGCGGCAAGGCCCAAGGGCCGATCGCCAAGGTCGTGCCGTTGATGATCTTCCTGATGGCGACCTTCCTGATGATCCAGCTGCACAGCGTGCAGAAGATGTTCATCGTCGCCAGTGTGGCGCCGTTGGGATTGATCGGCGTGGTGCTCGCGCTGGTGCCGACCGGAACGCCGATGGGCTTTGTGGCGATCCTCGGGATTCTGGCGCTGATCGGCATCATCATCCGCAACTCGGTGATTCTGGTGACCCAGATTCATGAGTACGAGGTGGCGGGCTATCTGCCGTGGGATGCGGTGGCGGAAGCCACGGAACACCGGCGCCGGCCGATCCTGCTGACCGCTGCGGCGGCGAGCCTGGGCATGATCCCGATCGCCCGCGAAGTGTTCTGGGGGCCAATGGCTTACGCAATGATCGGCGGGATCATCATCGCGACCCTGCTGACGTTGCTGTTCCTGCCGGCGCTGTACGTGGCCTGGTACAAGATCAAGGAGCCGAGTGAGGAGGAGCGGCGCAAACATCAGGAACGCCAGCAGGAAGAGCAACACCGCCGTGATGACGATACGGACGACGGCGCGTCCTCTCCCGCGCATTAATACCTATGGTTCAGGCGGAAGCGGTCGGGTGGCCACTTCCGCTTTTTATCTGCGCACCGGTGAGGGGGTTGTCAGGTCAGCTCGAAATCTTTGAAATGCACCTGCCCTGCCTGAGTTTTCAACTTTTCCGGATCAGAGACGGTGTGTACCTGCACGGTCACCGTAGTGGCAGGGATCGGTTTGCGCTTCATCTCGAGAGTGACTTTCTTCCACTCCTCGGTTGCTACCGAAATGTCACCAAACGCCTCGGCGCTCCCGACCGTACTGATCAGCACCCCATAACTGAATAGTATGGAATCGCCGGGCTTTATGATTTCCCCGGCCCGCACATAAAAACTAAATTTGCTGGGTTTATAATTGCCCTCCGGGAGGGACTGGGACAGACCGGCTGCCTTTGCCAGCTGCACGTAGTAAACCGACCCCTCTTTCTTGATCCCCCCAGTGACCTCAGTGGGGGTGATGGTCCAGGGTTCTAATTCGCCCGATGCGAAGTCACTGTTTTTCAATAAATTACTCATCGTCATTCCCTTGCTGATTGGCGATTGGCAGCCCGTGTTCATCAGGCAACCGGATCGTGGTTGGCACTCATGGCGCGGGTCCAGTGTGTGCGCGGGGACAGGAAGGGGCTACTGTCAGAAATGACAGTCCCGGACCCCCGTCAATTGAGCGAGCATTTGCGAGGTGGGGCAAGACCAGTCGTGATTTAGGAACGGTCCGACAGACACTCGTCGGTCCCTGCCTTACTGTGCCCCGCTGAATCGCTTCGCGGGGCTCGGCATGTCTTTTTCCTTGGTACGCTTGTGTGTCTGCCTCTTGTTGGGCTGGATGCTCCCATTCAGCAGTTCGGCTGAAACGTTGGAAAACGACTTCTGGCGGGTGGACGTTGATCCGCAGACACTCGCGGTCCGCGTCTCGCCGAGCGGGCAACCTGCCTTGCAAGCGTCAAGCGGGGTCAAGGCGCATCGCGTCAGTGAGCTCAAGACCTCGCAGGACTACCTCGCGTGGCAGTGGGACGAGGGCGCCTGGCATCTCGAAGCCCGGCTGCAGCAACGTGACCTCTTGCTGACCATCAAGGCCCGGAATGCCGGGGTACTGGAGTTCCTGAATCAGCCAGGCGACGCCATGGGCAAAGCGCTGATCTGGCCGATGGCAGAGGGGCATTATGTCCCTCGGGGGAACACTGTCTGGCAGCAGTTTCTTGCGACCCAGGGCGAGATCAACACCACACAGGACTTGAGCCTGCCGCTGTGGGGCATGGACCACGGCGCATTCACCCTGACCTGGCTGTTGACCCATCCATTCAACAACCGCCTTCGTTTGCATCTCCAAGGTGACGCCCTGGGTTTGTCCGCCCGACATGAGTTCACGGCGCTGGATGTCAGCACGCCAATGACCTTTCGCCTGTCGCTGGATGCCGCCGATCCGCTCGCTGGCGCAAGGCGTTACCGGCAGTGGCTCATCGACAATGGAGACTATCAGACGCTGGAAAGCAAGTTCGAGAAAACCCCAGAGGGGCGCAAGCTGCTCGGCGCCGCTCACCTGTATCTGTGGGGCAACGACCTGTTGGCCCTTGATGATATTCAGTCCTGGGGGCGTCTGACTCAGGTACTTGCGTCCGACGACCCACTGGCTGTGCAGTTGCGCAACCGGCTGGATAAAGAAGCGCTGGTTTTGCTGAGTGGCAGCCAGGGACCATTGCAGCGCTGGCAACAAGTCGCCCTGTTGCGCAGTCTGAACAGCGCGTTCAACTCGGTCGCAAGACAAGCATGGCAACGTGATGCCCAGCCCGACGTGTCGCGGTTGACGTCGCGTTACGGTGAGCTTCGCGCGGAGGTCGCCCACCTGTTTGCCGGAGCTCTCGCGGATGACCCGTCGACATGGGGCGGCGTGCTATCCCTGAAGGGTATCGAGAGCCTGCAAGCATCTGGTTTGTCACGCCTGTGGCTGGGGCTCGGCGAAGGTTGGGAGGGAGGTCTCTGGCATCCCGAAGCCGTTCGCGCCGCTGTGCAGGCGGGGTATCTGATTGCGCCCTATGACTCCTACGAAACGGCTCTGGCGACCCATGAAAACCCGGACTGGGTGACCGCTCACTTGGGCAGCGACGCACACCGTCAATGCGCCATTGTGCTGAAGGACGGAACGTTCAAAGCCGGTTTTCAACAGTCCGGGCATTACACCGATCCGCGTTGTGTCCGGCCGTTAATGGAGGCGCGGGTTACAGCTGTCCAGGCCGCTGCCGGTTTCAATAGCTGGTTTCTGGACGCCTATGCCACGGGGATGCTGTTCGACAGCTATCGGCCCGGCGCGACCATGACCGAGATGCAAAACGCCGCCGCTAATGTCAGTGCTTCGCAGTGGGTGGCTGAAGCCCGAGCGCTGCCCTCAGGTTCCGAGGACGGCAATGCCGTCACCGCCCAGGGCATCCTTTTCGCCCACGGCATGCAGACGCCGGTGATCGGATGGGGTGATCCGGAGCTCAGCCAGCACAAGTCCTCCCGCTGGTACCTGGGCAGTTGGTACCCGCCGGAGCAGCCGGACGTGTTCTTCAAACCGGTACCGATCAAGGAGCCTTATCGCACCATTCACTTCAATCCGACGACCCGCCTGCCGCTCTATCAGGCCGTGTTCCATGGATCGGTCATCACGACTCATCACTGGCTTTTTGACAGCCTGAAACTGGTCAATGTCAGGCAGGAGAACGAGCTCGCCCAGTTGCTCTACAACGTGCCGCCGCTGTATCACCTGAGCAGCGCGACGCTGGGCGAGCGGTTGCCGGTGATGCAGCGTCAGGACCGGTTTTTCAGGCCACTGCATGAGCGCCTTGGTACCCAGGCGATGACGGCGTTCAGTTGGCTGACGCTTGATCGACAAGTTCAGCAGACCACGTTCGCGGACGGAACGAGACTGGTGGCGAACTTCGATGGTGGGACCCGTGAGGTAGGGACGACCCGGTATGCAGGGCATAGCGTGACGGCGGTTGCGCCTGACGGAGCGGTCAGCGTCTATCACGCAACAGGCGAGGGCGGCTGATGCGCCAGGTTTTCCGAGTCTCGCTACGGGAGACCTGCAGCGGTCAGACCTTGCGCCACACGCTCGCCAGCCATGGCTGTTGATCTCTCGGTAATCCCGGCGGTCGGTAGTAATGCTCGACTTCGGTAAACCCGGCCTCGGTCAGTAACGCGCTCCACGACTCCAGATCATGGAACGCGCCATAGCGCTCGCCTTTCCAGCCTTCCTGATTGTCACCTCGGGGATTGGAGCTGAACAGCACGCCGCCGGGCTTGAGTGCAGCGCGCAACTCACGCAGCACCCGAGGCAATTCCTGACGCGGTACGTGGAACAGCGAGGCGTTGGCGAAGATGCCGTCGAAGCGTTCTGCGGGCAGATCAAGTTCCAGGAAGTTCTGGTGCAGCACCTCGCAGCCGCTGTCGGCGCGGGCCATCTCGGCAAAGCGTTCGGAGCCATCCAGGCCAGTGGCGATGTGGCCCATGGCAGTGAAGGTCTGCAGATCACGGCCAGGCCCGCAGCCGAAATCCAGAATCTGAAACGGCGCCGGGCCTGTGATATTGCGCAGCAGCGCATCAATGTTCTGGCTCACATCATGGTCGCGGGTCCCTTCGCGAAAACCCTCGGCGACATCGTTGTAGTTGCCGAGGGTAGTGGCCGTGATCTGGGCGAGGTCGGTTTGATCAAGTTTCATGAGGTGGTTGTCTGGGCGAATAAGGCCGCCAATATACCCCGCTCCCGAATTGCAATCTCCTGGCGGGACTGCATGCCGTTGGTAGGACCGGCTTCAGCCGGGAAGAGGCCCGTGGCAGCGCGATCAATTTTGCAGTGTGGCACCTGCCGCTTTCCCGGCTAAAGCCAGTCCTACTGAATAACGCATGCCGACAGTGGGACCGGCTTCAGCCGGGAAGAGGCCCGTGGGCAGCGCCATCAATCTTGCAGTGTGGCACCTGCCGCTTTTCCGGCTAAAGCCGGTCCTACTGAATGAACGCATGCCGATAGTGGGACCGGCTTCAGCCAGTCCTGCAGGGAAGGCGCCCTTTGATCAGCGCTTGTTCAGTCGCAACGCCAATCGGTCCCCGCCCAACTGAATCACCGCTACCAGGATCACCAGCAACACGATCACGGTGAGCATCACCTGCGTATCAAACCGCTGATAACCGTAGCGATAAGCGATGTCGCCCAGGCCGCCCGCGCCGATGGCACCGGCCATGGCCGACGAATTGATCATTGTCACAATGGTGATGGTAAATCCGCCGACGATGCCCGGCAGCGCTTCGGGCAACAGCACGTGCCAGACGATGTGCCACCGGCGGCAGCCCATCGCTTGTGCCGCTTCGATCAGGCCGTGGTCCACCTCGCGCAGGCTGACTTCCGCAATACGCGCGAAGAATGGCGTCGACGCGATGGTCAGCGGCACCACCGCCGCCCACACGCCGTAGGTCGTGCCGACGATCAGCCGCGTGAACGGAATCAGCGCGACCATCAGAATCAGGAACGGCACCGAACGAAAAATATTCACGAACGCGCCCAGCACCCGGTTCACATTGGGCGCCTCAAAAATGCCTCCCTTGCCGCTGGTGACCAGAATCACCGCCAGTGGAATGCCCAGAATCAACGCAATCAGCGACGACACGCCCACCATCAGAAAGGTGTCGATGACGCCCTGCCACAGACGATCAAGCCACATAACCCAATACCTCCGCGTGCTGCGCGTGTTTGCGGGCACGATTGAGCAATTCGTCCGCCGACAGCGGCGAATGACTTACCGCCAGCAGCAGGTGACCCAGCGCACGCCCCTGAATGCGTTCGACGCCGCCATGCAGCAGGCTCACCCGCCCGCCAAATGCATTGAACAGTGCCGACAAATCAGGCTCCTTGCCGTCGCTGCCGGTGAATTGCAGGTCCAGCACAACGCTGACGTGTTGTTCGGATGGCTGCGGCTGCAAGCGCGCCTGCAAATCCTCCGGCAGCGCATGTTGCAGCGGCGCCAGCAGCGTCTTGCTCACCTCATGCTGTGGATTGCCGAACACCTGCCAGACCGGGCCCTGCTCGACGACCTCACCTTTTTCCAGCACCACCACCCGGTCACAGATCTCCCGGATCACCGCCATCTCGTGGGTGATCAAAATGATCGTCAGGCCCAGGCGCTGATTGATCTCGCGCAGCAGGCCGAGAATCGATTGCGTGGTTTCCGGGTCGAGGGCCGAGGTCGCCTCGTCGCACAGCAGAATCGCTGGATCATGCACCAGCGCCCGGGCAATGCCGACGCGCTGCTTCTGCCCGCCCGACAATTGCGCGGGATAGGCGGTGTGCTTGCCTTCCAGCCCCACCAATGCCAGCAGCTCGGCGACTTTGCGCTGACGCTGCGCCTTCGGCACGCCCGCCACCTTGAGCGGCAGCTCGACGTTCTGCCAAACGGTCTTGGCCGACATCAGATTGAAGTGCTGAAAGATCATGCCGATGCGTCGGCGCAGCGCCACCAGCGTGTCTTCGTTGAAGTCGCCGATGTCCACCTGATCGATCAGCACGCGTCCGCTGCTGGGTTTTTCCAGACGATTGATGGTGCGAATCAGTGACGATTTGCCTGCGCCGCTTCGGCCGATGATGCCGAACACTTCACCGCGCTGGATATCCAGATCGATGGCCTGCAGCGCCGGCACCGGCCCTTGCGGACCTTCATAGACCTTGCCCAGATTGATGAAGCGCACATGGGCGCGTTGCTTCTCCGGGTGCAGTTCTGCTTGCTCGGCGGCATGGGGAGCCGCAGCACCCTCAAGCGTCAAAGCGCGTTGCGCGGATGCCGTCATGATCAGTTCTTCCAGCCAACCTGATACAGCGAGCCATTGACCTTATCCAGCGAGGCTCGCACGACCGGCGAGTGTTGGTAGATGTCGATGAACTTGGCCAGACGCGGGTCATCCTTGTGGTCCGGTTTGATGACGAACTGAATCACGTACTCCGGGTGATCGAGGCCGTCGAACAGAATCGCCGAGCCGGCATCGAAGGTCTTCGACAAACGAATGTAGGCCGGGTAGCCCTGCACGAGATCGGCATCGTCATAGGCGCGCACCAGTTGCACGGCCTCGACCTGAATCAGCTTGAGCTTCTTCGGGTTGGCGGTGATGTCGTCTTCGGTGGCCTTGTAGCCCACGCCCGGTTTCAACGTGATCAAGCCGGCCTTGGCCAACAGTTGCAGGCCGCGTCCGCTATTGATCGGGTCATTGGCGATTGCGACGGTGGCGCCTGTTGGCAGCTCATCGAAGCTTTTGTACTTCTTCGAGTACAGCCCGACATTGTTGATGATGCCCGGCGCGTACGGCACCAGATCAAAACCCGACGCCGCTTTGGCGTTTTCCAGAAACGGGATGTGCTGGAAGTAGTTCACGTCAATGTCGCCGGCGTTGAGGCTGACGTTGGGCGCGATCCAGTCGGTGAATTCCACCAGCTCGACCTTCAGGCCTTGTTTATCGGCTTCGGCGACGGCCGCTTCCAGCGGGATGGCGAACGCCGCCGTGGTGCCGACTTTGAGCGGTTGATCGGCAGCGTGGGTGACGCCGGCAAACAGGCCCAGGGACAGGGCGAGGGTGAGGAGGGTTTTGGTCATGGGTGGTAATCCGGGTCAGTGGTCTGGTTTGAATTCTTGGGTGTCTGTGGAGCCGTCTTCGCGAGCAAGCTCGCTCCCACGGAGTTCGAGCTCGCTCACGCCTGTGATGGGGTGAGTGTCCTGAAGCTCGCCCCCGCATGCCGTTCCGGCAGTCGAGCGTTGCCGTCCTCAAACAGCTTCTCGCGCAAAGTGCCGTGCTCGTATGCGGTCTTGTATGAGCCGCGCCGTTGCAGCTCGGGGATCACCAGATCGATGAAATCCCCGTAGCTCTCCGGGGTGACGATGCGGGTCAGGTTGAAGCCGTCCAGGCCGGTTTCGGCGATCCACGATTCCAGCTCGTCGGCGACCTGCTCGGGCGAGCCGATCAGCGTGATGTAACGGCCGCCGAGGGCGTGTTGATCGAGCAGCTTTTGGCGGGTCCAGTCGTTGTTCTTGAGGATCTTCGTGGCTGACTGAATGGCGTTGCCTTTCACGTGCTGGATCGGCTCGTCGAGCTCGTAGTCGGCGAAGTCGATGCCGGTGGACGCAGCAAAATGCGCGAGCCCGGCCTCCGCGCTGGCGTAGTTCAGATACTCCGCGTACTTGGCTCGCGCCGCTTCTTCGGTGGGGCCGACGATGACGTTGAGGCCCATGAAGACCTTGATGTCATCGGGGGTGCGCCCGGCGGCCACGGCACTGGCGCGGACCTTGTCGACCTGCTCGCGGGTCGCGGGTTTGTTCTGCGCGCTGATGAAGACGCACTCGGCGTTGCTGCCGGCAAACTGCAAACCGCGCTCGGAACTGCCCGCCTGAAACAGCACCGGCGTGCGCTGCGGCGACGGCTCGCACAGGTGATAACCTTCCACCTGATAGAACTCGCCGCTGTGCCGCACGTAATGGACTTTTTCCGGCTGGGCGTAGATGCGCGCCTGACGGTCCTCGATGACTGCGTCGTCCTCCCAACTGCCTTCCCACAGCTTGTACAAAACCTCCAGGTATTCATCGGCCTGGTCGTAGCGGCGGTCGTGTTCGATTTGCTCGGTCAAGCCCATCGCGCGCGCGGCGCTGTCCAGATACCCGGTGACGATGTTCCAGCCCACGCGGCCGCGGGTCAGGTGATCCAGCGTCGACATGCGCCGGGCGAACAGATACGGCGCCTCGTAAGTGAGGTTGGCGGTCAGGCCGAAGCCGAGGTTTTTGGTGACCGCGGCCATGGCCGATACCAGCAACAGCGGATCATTCACCGGCAACTGGATCGATTCCTTCAGGGTTACGTCCACCGACTTCTGGTAGACGTCATAGACCCCGACGATGTCCGCGATGAACAACCCGTCGAACAGCCCGCGCTCCAGCAACTGCGCCAGTTCGGTCCAGTATTCGAGGGTCTTGTACTGGGTGGACGTATCCCGTGGGTGTGTCCAGAAACCGTGGTTGATGTGGCCGATGCAGTTCATGTTGAACGCGTTGAGCAGGATCTTTTTCTTGCTCATCAGATCGTCCCCCGGCGTGGCGGGTTGACGTCATTGAGGTAGTAGTTGCCGATGGCGTGATACTTCCAGCGCACCGGGTCGTGCAACGTGTGGACCCGCGCGTTGCGCCAGTGCCGGTCAAGGCCGTGCTCCGCCAGCGTGGCCTGGGAACCGGCGAGTTCGAACAAGGTGCTGCCGGCTTCCAATGAGATGTCGGTGCTGATCGCCCGCGCCTCCGCGACCGCAATCGATGCCTGGGCCAGATTGTCTGCTGTGGTGTCGGCCTGGGCTCGATCCAGGAATTCCCCCGAACGTTCGAGCAGGGCTTCGGCGGCGTGCAGGCGAATGCCGAGCTTGCCAAAGCTGTGCAGCGTCAGCGGGTCATCGACGGCTTTTTCGATGCCAGAGTCGATCCAGGGCCGCGTGCGGGTGCGCACGAAATGCAGCGCGTCTTCAAAGGCCGCGCGGGCGATGCCGGTGTCGATGGCCGCATGGAGAATCTGCGCTAAAGGGCCGACAGTGGTCGGGCGCTCGAAGGCGGTCTGAAACGGCACCACATCATCGGCGTCAACGTACACGTTATCGAACACCACCGAGCCGCTGCCCGTGGTGCGCTGGCCGAAGCCGCTCCAGTCATCGATCACGCTCAGCCCCGTTGCGTTGGCTGGCACGAATGCCAGCTGCTGCACGCCGTTGTCATCAACGACCGAGGTTGGTATGCGTTGGGCGTAAAGCGCGCCGGTGGCGTAGAACTTGCGGCCGTTGATGCGCCAGCCGTTGCCGCTGCCGTCGCGGCTCAGTCGGGTGGTGCGGTCGTGGGCGGTTTTGGTGCCCAGTTCAGCCAGCGCGTTACCGAAGCGCTGACCGGCGAGGACCTCGGCGTACAGACGCGCCTGCTGCGCCGGGCTGCCATTCACCCGCAGCACTTCCAGCGCGTAAAAGTGGTTCTGTGGAATTTGCCCCAGAGAGGCGTCGGCGGCAGAGATGATCCGAATGACCTCGGCCAGGGTGACATTGGACACGCCAGCGCCGCCAAAGGCCTTTGGCACACTGATGCCCCACAGTCCCGAGCGGGAAAACGCTTCCAGTTCCTGATGGGGCAGGCGACGTTCGCGATCACGCGTCGCGCTCTGTTGCTTGAAATCTTCCGCCAGCGTGCGGGCGATACGCAGCGCCTCGGCGTCGTCACGAATGATCGCAGTCACGGCGGTCGCCTGCGTGTCACGCGGCAAGGTTTGAAGGCTCATAGGTGTGCTTCCAGTGGTCTGGTTATATCCAGGAGTGACGGGCGGGCAGGGCGCCGTTCAGGTGCCAGGCGCCGACGGCGTGGACCTTCCAGCGCACCGGGTCGTGGAGGGTGTGAACCCGCGCGTTGCGCCAGTGACGATCGAGATTGAATTCGGCCAGCGTCGCGCGACTGCCCGACAGCTCGAACAGCTTTTCGCTGGCCTGCAGGGCGATTTGCGTGGTCAGCACCTTGGCTTCGGCGACCACGATGGAAGCGCGAGCGGCAGATTGTTCGTCGATGGGTTCGGCGGCGATGTCATCCAGCACGCGGCCGGCCTTGCGCAGCAGCGCTTCTGCGGCGTGCAGCTCGAGTTTCAGCTTGCCGATGTCAGCGATCACATACGGATCGTCACCGGCGCGCTCGACATTGGCGTCGATCCACGGCCGCGAACGCTCGCGCACAAAACGAATGCTTTCGTCGATGGCTTCCCGGGCAATGCCCGCATCGATGGCGGCCTGAATCAGTTGCGAGACCGCGCCCTGAATGTTCGGAGACAGGCCCAGCTTCCAGTTATCAACAACCAGTTCGCCACTCACGCGCACGTTTTCCAGCAGCACGCTGCCGCTGGCGGTGGTGCGCTGACCGAAGCCGGACCAGTCGTCGATGATGTGCAGCCCCGGCGTCCCGCGTGGCACGAACACCAGCACCTGTTTGCCGTCGTCATTGATGGCCTTGACCGCCACCCAGTGAGCGAACAGCGCCCCGGTCGAGTAGAACTTGCGGCCATTGAGCAAAAACTGATCACCGTCCGCAGTTATTCGCGTTCTGACGTCGAGGGTGTTTTTGGTCCCGCGTTCGGGGCCGCCGTTGCCGATACGTGCGCCGTCGAGAACGCTGGCGAACAGGGTTTCTTTCTGCGCCTCGGTGGCGCTGCCGATCAGCGAGTTGAGAATCCCGAAGTGGTTTTGCGGAATCTGGCCCACGGCAGGGTCAGCCGCCGAGAGGATGGCGAAGACCTCGGCCACGGTTACGAACGACACCTGCGGCCCGCCGTATGCGCGCGGTACCGTGATGCTGCCCAGGCCGCTGCGGCTGAACAACTCGATTTCCGACCAGGGCAGTTGCCGCTCGCGGTCTCGCGTGGCGGCATTCGGACGCACGATCGCGGCCAGTTCATGGGCCGCGGCAAGGGCATCGGCGTCGTTGCGCAGTACGTTGGCAGGGAGCAGGGGAGGAGCTACGTCCAGGGTGTGCTGGACAGAAAGGGCGTTCAGATCAGTCATGGTGGTGACCTTCACGAGCGCGAGCACTGGGGTCGTTGTGCTTGACCATTCGAACCTCGAATCAATACCGCGATAGCGGCGGGAAAATTGACGATGGTCCGGTGGTCCGGTGCATATACCCTAAGCGTGTATAAACATTAAATAAACTCACATTTAGGAATAAGCATAGAAGGCGAAATGGCGGCTGCTGTCGCCAGCGCCGTGGCTTGCGTGTAGGTCAGGCATGAACCGAAGGCCAGCGCCAGAATCATGTACTTGACCAAATGGCTGAAGGGCATGGCGAACACCTTGTGAGGGGTTTCACCGCAGGCTAGCAGCCCGTTCCCGCGGATCCAGGGGGAAGCTGTAGGACGCTGATGGAGATGATGTGGGAGGTTTCTTCTCTGTGGCTGATCCGTGGCGTCGTTCACGGTTGCAGCACGCCAGGCGGCAGACGTATCGCGGCGCGCCGAGGGTGCGCCGCGACAGCGTCTTGAGCGGGGTCGATATCAAGCTCCGACCTCATCGGTCATGTCGGTCGATACCTTGATCAATCGCGCCGGTGCCCAGCGCGAGTTATTGCCGACCCGGTCAATCACGCAATAGCTCACCTCCAGGTGCGGATCATCGCCCGCCTCGCGCACCAATTCTGCTGGTACTTCAACCACGATGGGCAGTCCGACGTCTTCTTGGGTGAGCGCTGGCAGATCCAGACGCATGTCGCCCCAGCGAAGAGTGATTTCATCGTAGGCATCCATGTTGGGATAAGCGTCGAGGGTGAGCTGTACGCCCTCATCGAAGTGGCGCGCAGTCAAACCGTCCTGCATGACCGACTCGGCGAACGTCACCGGTGCCAGTCCCTGATTCTCATCGCCCTCGCCGCTGACCAATTGACCGCCGGGAATCTCCAGTTTGACCCATAGCTTGGCGCCGGGAGATTTAATGGGTTCGCTGCCAATTTTGGTAACGCGATAGTAGGTTTTCACTTTTCCACTTCGAAGAAAACTTTCGGGTACATGTAGGACGGATGTATGCCCGATGTCGGACTCCGATAAAAGTTTTGAGGCGGCATAACAGCCTCCCCAAAACAATTCGATCAAATCACCGCAGTCCATCTCTGGCCAGGGGTCGATGTGCACTCGCAGATCGGCCGCCGCCAGGGCGCCAATCCCGTGCTTGTTCGACTGCGGAAGATACGGCGCCATCAACTTGAAAGACTGAGTCATTACAGGGATACGGATCATCTTTTAATACTCTTCGAATGCGTGCCTGGATCAAGGCAAGTCAGGTGATTAATTCATTGCAACTGCAGCGTGAAAACGACTGGCACTAGTACACGCCGGGATGCATAGGCATGGCAAACATTACAAACGGTGGTAATTAGTGGGTTGCTGTTCTGGAAAAAGAATAAACCGAGAGCGATTTCAGCTAATTGTGTTGCGGTGTTTGTGTCAACAGTGATTAAGTTTTTAAAGTGTGTGTAACGCAAATGCAGAAGTTTCCTACAGTTGGGCGTTGCTTATGGGGAGGGGGGTGCGACTGTGGTCCTACCTGAGCCGCCGGGCGCGCCGTATTCCACAGTCAGCAGGCTGATGAAAAGTGTCAGCGGCAGTTATTTGTGGGCGAGGAAATGGTCAATCAACGTTGCGGGGAAGTAGAGCGAGTCAGCGCTGTTCGTATTGAAAAAACAGATAGATTGATTACGGCAAGCCGGCGTCGAAATAGTAGGACTTTTAGTGGGTCAACGCTTTTCTAAATATGAACGACAAAGAAAACGGCGCCTATTGGCGCCGTTTTAAACACATAACGTGTCGGACTAATTCCTGCTGCGCTCAAGAAACTGCCTTGTGCGTTCTTCTTTAGGGTTGGCGAACAGCTCTTTCGCTTCGCCCTGTTCAACGATGACGCCCTTGTCGATGAAAATTACCCGGTTGGCGACGTCCCGCGCGAAGCTCATCTCGTGGGTCACGATCACCATCGTGCGTTTCTCCAGCGCCAGAGCGTGGATCGTATTCAGCACCTCGCCCACCAGCTCGGGATCGAGCGCCGACGTTGGTTCATCGAACAGAATGACCTCCGGCTCCATGGCCAGCGCCCGGGCAATCGCCACACGCTGCTGTTGACCACCGGACAGACGCCGCGGATAAGCGTCCTCTTTACCCGCGAGGCCGACCTTCGCCAGCAGCGTGCGGCCCAGCTCGATGGCCTGTTCGCGCGGCATCTTCTTGACCACAGTGGGGCCTTCGATGACGTTTTCCAGCGCGGTGCGGTGGGGGAACAGATTGAAGTTCTGGAAGACGAACCCGACATGCTGGCGCAGTTGCCGGATCAGACCCTGCTGCTGGCTCAACGGGCGGCTCAAATCGACTTTGATGTCGCCCACGACAATGCTGCCGCTCGTAGGCACTTCCAGCAGATTCAGGCAGCGCAGCAGCGTCGTTTTACCCGAACCGCTAGGGCCGATGATCGCTACCACTTCGCCCGGCTCGACCGTCAGGTCAATGCCCTTGAGCACTTCGTTGCCCTTGAATTGCTTGGTCAGTTTTTCAACCGTGATCATGCCTCAGGACTCCACATCGTGGCGGTTGGCCCGTGCTTCCAGGCGATTTTGAAAATGCGCCAGGATGCTGCACAGCACCCAGTAGATCAGGGCGACGGTGAGATACATGGTGAAAATCTCCAGCGTCCGCGAAGAGATCAACTGCGCCTGGCGGAACACTTCCGGCACCTGAATGGTGGCGGCCATCGCCGTGTCCTTGACCAGTGAAATAAAGCTGTTGCCCAAGGGCGGCAACGCGGTGCGTGCAGCTTGCGGCAGGATGGCGCGGCGCATGGTCTGGGCGCGCGTCATACCAATGCTCGCAGCGGCTTCCCACTGCCCTCGGTCCACCGAACCGATCGCGGCCCGAAGGATTTCGCAGGCATACGCGGCCATGTTCAGCGACAGGCCGATCAGCGCTGCGGTGATCGCATCCAGTTCAATGCCCAGGTCCGGCAAGCCGTAATAGATCATGAACAGCTGGACGAGCAGCGGCGTGCCACGGAAGAACGAGACGTAAACCCTGGCGACGGCGCTGATGACCCAGATCTTCGACAAACGCATCAGTGCCAGGCCGAAGCCCAGCACCAATCCGAAAAACATCGACCCCAGGCTCAAGCCCACCGTGTAATACGCGCCCTTGAGCAGGAAGGGCGCGGAGTCCAGCGCGAGCTGAAGGCTCTCTGGAATCATTTGGTCACGTCAGCCTTGAAGTACTTGTCCGACAGCTTGGCGAGGGTGCCGTCGGCGCGCAGCTTGTCGATGGCCTTGTTGATCGCGTCCAGCAGTTCAGGCTCGCCCTTGCGCAGTGCGATACCGGATTCCTGACGGGAGAACGGTTCGCCGGAAACGGCCAGCTTGTCTTTGGTCTTGGCGACCAGTTCCAGCGCAGCGAGACGGTCGACGAGGATGGCGTCGATACGGCCGACACGCAGGTCCTGGTATTTGGTCGGATCATCGTCGTAGGTTTTGACGATGGCATCAGGCACGTTGGCTTTCAGCCATTCTTCGTAGTTGGTGCCCAGGCCGACGCCCACTTTCTTGCCTTTCAGGTCTGCGGCCGTTTTGATCACGCCGACGTCTTTGGTCTGCACCAGCGCTTGAATGCCCGACACGGTGTAGGGTTCGGAGAAGTCGTACTTCTTTTTACGCTCGTCGGAGATGGTCACCTGATTGACCACGACATCCAGACGCTTGGACTCCAGTGCCGCCAGAATGCCGGCCCACGGCGTGGCCTGCAGCTTGACCTTGACGCCCAGTTCCTTGGCCAGTGCTTCGGAGAACTCCACTTCGAAACCGGTCAGCTTGCCGTCTTCACCCACGAAGCTGAACGGGGGATAAGTGCCTTCCAGGCCGACATTAAGGGTTCCGTTCTTTTTGATGGTTGCCAGTTGATCGCCAGCGACAGCCTGGCTGACCAGACCCGTGCCCAGCACCAGGCTAAAGGCCGACAACAGAAAGGTGCGGCGGATTGCAGACATGTTCATGAAAGTCCCCTGTTTTAATTGGAATGTCAGGCAAGTATCAGACCCGACGAAGCTACGTTGGCATCACGCGTTTATCCAGCTTTTTCAGTCGCCTGCAACGCTCTGCACGCCGGCTGGCGGCGATCATAAGACTCGAGCCCAACGATGAAAAATAATAAAAAGCGGATCGGTTATCAGTTTCTGGAATATGGCGTTCACGCGACGGTTTGCGTGGCAGCGGGACGAAGGCCCTATCCCGCCGAAAAGACGTCTTGATACGCAAACAAAGCTGGCGCGCCGCCGGTGTGGAGAAAGACGATCGGGCCGTCTTCGAAGCGCTGCCGGCCAATGCCGTCGAGCAGTCCGGCCATGGCTTTGCCGGTGTAAACCGGATCCAGCAACAGCCCTTCATGGCTGGCCACCAGCCGGATCGCTGCCAACGTCCCGGCATTCGGCTCGCCGTATCGTGGGCCGAAGTATTCATCCCACAGCTGCACCTTGAATGCGGCGGGCAATGATTCGCCCAGCAGTTCGACGGTTTGCTCGGCCAGGCGCTGAACCTTGGGCGCCTGGGTTTCTTCCGGACGCGATACGGTCACGCCTATCACCGGAAGCTCAGGCAGTTCTTCCGCCAGCGCCAACGCCAGGCCGCTGTGGGTGCCGGCACTGCCCGACGCGAGCACGACGGCCGCGAATGACAGGCCGCTTTGCTTGATCTGCTCGGCCAGCTCAAAACCGGCCTGCACATAACCCAGAGCGCCGAGGGCATTCGAACCGCCGATTGGCACCAGATAGGGCCTCTTGCCGCTGAGGCGAAGTCGGCTGGCCAGGGCTTGTAACTGGTCGTCGGCGTTGTCGAGGTTCTCGACCAATTCGACCTTGGTATCGAACAAATCCAGCAGCAGGCGATTGCCGTTGCCCAGGTAATTGCTGTCGTCGGTTGCAATCGGGTTTTCCAGCAGCGCCACACAACCCAGGCCGAGGCGGGCGGCGAGGGCAGCCGTCTGACGCACGTGGTTGGACTGAATGGCGCCCGCAGTGATCAGCGTGTCACAGCCCTGAGCCAGGGCGTCGGCCGCGAGGTATTCCAGCTTGCGCAGCTTGTTGCCGCCCATGGCCAGCGGGGTGACGTCGTCGCGTTTCACGTAAATGTCGCGCCCGGCCCAGGTCGAAAGGCGTTCGAGCTTTTCAAAGGGCGTCGGACCGCCGAGCAATTCCAGACGATTAAAACGGGCGAGCTGTTGTTTGATCATGGTGGCGTCGACAGGTCTGCAATTGAGTCGCAGGACTATAGGCAGACGTTTCCCACAGGGCAACCGCCCGGCGTCCTCCGTCCCCTGCACAGAAGCCCCACGAAAATAGTTATTTTTTTGCCGCGAAGGGATGTCGTAGAGTGATTCCACTTCGGCCGTTACAGCCTGACTCGCCGTTGAATTGAGGAGAAATCTGCGTGAGCACTATTCCCGACCTGTCCCCGGAATCCTGCGCCGAGGGCGTGACCGGCCACTGGCAACTGCAGCGGATTGTGGGCGAATTGCGCGCCGCGCGTGATGACTGGCGTACCAGCAACGGCCGAATCAGCGGCGAGAAGGGCGGCCGCGAGCTGCCTTCCCGCGAGGCCATGCGCGACATTCTCGATGCGCTCTGCGGCGCGCTGTTTCCAATGCGGCTGGGGCCGGTGGACCTGCGCGAAGAGAGCGAGGACTTCTACGTCGGCTACACCCTCGACGTGGCATTGAATTCGCTGCTCGATCAGGCGCGGCTCGAACTGCGCTACGCCGCCCGCCAGAAAGGCCAGGATGCCAGCTGCGCGGATGTGCATGCGGAACGGCTGATTCAGGATTTCGCCAGCGCACTGCCGACGATTCGCCGCGTCCTCGACACCGACGTGCTGGCGGCGTACCACGGTGACCCTGCCGCGCGCAGTGTTGATGAGGTGTTGTTGTGCTACCCGGGCATTTTGGCGGTGATTCACCATCGTCTGGCCCATCATCTGTACCACAACGGTTTGCCCCTGCTGGCGCGCATCAGCGCCGAACTGGCCCATTCCGCCACGGGCATCGATATCCATCCCGGTGCGCAGATCGGCCCGAGCTTCTTTATCGATCACGGGACCGGCGTGGTCATCGGCGAGACCGCGATCATCGGCGAGCGCGTGCGCATCTATCAGGCCGTTACCCTCGGTGCCAAACGCTTCCCCTCCGATGAAGACGGCCAATTGCTCAAGGGCCATGCCCGTCACCCGATCGTCGAAGACGATGTAGTGATCTATGCCGGCGCCACGATTCTGGGGCGCATCACCATCGGCAAGGGCTCGACCATCGGCGGCAACGTGTGGCTCACGCGCGGCGTCCCGGCGGGCAGTAACGTCAATCAGGCGAGCCTGCAGCATGAGGATGGCTGTCCGAAGTAGCCCGTCATATCGCAAATTTCAGGGTGAGCACACTGGCCTCTTCCCGGCTGAAGCCGGCCCCACTAATTGACCGCATAGCTCTTGTAGGACCGGCTTTAGCCGGGAAGGCGTCAGTCGTTATGTCGCAAATCTTCGGGTGAGCACACTGGCCTCTTCCCGGCTGAAGCCGGTCCTACTAATTGACCGCATAGCTTTTGTAGGACCGGCTTTAGCCGGGAAGGCGTCGGTCGCCATACCGCCAAGCCTCCATAATTTTCCAGCGCATTGAAAACCCTACCGAACCCACGGAACGAAAGGCTTTCGTCGTCCGTCCTACCCTCGCCTGATTAAGCGTCACGCCACCGTGCATTAGTCTCCGGCCGTCTATTCGTGCTTTAATTGAACGTTCAATCAAGTTAAACCGGTGGTTCGCTGCCCGCTGATCTCAGGAGGCCTACCTTTGCCGCATCTACGTTGCATGATCGATCCCCTCGCCCGCGCGGCGGTATTCATATGAATAATTCAAGCGCTTCGAACAGCTCGCCTGTTCGCATGAACGGCCCTGTTTTCTACTTCGCTGCCAGCTTCATCCTCATCTTCGGACTGGTCGTGATCGGCTTCCCGGAAGCCTCAGGGGCCTGGTTGCTCGCCGCGCAGAACTGGGCCGCCAACACCGTTGGCTGGTACTACATGCTGGCCATGACCCTGTATCTGCTGTTCGTTGTGGTCACTGCGCTGTCCGGCTACGGCAAGATCAAGCTCGGCGCCGACCACGACGAGCCCGAATTCAGCTATCTGTCCTGGGCCGGCATGCTGTTCGCCGCCGGGATCAGCATCACGCTGTTCTTCTTCTGCGTGTCCGAGCCGTTGACCCACATGCTGCAGCCGCCCCAGGGTGAGGGCGGGACCACCCAATCGGCACGTCAGGCCATGCAGCTGCTGTTTCTGCATTGGGGCCTGCATGGGTGGGGCGTTTTCGCCTTCGTCGGTATGGCGCTGGCCTACTTCGCCTATCGCCATAACCTGCCGCTGGCGTTGCGTTCGGCGCTGTATCCGTTGATCGGCAAGCGCATCAACGGCCCGATCGGTTACGCAGTCGACGGTTTCGGCATCATCGCCACCATCTTCGGCCTCGGTGCTGACATGGGGTTTGGTGTACTGCACCTGAATTCAGGGCTCGACTACCTGTTCAACGTGCCGCACACCCAATGGATTCAGGTCGGTTTAATCACTCTGATGATGGGCGCGGCAATCCTCGTAGCCATTGCGGGCGTCGACAAGGGCGTGCGGGTCATGTCCGACATCAACATGCTGCTGGCCTGCGCGCTGCTGCTGTTCGTGTTGTTTGCCGGACCCACTCAGCACCTGCTCAATACGCTGGTGCAGAACATCGGCGATTACCTCGGCGCGTTGCCGGTCAAGAGCTTCGACGTCTATGCGTACGATGGCCCGAGCGACTGGCTGGGTGGCTGGACCGTGTTCTATTGGGCGTGGTGGATTGCCTGGTCGCCGTTCGTGGGTCTGTTCATCGCGCGTATCTCCCGTGGTCGCACCATTCGTGAATTCGTCTGCGGCGTGCTGCTGATCCCGCTGGGCTTCACCCTCGCGTGGATGTCGATTTTCGGTAACAGCTCCATCGACCTGGTGCTGAACCACGGCATGGCTGCGTTGGGCCAATCGGCTATCGACGATCCGTCGATGACCCTTTACCTGATGCTGCAGACGTACCCATGGAGCCGGACGGTCATTGCCGTGACGGTGTTCATCAGCTTCGTGTTCTTCGTGACTTCGGCCGACTCCGGCACCGTGGTGCTGTCGACGCTTTCTGCCAAAGGCGGCAGCCCGGACGAAGATGGCCCGAAATGGCTGCGTGTGTTCTGGGGCGTGATGACGGCGCTGATCACCAGCGGCTTGCTGTTCTCGGGCAGCATCGATGCGCTGAAGTCGGCGGTGGTACTGACTTCGTTGCCGTTCTCGCTGATTCTGCTGCTGATGATGTGGGGGCTGCACAAGGCGTTCTACATGGAGTCCCAGCGCCAGATCGCTCAGCTGTATTCACTGGCACCGGTCTCCGGATCCCGGCGTGGTGGCTGGCGTCAGCGTCTGACTCAGGCCGTGGCGTTCCCGTCCCGTGATGAGGTTTACCGCTTCCTCGACCAGACCGTACGCCCGGCGATTGAAGAAGTGACGGCAGTGTTCGTCGAGAAGGGCCTGACCGTCGTGACTCAGCCGGATCCGGCCAACGACACGGTGGGCCTGGAAATCGGCCACGGTGAAGAGCGTCCGTTTGTGTACCAGGTGACCATGCGTGGCTATTTCACACCGTCCTTCGCACGCGGCGGCATGGGCTCCAAACAGCTGAACAACCGCCGTTATTACCGCGCCGAAGTGCACTTGAGCGAGGGCAGTCAGGACTACGACCTGGTGGGCTACACCAAGGAACAGGTCATCAACGACATCCTCGACCAGTACGAGCGCCACCTGCAGTTCCTGCACCTGGTGCGTTAAGGCGCTTTCTTTTGTAGAAAAACACGTGCCCGCAAGGGCGTCGTGTCAGTCGCCCAACCGGGGACGGACACGACGCCCTTGCGGGCACGCTTGCTTTTACACCTTCGATTTCTACCTAAGCCAAGCCACCATTGGCCCGCAGCACCTGCCCATTCACCCAGCCTGAATCCGGGCCGGCCAGAAAGGACACGACGCTGGCGATATCTTCCGGCTGCCCCAGGCGCTGCAACGGCGGCATGTTGGCAAAGTGCTGGATTTGCTCCTCGGTTTTGCCTTGCAGGAACAGCTCGGTCGCCACCGGCCCCGGCGCGACGGCATTCACCGTGATATTCCGCCCGCGCAGCTCCTTGGCAAATACATGGGTGAAGGCTTCGACGGCCGCCTTGGTCGCGTTATAGATGGCATAGCCCGGCAGGTTCAGCGCCAGCGCAGTGGTGGAGAAGTTGATGATGCGACCGCCGTCGTTCATCCGCGCGCTGGCCTCGCGCAACGTGTTGAAGGTGCCTCGGGTGTTGATGTTGAACGCCTGATCGAATTGCTCATCGCTGGTGTCTGCCAGCGGCAGTGCCTTCATGACGCCGGCGTTATTGACCAGCACATTGACCTTGCCCAGCTTCGCTTCCGTTTGCTCGAACAGTTCGTGGACCTCGTCAGCCTTGGCAACGTCGGCTTTGATCGCGATGGCCTGACCGCCCTCGTCGTTGAGCTGCGCAACCAGGGCGTCCGCTTCTGCCGCGCTGCTGGCGTAATTCACGACCACCGCGAAACCATCGTGGCTCAAGCGCCGGGCGATTTCCGCGCCGATACCACGGGAGGCGCCGGTGACGATGGCGACCGGACGGGGGATGTGTGGAGTGGACTGCGTCATGGTGAGGCTCCGATTCATTTGAAAGTGAGTGCAGCTTCACATGGCAGACCGCGCTGATAAACGCCGCAGAAACGCCTTCATTGTTCTGCTGCAGCGAACAATGCAGTGGCCGTCGCTTTCCTTCAGCGCTGGAGCGTAGCGTTCGTCCACTCTCTTGAACCCCCTCGCCGCAGAGAAATCCGAGTAATCTCGCAGGTTCGTTTTGTGACTGACTTCCATACAAGAAAGAGAGGACTGGATGACTTACATCGCTGCCGAAAACCGTTATGAACGCATTCCCTATCGCCGTGTAGGCCGCAGTGGGCTGGTGCTGCCAGCGCTCTCCATGGGTCTGTGGCACAACTTCGGTGACAGCACGCCGATCGACACCCAGCGTGCGATGCTGCGCACGGCCTTCGATCTGGGTATCAACCACTTCGACCTCGCCAATAACTATGGCCCGCCGTACGGCAGTGCCGAAATCAACTTCGGTCGCCTGCTCAAGGAAGACTTCAAGCAATACCGCGACGAACTGATTATCTCCAGCAAAGCCGGCTGGGACATGTGGCCAGGGCCTTACGGTCAGGGCGGCGGATCGCGCAAATACGTGCTCGCCAGCCTCGATCAGAGCCTGCAGCGCATGGGCCTGGACTACGTCGATATTTTCTATTCCCACCGCTTCGACCCTGATACCCCGCTGGAAGAAACCGCGAGCGCACTGGCCACCGCTGTGCAGCAGGGCAAAGCGCTGTATATCGGGATTTCGTCGTATTCGGGCGCCAAAACCCGCGAAATCGCAGGCCTGCTGAAAGAGTGGAAAGTGCCGCTGCTGATTCATCAGCCGGCCTATAACCTGCTCAATCGCTGGGTGGAAAAAGACCTGCTGGACACCACCGAAGAACTCGGCTCGGGCGTCATTGCATTCACCGCGCTGGCCCAGGGGCTGCTGTCGGACAAATACCTGAACGGCATTCCAAAAGACGCACGGGTCAACCGTCCCGGTGGCGGGTCGCTACAGGCGGCGCATTTATCGGAGCAGAACATCGAGCACGTGCGTGCGCTGAACGAGATCGCCAAGCGTCGCGGTCAGAGCCTGGCGCAGATGGCACTGGCCTGGACACTGCGCGATCCGCGCGTCACGTCCGCACTGATCGGTGCAAGCCGTCCGGAGCAGATCATCGAGAACGTCGGCGCCCTCGACAATCTTGAGTTCAGTCAGGAAGAACTGGCCGAGATCGACCGGTTTGCGGTGGAAGGCGGGATTAATCTGTGGGAGAAGCCATCTTCGGCTGAGTAAACCCGCAGCCATCGTGGGCGCCCTTGCCCGCGATGGCGTCCTGCCTGCGGCGAATCCGTCTTTCAACTGACGCCATCGCAGGCAGGCGCTGCTGCCTATCGCAGGGCTTAGCCCTCGTCACCCTCGTCGTCATCCCCGCCATCGATCTTCATACCCAACTCCTTGATCTTGCGGGTCAAGGTATTGCGGCCCCAGCCCAGCAGCACGGCGGCGTCGCGACGACGGCCGGCGGTGTGCTTGAGCGCGGTCTCGATCATGATGCGTTCGAACGTCGGCACGGCACTGTCCAGCAGGCTGGATTGACCGCGGGCCAGCGCCTGATCGGCCCATTGGCGCAGCGCTTGTTCCCAGTTGGTCACCGGGGCAGCGTCCTGGGGCAGGCTCAGCAATTCGGGCGGCAGATCGCTGACATGCACTTCGCGGCCCGACGCCATCACCGTGATCCAGCGACAGGTGTTTTCCAGCTGACGGACGTTGCCCGGCCACGGCAGGTGCTTGAGGTATTCCTCGGTTTCCGCCTTCAGCAGCTTGGGCTCAACAGCCAGTTCCTGCGCAGCGCGGCTGAGGAAGTGGCGTGCCAGCGTCGGAATGTCTTCGCGACGGTCGGACATGCGCGGGATGTGAATGCGGATCACGTTCAGGCGGTGGAACAAGTCTTCGCGGAACTTGCCTGCCTGGACCAGGGTTTCCAGATTCTGGTGCGTCGCCGCAATAATGCGCACATCGACTTTAACCGGCACGTGGCCGCCAACGCGGTAGAACTCGCCGTCAGCCAAGACACGCAGCAACCGGGTTTGGGTATCGGCCGGCATGTCGCCGATTTCATCGAGAAACAGGGTGCCACCGTCGGCTTGCTCGAAACGCCCACGACGCAGGTTCGCCGCGCCGGTGAACGCGCCTTTTTCGTGGCCGAACAGCTCGGACTCCATCAAGTCTTTCGGAATCGCTGCCATGTTCAGCGCAATGAACGGCGAAGCCGAGCGTGGGCTGTGGCGGTGCAGGGCGTGGGCAACCAGCTCTTTACCGGTCCCGGACTCGCCGTTGATCAGCACGGTGATGTTGGAGTGGCTCAAGCGGCCGATGGCGCGAAACACCTCCTGCATCGCCGGCGCTTCGCCGATGATTTCCGGGGTGCGGGTCAAGGTTGGCGGAACGGCCAGGCCCTGCTGCTCCTGAGCGTGCTGATTGGCACGTTTAACGAGCGAAACGGCTTCGTCAACGTCGAACGGCTTTGGCAGGTACTCGAACGCACCGCCCTGATAGGACGCCACGGCGCTGTCGAGGTCCGAGTGAGCGGTCATGATGATGACCGGCAGGCGTGGATGCTGTTCGCGAATGCGCGCCAGCAAGTCCAGGCCGCTGGCGCCGGGCATGCGGATGTCGGAAATGATCACGTCCGGTTGCTGACGGGCCAGGCGGCTCATCACGCCATCGGCGCTGTCGAAACTCTGCGTGGTCATGCCCTCTTGCTGCAGGGCTTTCTCCAGTACCCAGCGGATGGAACGGTCGTCATCGACGATCCAGACAGTTTCACTACGGCTCATGTCGACGCTGCTCCTTGTTCCAGCGGCAGGAAGATCGAGAATGTTGTATGGCCAGGGTGGCTATCACACTCGATCAGCCCCTGGTGCTGACTGATGATGTTCTGGGTAATGGCAAGGCCCAGCCCGGTGCCATCCGGGCGGCCGCTGACCATGGGGTAAAAAATGGTTTCTTGCAGCTCCGGCGGAATGCCGGGGCCGTTGTCGATGATTTCGATCTTGCTGACCAGACGATGGCGCACATGGCCGATGGTGAACTGGCGCATGGCACGCGTGCGCAGGCTGATGCGGCCCAGACGCAGCTCGTTCTGGCTGCTGATGGCCTGCATGGCGTTGCGCACGATATTGAGCACGGCCTGAATCATCTGCTCGCGGTCAATCAGCACATCGGGAATGCTCGGGTCGTAGTCGCGCACGATAGTGATGCATCCCTGGCTTTCGGCTTCGACCAGGCTGCACACGCGCTCGAGCACTTCATGCACGTTGGTCATCGCCAGCATCGGCAGCTTGTTCGAGCCCAGCATGCGGTCGACCAGATTACGCAGGCGGTCGGCTTCTTCGATGATGACGTTGGTGTAGTCCTTGAGGCTCTCCTCCGGCAGCTCGCGTGCCAGCAACTGCGCGGCGCCGCGAATCCCGCCAAGGGGGTTCTTGATTTCATGGGCCAGGCCACGCACCAGCATTTTGGTGGTCTCCTGCTTGGACAACTGAGCCTCTTCCTTGGTGATCCGCAGCAAGCGATCACGGGGATGGACTTCCAGCAGCAGCATGGTCTCGGCCTGGGAAAGAATCGGGGTGACGGCGTAATCGACCGTCAACGTCTGGCCGGTGAGGGCGGTCAGCATCGCTTCACGTTTCGTGAACGGGTGCGCCTGTTCCACCGCCTGACGAAGCGAACTGAGCGCTTCGGCAGATTCGGTGAACAGCTCGCTGATGAATTGGCCGTGGCTGCGCTGACCACTGATGGCCAGCAGCATTTCAGCGGCAGGATTCATGTACTCGAGGCGCAGGTCCGAGTTGAGCAGAATCGTGGCAGTGGTCAGGTTGTCGAGTAACAACCGATGCAACGCATCGCTGATAGTCATGAATCCCGGTGACCTCTTTTGGCTCTATGCACTCGGGCTGGGCCGTGAGTGCAGGCTCTGATTGGTCTTTGCCAGCGTATGGAACCGCTAGAACGTGTGGTGTGCTCGCGCATTCATTACAAAATGCAAAAACCAAACCAAGGCTCCGAAAAGAAGCGCGGGTTGAGTAATTACGAACGTTTTTTGGACGGCAGGCCCGGCGACAGTGCATGGATTCCTGAACGTCGAACCAAAATGGGCTTATTACGCGAAAGCTCGTTCAGGTTATGCACCAGAATAGAGCATAGCCGGTCGGGCAGGGTTTAGCGGAAGAACGAAAAGAAACTCGATTCTTCTTCCGGCTTGTCCTTGATAGGGCATTCGGGGCGCACACCGTAATCATCGTTTTTACAGGGCTGTGCGAGCCGCTTCTGGGCCAGAGAGATGCGTATCAGGTGAAAGGGTTGATTGGGGGTTCGCTCCAGCACTCGCCCGTACTGATCAATGATCTCTACGGACAGCTGGTGAGTGCCACGGTCGATGTTCGTCAGCGGGAAAACCGGGCTGCGCGTCGGCTCGCCGTAGGGTTTGCTGTCGAGCAGTAACCGGTACAAGTGATCCGGCTGCAACTCGGGATCATTGCTGACGGTGACATTCAGATTGCCTTCAATGTCGCGGATCGTGCTGTCGGGTTCCGGCGCCAGAATGCGCAGCAACTGATAATGGAAGATGGGTCTCGCCGCTGGCTTCGGTGTGGATGCCCGACTGGGCGCCTTCGTGGGCTGATCGACCCGGTTGGTCGGCGCTATGTCGACCTTCTTCGCATTGCGGTGAGGCTGATCGGTGAAGACCCGATTGCCGTCTGCATCGACGTAGGTATACACCTCCGCCAAAACGTCCTGGCTCACGCTGAACAGCAGGCACAGAGCGACGGCCAACTGGTAGACGTATTTAAGGCCGGCCGACATGGACTCGCTGCACTGTCAGATTGACCGTCTCGCTTTGCTGGATCGAACGCTGATTTTCCAGCACCTGAACCGAAAAGCTGTGTTCGCCCCGATCAAGCTCCATGACCTGCAGCCGAGGAATATTCGTGGGCTGGCCATAGGGTGCGCCGTCCACCACCAACTGCAACAAATGCCCAGGCTGCAAACGGGGCTCTATGGCCACGCCAACAGTGAACGAGCCGTTATTGGCACGAAGCGCTTCGTCCTGGGGCAGGTCTTTCAGCGCGAGCACCTGATAGGTGGCAGCGGTTTGCTGATTCTGGTTCTGGGTCGCGGGCAGTGGCGGCGGCGCGGCAGGCACGACGGTCTCGACGCTGTTGAGCGGCGGCAGCTCGACAGTTTCGGCTTTGGTACCGTTCGGCGGCTGGTTGCTGTACGCCGTGTTCCCGGAGGCATCGGTGTATTTGTAGATCTGCGCGGCAGCGGGCAGCGCAAATACCAGCAACAGAAGGGCAAGACATTGACGCATGAACACTCCGGTGCAGCGATCAGGACAACCAACAATGGTGCCGCGCTAAATCCATGACGCGGCACGGGTCAGCATAGAGGAATACTGATCGACGGTGTCATTTGAGAAGCGGACCTGCGCACCCGCTCACGGGCTTGGTGTGGTCCGGCAGAGGTCGCCTCCCGCCCGTTGCAGCGCGGTCTCAATGACGGGATCACTTGCCTGTCGCTGGATTTCCGACTGCACCCAGCCAGCGCATTTGGCATCGCTGCGGTAAGGCTGAAACGCCGAGTAACTTTGCATCAACACCGGCAGCAGCGTATCCAGCCGACCCCGGATGCCATCGGTCAGGTTGACGTCTGGCTTCTCCGGGGAGTGGCCGGTTTCGCGCCACTGCTCGATACGCGCGTATTGCACCATCTTGTTGGCTTCCATCTGGGCGGTCATGAAATCGCGTACGTCGTCGGCGCCCAGCTCGAATTCACTCGCCCGTGACTCGGCGTTCTGAATCACCTGGCGCTCGCGCTCACTGTCCTGAACCGGCTTGCCGCTGTGCCATTTGCTGCGCGCCACGTCATTGGCGATTTCCAAGCGTTGCTCCATGGCTGCGATGAGCGGTTGAAGCTGTGCGGGAGGCTGCTGAGTGTTCGCTGCATAAAGGCCTGGCGCAAACACGGCCAGCGCGAAGAGGGTGATCTGAATCAGCTTGGGCATAAGGGTGTGTTCTCGCATGAGTAATCTGGCTCGCGATCGTCGAGGCACGTGTTCGGAAAAGTCGGAGTGCTGACTATATTGCCTCAACAGGTGATCTCAACTGCGTTACATATGTATGTACGTAACGCGGCGAAAGACGAGCACAAAAAAGGCCTCCCGAAGGAGGCCTTTTGTTCACGCGGCTTTCGCCGACGCGACTGGATCAGCAGCTGTAGTACAGCTCGTATTCCAGTGGGTGTACGAAGGTGCGCACTTTGATTTCTTCTTCGGATTTCAACGCGATGTAAGCGTCGATGAAGTCGTCGCTGAATACGCCGCCTTTGGTCAGGAACGCACGACCTTTGTCCAGCTCTTCCAGGGCTTCCTTCAGGCTGCCGCAAACTTGCGGGATCTCTTTCGCCTCTTCAGGCGGCAGGTCGTACAGGTTTTTGTCAGCCGCATCGCCAGGGTGGATCTTGTTCTGGATGCCGTCCAGGCCAGCCATCAACAGGGCAGCGAAGGCCAGGTACGGGTTGGCTGCCGGGTCCGGGAAACGTGCTTCGATACGACGGCCCTTAGGGCTGTTGACGTAAGGAATACGGATCGACGCCGAACGGTTACGAGCCGAGTAGGCCAGCATGACCGGCGCTTCGAAGCCTGGAACCAGACGCTTGTACGAGTTGGTTGCCGGGTTGGTAAAGCCGTTCAGGGCCTTGCCGTGCTTGATGATGCCACCGATGAAGTACAGAGCGGTGTCGGACAGGCCGGCATAACCTTCGCCTGCGAAGGTGTTCTTGCCATCTTTGGAGATGGACATGTGAACGTGCATACCCGAACCGTTATCGCCGTACAGAGGCTTTGGCATAAAGGTAGCGGTGCGGCCGTAAGCGTCGGCGACGTTGTGCACGACGTATTTCAGGGTCTGAACTTCGTCAGCCTTTTTAACCAGCGTGTTGAATTTCACGCCGATTTCGTTCTGGCCTGCGGTTGCCACTTCGTGGTGGTGAACTTCGACGACCTGGCCCATTTCTTCCAGGGCGTTGCACATTGCGGTGCGGATTTCGTGGTCGTGGTCGAACGGTGGAACCGGGAAGTAGCCGCCTTTGATGCCTGGACGGTGACCCTTGTTACCGCCTTCGATGTCAGCATCGGACATCCACGAACCTTGTTCGGAGTAGATTTTGAACATGGAGCCGGAGATGTCGGACTTGAATTTCACTTCGTCGAAGATGAAGAATTCTGGCTCAGGGCCGGCGAATACAGTGTCACCGATACCGGTCGACTTCAGGTATTCCTCGGCGCGGTGAGCAATGGCGCGTGGGTCGCGATCATAACCTTGCATGGTCGAAGGTTCGATGATGTCGCAAACCAGGATCAGGGTAGGCTCTTCGGTGAACGGATCCAGCACGGCGGTTTCGTCGTCCGGCAGCAGGATCATGTCGGAGGCTTCAATACCTTTCCAGCCCGAGATGGAGGAACCGTCGAACATTTTGCCGACTTCGAAGAAGTCGTCTTCCAGCGCATCGCGGGCCGGCATGGTCACGTGGTGCTGAGTGCCTTTGGTGTCCGTGAAGCGCAGATCAATCCACTTTACGTCATGATCTTTGATGAGTTGAACCGACTTCGACATGTTGTCCTCCGGGGTGGATTAGGGCCTGAGTAGTGGTTGGCCCTTCAATTTGGGTGATGCCGGGCGCGATACTCGACCAAGGCAACCTGCCTCACAAGGGAGCAATTTGCATGCCAGTGCCCTGTGTTGGGTTTTCCGAGGGAATAGCTGCCTTTAAGCGCGTTAAACGTCGCATATTCGAAAACCGGCGCACCCTTATGGTGCCAAGTAATTGTATACAGGGCCGTTTTGGTGCGCGGACGATTGGCCGTACGATAACTGGTTAAACCTTGAGCAATTTCCGCTATAATCCGCGCCCCCCTTTTTCGACCGGGACCTAGCGCGCTGTTTTCATGAAATTAATCGTCAAAGTCTTCCCAGAAATCACTATCAAAAGCCGGCCTGTGCGCAAGCGCTTCATCAAACAGCTGGCCAAGAACATCCGTACGGTGCTCCGCGATCTGGACCCGGCGTTGGTGGTGGATGGTGTGTGGGACAACCTTGAGGTCGAAACCAGGGTCGAGGATGCCAAAGTCCTGCGCGAGATGACCGAGCGCCTCAGCTGCATGCCCGGCATCACGCACTTTCTGCAGGTTGACCAGTATCCGCTGGGCGACATGGAAGACATCTACGAGAAGTGCAAGCTGCACTTCGGCGACGCGCTCCCCGGCAAGATTTTCGGGGTGCGCTGCAAGCGTGCGGGCCATCATGACTTCAGCTCCATGGACGTCGAGAAGTACGTCGGCAGCAAGCTGCGTCGTGAATGCAACGCCGCCGGCATTTCGCTGAAAGCCCCGGAAGTCGAGGTCAGAATCGAGATTCGGGACCAGCGCCTGTTCGTGATCCACAGCCAGCACAACGGCATCGGCGGTTATCCGCTGGGTTCGCTTGAACAGACCCTGATCCTGATGTCCGGTGGCTTTGACTCAACCGTGGCCGCGTACCAGATCATGCGTCGCGGCCTGATGAGCCATTTCTGCTTCTTCAATCTGGGCGGACGTGCCCACGAGCTGGGCGTGATGGAAGTCGCGCACTTCATCTGGAAGAAGTACGGCAGCTCTCAGCGGGTGCTGTTCGTGAGCGTACCGTTCGAGGAAGTTCTGGGAGAAATTCTCGGAAAAGTCGATAACAGTCATATGGGCGTAGTATTGAAGCGTATGATGTTGCGCGCTGCGACCAACATTGCCGACCGGCTGGAAATCGACGCGCTGGTGACCGGCGAGGCGATTTCCCAAGTGTCCAGCCAGACGCTGCCCAACCTGTCGGTCATCGATTGCGTAACGGAGAAGCTGGTCCTGCGACCGCTGATCGCCAGTCACAAGCAGGACATCATCGACCTGGCCGATCAGATCGGCACCGGCGATTTTGCCCGGCACATGCCCGAATACTGCGGTGTGATTTCGGTGAATCCGAAGACCGCCGCCAAGCGCAATCGGGTCGAGCACGAAGAAAAATCGTTCGACATGGCCGTGCTCGAACGTGCGCTGGAAAACGCTCGTCTGGTACCGATCGATCGCGTGATCGAGGAATTGGGCCAGGACGTTCAGATTGAAGAAGTCAGTCAGGCGCTGGCGGGGCAAGTGGTCATCGACATCCGTCACCCGGATGAAGCAGAAGACCGCCCGCTGGCGCTGACTGGCGTCGAAGTACAAACGCTGCCGTTCTTTGCATTGAACAGCCGTTTCAAGGAACTGGATGACACGCGCCAGTACCTGCTCTATTGCGACAAAGGCGTCATGAGTCGCCTGCATGCTCATCATCTGCTCAGTGAGGGGCATGCCAATGTGCGCGTTTATCGACCGAGCTAAGTGCCCGGGGCTGTTTGCCTGTGGCTTGCGTCACCGGCCCCCCGACACCAGTCGTCAGCCGTAACGGCTTTCGCCGGCTCCACCGTTCATAGCTGCCTACAATCAGACAGCTGACCGAATCCTCTGATCGAGATACACAAGTGATCGAAAATCTACGCAACATCGCCATCATTGCTCACGTTGACCACGGTAAAACTACCCTCGTCGACAAGCTTCTGCGCCAGTCCGGCACCCTTGAGCGCAACGAGCTCAACGACGAACGCGTGATGGACTCCAACGACCAGGAAAAAGAGCGCGGTATTACCATTCTCGCGAAGAACACCGCGATCAACTGGAATGGCTACCACATCAACATCGTTGACACCCCGGGCCACGCCGACTTCGGTGGTGAAGTAGAGCGCGTGATGTCGATGGTTGACTCCGTTCTGCTGCTGGTCGACGCTCAAGACGGCCCTATGCCGCAAACCCGTTTCGTGACCAAGAAGGCTTTCGAAGCCGGCCTGCGTCCGATCGTGTGCATCAACAAGGTTGACCGTCCAGGCGCGCGTCCGGACTGGGTTCTGGACCAGATCTTCGACCTGTTCGACAACCTCGGTGCCACCGAAGAACAGCTGGACTTCAAAGTCGTCTACGCCTCGGCCCTGAACGGCATTGCCGGTCTGGATCACACCGACATGGCTGAAGACATGACCCCGCTGTACCAGTCGATCGTCGACAACGTACCTGCGCCGAAAGTCGACCGTGACGGTCCGTTCCAGATGCAAATCTCGGCACTGGACTACAACAGCTTCCTGGGCGTCATCGGTGTTGGCCGTATCGCTCGTGGCCGCGTCAAGCCGAACACCCCGGTTGTCGCGATCGGTGCTGACGGCAAGCGCCGCAACGGCCGTATCCTGAAACTGATGGGTCACCACGGTCTGCACCGCATCGACGTAGAAGAGGCTGCCGCTGGCGACATCGTCTGCATCAGCGGTATGGACTCGCTGTTCATCTCCGACACTCTGTGCCACCCGGACGCAGTTGAAGCGATGAAGCCGCTGACCGTTGACGAACCGACCGTTTCGATGACCTTCCAGGTCAACGACTCGCCGTTCTGCGGTAAAGAAGGCAAGTTCGTGACCTCCCGTAACATCAAGGAGCGTCTGGACAAAGAGCTGCTGTACAACGTTGCTCTGCGCGTTGAAGAAGGCGACTCGGCTGACAAGTTCAAGGTCTCGGGCCGTGGTGAGCTGCACTTGTCGGTACTGATCGAAACCATGCGTCGCGAAGGCTTCGAAATGGGTGTCGGTCGTCCTGAAGTGATCATCCGTCAGGTAGACGGTGTGAAGCAGGAACCGTTCGAAAACGTCACCATCGACACCCCTGAAGAATCCCAGGGCAAGGTCATGGAAGAGATGGGTCTGCGTAAGGGCGACCTGACCAACATGGTGCCGGATGGCAAAGGCCGTGTGCGTCTGGAATACAACATCCCTGCTCGTGGCCTGATTGGTTTCCGTAACCAGTTCCTGACCCTGACCAACGGTGCTGGCATCCTGACCTCGATCTTCGACCGCTACGACACCATGAAGTCCGGCGACATGTCCGGTCGTCAGAACGGCGTTCTGGTATCGGTTGAAACCGGTAAGGCACTGACCTACTCCCTGGAAACCCTGCAGGCGCGCGGCAAGCTGTTCGTCGAGCACGGTCAGGAGATCTACAACGGTCAGATCGTTGGCTTGAACAGCCGCGACAACGACATGGGTGTGAACCCAACCAAAGGCAAGAAGCTCGATAACATGCGTGCTTCGGGCAAGGACGAGACCATCGCTCTGGTTCCACCTGTTCGCTTCACACTGGAACAGGCTCTGGAATTCATCCAGGACGACGAGCTGTGCGAAGTCACCCCTAAGTCGATCCGTCTTCGCAAGAAGATCCTCGACGAAGGCGAGCGTACCCGTGCTGCCAAGAAAGCCAAGGCGTAACTAGCCCCGGCTGAACGAAAACGCCCCCGGTCGAAAGGCCGGGGGCGTTTTTGTTTGTGTGGATTTTGGTTTGGCCGGTGTCGATGTGAGGGCGATGTTGCTCAATCCGGCCCCTTCCCGGCTAAAGCCGGTCCCACTAAAGCCCGCGCGCCTTTGGTAGGACCGGCTTTAGCCGGGAACGCGTGCGCGAACTCTGTAGGGGCTTAGAACTTCAACGGCACCCGGCCGGAGTTCGAGTTCAGCGTACCGGTGCTTTCGCGCACGACTTCTTTCGGCTTGTACGCGCAATAACCCGGGCGAGGGCCGATCTTCGGGTGATTGCGGCAGGTGTCGGGGCGCTTGTCGTAGATCGTGCACAGCCGGCTCTTGCGATCCAGGTACAGGCAATCGTTGTTGCTCATGCGCTGGAGGGTGAAGATCCCGGACTTCTGATTGAAGCGCTCGACGATCCCGTCCTTTTGCAACCGCTTGGCGATGTTCTTCGGGTTATCCCCTTGTTCGAACTCGTCAACGATGCCGATGCGGATCAGGTCCTTGATCTTCACTTCCACAGGCAGCGTGCAGCAGCTGGAAACGCAGCCCCCGCACATATAGCTGGAGTATTTCTGCCAGGTCTCGATGCGGTCGAGTTCTGCAGCGGCGATCAAGGTGGGTTTCATGCGCGTGTGCTTCCGGGTGTATCGGGCGCGCGATCATACCGGTCCGCGCGCAATTCCCCTACCGCAAAATGATTGAAGCGACTGTCGGCAGCTTGCCGCCCGATCAGTCGTGTGGCTCATTTCAGACGAGCACGGTCTTCGCCAACGCCTCAACTTGCTCCTGCCGCTCGCTTTGATTCAGCTTCGCCCCCGGATTCAGCGACGACCATTGCGGGTGCGCCCGCGCCTTATGCAGCGCCTCTGGCAGCTTGCCTTCGCGCCAGGTTTTGTCGAGAGGGGCCGTCAGTTTGATGCTCTCTATCGCGGCATGACCCCGCACCTCCAAGGCTTGCAGCAGTTGCCGTTGGCGCAGCGCCAGCAGTCGGAGCACGGCATCGTCGACCGTCAGTTCGCGCTGCCCCTTGAATTTGTCCATCAACCGGCTGCCATAACTGCGCGCTGTTTGCAGGGCGCCGCCGGCAATCGCGCCGACCAGTGCCGCCGCACCCAGCGTGATGCCGCCGACCAGCAGGTCCACGCCTGCACCTGCCGCCGCGCCCGCAGCGATACCGCCACCCACACGTACGCCCAGCAATTTCAGGGTTTCGGGATTGAACAGGTCATCGCCCCAACGGCCGTCCATCAACGGTAAATCGCTGGCTGAGGCGTCTTCGCGACGAAAGGCGTAGAGCTTGAGCAGCGACTCGACGCAACGTTGTTCGCGCTGGCGCACGGCCTTGCGCAGGTCATCGATCGCCGCCTGCACCTGACCGGAATCCGTTGCCACACTTCGGCGACAGGCTGCGCAGTCCAGCAACAGTTCGGCGATCAGCCTGGCTGCGCTCTGCTTGCGAGCTTCACGCTGGGCCTGCTGGTCTGCGATAAGACGCTCAAGTCTTCCCCGTGATGTTTCCAGCAGCAGGGCGAGGCTTTCATACAGACGGCGTTCGCCATCTTCCGGTGGGGCGACGCTGTCGAAGCGTACCAGCGCATGCAGCCCAAGACGCGCCAGCGCTTCACGCCAGTCCGGTTCGCGCTGCTGCGCACTGCTGACAAAATTGAGCACGGGCAGCAAGGGTTTGCCGCAACTGGCGAGGACCGCCAGCTCGTCGCGATATTTGGCGAGCACCGGCTCTCGCGCGTCGATCACGTACAAGCCGGCGTCGGAGGCGAGCAACTGACGAAGCACTTTGGCTTCCTGTTCGAAACGCTGGCGCGCCTCGCTGCCCTCCAGAAAACGCCCGAGCCGCGCCGGGCCGTCGAGCCGTTCGCCGGGTCTGTCCAGCCGCTCGAGATAATCCAGCAGGGCGATGGCGTCTTCCAGGCCGGGCGTGTCGTACAGCTCAAGTAGCGCCTCGCCATCCACCGACAACCGCGCGCCTTCGACGTGCCGGGTGGTGCTCGGGCGATGGGAGACCTCGCCGAAGCCGACATCGCGCGTGAGCGTGCGCAACAGCGAGGTTTTGCCGACGTTGGTGTGGCCAACCACGGCCAGTTTCAGCGGTCGAATTGCGTCCTTGTCAGTCATGTCCGCCCTCCAGCCAGGTCACTGGCGCGCTGTCGGTCCAGTTCAGTTCAAGCTGCTGCAACGCCGTGTGCCAATCCTCCAGTCGGTCGGCGTCCAGCGCCTGTCCGCTGGGGGCCGGCAACAGCCAGATGCGTGTGGAGGTGGCACAGCGCGCGAGTTCTGCAATCAACGCCAGGCTGCCGCGGTCTGGCGAGCGACGTGGGTCGCAGGCAATGGCAAGGCGCGCGGGCGGATAGCGTGTCAGTTGGTCAAGCAGTGTGCGCCGTGATTCCCGGGAGTCGAGAACGCCGGCATTGACCACGTTGTCGGGAAGCTCGGGCGGCCACGGCTGCTGATTGTCCAGCTCGATGGCGACGAGCAGCGCGCCCTGGCTTTCGCTCGCCGACGGACCGGAGGTTACCGCGTGAAGCTGAGGAGGCGCTGCATCGTTGATGCCCAGCCGTTCACTGCTGGGCATCAAGCGCTCGCGCAGTTCGACGAAGTCGGGGTGATTCAGATCCAGCGCCAACCCTTGTCGACCCACGCGCCAACGCAGGTAACACAGCACCGTCAGCAGAAGACGCGGCACAATACCGAACACCACCAGCACGCCGACCAGCCATCCGGCCCAGGCCTGACGGGCGTTTTCGATGGCGAGGGCGTTGTCGCCGCTGGCGCGAATCATCGATTCGGTCGGCACGCTGAAACCCAGCAACGACGGAATCGCCCCCAGGCCTCGGGTCAGGCTGACAAAAGTGTCACTGCCCAAAATGGTCGTTTCCCAGACGAAGCCGTAGCGCCGCGTCGCCATCAGTAACAGCAGCAGCGTCAGGGCGCTGAGCAGGGCGAGCAGCCACAGGCCATTGACGCAGATGCCCAGCACCCAGCGGTTCAGACGCTTGCGTTGCAGCAGCAATATCAACGCCGGCGCGAGCTGCGCGGCCTGGGCATCGCGTGCCAGCTTCTCGCTGAGCCACATCCAGAGGCGACCGAGGCCAGCGGTACTTTCCCCGACGAAGAGCAGGCCCATCGCCCAGCTTGTCAGCAGAATCAGGTTAAGTCCGAGCAGGCTGCCCAGCGCCCAGAACACATTGACGGGTGTCTGTCCGTCGCCCAACGCAGCGAAAGCCAGTCCGGCGCCGCTGACCACCGCGAACACCGCCAGCACGATCAGCGCCAGCCGCGCGCCTTGTTTCCAGTGGTGCAGGGCCTTGCGCATGCCGTCACGTTCGGCGAGCCACAGGGCACGGTGTTTGATCCGGGTTTGCAGGTCGCCCGCAGCGGCGCGAGCGCGGCGATTGGCTTCTTCGTCTTCGAGCGCGCCGGCGTGTTCTTCACGCAGGCGCACAGCTTCGGTCAGCCAGAGTTCATCAAGGGGAGTCAGTGCAGTCACGCGGCGTCTCGTCGGTAAAGTCGTGGGTGAGCATAACCGGTGTGGCTGCGATCGCGCATTGCCAAGGGTTCGCGTTGTTTGGACAACCGCCATCGCGAGCAAGCTCACTCCTACAGGTTCGTCGTTCGCAATTTTCCGCCATCTGCGGCCATTGTAGGAGTGAGCTTGCTCGCGATAGGGTCCTTCCGGGCGATGGTCATTCGGCTCGCACTCCGGGGAAGGAATCCGGGGGTGGCCTCTGATATCCTCGCGCCATGAAAAAACATCTCCCCCTGAGCTTGATCGCCGCACTCGCTGAAAACCGGGTCATCGGCGTCGACAATTCCATGCCCTGGCACCTGCCGGGCGATTTCAAATATTTCAAGGCAACCACGCTGGGCAAGCCGATCATCATGGGTCGCAAGACCTGGGATTCCCTGGGCCGTCCGCTGCCGGGCCGGTTGAATCTGGTGGTCACGCGCCAGCAGGATTTGCAGCTTGAAGGCGCCGAAGTATTTACCTCTCTGGACGCGGCGGTGCACCGCGCGGAAGAGTGGGCGCGCGAGCAAGGTGTCAGCGAAGTGATGCTGATCGGCGGCGCTCAGCTCTACGGGCAAGCCCTTGAGCACGCTGACCGCCTGTACCTCACCCGCGTTGCGTTGAGTCCCGAAGGCGATGCGTGGTTTCCGGAATTCGATCTGGCGCAGTGGAAACTGGTTTCCGACACGCCAAACCCGGCGCTGGATGACAAGCCTGCGTACAGTTTCGAGGTTTGGGAAAGGGCCTGATATCGCTATCGCGAGCAAGCTCACTCCTACAGGGGGAATGCGATCAACTGTGGGAGTGAGCTTGCTCACGAAGATGGCATTTCAGCCGGTGAAGATTTAGGGGATGTGCTGGCCTATTCGCGAGCAAGCTCGCTCCCACGAGTTTAAGCAGCTCAAGCGTTGTCACAAAAACGTCGTTTTCATGTCATCTGTCGCGAATGGCGCCCGAGGTGACGCGGTGAGGACGGACGTTGTCGCTGACGCATCGAAACAGTCATGGCTTTTTGTTACGGTCCTCCTCGAACCAAAAAAGGGGAGGGGATCACCATGAAATTCGTACCAACATTATTGGCCACCGCACTGTGTCTGGGCCTGGCCGGACAGGCACTCGCCACCGAACTGACCCACTGGCCTGCGCCCGCCGCCAAGCAGCTCAACGCAATGATTGCGGCGAACGCCAACAAAGGTAACTTCGCCGTTTTCGACATGGACAACACCAGCTACCGCTACGACCTGGAAGAGTCACTGCTGCCGTTCATGGAAAACAAAGGGCTGATCACCCGCGACACGCTCGATCCTTCCCTCAAGCTCATCCCGTTCAAGGACACCGCTGACCATAAGGAAAGCCTGTTCAGCTATTACTACCGGCTGTGCGAAATCGACGACATGGTCTGTTATCCATGGGTCGCGCAAGTGTTTTCCGGCTTCACCCTCAAAGAACTCAAAGGCTACGTCGACGAGCTGATGGCCTCGGGTAAACCCGTACCAAGCTCGTATTACGAAGGCGATGTGGTCAAGACTATCGAAGTGCAGCCGCCCAAGGTCTTCACCGGCCAGGCCGAGCTGTACAACAAGCTGATGGAAAACGGCATCGAGGTCTATGTCATGACCGCGGCCTCCGAAGAGCTGGTGCGCATGGTCGCCGCTGATCCCAAGTACGGCTACAACGTGAAGCCGCAGAACGTGATCGGCGTGACCACGCTACTGAAGAACCGCGAGACAGGCGAATTGACGACCGCGCGCAAGCAGATCACCGCCGGCAAGTACGATGAGAAAGCCAACCTCGGTCTTGAGCTGACGCCTTACCTGTGGACCCCGGCGACGTGGATGGCCGGCAAGCAGGCGGCGATCCTGACCTACATCGATCAGTGGAAAAAACCGGTGCTGGTGGGCGGCGACACCCCTACCAGCGACGGTTACATGCTGTTCCACAGCGTCGACGTCAGCAAAGGCGGCGTTCACCTGTGGGTCAATCGCAAGGACAAATACATGACCCAGCTCAACGGCATGATGAAGACCAACGCCGAGGCCCAGGCCAAGGAGGGCTTGCCGGTGACGGCGGACAAGAACTGGGTGATCGTCAAACCGGACGAGATTCAGTAACCCGTCTCATCGCGCGGCGCGGCGATATGCCGTGCCGTGCACTCTCAGGCCCATAGCCTGCGGTAGGCGCCGTCGGCATCATGTTCGTCCGCCTGCTTCGCGGTGTTGAAGCGCCGACCGCCCCTCGGGTCCGTTCCGTAGCCGGCGATGTACAGCCAATTGCCCTGATTGCTGTAGACGTCGTAATCCACCAGATGCGCTTCGAACCAGGCGGCCCCGGCGCGCCAATCGCCCTTCAGGTCAAAAATCAGGTAACTGGCGACGATCTGGCGCATTCGGTTGGATAAGTAGCCGGTTGCTGCCAATTCCCGCATGCCAGCGTCTATCAATGCTTCCCCGGTTTCACCCCGACACCAGCGCGCGAACCCCTGTGGGTTGTGGCCCGGCTCGCTGCCACCTTTCAGGCCGCTGGCGCGGTAGAGAAGCCGGCCGTATTTGAGGTGCAGCAAGCGAAAGTAATCACGCCACAGCAACTCGAAGTAGATCCAGTACGTGCTGTCGTTGGCGCCGTGTTCGGCCTCGAAAGCCTTCAACGCCTGATCAATCTGCGGCGCTGACAGCGAACCCCGTGCAAGCCAAGGCGAAAACTTGGTGGAGTCGTCCACAGCACTCAGGTTGTTGCGGGTGGCTTTATAGCTGTTCGCCAGACCCCGACGGAAATACTGCTGCAGATGTTCGATGGCCGCCTGCTCGCCGCCGCTGAACGCTTGCTGTTGATAAGGAAACGCCGAGCGGGTGTCCAAAGCGGGAGGCGCCTGCAGCGTGACCGGCTTGATGCTCGAACCTGGGGGCAGTGCAGGAATTGTCGTTGGCGACGGTATGACGGGGCGTGCAGAGGTGTGGGCTTTTTCCACAAGGCGGCGAAAGCTACTGAACACATCCGGCAGCTCTTCGACCGCCATGGGCAACTCGTCCAGCGAAAACAGCGTCGACTGCCAGTGATCTTCCACGGTCAGTCCCGCTGCGCGAAGGGCTTGCACCTGTGCTTCCTCTTCGGGCGCCGCGATGCGTTCGCAGATGACCGTATCGACACCCCATTCGTGGGCCAGGGCGACAAGCCGCTCCACCGGATCACCCTCGATCTGCATCAACCCACTGCCGTGAGCCCGCAACTGCTCGGCCAGTGCGTTGACCGCTGATTGTTCGAAATACTGGCGGTGGGCGCCGATACGCTCGAATCCCCACGGCGTCGAAGTCGCTACGGGTGTGCAGTGAACCGGCAGCAGCGTGTTGGCAAGTTCACACGCGTGAGTAAAGGCAGGGTTGTCGGCAAGCCGAAGATCCTGACGGAACCAATAGATCAACGTATTCATATGAAGGTCTCAGCGTCTAGGGATCAAGGCCTTGATCAGTTGGTTTGAGGACGTGGTCCTTTTTCCGTTCGAGCGAAGAGAAGCTAAACAGGATTGCGCTTTTGAGCGATAGTCTTTCAAGTAAATGACTGGAAGGGGCTCAAATGAAAGCGTTGTCGCTGTCTTCGTCGCCAAGGTATGTCGCCCTGCTGGGTTATGGGGGTCTGCTGCCATTCGTTGGGCTGCTGTTGCTGATCCCGTTTTCAGTCGAGTACCGCCCGTTCTTGACGCAAGCGCTGGTCGCTTACGGGGCGGTGATCCTGAGCTTTGTGGGCGCGCTGCATTGGGGGTTCGCCATGACCCTGCAAGGCTTGAGTGCCGATCAATGTCGCGAGCGGTTCATCTGGAGTGTCATCCCGGCACTGATCGCCTGGCCCGCTCTGTTATTGCCGGCACCGCTGGGGCTTTTGCTGTTGATTTTAGGTTTCGTCACGCACTACTGGCAGGACCGGCGTCTGGTGAAGGCGACAACACTGCCCGCCTGGTATTTGCCGATGCGTCTGCGTCTGACGTTGGTCGCCAGTCTTTGCCTGCTGTTGGGTGCGATCACCGTAGCCATTGGCTCATGAATCGCCGGTGTCTGGATCTGTTGCCGGCGAAATTGATGGGCCCGGGTGGATGTTCGACGGATGGTCGAGCCTTGCCTCTTTAAAGCGGCTGGCAGACAAAAAAACACCCCGACAGGCGGGGTGTTCTTCAGTGCGAGGTAATGCTTATGGCACCAGCTTGTCCAGCAGGGCCTTGTCACGCACGGCACCTTTGTCGGCGCTGGTCGCCAGCAGGGCGTAGGCCTTGAGGGCGGTGGTCACCTTGCGAGGGCGCGACTCAACCGGCTTCCAGCCTTTCTTTTCCTGCTCGGCGCGACGTTCGGCCATTTCCGCGTCGTCGATCATCAGGTTGATCGAGCGATTCGGAATGTCGATCAGCACTTTGTCGCCGTCACGAACCAGACCGATCGCGCCGCCGGCTGCGGCTTCAGGAGAAGCATGGCCGATGGACAGGCCCGAGGTCCCGCCCGAGAAACGCCCGTCGGTCAGCAGCGCACAGTCTTTGCCCAGGCCTTTCGACTTCAGGTACGACGTCGGGTACAGCATTTCCTGCATGCCCGGGCCGCCTTTCGGACCTTCGTAACGGATGATCACGATGTCGCCGGCCTTCACCTCGTCCGCCAGAATGCCGCGAACGGCGCTGTCCTGGCTTTCGAAAATCTTGGCGTTGCCTTCGAACACGTGAATTGACTCGTCCACACCCGCAGTTTTCACCACGCAGCCGTCAAGCGCGATGTTGCCGTACAGCACGGCCAGGCCCCCTTCTTGAGAGTACGCGTGCTCGACGCTGCGGATGCAGCCGTTCTCGCGGTCGTCGTCCAGGGTTTCCCAACGGGTCGACTGGCTGAAGGCCGTCTGGGTCGGAATACCGGCAGGACCCGCTTTGAAGAAGTGATGCACCGCTTCGTCGTCAGTCTGGGTGATGTCCCACTTGGCGATGGCTTCTTCCATGGATTTGCTGTGCACGGTCGGCAGGTCGGTGTGCAGCAGGCCGCCACGGGCCAGCGAGCCCAGAATGCTGAAGATGCCACCGGCACGGTGAACGTCTTCCATGTGGTACTTCTGAATGTTCGGCGCAACCTTGCACAGCTGCGGCACGCGGCGCGACAGGCGATCGATGTCGCGCAGGTCGAACGGAATCTCGGCTTCCTGGGCAGCGGCCAGCAAATGCAGGATGGTGTTGGTCGAACCGCCCATGGCGATGTCGAGGGTCATCGCGTTTTCAAAGGCCTTGAAGTTGGCGATGTTGCGCGGCAGCACCGAGTCGTCATTGTCTTTGTAATAGGTTTTGCACAGGTCGACGATGGTGCGGCCGGCCTGCAGGAACAGCTGTTCGCGGTCGGAGTGGGTCGCCAGCGTCGAGCCGTTGCCCGGCAGTGCAAGGCCCAGGGCTTCGGTCAGGCAGTTCATCGAGTTGGCGGTGAACATCCCGGAGCACGAACCGCACGTCGGGCAGGCGCTGCGCTCGTATTCGGCGACTTTTTCGTCGGACGCGGTGGAGTCGGCAGCAATGACCATGGCGTCAACCAGGTCCAGGCCGTGGCTGGCGAGCTTGGTCTTGCCGGCTTCCATCGGACCGCCGGAAACGAATACCACCGGGATGTTCAGGCGCAACGCAGCCATCAGCATGCCGGGGGTGATCTTGTCGCAGTTGGAGATGCAGACAATGGCATCGGCGCAGTGGGCGTTGACCATGTACTCGACCGAGTCGGCGATGATCTCGCGGCTTGGCAGCGAATACAGCATCCCGTCATGGCCCATGGCGATGCCGTCATCCACCGCGATGGTGTTGAATTCCTTGGCGACGCCGCCTGCTCTTTCGATCTCGCGCGCCACCAGCTGACCCATGTCCTTCAAGTGGACGTGGCCCGGTACAAACTGGGTGAACGAGTTGGCGATGGCGATGATCGGCTTCTTGAAATCGTCGTCCTTCATGCCCGTGGCACGCCACAAGGCGCGCGCGCCGGCCATATTGCGGCCGTGGGTGGACGTTTTCGAACGGTAATCAGGCATTGGAACACTCCGGCTAATCGGCTGAATAAGGAAGGGAGTGAGCTTCTAGTGACGTCGTGTGCAAAAGGCAGTGACCGGATGCAGCGAAGAAACCGAACGATACGGGATCACCGTACGCCCAGCCTGAGCTCATAAACCCGCCGGGGGATGACTGGCGATGAATAGCGCTGATTCTACACCTGTGAGGGCGGGAGGGAATGGCGGGAAGTGGGGCTGCGGATTCATCGGTCTGATAACACAGATGTATCTGCAGACAAACGCAACTGTGGGAGTGAGCTTGCTCGCGAAGGTGGCGGTACATTCGCTAAAGCTTCAGCGGGTGCAACGCCGTCTTCGTGAGCAAGCTCACTCCCACAAGGATCAGTCGCCTACAGATCCGCGCGGGATCTGCATAAATGGGCGATCTCGTTACGCCACAGCCATCAGCTGTTCGGCAGCAACCGGCAGGTGATGCTTTTGATGTAGCGCGTCTCTGGGATCGCAGGGTGGACCGGGTGGTCCGGGCCCTGGCCGCCGCGCTCGAGCAGCTGGATGTTGCGGTCCAGATGGCGGGCGCTGGTCAGCAGGATGTTTTGCAGGTCGTCTTCCGGCAGGTGCATCGAGCAGGAAGCGCTGACCAGAATGCCGTCCTTGCTGAGCAGGCGCATGGCTTGCTCGTTCAGGCGGCGGTAGGCGCCTTCGCCGTTTTTCATGTCTTTCTTGCGTTTGATGAACGCAGGCGGGTCGGCGATGATCACGTCGAAACGCTCTTCAGCGGCTTTCAGCTCCTTCAGCGCTTCAAACACGTCGCCTTCGATGCAGGTGACCTTCTCCGCGAAGCCATTCAGCGCTGCGTTACGCTCTACACCGTCCAGCGCAAAGGCGGACGCATCCACGCAGAACACTTCGCTTGCGCCGAACGCACCGGCCTGGATGCCCCAGCCGCCGATGTAACTGAACAGGTCGAGCACACGTTTGCCCTTGGCGTAAGGCGCCAGGCGCGCGCGGTTCATGCGGTGGTCGTAGAACCAGCCGGTCTTCTGACCTTCCATCACCGGCGCTTCGAACTTCACGCCGTTTTCTTCCAGCGCGACCCACTCCGGCACCAGGCCGAACGCGGTTTCAACGTAGCGGTTCAGCCCTTCGGCGTCGCGCGCGGCGGAGTCGTTCTTGAGCAGAATGCCGCTCGGTTTGATCACTTGAATCAGCGCAGCCAGCACGTCGTCTTTCAGTTGCTCCATGGCGGCTGACGCCAGCTGCACCACCAGAATGTCGCCGAAACGATCGACTACCAGACCCGGCAGCAGGTCGGAGTCGCCATAGACCAGGCGATAAAACGGCTTGTCGAACAGACGCTCGCGCAGCGACAGGCAGACGTTCAGGCGATGAACGAGCAACGACTTGTCCAGTGGCAGCTTGACGTCGCGGGACAGCAACCGTGCGCAGATCAGGTTTTGCGGGCTCATCGCGACGATGCCCAGCGGCTTGCCACCCGCGGCTTCGAGAATGGCTTGAGCGCCAGGAGCAAAGCCGTTGAGCGGGGTGGCAGCGACGTCGATTTCGTTGCTGTAGACCCACAAATGACCGGCGCGCAGGCGGCGATCGGCGTTGGGCTTGAGGCGCAAGCTAGGCAGGGACATGACGTCGCTCCGGAAAAAAGAGCGGGAGTATAGCGCGTCAGCCGGCTGGCAGGCGCGCCGTGCTCTGTTACCGTCTGGCTGTCCGTCGGATCCGTTGAATCGTCATCCAGTTGTCGACCCATGGCCGCGAGGGGTTAGAATCGTGGCCTGACCCCGAGTGTGAAGTTATGTCCCAAGAGCTTACGTCCGAGCAGATCCAGCAGGCGTTACAAGGCATCAGCGTTCCGCCCCAGCCGCAAATCATGGTGGATTTGCAGATGGAGCAGTACATGCCCGACCCTGATCTGGGTGCCATCGCCCGGTTGATCGCCCAGGATCCGGGGCTTTCCGGCGCGCTGCTGAAAATCGTCAATTCCAGCCATTACGGCCTGAGCAATAAAATCGCTTCGATTCAGCGGGCGGTGAATCTGCTCGGCAGTCGCTCGGTCATCAACCTGATCAACGCGCAGTCGATCAAGGGCGAGATGAGCGACGAAACCATCGTCGTGCTCAACCGTTTCTGGGACACCGCCCAGGACGTTGCGATGACCAGTCTGACGATCGCCAAGCGCATCGGCTCACAAACCGTGGACGAATCCTACGCGCTGGGTCTGTTTCATGACTGCGGCGTGCCGCTAATGATCAAGCGTTTCCCCGATTACATGAGCGTGCTCGAAGAAGCGTATTCCAACGCCACCGCCGAGTGCCGCGTCGTCGACACCGAGAACAGGCTGCTGAACACCAACCACGCCGTTGTCGGTTATTTCACCGCCAAGTCCTGGCGTTTGCCTGAACATGTGAGCAACGCCATTGCCAATCACCACAACGCGCTGGCGATTTTTCAGGACGACTCGGGTCGCAACGCGCCACTGAAAAACATGCTGGCGGTGCTGAAAATGGCCGAGCATGTGTGCGAATCTCACCGCGTCCTGGGCAACGAGCCCGTCGACCACGAGTGGAACAGCATTGGTCCTCTGGTGCTCGACTACGTCGGCTTCTCTGACTATGACTTCGAAAACCTCAAAGAAAGTATTCGTGAGCTGAGTGCGCACTGATCCTGCGCACCTGACCTCACCCTTCATCGAGCGGCCCCATGCCTGAATTACCTGAAGTCGAAACCACTCGTCGGGGCATCGCACCGCATCTGGTGGGCCAGCGCGTCAGCCGGGTGATCGTGCGCGATCGTCGCCTGCGCTGGCCGATCCCCGAAGACCTCGACGTGCGCCTGTCTGGGCAGAAAATCGTGGCCGTCGAGCGCCGCGCCAAGTATCTGCTGATCCAGGCGGAGGTCGGCACCTTGATCAGCCACCTCGGCATGTCGGGCAATCTTCGCCTGGTGGATGCCGGTCTGCCGCCGCTCAAGCATGAGCACGTCGACATCGAACTCGAGTCCGGCCTGGCCTTGCGCTACACCGACCCCCGTCGTTTCGGCGCCATGCTCTGGAGCCTTGATCCGCTCAACCACGAGCTGCTCGCGCGCCTGGGGCCGGAACCGCTGACCGAGGTGTTCGATGGTTTGCGTCTGTTCGAGCTTTCTCGCGGCCGGGCGATGGCAGTCAAGCCTTTCATCATGGACAACGCAATCGTGGTGGGCGTCGGCAACATCTATGCGACCGAAGCCCTGTTTGCCGCCGGAATCGATCCGCGCCGTACCGCCGGGAGTGTTTCCAAGGCGCGCTATATAAAGCTGGCGATTGAAATCAAACGCATCCTGGCCGCCGCCATCGAGCGAGGCGGGACGACGCTGCGGGATTTCATCGGCGGCGACGGCCAGCCCGGCTACTTCCAGCAGGAACTGTTCGCGTACGGCCGCGGCGAGCAGCCGTGCAAGGTCTGCGGGACCACGCTGCGAGAAGTGAAGCTGGGTCAGCGGGCCAGCGTTTACTGCCCGAAGTGCCAGAAATAATTCCCGACAGCGACAGGAAGTACTGACCGCCGCTTGGTCGCCAGGGTTTATCCGACGTCTCCTACAGGGCGTGTGTCGTCAGTGAGACACGCCGCCCCTTGCGTAAGCCCGCGCCCTGTTTATAGTGAACAGCTTCATATCTGCCTTAGCCTGAAGGACCATGCCATGAGCCCGTTTCGCATGCTTGCTGCCACGTTGGCCGTGTTCTTCGGCTTGCAATTCACGCCTGCGCTGGCTCAGGACGCGACAGGCAGTGGTGATCCCGTCTACGAAATCGAAAGTCCTCCTGCCTACGCGATGATCGGCGACCTGCTGATTGCGCGGCCGATTCTCATCGTTGCCACCGTCATTGGCGCCGGGTTGTTTGTGGTTGCATTGCCGTTTACCGCCGCCGGTGGCGGCATTGGCCGCACCGGCAAGGCCCTTGTCGTGGATCCGGGCAAGGCGGCATTTGTCCGCTGCCTGGGTTGCACCGGCGATGGTTACGGCAAGCAGGACTGATCGGCGCAGGCGCGCATCAGCTTCAGCGCGCCATCGGGTTTGAATATCGTCGAAACGCCGATGCCGCGTGGATCACTGGCCGCTTCAACCCGGGCACTGTTCTTGTGCCACAACAACACCTGCTGGTTGCCAAAATCCTTCGCCGTCTCTTTCAGCGTGTAACCGCGCTCGCGCAGGTCAGCCAGTTCCTGCTCAGTGAAAGTCCCCGGCTCGTACTCGACCACATCCGGCGTGTACTGGTGGTGATAGCGCGGCGTTGATGCCCAGTTGGCAATCGGCTGATCATCAAGGTATTGCAGTATCGACAGCAGCACCATGCTGGGGATACGGCTGCCGCCCGGGGTGCCGAAGGCTGCGAGGGACTGCGGGCCTTCTATGAAACTCGGGCTCATGCTGGAGAGGGGCCGCTTGCCCGGCTCAATGGCGTTGGCGTGACCGCCTGCCGCCGCCGAGGTGCTTTGGCCTTTGGGGTCGATGGCAAAGTCGTCCATTTCATCGTTGAGGATGATCCCAGTGCCAGGCACGGTGAACGCGGAGCCGAAGGGCAGATTCAGCGAGAGTGTCGCTGTGACGGCGTTGCCCTCGTTATCCAGGACCGCGAAATGGCTGGTGTTATCGCCCTCACGCCAGCGCGGGGCGGGTGGCAGGATGTTGTTGGGCGTGGCGCGGTGGGGGTCGATGCTGGTGGTGAGTTGCAGCAGGTAGTCGGGGGAGAGCAGTTGAGCCACCGGATTGGGCACGAAGTCAGGGTCCCCCAGCAATACGCGATCACGGTAAGCGCGGCGCAGTGCCTCGATCACCAAGTGCGCCCGCTGGATTTTCCCTGACGACCGCCACGGCAGCTGTTGCAGCATGGACAGGCTTTGCGCCACAGCGATGCCACCTGCCGAGGGCGGCGGTGCGCTGATCAGCTCCCGTTGATCGGCCATCTGAACGCGCAGAGGCGTGCGCGTGACGACTTCATATTCTTCGAAATCGTGGTAATTCCAGATGCCCCCTGCGCGGCGAACGCCGCTGACCATCGCCTGCGCCACCAGACCGCTGTAGAACCCTGCGCGGCCATTGTCGGCAAGGCGCTCCAGCGTCTGCGCCAGTTCCGGCTGGGTGATGACGTCACCCAGATTTGGCACATCGTTGTTGCGCAGAAACAGGCGCGCACTTTCCTTGTTATTACGCAGCGCGAACAGCCGCCAACTGGCGCGTTCGCGATAAACACTGTCCACTTTGAAACCGCGATAGGCGACCCGGATTGCCGGCGCGAGTGAAATCGAAAGCGGCAATCGGCCATAGCGTTCGGCGAGCTCGACTAGCGCAGCGGGAAGCCCGGGAATCGCGGCCGCCAGAGGTCCGTTGAGGGACAGGTCCGGCTGGAGGATGCCTTTGCGGTGGAACATTTTGGGTTTGGATTTGAGCGGCGCCTTTTCGCGCGCGTCGAGAAACTGATACTGAACGGGGTCGCCGGATTGGCGCAGCAGGAAAAACCCGCCGCCGCCGAGGCCCGACCCGTAGGGCTCCACGACGGCGAGGGTCGCGCTGATGGCTATTGCGGCATCGAATGCGTTGCCGCCGTCGACCAGGATTTCCTGACCGGCGGCCGTCGCAATGGGATGCGGACTGGCAATGGCGGCCTGATCAGGGTGATCGGGGCTGGCCTGGGCCGAAAAAACGCACAGCAGAAACACTGCGCCTGACAAAACAGGTATCCGTTCCAGCATAGAGATCATGCGTATCTCGCTCAATTCAACAGGCGTTAAGCCAGTGTCTTCGGCGAAAGCACGTATGCCGACAGGATATGCGTTCGGTTATGCCTTGCTTGTGATCAGGTTGTACTTCGCCATAAGCTCGTCCTTGCTCTCCACGTGGTTTTCATCCAGCGGGATGCAGTCCACAGGGCAGACTTGCTGGCACTGCGGCTCGTCATAGTGACCCACGCATTCGGTGCACAGGTTGGGATTGATCACGTAGATCTCTTCACCCTGGGAAATCGCTTCGTTCGGGCACTCGGGTTCGCAGACGTCGCAGTTGATGCAATCGTCGGTGATGATCAGGGACATGGATACTCCTGCCACGGTCGACACCGGGGCATATCAAAACGAATGCGGCGGATTGTGCCGCATTAGCGCTCGGTATGCACCTCGCCTCGACGCAAGGCCTCAGGCTTTTTTGAAGCGTTCGCTCAGCGCCTGGGCCACGGCGGGGTGTACGAATTTGGTGATATCACCACCTAACGCTGCGATTTCCCTGACCAGCGTAGATGAAATGAACGAATAGCGTTCGGACGGCGTAAGAAAAAGACTTTCGATGTCCGGGGCCAGTTGCTTGTTCATGTTGGCGAGCTGAAATTCGTACTCGAAATCCGACACCGCGCGCAGGCCGCGCAGCAGGATGTTGGCGTTCTGTTCCTGGGCGAAGTGCGCCAGCAGTGTCGAGAATCCTACGACTTCCACGTTTTGCAGATGTTTGGTCGCTTCGCGAGCAAGCGCAACCCGTTGCTCCAGCGGAAACAGGGGGTTTTTCTTGGGGCTGGCGGCGACGGCAATGACCACCTGATCGAACAGGCGCGAAGCGCGCTCGACCAGATCGCCATGACCCTTGGTGATAGGGTCGAAGGTGCCGGGGTACAACACTCGGTTCATCGCGTCGTCCTGGTCGGAGTTCGTTGGGGACTGGATGGTAGCGCAGCACGCTGAGCCGGCCAAGTCGCGCAAGTCTGGAGTGGGCCTGCCGGTGTGATAACCCTTGGGTTTACGGCGTGACGCTAAATGCATTCCCGGCTAAAGCCAGTCCTACAGGATGATCGCGTTCAAAGAGTGGGACCGGCTTCAGCCGGGAAGAGGCCAATGTGGGCGCCATCAGACTTGCGGCGTGACGCCAAATGCATTCCCGGCTAAGCCGGCCCCAGAATGTTCCACAGCCAGTCCTGCGGGGCGCGTTGTGTCGTTGTGAATTCGCACACGCATCACCGCACGAACAGTTTCTGAATCAGCTTCTGGATCGCCTTTCCATAGGGCGGGTAGATCAGGCGTGCGGCGTTGAAGCGTTGTTTGATCAGCACGCCTTTGGCATGACTGAACGTCAGAAACCCTTCGTGCCCGTGGTAATGGCCCATGCCCGACGCGCCGATGCCGCCGAAAGGCAAGTCGTCCTGAGCGACATGCAGCAGGGTGTCATTCAGGCAGACGCCGCCCGAATGCGTCTGCTCCAGCACGCGGTTCTGTTCATGTCGGTCGTAGCCGAAGTAGTACAGCGCCAGTGGCCTTGGGCGTTGATTGATGTAGGCGAACGCGTGCTCGATCTGGTCATAGGGCACGATCGGCAGCAGCGGTCCGAAGATCTCGTCCTGCATGATCAGCATGTCGTCGCTCACATCCAGAATCAGGCTGAACGGCATTCTGCGGTCCTGCCCCTCGGCGAACAGCTGTACCACCCGGGCACCCTTGGTTTGCGCGTCGGCGAGATACGAATTCAGCCGTGCGACATGCCGCTGATTGATGATTGCGGTGTAGTCCGGGTTGTCGGCCAGCGTGGGATAAAAACGCGTGACGGCTTCTTTGTAGGACTCAACGAATTCGTCAACGCGGTCCCTGGGCACCAGCACGTAGTCGGGTGCTACGCAGGTTTGTCCGGCGTTGAGGGTTTTGCCGAAAGCGATGCGTTCGGCGGCGTCCTTTAGCGGGATGTCGCGGGACACGATGGCGGGGGATTTACCGCCCAGCTCCAGCGTCACGGGCGTGAGGTTTTCCGCCGCCGCGCGCATGACATGCCGCCCGACGCTGGTGGCGCCCGTGAACAATAAGTGATCAAACGGTAACCTCGAAAAGGCCGCGCCGACCTCCGCCTCGCCCAGCACAACCCCGACGTGATCCTCCGCAAACACTCGTGCCAGCAGGCTTTTTAGCAAAGCGCCGGTGGCGGGCGTGGATTCGCTGAGCTTGAGCATCACGCGGTTACCCGACGCCAACGCGCCCACCAGCGGCCCGATGGCCAGATACAGCGGGTAATTCCACGGCACCACCACGCCAATCACGCCTAACGGCTGGTAAACGACTTTCGCGCTCGCGGGCTGGAACGCCAAGCCGACGCTTCGGCGGGAAGGCCGCATCCATTGCTTCAAATGACGCTGGGCATGGCGGATGTTGTGCAGGCAGGGCATCAGCTCGGCGAGGAGCGTTTCATCGGCGCTGCGGTGGCTGAAATCAGCGCTGATCGCGTCAATGATCGCCTGACGCTCGGTGCTGAGCAGCCCGTGCAGGCGGTCGAGCCATTGCTTGCGTTCTTGCAGCGTCAGCATCGGATTGGCGGCGAATGCGCGACGTTGTTCGTCGAATACCTGCTCCAGGCTGCTGCGAAAGGAAGGGGCATCGTCTGCATAGGGCAGAAGCTTGGATTCGACGGGCATCGCAGCAGTCCTTATTAACGTTATGCAGGGGTTTTTAGAGTCATTGCTCTACGAAGTCAACGGTCCTTGCATTCGCTCGCAGACGCACGCCAGACTGTCCCGGCTAAAACTAAACTGCCGCCCTGCAACACCTGACACGGAGTCTCAATGCGCACGGACTATCTGGCGTTTTTCATTTCCCTGTTTCTCTCCCGCCTCGCCGATCAGGTTCTGCTGTTTCTGGTGCCGCTGATTGTCTTTCAAACCACCAACAGCGCGTCCCTGGCGGGGCTGGCGTTCTTCGTCGAGACATTACCGCGCTTCCTTGCATTCCCGATTTGCGGCGCGCTGTGCGACAAATACTCGCCCATCCGGTTGCTGCACATCAGCCAGATCTACCGCGCCTTGATCTGTCTGGCCGCGATGGGGCTGTACGGCCTGTTTGGCGGCATCGGCTGGCTGATCGGGCTGTCGGCGATCTGCGGCGTCCTGACCACCCAGGGGATCATGGCCCGGGAAGTGGTCATGCCGCATATTTTCCCGGATTACCGCTATGGCAAGACGCTCTCCTACTCTCAGATCGCCGACCAGACCGGCCTGGTGCTCGGGCCTTTGCTGGCCGCGCTGGCCCTGGAAATCTGCCCGTGGTGGGGCGTCGTGATGGGTGTGGCGCTGGTGTTCGTTGCGGCGGATCTCGCCATGGGCGTCTGGCAACGCAAGAGCGACGTCACGCTGGAGCGCTTTGATCAGCACGCAGGCCGCTGGACCCAGCCACTGAAAATCGCCTTCGGACACATCTTCCGACTGGCCGAACTGAAGAAGATCATTTTGCTGGCGGTCGGCGTCAACCTGATCGTCGGCGTCACCCTGGCCAGCTCGGCGGCCATGGCGATCGGCTCGTTTGGCGAGAGCAAAGATTTCTACGCCGGTCTGCAGGCGGCGGGCGCCTTGCTGACCATCGCGATTCTGTTTGTTCTGGCCCGGGTCAGCCTGCCGCTGAAACTGCTCGGTGCGATGTCATACATCGCCTTGCTGCTGGGTGCATTCATTACCGCCACAAGTGCGTCATCCGAGGTCTACCTTGTCGGCTTTCTGCTGATCGTCGGCTTCGACAAGATGTTCAACGTCTACATGCGCAGCATTCGTCAGCGGGTCATTCCGGCGCGGGACTTCGGCAAGACCGTCGGCGTCATCACGCTGCTGAACAACCTGTCGCAACCGCTGGCCGGGTTACTGGTGGGAGTGCTGACGGCGCCGATCGGTCTGCGCGGCGTCATTTTAATCAACGTGCTGGCGGCAGCCGTGCTCGGTGTTGGCGTCGCAGCGGTGGTTCGGCTCAGGGTGGCAACGGCCGTGGAGCGATGAAGTCTGCAACGGATCCGACGCTTGCGTTAAGATCCGGCACATCCCTGTTACGTTTCGACGTTCGAGTTGAACATGGCGCCGCGCATCAAAACCGTACGCATCAAAACCGTACGCATCAACACCCGTGAACGCATCGTGCACAGCAGCCTGGAGCTGTTCAATCAGCAGGGCGAGCGCAGCGTCAGCACCAATCACATCGCTGCGCACATGGAAATGTCGCCCGGCAATCTGTACTACCACTTCCCCAACAAGCAGGCGATCATCGCCGAGTTGTTCACCGAATATGAAACGCTGGTCGACAGCTTTCTTCACCCGCCCAAGGGCCGTCTGCCGGGTGTCGAAGACAAACGCCATTACCTGATGGCGATCATCGACGGCATGTGGCGCTACCGTTTTCTGCACCGCGACCTCGAGCACCTGCTTGAAACCGATCCCGAGCTGGCAGTGCGTTACCGACGCTTTTCCCAACACTGCCTGATCAAGGCGATGTCCATTTACAGCGGCTTTGTCGACGCGCAGATTCTGAGCATGGACAAGGTCCAGATCGAATCGCTGACGCTCAATGCGTGGATCATCCTCACGTCTTGGGTACGGTTTCTGTGCACCACCCGGGAAAACGCCGCTCACCTGAATGAGGACGCGATACGTCGCGGCGTTTATCAGGTGCTGATGCTGGAACTGGCCTACGTCACGCCCCAGGCGCGGGAAGCAGTGAATGCGCTGTGCGCGGAGTTTTACGTGCCGCTGGCCAAGGCACTGGAAGACGCTGGCTGACTCGGCCCGGTCGTCTCACTCGATTGTCATATCGCCCTTTTTACTGCCTGCAGGAGCCTGTCATGTCCATCGCGCAATTGATCAGCCCGCAACAATTGTCAGAACGCCTGACCCAGCCCGGGCTTGTGATACTGGATTGTCGTTCGTCGCTGGACGATCTGGACTACGGCCAGCGCAGCTACGCAGAGGGCCATATCGAAGGCGCTTCCTACGCTGACTTGCTCAATGATCTCAGTGGTGCCATCACCAAGGGTGTGACCGGTCGCCACCCGCTGCCGGATCCGCAGACACTGATCGAGCGCTTGCGGTTCTGGGGTGTGAACAACCACAGCGATATCGTGCTGTACGACGATGGCCCGGGTGCGTATGCCGCCCGAGCCTGGTGGTTGCTGGCGTGGCTGGGCAAGCGCGACGGCGTGTATGTGCTCGATGGCGGGCTCAAGGCCTGGCATGGGGCGGGTCTGCCGCTGAGTCTTGATCCGCCGCACCAACCCGAGGGTTCATTCGACGGCGTGCCAGATGAATCGATGGTGCTGACGGCCGAGCAACTGCAGGCCCGCATCGGCGATCCCGCCATGACGCTGATTGACGCACGTGCCCCCGCGCGGTTCCGGGGTGAGGTCGAGCCCATCGACCCTATTGCGGGGCACATTCCGAGCGCACAGTGCGCGGCATTCACCGACAACCTCGGGCCGGATGGCCGCTTTCTCCCGGCAGAGCAACTGAAGCAGCGCTTCGCCGAGGCACTACAAGGCCGTCCTGCCCATGCGCTCGTCGCTTATTGCGGTTCCGGCGTAACGGCCTGTCACAACCTGTTTGCCTTGGCCCTCGCCGGGTATCCGTTGGGGGCGCTGTACGCGGGATCGTGGAGCGAGTGGATCAATGATCCGCAGCGAGGCGTCGCGACCGGGGACTAAGGTCGCGACGTATGTGCCTCACATCTGGCCCATCGCCCAGCGCAGCAAGAAGAACACCAGCAACCCGCCGCCGATTGTCGCCAGAAGGTTACGGCTGAATGCCGCAATGCCAATCGACACGATCCCGGCCAGCAGGTAGGTGTTGTCCAGGGACAACTGCCAGTGCGCGCCGTCGGGCAGCAACATGCCAGGGACGACGATGGCGGTCAGCACAGCGGTGGGTACGTAATGCAGGCCTTGGCGCACCAGCGGCGGGAAACGCAGGTTCGGCCAGGCGAACAGGCTGTAGCGCATCAGAAAAGTGATCGCCGCCATGCCCAGAATCAGCCACCAGTACGTCATGGGCGCACCTCGTTCGGGGTCATGTCGTCCAGCCTTGCCGCTTGCCTTCTCTCCAGAAACACCCCCGCCGCGATGCCACTGAACGCTGCGGCCATGAGCCCCAGCTTGTAGGGCCATGACCATGTCAGCATGGCAACCGCGCCAGCGACCAGCGCGGCGGCGATCTGCGGTCGGTTGCGCAGCAGGGGCACGACGATGCCGATGAAAGTTGCCAGCATCGCGAACTCCAGGCCCCAACTGGCCATGTCGGGAAAAGCCTGACCAAACAGCACGCCCACCAGTGAGCTGCTCACCCAGCAGGCATACAGCGAGCTCGCCACGCCCAGCCAGTACCAATGCGCGAGCGGCGTCCGGCCGTGGACCAGGTAGTGGCGTTGGACGATGGCGAAAGTTTCGTCCGTCAGCCAGAACGCCAGCAGCAGTCGCCATCGCTGGGGCAGCCCCTGAACCTGTGGCTGCAGGGTGGCGCTGTACAGCACGTGGCGCAAATTGACGATGAACGTCGTCAACAGAATCACCACCGCGCCGGCCCCGGCGCCCATCAGGCTGATGACGATAAACTGCGCCGATCCTGCGTAAACGAACATCGACATGCCGACCGCCTGCCACAGGGTCAGCCCGCCGACGCCTGCGAGGGTGCCGAAGATAATGCCGAACGGGGCAATACCGACCAGCATCGGCACGCTGTCGCGAAGACCGCGGACGAAGAATTGATGACGGGACATGGTTTTTCTCCTTATGCCCCGGATGGTAAGCGTGCGGCGCACACGTGTCTTGAACGATCGTGCAAGCGTCAGCGGCTTGGCTGCGTGCCATGGACATCCGTCAACCACGCCGGAATCCGTTGCTCCAGGTAATACGTCGGCGTTCTAATGGTGCCGCCGACAAAACCCACGTGCCCGCCTTTTTTCTGCAGGTCGAATTCGGTACTGGGCGAAAGCTCCGAGCCTTCAGGCAGGCTGTGCTTGAACACGAACGGGTCATCAAGGGACTGAATCAGCAGGGTGGGTGTGCGAATGGCGCCGAGGAAGTACCGACTGGAGGCGCGCCGGTAGTAATCATGGGCGTCCACGAATCCATTGAGCGGCGCTGTCACGCGCCCGTCGAAATCCCAGAACGTGCGCATGTCTTTCAGCGAGCCCAGTGCCGCCAGTTCTGCCAGCCCGTCACTGAGGCCTTCGTGCTGAAAGCGTCGCTGCTTGTCCTTGATGTAGCCGACCATCTCGCGCATGAAGTGCCGTTGGTAAACCCTGGAAAACCCCAGCCCGATCCGGTCGGCGCACTCGTCCAGTCGAAACGGCACCGACACCGCCACAGCGCCTTGCAGGTGGCTGTCGGGCCCGGTTTCGCCAAGGTGCTTGAGCAAAATGTTGCCGCCGAGGGAATACCCGACCGCGTAAAGCGGCGCCAACGGTCGAGCCTTGCGCAGATGATCGATCACGGCGGCAAGGTCTTCGCTGGCGCCGGAGTGATAGCTACGGGGCAACAGGTTCGGCTCCCCTGAACAGCCTCGCCAGTTGAGGGCAACACTGGCCCAGCCGCGTTTTTCCATGGCGTGCTGCAGCCCGGCGACATAGGGGGAGTTGGACGAGCCGGTCAGACCGTGCAGCACCAGCACAACTGGCACAGTGGCGTCGTGCGGGCCGTGCCAGTCCATGTCGAGGAAATCACCGTCTTCCAGCCAGATGCGCTCGCGCCGACGTTCGAGGTGAGTGGTCGGCCGCCAGAGCGGTCCCCACAGGGTCTGCAAGTGCGGGTTGCCCAGGCCGAATGCCGGGACAAACCCGGGAAGGTCAGCTCGCGACGGCACTGCGTTCCCACACCGCGTAGTGAACCTGACCGGCTTTCTTTTCACGGTGCAGGCGCCAGTTGGCGGGCATGCCCAGCGTCGACGGCGCGGTTTCGCTTTCGGTGTAGATCCACGCGCTGTCCGCCAGCCAGTTGCGCTCTTCCAGCAGCGTGCAGGCAGGCATCAGCAAGTCCTGGTGGAACGGCGGGTCGAGGAACACCACGTCGAACTGTTCGGCCGGCTGGGTCTCCAGATGACGGAGCGCGTCGCCGGTAGCGGTTTTGCCGACGGTGCAACGCAGCGTGCCGAGGTGTTCGCGCAGGCTGGAGATCGCCATCGAGTTGGTATCCAGCGCCAGACCCATGCTGGCGCCGCGGGACAGGGCTTCGAGGTACAGCGCGCCACTGCCGGCGAACGGATCGAGCACGCGCGCGCCCTCGATGTACGGGGCCAGCCAGTTGAACAGGGTTTCCCGCACACGGTCCGGCGTCGGACGCAGACCGGGGGCGTCAGGGAAACTCAGACGGCGACTGCGCCATTCGCCGCCGATGATCCGCAGTTGGCCCAGGCCCGTGTGGATTTTGTGCCCTTTGTGGATACGCGGCGGCTTGGAAGTCGAGGTCATCAGTGCTCCGGAACACCGAGCGGTTGCTCGGCGGGTTTGTCAGTAGGGGGTGGCAGTGGCTTCTGCGGGACGGTCGGACCTGCGGTCACGATCACCAGCTTGTCGGCGTCCAGATGTTTGTTCATCACGGTCTTGATCTGCTCGACCGTGACGCTCTGGGACTGCGTCATGAAATCTTCGAGGTAGGTCAGCGGCAGATTATAGAAGCCGACTGCGCCCAGTTGGCCAACGATGGCCGCATTGCTGGCAGTCGCCAGTGGAAAGCTGCCGGCCAGTTCGCGCTTGGCATCATCGAGCTCTTTTTGGGTCGGGCCGTTGGCAAGGAAGTCACGGGTGATGTCCTTCACCAGCTTGAGGGTGTTTTCGCTGAGTTCGGCCCGGGTCTGCAGGCTGATCATGAACGGACCTTGTGCCTGCATCGGCGTAAAGCCCGAAGAGACGCCGTAGGTCAGGCCACGTTTTTCCCTCACTTCGGTCATCAGACGGCTGCCGAAGCCGCCGCCACCGAGGATCGAGTTGCCCAGTGCCAGGGCCGCGTAATCAGGATCGCCGCGAGTGATGCCCAGTTCAGCCAGCATCAGGTGCGTCTGCTTGGACGGAAACTCGATGTGAGTCTCACTCGGCTTGGGTTCGGTGGGTGCGACGGTTGGTGCCAGCGCCGGGCCTTTGGGGAGCGCAGCGGAAACTTGCGCCGCAACGGCTTCGGCTTCCGCTCGCGTCAGGTCTCCGGCCAGCGCAATCACTGCGTTGCCAGCGGCGTAGGCCTTGGCATGAAAGGCCTTCAGTTGAGCCAAGGTCAGCGGCGCGATGCTTTTGGCCGTGCCCATGCTCGGATGCGCGTAGGGATGATCGCCGTACAACCGCTTGAACAGCTCATCGCCTGCGAGCTTGCCCGGGTTCTGCTTTTGATATTCGAAGCTCGCCAGCAGCTGATTTTTAATCCGCGCCAGCGAGTCCGCCGGGAACGTCGGTTTGCCCACCACTTCGGCAAACAATTTCAACGAGGGCTCGCGCTTGTCGGCGGCGCTCAGGCTGCGCAGCGAAGCGATCGCCATGTCGCGATAGGAGCCGTTGCCGAAATCAGCGCCCAGCCCTTCGAAACCTTCGGCGATGGCGCTGACGTTCTTGCCTTTGACGCCCTCGTTGAGCATCGCGTTGGTGACCAGCGCAATACCGGGATTGGCGCCGTCCTGGCTGCTGCCGGCCGCGAACAGCAGGCGCATGTCGAACATCGGCAGTTCATGGGCTTCGACGAAGAGCACGCGAGCGCCTTCGGCGGTATTCCACGACTGGATGTTCAGCGAGCGGCGAGCCGGCGCTTTACCGTCCAGCTCTTTCAGGGATTCCAGCGTGCTGGCGGCCTTGTCGATGGCTTTCGGGGCTTCGGCGGCGGTCTCTGCCATTGCCGATGCCGCACCGAACAGACCAAACGTGACGGCAAGTGCGAAGGAGCAGGCCTGCGTTCGCGCAAAGCGGGAGTCGTTGCGCTGGTTCATTGGGCTTTCTCCTCAGGCAAAACATGCGCAACGGCGAGGCGCTCGCGGGTGAAATAAGTACGGGCAGCTTTCTGGATGTCTTCCGGCGTCACGCTTTGCAGCGCGGCCAGTTCCTGATCGATGAGTTTCCAGGACAGGCCCACTGTTTCCAGTTCGCCAATGGTGCTGGCCTGACTGGTGATGGAATCGCGCTCATAGACCAATCCGGCGATCACCTGGGCCTGGACCCGCTCCAGCTCTTCCTTGGCAGGCGGCTTGGTTTTCAGCTCGTCGAGCAGGCGCCAGATGCCGGCTTCAGCGTCGGCGAGGGTTTTCTTCTTTTGCTGATTGGGCGTGGCGCTGATGGTGAACAGGCTGTCGCCGCGGGTGTAGGCGTCGTAATCGGACGAGGCGCCGGTGACCAATTCTTCGCCGCGCTCCAGGCGGGTCGGAATGCGCGCGCTGTAGCCGCCGTCGAGCAAGGCCGAAATCAGGCGCAGTGCGTTGACTGACTGTGGATCGGTGGCGGTGGCCAGGCTCGGCACATTGAAGCCATACATCAGGCTCGGCATCTGCGTGGCGACATGCACGGTGATCTGGCGCATGCCGGGCTCGGCCAGCTCCAGCGGCTTTTTCGACGGCGGTACATCGCGGCGCGGCACCGGGCCGAAGAAGCGCTCGGCCAGGGCTTTTACTTCATCAGGCTTCACGTCACCGACCACCACCAGCGTGGCGTTGTTTGGGGCGTACCAGGATTCATACCAGTGGCGCAGCTCCTCGACCTTCATGCGCTCAAGGTCGGCCATCCAGCCGATGGTGGGCGTGTGGTAGCCGCTGGCGGGGTAGGCGATGGCCTTGAAGCGCTCATAGGCCTTGGCGTTCGGCTTGTCATCGGTGCGCAGGCGACGCTCTTCCTTGATGACTTCGATCTCCCGGGCGAACTCTTCAGGGGGCAGGCGCAGGGTGGCCATGCGGTCGGCTTCCAGTTCGAAGGCAACAGCCAGTCGATCACGGGCCAGCACTTGGTAATAAGCGGTGTAATCATCGCTGGTGAAGGCGTTCTCTTCAGCGCCCAGGTCGCGCAGGATCAGCGATGCTTCGCCCGGACCTGCCTTGGAGCTGCCCTTGAACATCATGTGTTCCAGCGCGTGGGAAAGGCCCGTCTGGCCAGGCGTCTCGTAACTGGAGCCGACCTTGTACCAGACCTGTGAAACCACGACCGGCGCGCGGTGATCTTCACGGACGACGACCTTCAGGCCGTTGTCCAGCGTGAATTCGGTGGTGGGTTGTGGGTCGGCAGCCGATGCGGCGAAGGGCAAACAGATTGTGCTGAGCAGCAGGCCTGCGGCACAGCGGGCTAGAGCATTCATTCGTGATTTGAACCTTGGAGACGGCCTGCTTAGCGTCAGCGGGCGCGGGGGTGTTAGGATAGCGGCCAGTTTGCCTGACGACTATGGCTAAGATGTCCGAGCCGTAAACAGACCTTGTAAGACCTGGCCCGAATTCGCGTGTAGGACGGCCTGGCGACGGTCCGCTTATTTGACGTGGGCAACCTATGAACAAGCGGACATAAAAGCAGTCTGTTTCGCATACAGAATTTTTCAGAGGCGCCGCTCTGGCGCGTCGTTACCGTGAGATAGCCGTCCTCCATGTTTGGTTCCAACGACGACAAGAAGACCCCAGCCCCGGCTGGCGAGAAGAAAGGCCTGTTCGGATGGCTGCGCAAAAAGCCGCAGGAAGCCACTCCGGAACCGCCTCAGAATGCCCCCGCACCCGCGCCAGAATCCGTGCCCGATCAGGCGCCGGCTGTTGCTGAGCAGATCAACGCCCCGGTCATCCCGGCCGAGCGCGCGCCGCAACCCACGTCGCAGCCCTTGCCACACACAGCGACGACTGAAGCGCTTTCGGCCCCGGTCGACGATCCTTGGCTTCACCTGCCTGTTGCTGAAGAGCCAGTGGCTTTCACCGATGAGCGCGAGCCTCACGTTACGCCGCCCATCCCGGTTCACACCGAGTCCAACGTGGAATCTGCAGCCGCTCCCTTGGCTGAAGTCCCCGCTCAACCGGCGCTCATCGACACCACCTCGTTCGAAGTGGCTCCGTCTGTCGAGCCGACCCCGGTCGCGCTGCCTGATCCAGTGTCCGGCAATGATCTCCCGTCGCTGACGCCGCCGTTGACGACAGCGCCGATGGTTCCAGCCGCAGCTGCCGTGCCCGTTCTTGAAACCAATGTGCCGCCTGTCCCGTTCGAAGGATCCGCCGCACCCAAGCAGCCTGGTTTCTTCGCGCGCCTGAAGCAGGGCCTGTCGAAAACCAGCGCCAGCCTCGGCGAAGGCATGGCCAGCCTGTTCCTCGGCAAAAAAGCCATCGACGACGACATGCTCGACGAGCTGGAAACCCGGCTGTTGACTGTCGACGTCGGCGTGGAAGCAACCTCGGCGATCGTGCGCAACTTGACGCAGAAAGTGGCGCGCAAGCAGCTCACCGACAGCGATGCGCTGTACAAGTCGCTGCAGAACGAGCTGACTGAAATGCTCAAGCCGGTGGAAGCTCCGCTGGTCATCACTTCGCAGCACAAGCCTTTCGTGATTCTGGTTGTTGGCGTCAACGGCGCGGGTAAAACCACCACCATTGGCAAGCTCGCCAAGAAGCTTCAGCTGGAAGGCAAGAAAGTCATGCTGGCGGCAGGCGACACCTTCCGCGCCGCAGCCGTTGAGCAGCTGCAGGTCTGGGGCGAGCGCAACAAGATCCCGGTCATTGCCCAGCACACAGGCGCCGACTCGGCATCGGTGATTTTTGATGCCGTTCAGGCCGCCAAAGCGCGCGGCATCGACGTGCTGATCGCCGACACGGCGGGCCGCCTGCACACCAAAGACAACCTGATGGAAGAGCTGAAGAAGGTTCGTCGCGTGATCGGCAAGCTCGACGCCGACGCGCCCCACGAAGTGCTTCTGGTGCTGGACGCCGGTACGGGCCAGAACGCGATCAACCAGGCCAAACAGTTCAACCAGACCGTCCAGCTCACCGGCCTTGCGCTGACCAAGCTCGACGGTACCGCCAAGGGCGGCGTGATCTTCGCCTTGGCCAAGCAATTCGGGCTGCCGATCCGCTACATCGGTGTCGGTGAAGGCATCGACGATCTGCGCACGTTCGAAGCCGAGCCGTTCGTCCAAGCCCTATTCGCCGAGCGGGAGCGCCCATGATTCGTTTCGAACAGGTCGGTAAACGCTATCCGAACGGACACGTCGGCTTGCATGAGCTGAGCTTTCGAGTACGTCGTGGCGAATTTCTGTTTGTGACCGGTCACTCCGGCGCGGGCAAAAGTACCTTGCTGCGCCTGCTGCTTGCGATGGAGCGTCCGACCACGGGCAAGCTGTTGCTGGCGGGTCAGGACCTGGGCCAGATCAGCACCGCGCAGATTCCTTTTCTGCGTCGGCAGATCGGCGTCGTGTTCCAGAACCACCAGTTGCTGTTTGATCGCACGGTGTTCAATAACGTCGCGCTGCCCCTGCAGATCCTCGGCCTGTCCAAGACCGAAGTGGTCAAGCGCGTCGACTCGGCCCTTGAGCGCGTTGCGTTATCGGACAAAGCCGAGCTGTACCCGGGCGATTTGTCCACCGGTCAGCAACAGCGCGTGGGCATCGCCCGCGCCATCGTTCACCGCCCGGCCCTGCTGCTGGCGGACGAACCCACCGGTAACCTCGACCCGCGACTGGCAGCTGAAATCATGGGTGTGTTCGAAGACATCAACCGTCTGGGCACCAGTGTGCTGATTGCGAGCCATGACCTGGCACTGATCGCGCGGATGCGCCATCGGATGCTGACGTTGCAACGCGGCCGACTGATCGGCGACGGGGAGGCTGGCGTATGAGTGCCACTCGCAGTCCCAAGGTGTCCGAACGCGTAGCGCCCAAAGCTTCAGACCCGGCGCCGCAAAAGAAAAAGAAACGCGATGACGACGATGGCCCGAGTTTCGGCGAGTTGTTCAACGCCTGGATCGAGGCCCACCGCTCAAGCCTGCTGGACAGCCTGCGCCGTCTCGGCAAGCAGCCCATTGGCAGCTTTTTTACCTGTCTGGTGATGGCCATTGCGCTGAGTTTGCCGATGGGCTTGTCGTTGTTGCTGAGCAATGTCGAGCGCCTGGGCGGATCCTGGCAGCGCGCGGCGCAGATATCTCTGTACCTGCAACTGGATGCATCGCCGAGTGAAGGCGAGGGCCTTGTCCGTCAGATCAAGGAAATGGGCGGCGTCGCCGATGCCGAATACATCAGCCGCGATGAGGCACTGAACGAGTTCCAGAAGCAGTCTGGTCTGGGCGAGGCACTGAAGGAACTGCCTGAAAACCCGCTGCCCGGTGTTGTGCTGGTTACACCGTTGGAAGTTGACAAAGCCGCGCTGGAAGCATTACGTACGCATCTGGCCGAGTTGCCTAAAGTGCAGCAGGCCCAGCTTGATCTGGTCTGGGTCGAGCGGTTGGCAGCGATCCTCAAACTGGGTGACCGGTTCGTGTTCGGCTTGACGGTGTTGTTGGTCGCAGCGCTGCTGTTGGTCATCGGTAACACCATTCGTCTGCACATCGAGAACCGTCGTACGGAAATCGAGGTCATCAAGTTAGTAGGCGGTACGGACAGTTACGTCCGTCGGCCCTTCCTTTATATGGGTGCGTTGTACGGGCTGGGTGCCGGGGTTCTTTCCTGGGGTGTTCTCGCTTTCGGGCTAGACTGGTTGAACGAAGCGGTGGTCCGGCTGGCCGGACTCTACGGCAGCAACTTTGCCCTTGCCGGCGTGCCGGTGTCCGACGGCGTGTCGCTCTTGCTTGGAGCGGTGCTGTTGGGGTATATCGGTGCGTGGATTGCAGTGGCACGCCATTTAAGAGAGTTGGCGCCTCGTTAATGTTGAGTGGCTATATCGTTAGTAAATTTTGTTTCACCTATTGACTTTTCAGCTCAGGGAACTTGTCTAGCGGTTCCCGGTCAATTTCGCAGTGCTGAACTGCACGAGTTATGTGTCGGAGGTTTTTCGTAATGACCAATTCTTTGCAACCTGCGTATGCCTTAGTCCCGGGTGCGAACCTGGAAGCCTATGTGCACACGGTTAACAGCATCCCACTGCTGACGCCAGAGCAGGAGCGTGAACTGGCCGAGAGTCTCTACTATGAGCAGGATTTGGGGGCGGCTCGGCAGATGGTGCTCGCCCACCTGCGATTTGTCGTGCATATCGCACGCAGTTATTCCGGTTATGGCCTGGCTCAGGCTGACCTGATTCAGGAAGGTAACGTTGGCCTGATGAAGGCCGTGAAGCGCTTCAACCCCGAGATGGGTGTGCGCTTGGTGTCCTTTGCCGTGCACTGGATCAAGGCCGAGATTCACGAGTTCATCCTGCGCAACTGGCGCATCGTGAAGGTCGCGACCACCAAGGCTCAGCGCAAACTGTTCTTCAATCTGCGCAGCCAGAAAAAACGCCTGGCTTGGCTGAACAACGAAGAAGTACATCGCGTAGCGGAAAGCTTGGGTGTCGAACCCCGCGAAGTGCGCGAGATGGAAAGCCGTCTGACCGGCCACGACATGGCCTTCGACCCGGCAGCAGAAGCCGACGACGACAGCGCCTTCCAGTCGCCGGCCAACTACCTGGAAGACCATCGCTACGATCCGGCGCGTCAGCTGGAAGATTCTGACTGGACTGACAGCTCGACGGCCAACCTGCACGAAGCGTTGAACGTGCTCGATGACCGCAGCCGCGACATTCTGTATCAGCGCTGGCTGGCGGAAGAGAAGGCCACGCTGCACGACCTGGCCGAGAAGTACAACGTCTCTGCCGAGCGCATTCGTCAGCTGGAAAAGAGCGCGATGAACAAGCTGAAGCTGTCGATTGCTGCTTGATTGCTACGCCGAACGCAAAACGCCCCGAGATGATCGGGGCGTTTTTGTTTGTGGGGCCTATCTCGGTAGGACCGGCTTCAGCCGGGAAGAAGCCGGGTTGAGCGCCATTAGGCTTGCGGCGTGACGTGTGACGCGTTCCCGGCTAAAGCCGGTCCTACGAAAGCTTAAATCCAGTCCTACGAAAGCCATAAAGCCAGACTTGGGCTCACCACTTCCGGCTGTGATTCAACCCCATCAAATACTCATCCCCACCCAGCTGACGCATCTGCTGGCGGATCCAGCCTGCCCGCTGTGAGACATAGCTGCTAGGGTGGCTGGCGCTCCATTCCCGTGGGTTGGGCAGGACGGCGGCCAGATAGCTGGCCTGTTGCGTCGATAGCTGGCTCGCATTCACATGAAAGTGATGCTGTGCAGCGGCCTGGGCGCCGAAGACGCCGTCGTCCCACTCCACGCTGTTCAGGTACACCTCAAGAATGCGCTGCTTGGACCAGAACACCTCGATCAGCCCGGTGAACCAGGCTTCAAGACCCTTGCGGAAGTAACTGCGGCCCGACCACAGAAACAGGTTTTTCGACACCTGCTGGCTCAGCGTGCTGGCCCCGCGCAGGGAGCCGCCGCGTTCGTTATGAACCAGTGCCGCCTGAATGGCGTCGATATCGAAACCCCAGTGCTCGGCAAACTTCTGGTCCTCGCCGGCAATAACAGCGATTTTCAGGTCATCGGAGATGTTGTCCCATGACTCCCAGTCGCGCTGCAGGTCAATGGGCTGACCGTCGAACCAGGATTCAATTTTGCGCTCGACCATCAACGCGGTAAACGGAGGAGGGACCCAACGGAAAATCAGCACCAGCACGACACTCGTCGCTGCGAACCAGAGCAGGCCTTTGGCGACACGACGGAGAAGTAATTGCAGCATAGAGATGGCTTGGCCGAAGCGTTTGAGCGGGCCATTATACAGACCACGCGTCATTGAACTTGCCTGGAGTTGTACATGTTACGAACCTTTCTGATGCTGGCCTCCTTCTTCGGATTCACCGGCGTCGCCCTTGGCGCGTTCGCTGCCCACGGCCTGAAAAATCGCCTGACCCCCGAGTACCTGGCGGTCTTCCACACCGGCGTGCTCTACCAGCTGATTCATGCGCTGGCGATTTTCGGCGTGGCGCTGCTGGCGATGCAGATCCAGGGCCGGCTCGTCACCTACGCAGGCATCTCCTTCACACTGGGCATCATCCTGTTTTCCGGCAGCCTCTACCTGATGACGCTGACCGGCGCGACCAAGCTGGGCATCATCACCCCCTTCGGCGGCCTGTTTTTCCTGATCGGCTGGGCGATTCTCGGCTGGACGGCATGGCGCCTGGGGCTCGACACGCTTTAATCCCGCCTGGGGCGCGCGCCTGTCGCGGACGCGCCCCATACCCAGGCTACGCCCGAGACGAATGGCGTGGCTTTGCCTTGGTCATACCGGCCGATCGGGCTAGAATGCTCGCCCCCTAAAATGATGGCTGCCCCTCGCATGCGCATTCAGTTGAACGGTGAATCCTTTGAGCTGCCCGACGGCGAGACCGTCGCGGAATTGCTGACACGTCTGGATCTGACCGGGCGCCGAGTCGCCGTCGAGCTCAATCTGGACATCGTCCCGCGCAGCCAGCATGCCGCCACGACGCTGACCGAAGGCGATCAGGTCGAAGTGGTGCACGCCATCGGTGGCGGCTAGCCTTCGACGTGCCGCCGGCCTGATCCGCAGGCACTGCAAGAACCTCAACCGTAAAGAGGATTTCAGATGAGCAACGTTCGCAGCGACAAGCCGTTCACCGTGGCCGGTCGTACTTTTCAGTCGCGCCTGCTGGTCGGCACTGGCAAGTACACGGACATGGAACAGACCCGACTGGCCATCGAAGCCTCGGGCGCCGAGATTGTCACCGTTGCCGTGCGCCGGACCAACCTGGGTCAGAACCCGGGCCAACCGAACCTGCTCGACGTGCTGCCGCCGGACCGCTACACCATCCTGCCGAACACCGCCGGTTGCTACGACGCCATCGAAGCCGTGCGCACCTGCCGCCTGGCCCGCGAGCTGCTCGATGGCCATAATCTGGTCAAGCTGGAAGTCCTCGCTGACCAGAAAACCCTGTTCCCCAATGTCATCGAAACCCTCAAGGCCGCCGAAACGCTGGTCAGGGACGGCTTCGACGTCATGGTCTACACCAGCGATGACCCGATCATCGCCCGCCAGCTCGCCGAAATCGGTTGCTGCGCGGTGATGCCCCTCGCGGGCCTGATCGGTACTGGCCTGGGGATCTGCAACCCGTACAACCTGCAGATCATCCTCGAAGAATCGAAAGTCCCGGTGCTGGTGGATGCCGGTGTCGGCACTGCATCCGATGCCACCATCGCCATGGAACTGGGGTGTGAGGCGGTGCTGATGAACTCGGCCATCGCCCACGCGCAACACCCGGTGCTGATGGCCGAAGCCATGAAACACGCCATTCTGGCGGGACGCATGGCCTACCTGGCCGGCCGTATGCCCAAGAAACTCTATGCCAGCGCGTCTTCGCCGCTGGATGGTCTGATCAAGTAAGAGCCTGTTGATGATTGATTCGCAAACGCCCGACCCACTTCCGGACGATGAAGTGATGAACGACGAAAACACCAAAGCCCACGGCGATGACAGCCACCACCGGCGCATCAAGAGCTTCGTGATGCGCGCCGGTCGCATGACCGAAGGCCAGCAACGTGGTCTGGATCAGGGCAAGGAGCGTTTCGTGCTGCCGCTGGCCGACGCCCCGGTGGATTTTGATCAGGTGTTTGGTCGCTCGGCCCCGCGCACCCTCGAAATCGGCTTCGGCATGGGCCACTCGCTGCTGGAAATGGCCGCCGCCGCGCCAGAGCAGGATTTCATCGGCGTGGAAGTGCACCGTCCGGGCGTCGGCGCCTTGCTCAACGGCGTGCTGACCCAGGGGCTCACCAACCTGCGCGTTTATGATTGCGATGCGATCGAAGTGCTCAACCGTTGTGTGGCCGACAACAGCCTGGATCGGCTGATGCTGTTCTTCCCGGATCCCTGGCACAAGTCGCGCCATCACAAGCGCCGCATCGTCCAGGCCGAATTTGCCGAGCTGGTGCGCTCCAAGCTGAAGCCGGGCGGCGTGCTGCACATGGCGACCGACTGGGAACCCTATGCCGAATACATGCTGGAAGTGATGAACGTGGCGCCGGGTTACCGCAACCTGGCCGAAGACGGCAAATGCGTTCCGCGCCCTGCGGAGCGTCCGATCACCAAGTTCGAGCGCCGTGGCGAACGCCTCGGTCACGGGGTTTGGGATCTGAAGTTCGAGAAGCTGGCCTGATCACTTCTCGACCAGGAGCGGTCTGGTAGCGGCCGCTTTTGAGTTTGTACAGCACATTTCAGCCGCTTTTTGCCTTGTATGACGAACCCTTCGATTTCTTCCTAAGGAGGCTACAAGGTCTTCGGAATCGTCCGACATCCATTTTCAGTTCTGATCTTCATAGTCCCCGCCGTTGCATATATCAATATTGATGACGAGGAATGAAGATGAACAAGTTTTGGCAAATGGCTGCGATCGCCACGCTGATTGCGACCACCAGCGGCTGTGTCAGCTATAACGTCAGCCAGCCAAGCGCTTCGCTGTCCGGCGACGTGAAGACTGATCTGAAGGCTGACGTCAAAGTCGGTGAAGCCATCAGCGGCGAGTCGTCCACCAATGTTCTGTTCGGCTGGTTGAACATCGGCGGCGATACGCAATTTGCGGACGGCGTGACCTACGGCGGCGCGAGCGGTGGTGGTGGCATCGGCCTGCCTCTGCCGGACCCGATCTCCTCCACCAAGGCCGCCGCAGCGTTCAAGGCCGTCAAATCGTCCGGTTCCGACCTGATCGTCGCGCCGCGTTATGAAGTCACCGTCAACGATTACTTCATCTTCAAGCAAGTGAACGTGAAAGTGACCGGCAACAAAGGCAGCATCCAGAGCATCCGCTGATGGGCTGATCGCACTCGGCAACCGCGGAGTGTGATTCTTGAGAGCGCCCTTCCCGCCATCGCGGGCAAGGGCGCTTTTGCATGTCCGGTCGGTTATTTCCGATCGGCCACTACCCCGATCAACACCAGCACTACCATCAATACCGGTGCCAGGCTGTAGTTGTTGAACTGGCTCAGTGCGCGCACGACCCACGGCGTTGCATAAATCAGCGCAGCGCCACTGCCGACGGTGCAGAGCAGCGCCATGATCGGAATGCGCAGGGCGCCGGCAAAACTGCCGATGCGGCCTTCGATCCAGCCCTTGATGTCAGTTCCGAACAGAATCAGCAGACAGCCCACCAGTGCCAGGGCGATTTCCGACAAATTGCTGCGACTCCAGCGCGAGACAGTGGCCAGCAAGTCGAGTACGAATTCCATTCAGTGTCCTTAGTGTTGAGCCTTACAGAAGAAAGTGCTGCAGCAGGTCGTTGAGGAATAACTGGCCGCGAGCGGTTGCCACCAGCCGTGTCGGATCAGTTTCCAGCAAGCCGCGTTGTTCCGCCTCAAGACGGGCGCTGGCGAGCGAATCGACGCTTAGACCGGTGCGGCGCTGAAATAATGCAGCGTCCACGCCTTTTGTCAGGCGCAGGGCGTTCATCAGGAATTCAAACGGCATCTCATCCAGTGGCAGCAGCTTTTCGCCAGCCTGATAGGCCTTGGCCGGATTGAGGTAATCCTTGGGCAGCCGGGTTTTCCAGGTGCGAATGATGCGGCCGTTCGGGTGGCTGAGCTTGCCATGGGCGCCCGCTCCGATCCCGATGAAATCCCCGAAGCTCCAGTAATTCAGGTTATGCCGCGCTTCGCGTCCCGGCTGCGCGTAGGCCGAGACTTCGTATTGGCCGTAGCCGTTTTCCCGAAGCAGCGTCTGACCGGCTTCTTGAATGTCCCAGAGGATGTCATCTTCCGGCAGCGTGGGCGGCTGATTCCAGAACACGGTGTTCGGCTCAAGGGTCAGCTGATACCAGGACAGGTGCGTCGGGGCGAGGGCGATGGCCTGCCGCAGGTCGCCGAGGGCGTCTTCCTGGGACTGATCCGGCAGACCATGCATGAGGTCCAGATTGAAGTTATCGAAACCCGCCCGACGGGCCATGTCTGCGGCGCGCACGGCTTCATCGCCGTTATGGATACGCCCCAGCGCCTTGAGCTTGGCCTCCTGAAAACTCTGGATGCCGATCGACAGCCGATTGATGCCCAGGCCGCGATAAGCGCTGAATTTCACCTGCTCAAAGGTGCCAGGGTTGGCTTCCAGCGTGATCTCGATGTCGGGCGCGAAACGGATGCGTTGTTCCACGCCGCGCAGCAAACGGCCCAGCGCGTCGGCGCTGAACAGACTGGGCGTGCCGCCACCGAAGAAAATCGTGCTCAGCTCGCGGCCGTAAACGTGGGGCAGGTCCTGATCGAGGTCGGCCAGCAACGCGTCGACGTATTCCTGCTCCGGCAACACCGGGCTCGCGGTGTGGGAGTTAAAATCGCAGTACGGGCATTTGCGCACGCACCACGGAATATGGATGTACAGCGACAGCGGTGGCAGCTCGGCGAGCGGGGCCCGTGGCTGCTCAGAGGAGAAACCGGCCGCGCCCAGAATCAGCGGCCGGGTGGTGGAGTCCTGAGTCATTGCTGATCAGGGCTCAGCCCCAGACGCTGACGCAGGATGGCCATGGCGCGGGCGCGGTGGCTGATCTGGTTCTTGTCCGCCGGGGTGAGTTCTGCGCTTGAACAGTTGCGCTCCGGCACCCAGAACAGCGGGTCATAACCAAAGCCGTGTTCGCCGCTGGCGGCGGTGAGGATGCGGCCGTGCCACAGACCTTCGCAGAGGATCGGCAGCGGGTCGTCGGCGTGGCGTACCAGTGCCAGAACGCAGACGAACTGGGCGCCGCGCTGTTCGGCGGGGACGTCCTTGAGGGCGTCCATCAATTTGGCGTTGTTCGCCGCATCACCCTGGCCGTCGGCGTAACGCGCGGAGTAGATGCCCGGCGCACCGCCCAGGTAATCCACCGCCAGCCCCGAGTCATCGGCCAGCGCCGGCAGGCCGGAAATTCGCGCCGCATTGCGCGCTTTGAGGATGGCGTTTTCGACGAACGACAGCCCGGTTTCTTCGGGCTCCACGGTGCTGAACTCGCCGATCGAGCGCAGCTGTACGCTGGCGCCGAGCATGGCCTGAAGTTCTTTGAGTTTGCCGGCGTTGTGGCTGGCCAGTACAAGCTGGGTGAGATTCATGATGAGTCCGTATAAATCGGCTGCGTGAAAACTGCTGCGTTTAAATCCGCTGATTGAAGCTGAGCCCGTTGCGTTGCTGTCGCCCGCTTTCTTCACTTGGGTGCTAACGCTGGCTGGCAGGGCTTTACTGCCCTGCGGCACCGGTCACACGGCTATCTGATGGTCCTGCAAGCCCGGGCTGCTGACGCGATAGATGCCGATTTCACCCAACAGATTAGGCCAAAGCTTGCTGGCCCAGCCGTGCCGGTGCTGTTGATCGACCGCGAGCCGATCAATGACCTTCGCCGAGCGACCGCGGCACAGCTCTTCGAAATCTTCGAAGGTGCAGAAGTGGATGTTCGGCGTGTTGTACCACGTGTACGGCAGGAACTCGGAAACCGGCATCCGCCCCTTGCTCGCCAGGTACCAGCGGCAGCGCCAGTGCCCGAAGTTGGGGAAGGTGATGATGCACTGACGGCCCACGCGCAGCATTTCATCAAGGATGCGGTCCGGGTAGTGCACGGCCTGAAGCGCCTGGGTCATCACCACGACATCGAAACTGTCGCTGGCGAAGTTGCCCAGCCCCTTGTCCAGATCCTGCTCGATGACGTTAACGCCCCGCGCTACGCAACGGGCGATGTTGTCGGCGTCATTTTCCAGGCCATAGCCCGTCACTTGCTTGTGCTGCTGCAGCCAGGACAGCAATTCGCCGTCGCCGCAGCCGAGGTCGAGCACACGGCTGCCAGCCGGTATCCAGTCTTGGATGATGTCCAGGTCGGCTCTCATGGTGTCCTCAGAGTGCAATTCGGTTCATGTAGCTGGAGAAGGCCTGCAAATAGCGCGGGATCGGGATCAGGAAGGCGTCGTGGCCCTGGGGCGCATCGATTTCCAGATAACAGACGTCCTTTTTCGCCGCCATCAGCGCATCAACCAACTCCCGCGAGCGGGCCGGGGAGAACCGCCAGTCGGTGGTAAACGACATCACACAGAACTTGGCACTGGCATTGGCGAAGGTCGCGGCGAGGTTGTCGTTGAAGTTGGCGGCCGGATCGAAGTAGTCCAGCGCTTTGGTCATCAGCAGGTAGGTGTTCGCGTCGAAACGCCCGGAAAACTCCTCGCCCTGATAACGCAGATAGCTCTCGACCTGAAACTCGACGCTGTGGAAGTCATAGTTGAGGTTTTCGTTCTTCAGGCCCCGGCCGAATTTCTCACCCATCGAGTCATCGGACAGATAAGTGATGTGCCCGACCATGCGCGCCAGCATCAGACCGCGCTTGGGGATCACGCCATGTTCCTGAAACGAGCCGCCGTGGAATTCCGGGTCCGTCAGGATCGCCTGCCGCGCGACTTCGTTGAACGCGATGTTCTGCGCCGACAACTTGGGCGCGGAGGCAATCGCCAGACAGTGCCGCACGCGCTCGGGGTAAGTGATCGTCCATTGCAGCGCCTGCATGCCGCCCAGGCTGCCGCCGACGATGGCGGCCCATTGATCGACGCCCAGCCGGTCGGCCAGACGCGCTTGGCTGTGCACCCAGTCTTCGACCGTCAACACCGGGAAGTCGGCGCCGAAGGGTCTGCCGGTTTCCGGGTTGAGGCTGCTGGGGCCGGTGGAGCCGTTGCAGCCGCCGAGGTTGTTCAGGCTGACGACGAAGAACTTGTCGGTGTCGATGGGCTTGCCGGGGCCGATGCAGCTGTCCCACCAGCCCGGCTTGCGGTCTTCGGCGCTGTGGTAGCCCGCTGCATGGTGATGACCCGACAGCGCGTGGCAGATGAGCACCGCGTTGCTTTTGGCAGCATTGAGCTGGCCGTAGGTTTCGTAGATGAGGTCGTAGGCAGGCAGCGAGCGTCCGCAGGCCAAGGCCAGCGGCTCATTGAAATGCGCCGTTTGCGGCGTGACTAGACCGACAGAATCTTTGGGAAAGACCGTGGACATCGACCTGCTCTCGCTGAAATGAGGCGTAAGTCTAAAGATCGCGCGGGGGTGCGGCAACAAAGTAAATGGCTGATTTCGCGGAGGGTGACGCTTTGGATTTTTGCCTGCGCGACATTCATCAGACTGGGAAAAAGGCGACGGTTGCTGGCGCCGTCGCCCCAAGATCTAAAGCTTCCCGGCTGAAGCCGGTCCTACTGTCAGAGTTACCGCGTTCTCATTGGCTGCATGCGGCGGCAGTCAGATCAACCGCCAAAGCTCTTGCGGCATGCCGGCATAGGCCGCCAGTTCAGGCATGACGTAGGACTGCAGCACCTGGATCGCCAGGAAGGCGAAGATCGGCGAGATGTCCATGCCGCCCAGGTTGGGGATGATGCGACGGAACGGCGCCAGGATCGGCTCGCTGATCTGGTAGGCGAGCTCGGCGGCCGGGTTGTGGCTGCCCGGAGCAATCCAGGAAACGATGACCATGATGATCATCGCGACCCAGAAGATCTTCAGCAGCAGCGACGTGATGCCGATGATCGACCACATCAACAGGTGCGGGATATCGCCGATGGTGCCGTAGGTCATCATCAGTACGAAGGCCATCAACAGCGCTTGAATGACGATCGCCAGCAGCAGCGAAGAAGTATCGAGCCCGAAGACGCTCGGCACGATGCGCCGGATAGGCTTGAGCAACGGCTGGGTCGCACGGACGGCGAACTGGCACAGCGGGTTGTAAAAGTTGGCTTTGACCAGCTGCAGCACGAAGCGCAGCAGAACGATGGTCAGGTACAGGCTGATGAGCGTCTGGATGACGAAAATCGTGGCGCCGGTGAGTGCATTCATGAGTGGTTCCTTATTTGCCCAGCTGTTCGGCGAGTTCGGCGGAGCGATGTGCAGCGGCGCCCAGCGCCTTCTCCACAATTGTTTCGAAGCCATCGGCCTGGAACGATTTGATGGCCGCTTCGGTGGTGCCCGCAGGCGAGGTCACACGGCGACGCAGTTCAGCGGCATCGACGTCGCTGCCGGTCGCCATCAGTGCAGCGCCCAGTGCGGTTTGCAGGGTGAGCTTGCTGGCAACGTCAGCCGGCAGGCCGAGTTTGACGCCTGCGGCCGTCATGGCTTCGATCAGCAGGAAGAAATACGCCGGGCCGCTGCCCGACACCGCCGTTACGGCGTCGATGTGGGCTTCTTCATCGACCCACAGTGCAGTCCCGACCGCCGACAGCAGCATCTCGGCCTGCTCGCGCTGCGCCGGGGTGACATCCGCCGTCGCATACAAGCCGCTGACACCCTGGCGCAACAGCGCCGGGGTATTCGGCATGCAGCGCACGAGGGGCTGCTTGCCCAGCCACGACCGCATGCTGGCGCAGGTAATCCCGGCGGCGATGGATACGATCAGTTGATGCGGTTTGAGCGCCGGCTTCAGCGCTTCGCACACCGCTTTCATCATTTGCGGCTTGACCGCCAACAACACCACATCGGCGCCTTCAATGGCCTCGGCGTTGTCGGCGACCACCTTGATGCCGTGTTCTTTTGCCACGCGCTCGCGGGTCTCTGCGCCAGGGTCACTGGCGCGAATCAGCTCAGCGTCGACGCCCTGGGCGCGCATGCCGCCAATCAGGCTGGCGGCCATGTTGCCGGCGCCGATGAACGCGATACGGGTTTTGCTCATGAACGGTTTCCTGTGGGGCAAAGGTTAAGGCTGCCCATAATTGCGGGCGCCAAAGAGGGCAGTGCCAATCCGCACCCAGGTCGCGCCTTGTGCGATGGCGGCTTCGAGGTCGTGGCTCATGCCCATGGAAAGCGTGTCCAGCGGCAGGCCAAGTTGCGCCTGCAGCGTGCTGACGGCGGCGAACGAAGCGTTCTGTTCGTCGCGGTCATCGGTGGGTTCGGGAATGGCCATCAGGCCGCGCAGTTTCAGATTCGGCAGCGCGCTGATGGCCTGGGCCAATGCAGGCAGGTCTTCAGGGCTGCAGCCTGACTTGCTGGCCTCGCCGCTGACGTTGACCTGAATGCAGATGTTCAGCGGCGGCAGTTCCGGCGGACGCTGTTCGGACAGCCGTTGTGCGATTTTCAGACGGTCCACGGAATGCACCCAGGCAAAGTGCTCGGCGATGGCGCGAGTCTTGTTGGACTGGATGGGGCCGATGAAATGCCAGATCAAGGGCAGGTCACTCAATTCGGCCTGTTTGCCGAGGGCTTCCTGGAGGTAATTTTCGCCAAAATCGCGGAGGCCGGCGTCGTAGGCCTCCCGCAGATCATTCGCCGGCTTGGTCTTGCTCACCGCCAACAGGCCGACAGACGCCGGGTCGCGCTGTACTGCTTGCGCCGCGCTACGAATTCGCTCGGCGAGCGTTGAAATGTTCTCTGCTATCGTGGACATTGATTTGCGCCAGCAGGGCTAAAGTCTGCGGCATTCTATGTGATGAGGAGCTGTATGGATATTACCGAGCTGCTGGCCTTCAGTGCCAAGCAAGGCGCGTCGGACTTGCATCTCTCTGCCGGCCTGCCGCCGATGATCCGCGTCGATGGCGATGTGCGGCGGATCAACCTGCCCGCACTGGACCAGAAAGAGGTTCAGGGGCTGATCTACGACATCATGAACGACAAGCAGCGCAAGGACTTCGAGGAAGATCTGGAGACAGACTTCTCATTCGAAGTGCCGGGCGTGGCGCGCTTCCGGGTCAACGCGTTTAACCAGAATCGCGGCGCGGGCGCCGTGTTCCGGACCATTCCGTCGAAGGTCCTGAGCATGGAAGAGCTGGGCATGGGCGAAGTGTTTCGCAAGATTACCGACGTGCCGCGCGGCCTGGTGCTGGTCACCGGTCCGACCGGCTCGGGCAAGTCGACCACCCTGGCTGCCATGGTCGACTATCTGAACAGCAACAAGCATCACCACATTCTCACCATCGAAGATCCGATCGAGTTCGTACACGAGTCCAAGAAAAGCCTGATCAACCAGCGCGAAGTCCATCGCGACACCCACGGCTTCGCCGAAGCGCTGCGATCGGCACTGCGGGAAGACCCTGACGTGATTCTGGTGGGTGAGCTGCGCGACCTCGAAACCATTCGTCTGGCGCTGACGGCGGCAGAAACCGGCCACTTGGTGTTCGGCACGCTGCATACCACGTCCGCAGCCAAGAGCATCGACCGTATCGTCGACGTGTTCCCGGCGCAGGAGAAGTCGATGATCCGCTCGATGCTCTCCGAGTCGCTCCACGCCATTGTTTCTCAGGCGCTGCTGAAGAAGGTCGGCGGAGGTAGGGTTGCGGCCCACGAGATCATGATCGGCACGTCGGCGATCCGTAACCTGATCCGCGAGGACAAAGTGGCGCAGATGTACTCGTCGATTCAGACCGGGGGATCGCTGGGGATGCAGACGCTGGATATGTGCCTGAAGGACCTGATCAGCAAGGGGCTGATCACGCGCGAGAGTGCGCGGGAGAAGGCGAAGACGCCTGATAATTTCTGATCAGGAATACAAACGACTGTGTGGAGCGAATGAATTCGCTCCACACAGTGTTTTTCAGGCGGCGGGTGCGATCAGCGCTGGGCGATGCGCACGGTGCCTTTCTGACTCGGCGGCTGCTTTGGCAGCACACGCTTGGCGACGACGTAATGGCTGTCCCAATACGGCTTCTTCAGCGTGTCAATCGTCACGGATTTGCCACGGCGTGGCGCGTGAACGAATCGGTCGTTGCCGAGGTAAATCGCAACGTGATTCACTGTGCGGCTCTTGATGTTGAAGAACAGCAAGTCGCCCGGCTTCAAATCCTTGCGGTCAACCTTCTGCCCGTGACCTTCGGCCATGGCGTTGGACGTGCGCGGCAAATCGACTTCGCTCACGTCGTTGAAGGCGTATTTCACCAGTCCGCTGCAGTCGAACCCTTTTGTTGGGCTGGTGCCGCCCCAACGATAAGGTGTACCGATGGCGTTAACGGCCCGGTTGACCACGGTGCTGCTCTGTTTGGTACCCATCTGCGCCGTGTTGGCCAGGGCGACAGTGTTCTGCGAAATCTTGCGAGTGCTGCGGGATGGTTTTCCCTTAACAGCTTTGGCTCGCTTGCCAGAGGTCTCGAGTGGAGTAGCCGTCTGTTCCAGTGCAGCCATTGCAGCTCGTTGAGCAGCGATGTTGCGTGAAACGGATTCCGGCGACTCGGACCTGGCGGTGAAACCGGTGAAGCTCGGTGGAAGCGTTTGCTCACGATTGGTGGCGTGGGCGGCCAGTGGCATAAATAGACAAATAGTCAGCCATGTCTTGAAAAATGGACGCATTAGGCAGGGCTCTTGTTGGTCAGCGCGCAACTTTATAACAGCTTTTTGCGAAATTCTGAGCCCCCTTGTCGAACAATTTACTGCCCTCAAAGTCAGTTTTGGCTGCAGAATCGTCATCTCAGTGCGCTGATCACCTTGCAGAACAAGGGTTTGCACGATTGAAAAGAGGTTCAAGCCATACGTCGGACGGCGTCACGAAAGTCACAAAACTTACGCATATTTTTTTCTATTGCAGCAAGCGAGGTCAACAATGAACACCTATCAACCCGACGTTCAACGTCCGGACACCCATAGCAAGGTCATGGGCTATCTGCTCTGGATTGTGGGATTTACCGGGGCGCATCGCTTTTATTACGGCAAGCCGGTGACCGGCACGATCTGGTTTTTCACGCTGGGCCTGTTTGGCATTGGCTGGCTGATCGACTTGTTCCTGATCCCTGCGATGGATCGGGAAGCGGACCTGCGATTCAACGCAGGCTCGACCGATTACAGCCTCGCCTGGATTCTGCTGACCTTTCTGGGCGTGTTCGGCGTGCACCGGATGTATCAGGGCAAATGGATCACCGGGATCATTTACCTGTTCACGGGAGGTCTGGCGCTGCTGGGCGTGCTGTACGACTTCTGGACGCTGAATGACCAGATCTCGGTGAAGAACGCCCGCCGGTAATAGAGGTTGCTTTGGGCTCGTCCGTGGAAGTGAGAGACGTCACCCCACGATGAGGTGCGTCATCGCTGACGGTAGGGCGCGACACAAAACCTGTCGGAGCGAGCTTGCTCACGAAGGGGCCGGTGCATTCAGCCATTTTCTCTGAGGCTGAAAGTAAGCCTTCGCGAGCAAGCTCGCTCCCACATAATCAACGTCTGCCTGAGGTTGGGCGTCTCACCCGTTATAGCTAACCCGCCCATCCACAAACGTGTACTTCACGGCACTTGGCAGGCAATGGCCCAGAAATGGGCAGTTCTCGCCTTTCGACAGCCATTTCTCACCCGCCACCGTCGACGCAGCGGGGTCGAACAGCACCAGGTCCGCAGGCGAGCCGGCAATCAGCGTTCCGGCCGGCAGGCGCAGCGCAGCGGCGGGTCCGGAGCTAAGGCGTACCAGCAGCGTCGGCAGGTCCAGCAGGCCGTCTTCGACCAGCGTCATCGCCAGTGGCAACAACAGCTCCACGCTGCTGATGCCCGGCTCGGTCGCGCCGAACGGGGCCAGCTTCGCGTCACGCTCGTGGGGCTGGTGGTGACTGGAGATCGCCTGCACCACGCCCGACTTCACCGCCTCACGCAATGCGTCGCGATCCGCGCGGGTGCGCAGCGGCGGCTGCACGTGGTACAGGCTCGAGAAGCCGGTCAGTGCTTCATCGGTCAGGATCAACTGATACAGCGCCACGTCCGCGGTCACCGGCAGGCCTCGCGCCTGCGCCTGGGCAATCAAGGCCACGCCGCGCGCACTGGTCAGTTGCGTGAAATGGGCGCGCACACCGCTTTGCTCGACCAGCAGCAGGTCACGCGCCAGTGCCACCGTCTCAGCCGTTTCCGGAATGCCCGGCAAACCCAGAAACGCAGCCGTCGGGCCGTCGTGGGCCAGGCCGCCTTCAGCAAGGTCGTGGTCCTGGGAATTGAAAATCACGGTCAGATCGAACGTCGCCGCGTATTCGAGCGCGCGGCACAACGTGCGGTTGCTGCGGAAATTGACCATGCCGTTGGTGAACGCCACGCAACCGGCGTCGCGCAGGGCAATCAGCTCGGCCAGTTGCTCGCCTTCCAGACCCTTGCTCAACGCGCCGATCGGATAGACCTTGCTGTGGCCGGCTTCGCGGGCGCGGTCGAGGATCAGCTCGGCGACGGCGGACGTGTCGAGAACCGGTTTTGTACGCGGCGGACAGCACAGGCTGGTGACGCCGCCGGCCGCCGCTGCGCGGGTTTCGCTGGCGATATTGCCCTTGCGGCTGTAACCGGGCTCGCGCAACGACACGTTCAGGTCGACCAGCCCGGGGGCAGCAATCAGGCCGGCGGCGTCGATGGTTTCCATAGGGCTGAAGCCGGCAGGTGCCGCGCCGAGGGCGAGAACCTTCCCCGCTTCAAGATGGATGTCGGTGACTTGATCCAGACCGCTGACAGGGTCGATGACGCGAGCGCCGAGGATGCTGAACTTCACTGGGCGATCTCCTGCTCGAACTGACGTTGTGCGGTTTGGCCACTCATGGCCATGGACAGAACGGCCATGCGCACGGCAATGCCGTAGGTCACCTGATTGAGAATGACCGAGTGCGCACCGTCCGCTACGGCTGATTCGATCTCCACGCCGCGGTTGATCGGGCCCGGGTGCATCACGATGGCATCGGGCTTGGCGCCGGCCAGGCGCGCGGTGGTCAGGCCGAACAGCCGGTAGAACTCACCCTCGCTCGGCAGCAGGCCGCCCGACATGCGCTCGCGCTGCAGGCGCAACATGATCACCACGTCGACGTCCTTCAGGCCTTCGTTCAGGTCGGTGTAGACCTTCACGCCGTATTGCTCGACGCCCACTGGCAGCAGGGTTTTTGGCGCGACCACGCGGATGTCCGGGCAGCCCAGCGCTTTGAGCGCGATCATGTTCGAGCGCGCGACGCGGGAATGCAGGATATCGCCGACGATCGCCACCGAGAGGTTTTCGAAATTGCCCTTGTGGCGACGGATGGTCAGCATGTCCAGCATGCCCTGGGTCGGGTGCGCATGGCGGCCGTCGCCGCCGTTGATGATCGCGACCTGAGGGCTGACATGTTCGGCGATGAAGTGCGCCGCACCGGAGTCACCGTGGCGCACCACGAACATGTCGGCGGCCATGGCTTCAAGGTTGCGCAGCGTATCGAACAGCGTCTCGCCCTTGCTGGTCGAGGAGGTCGATACGTTCAACGTAATGACGTCCGCCGACAACCTTTGGGCCGCCAGTTCGAACGTGGTGCGGGTGCGTGTCGAGTTCTCGAAGAACACGTTGCACACGGTCTTGCCGCGCAGCAACGGGACCTTCTTCACCGCGCGGGCGCCGACTTCCAGGAACGAGTCGGCGGTGTCGAGGATTTCGGTGAGCAGTTCGCGGGGCAAACCGTCGAGGGAGAGAAAGTGCTGCAGCTGGCCCTGATGGTTCAGTTGCAGCGGGCGCTTGGCGTCGAGAGGCGTCATCGCAAAGGACTCTTAGAGGGCGGCGGAATCGGTGGAGAGGTCTTGCAGTTCGAGCGTCAGCGGCGTTGGCCCGGACAGCTTGACCCGTTCATTCGGCCCCAGTGACAGGGTCGCGCCCGTCACGTTTGGCCGGATCGGCAGGTCGGCAGCGTCCAGATCCAGCAGCGACACCAGGGTCACGCTGGCCGGGCGGCCGTAATCGAACAGTTCGTTGAGCGCCGCACGAATGGTGCGCCCGCTCATCAGCACGTCATCGATCAGCACCAGATGCTGGCCTTCGATCTCGAACGGCAGTTCCGAAGGGCGCACTTGCGGGTGCAGGCCGTTCTGGCTGAAGTCGTCGCGGTAAAAAGAGACGTCCAGCGTGCCCAGCGGCGACTGGATGTTGAGGGCTTCAAGGAGCGCCTGCGCGACCCACACGCCACCGGTGCGAATGCCGATGAAGCGAGGCTCCTGGATGCCGCGTTTGTTCAGGTGCGCGTTGAGATCAATCGCCATCTGGCTGATCAGTTCGGCGGGATTTGGCAGACTCATGGTTGCTCCTTCAGGTGCCCCGGCGTGCGCTGCACGAACGTCCTGGGTAAATCGAATTCGGTTCAGCGTAGATGGATCAGGTTTCAAACAGCGCGGCGTTGGCTTCCAGCCAGCTTTGCAACAGCAGCGCTGCGGCGATGGCGTCCACGGGATTGTCCCGGTAGCTGCCGTGCTGGCCGCGAGAGGCGCGTTCGCCCTTGGCTTCGAAGGTGGTCAGGCGCTCGTCGTGGGTGTAGACCGGCAGGTTGAAGCGGCCATTGAGCTTGCGCGAAAACTTCTCGGCGCGTGCGCTCATCTCGCTCGGCGTGCCGTCCATATTCAGCGGCAGGCCGACGACGATGGCGTCCGGTTTCCATTCGGTAATCAGCGCCTGCACTTTGTCCCAGTCCGGCACGCCGTTCTGCGCTTTCAATGTGCAAAGCTCGCGGGCCTGCCCGGTGATCACCTGGCCGACTGCCACGCCGATCTGTTTGGTGCCGTAGTCGAATCCCAGTAACAGACGCAGTCCGGCCATCAGGCGTGACCCGCCTGACTGGTCAGCAGATTGAGGTTGACGCCCAGTTTGGCGGCAGCGGCGTCGAGGCGGTCTTCGCTTTCGACGTCGAAAAGGATCGCCGGGTCGAATGCGCAGTTGAGCCACGCATTGGCGGCGAACTCGGCGTCAAGCTGGCCGGCGTCCCAGCCGGCATAGCCTAGGGTGATCAGATTTTGATCAGGGCCGTAGCCATCTGCGATGGAGAAGAGGACGTCCTGAGAGGTCGAGAGCGAAATGCCGCCCAGGTCCACGGTCGCCTGGAACACCTGGCCGGAAGGGTGCAGGACGAACCCTCGATCGGTTTGCACCGGCCCGCCAAGGTGAATGGCGATGTCCTTGCAGCGCGCAGGTGGCGGCAATTCGGGGCGCAGCTGTTCCAGAATGTCTGCCAGCGACAGGCTTTGCGGTCGGTTGATGATCAGACCCATGGCGCCATTGGCATTGTGCTCGACGATGTAGGTCAAGGTCTGAGCGAAGTTCTCATCGTGCATGTGGGGCATGGCGATCAGAAACTGGTGTTTGAGGTACGACGGAGAGACGTTTTTCATGAGCCCTAGTGTGGCGTCGCGGGGCTGTTGTGACAACTGGCAGAACCGACTCACGGGCGGATAAATCGCGACGCAGGTCAGGTTTCATATTGCACGGCATTGGCTGATCAATTACTCGACAGCTTGTCCCCGCGCGCGAATTTCCAGGTGCGGATGATCTCGAGCCGGTCGATATCGGCCAGATCGCCACTGAACGGCGCAAAGGGTGCTGCCAGGCGGACAATCTTCTGCGCCGCCTGATCCAGCAGCGGCTGGCCTGATGACTCCAGAATCAGCACTTCGTAGAGTGAACCGTCGCGGTTGATCGAGACCATCATCCGCAGGCTGCCGTAGATCTGCTTGCGGCGGGCTTCATCCGGGTAATTCAGGTTGCCGATGCGCTCGATCTTCTTGCGCCAGTCCTCTTTGTACCAGGCGCCCTTGTCGCGCATCGTTGAGGCCGCGCTCAGGCGGTGGATCTTCGGACGCTTGGCGTACGCCTGCTGCTCATCCGCCAGCTCGGCTTCGAGGCTGGCGATTTCGCTGTTCAGCTGCGTGCTGTCGATGGTCGGCGCGACCTTCTTCTGTTCTTCCGGCTTGACCTCATCGCGCCTGGCGACGGTCTTCTGCGGAGACTGCGCTTTCGTGGCGACAGCGGTCTTCGGCGCGTCCTGCTTGATCACCGGTTTGGCGGCAGGCGGTGGCGTGACCTTGTTGATCTGGTTGTCTTGATACGGGGCGATTTCGGTGGTCTTGGGCACCGCTTTCTTGTCGAGGGTGCCGCTGCCCTGCTGGTTTTCCTGGGCGAGGAAGTCGGCGTCCTTGGGCTTGGTGTCGCTTCTGAAGGGGGCGAGGGTGATCTCCAGGGTCTGGCTGATCTTTTCCGGTTTGACGTAGGTGAAACCGACGCCAAGGATCACCGCCAGATGCACCAGTGCGGCGATCATCAGGGTAAACCCGAGGCGATCGGCAGGGCGCACGCCGGTGCGGGTCAGGGACAGGGGGAGATCATCGTCGACCGCAGCGTTCATCCACGCTCCGGCAGCACATGTGCCAGCATTACTACTCACCTAGCGCAAAAATTCAGGCCGCGCATGATAACGCAATGTCAGGACTGGCTTGGCGTTTGATGTCACCGGGCCGATTAGTGGGCGGTGCCTTTCCCGTTGGGAGCTTGCTCACAAAGACCTGCTTCAAGCCCCAGAGAAAGAGGATGAATGTCCTGGCCTCTTCGTGAGCAAGCTCACTCCCGCCGGTTCTGCGACTTTCCCGATACCTCGAACAGACGAATATCCTGTGGGAGATTCTATGGTTGTCATCAAGCCAAAATCCCCCTTTTCGGTTGGTAGTCGCTCTGATTTTTCATCAGGGAGAACGCGATCCGAGCGAGCTTACGGCTGAGCATGACAAGCACCTGGGTCGTCGCTTTTCCGCTGCCCAGGTGTTTGTTGTAGAACGCTTTCCAGGCAATTGATCGGCTCGCCGACATAGCGGCGTTGTGCAGTAATCGGCGAACTTCCGAGCACCCTCGCTTTGTTAAAGATCTTCGGCCGTTTTTTTGGCCCGAGTCGCTCACTCTTAGGTCCATGCCCAAAAAAGCAATGAAAGAGTCGCCGCTGTTAAAGTCGCCTCGGTTATATGCCATGACCAAAGCAGTTGCGGTCAGAAAACCGATACCCTCGATCGCTTGGCAGCGAGCGACTTCTTCAAGCAAACCGGCTTCTCGCAAGACATCTTTGAGTTTTTTCTGGACGAGCAGGTCCAGGCGCTCAACCGATTTGAGAAAAGTGGCGAACACAGCTTTCAAACTGGCGTCATTTGCCCAGCTCTGGGTCAGGCTGGTTTTGGCCTGAACCAGCGAAGCCCTGCG